>CAMMSL010000036.1 GCA_946499505.1 uncultured Lachnoclostridium sp.
GTGTGCGTTAGCAATACCTGCCTCCCGGCGGATACTTTATCAGTCCGAAAAATCGGAATTTTTACTTCTCGTAAAGGAACCGCTCCGGCAGTGATATATGGAATCCTTCTTCCAGCTTTCGGAAATTATCCGGACTGATCGTCTGTCTCTTCTGCGGTACCATGGAAAGTACTTTGATCAGGATTTCTGCGGACTTCTCGATAGTATGCATCAGCCCGAATGTGAGGTCGAATGTCTCTCCCGAGCAGAACATTCCATGGTGCGCCCAGATAACCGCATTATACTTCTCCATGAGTTTACTTGTAGCAACAGCTATCTCTCGTCCGCCCGGAACCATCCAGCCGATCACACCCACGCCCTCCGGAAATACAACCGGACATTCCGTAGCCATTTCCCAGAGTTCTCGTGTAAACACTTCATCTTCCAGAGGCAGTACAAAAGTAAGGGCAATCGTATTCGTTGTATGCGCGTGATAAATAACTCTGTGTCTGCCGTCTGTGAGTTTCTTCTTCACCTCATGGTTCATCAGATGAGTCGGGAGTTCGCTTGTCGGATTACCGCCCTCTACAAGTCCCCAGCGGATACGGTAATTAGAGCCGCTCTCGTCAATCTCTATGATTGCAAGACAGGCTTCCGGATCCACAATGATATTCCGGAAGTACTTTCCTGTTCCTGTTACAAGGAAAAACTCGCCTGCAAGTCCCGGAACTTCTGTGCCGATCGGCTGCCATGGGGTGTCTCTGTACAGACGAGGACGGATCGCGTCTACTTCGCCTTTTTTCAGCCGGTAAGAAAGATTGCCGCCGTTCCTTTCATGCCAGCCCTGTTTGTAACCGTCATCTGCCATTTTAATGAAATCCTGCATAAATTTTGATTCTAAAACTTTCATTGTTTTCCTCCATTCCAAACAAATCCAAATATTTTTATCTGTATATCTTGTTGTTTTATGTTGTTTTTAACGGATTTTTATGTTGTTTTCCGTTGTTTTCATTTTATCACTTTATTCATAAAAAGCAATACATTTTTTGTTTTTTGTGAAAATCCGACAGAACTTTATTGCATTTCACGGAAGTTAGAACTATATTATACAGTGTTAAAGATATTAAATTTAGAAAGGGGATTTTAATCATGTTAAATGAGAAAGTAGCTGAATTGCTGAATACACAGATCAATAAGGAATTTTATTCTGCTTACCTTTATCTTGCTTTTGCAAATTACTTTTCAGACGAAGGACTTGACGGATTTGCAAACTGGTATAATGTACAGGCACAGGAAGAGCGTGACCATGCTATGCTGATCAGACAGTATATGCAGAACAATGACGCTCCTATTACATTTGAAGCGATTGACAAACCGGACTCCGAGTTCAAGAGCCACATGGAAGTGCTGGAGGCAGGTCTGGAACACGAACGCTATGTAACAGGACTGATCAACAACATCTACGGAGCAGCTTATGATGTGAAAGATTTCCGCACGATGCAGTTTCTTGACTGGTTTGTTAAAGAGCAGGGCGAGGAAGAGACAAATGCAACCGATCTGATCAAGAAGATGAATCTGTTCGGATCCGATCCGAAAAGTCTCTATCTCCTTGATCAGGAGCTTGCAGCGCGTACATACGCAGCCCCGTCGCTGGTTCTGTAATTTTTTCAGTCTGTTTTGTTAAAGTTATAAATTTATTGCGCTGTCCTTTTATCCCAGGGCTACATCCAGTATCATCATGAGCACAAATCCGACAGCAACTCCTACCGTGCTGATATTGGAATGCGGCCCTGTCTGTGCTTCAGGGATCAATTCCTCGACTACAACATAGATCATCGCGCCTGCTGCGAAAGCAAGAAGGTACGGAAGCAGCGGGACTACAAGCCCGGTCAGAAGAATCGTGATAAATGCCGCTGCCGGCTCCACGATTCCCGAGAGCGCACCGTAGACAAACGCTCTTGTCTTTGACAATCCCTGGCTCTTTAACGGCATTGATATGATCGCGCCTTCCGGAAAGTTCTGAATGGCGATGCCGACAGAAAGGGCAAAAGCACCTGCCAGAGTCATCGTCGTGTTCTCAGTCAACACACCGGCAAAGGTGACGCCGACCGCCATGCCCTCTGGTATATTGTGCAGTGTAACTGCAAGGACAAGCATGGTTGTTTTTTTTAAATGCGCCGGAACGCCTTCCGGTTTTTCATCCGTAAAATGGAGATGAGGCGTCAGCGTATCCAATATGAGCAGGAAGCCCATCCCCAGAAGGAAGCCAACGGCAGGCGGCAGCCAGGATATCCCATCTTTCTGCTCTGCCATGTCGATAGCCGGGATTAACAGCGACCATACGGAAGCCGCCATCATGACACCCGAAGCGAATCCCAGAAGCAGTTTCTGCAGCCGCTCGTTCATTTCTTTTTTCATAAAAAATACCATCGCCGAGCCAAGGGCGGTCCCGGCAAATGGTATTAATATTCCGATCAGTGTATTCTGATTCATATCTTCTCTCCCTTTTATCCGGCAATTCTATATCAAATCCATGACTTTCGTTGTCGGTAATTTTTTTCGTTGTCTTATGATATGCACGAGGAGAAGAATTTGTCAACGCTTTTCGGGATACGGATAACTTTTCCTTCTGAATATGCAGTCAGCTCTATACTCCTGCTGCCAGATCTTTGCCTGCGGCCCTGCACTCTTCCAGCGCTTCTTCATCAGGAGCATCATTCGCGATGACTCCCTCATCCCTCACCAGAATCGCGCCTGCATTTTTCATACGATCTGCCCAGTCTCTCATCCACTCTCCGTCACCCCATCCGTACGAGCCGAACAACAGAATTTTCTTCCCGGATACCAGCGGTTCCAGCGTTTCCACAAATGGCTCCATCACTGTCTCTTCCAGCTGCTCTGCACCCATGGACGGACACCCGAGAGCAAACCCGTTCTCCGATGCCAGAGCTGCCGCATCAGCATTTGCCACTTCCATGACATTCGCCTCTGCACCGGCTGAACGAATCCCTTCTGCAACAGCTTCTGCCATAGTCTGAGTATTCCCCGTTCCGCTCCAATATACTACTGATACACCCATTTTTTCTCCTCCGTTTCACATATTTCCCGGATACTTTTTCCGGTGATAAATTCATTTACCGCACAGTCTTTTGCACGGTCATACTCCTTGAAGATCATTCTGGCTTTCGTGAGATTACTGTAAACTTTCCAGTATCCGATCATAAGATACTTTCTTCCATGATTCTCGATGAACCCTTTCACATCATCAACAGGATATCCGAGAAAAGCGCCAATCTCATGGGGAAATCCCATTCCCCGCTTCGAGGAATCCTCCACACGTAAATACAGACGGCCAAGCATCCTTTCAAGGCTCATATCAGCATACCCATATTTCCGGATCAGTCCCCGTATCTTCGGATTATTCAGGTATCTCTCAAGCTCTTTGGGACGGTAAAAGAGGACAAGGCATTTTCCTTCCGAACAAGAGAGTCTGTGGTACGAGATGCCCGTATCCCGGAACAGCTCTGTAAGCTCTTCATAGAGAGCCTCTTCCAGCGATATAACGCAGGATACTTTCAGCCCTTTCAAAAAAGGGGCACACTGAAGCACCACCTGAAATGCCAGGCGCAGCCTCTGATCACGATTCTTCAGGAAATAAGATAATACTTCTGCAGGCATGGCTCCCCCTTTATTATGAGAATGATTTTCAATTAAATTCATACTATCATACTTGCTTTTTATTTTCAACGCACTTTTTGAGAACATTTATCATTTGTGTTTTATAGTCACATTGCTCAATTATTTTTATTTTTTTATCCTTTTTTTAGTTGTTCCCCACATGGCTTTAGTGTATAATGAGTATATGATATTTGAGAGGTGATATTCTCAAACAATACATACATAAAGGAGAGATTCGCCATGGTAAATTTAATTACAGGCCCCAGAGGCAGCGGAAAAACACAGCAAATGATCGAACTTGCAAATGAGAAGGTGAAAACTTCCAACGGAAACGTAGTATTTATCAAAAAAAGCCACAAGGATACCTACACGGTAGATTTCAACATCCGTGCAATCCGTATGGCTGATTATCCAGATATCCTTACCCTTGAAGAATTCGTAGGATTCCTTTACGGCATGGTTGCCGGCAATCACGACATCGAAACAATCTTTATCGACAGTGTGCTGAAACAGGCAAACATCACTCTTGAAAGTCTCCCTGTCTTCCTGCAGAAACTGAATAAGATCAGCTCTGAAAACAATATCGATTTTTATCTGAGCATTGGTGCAGATAAAAAAGAGATTTCCGGTATTGACTCTTCTGATTACAATGTGATCTCATAATGAGCAGACCGATAAAAAAACAGCGGCAGAACGAAAAATTCTGCCGCTATTTTTATTCTCGGTTATGTCTGTTTTATATTCTCTTATTCCTGTGCCGCCTGTACACTTTCCTCTTTCGCGGAAGTGGAAACAGCCGTTTCATTCATCGACAGAACTGTATTTGTCTCCTCGCCTTCTTTATACTCGATCGTCACATCATCTCCCACATCAAAACGGATCACATCGATATGATCCACAACCGACACGTCAAAAATCCCATCCGATCCTTCTATCATAATATAGTAATGGGAATTGCCATCCACTACACCCTGAGCGATTTTTGTGATCTTTCCTTCTACTGTCAGGATCTCGCGGGTGTCTTCTTCCACCTCTTTAATGCCATTCTGATACATCAATGTTGTGTACTGCTCCTCACACGCGCTCACTGTATCCCCCGTCGCCACAATCTGATATTTCTGAACATTGACCATAGCATACATTTTCACCAGTCCGGCATCATCTTTCAACGCAATAAAATACGTAGGCTCTCCCGATATATTGAGGAGAAGAGGAAATGTCGCGGTATAATGCAGGTTCTGCACCTGTCCCTCTGCCGAATCCATAGCAGACTGTTCCGTCGCCCCTTCTACCTCGTAGAACTTCGTCTCCATTGTCCGCTGGTTCATCAGCACAAATCCGACGTTGGACTGGTCTCCCGTTATAGAGGTGACACCCGTGTACACCCATACATCGTCGTCGATTGCCAGATAATTATAGCCGTCCGTAGTTACAAGGCAGTCCTTCTGGCCAAATACACTGTTAAGGAATCCATGCTGGAGAGTCCCGTGATAATCATATAGTTCCACAAGAAGATCTGCCGAATATGCACGGTCAATCCACTGTGGGGCGTCCTCTATCGCATAGTCTTCCGTCTCCCCTGTGATGGCATTACAGAGCACCACTCTGCCTATCGTCACCCCGCCAAACAGTCCGATATTAAATTTCTTTACCGGACAGATCCAGTAGGGAGTTCCTTCTTCATCCACTTCGAAACTCAGATCATTAAAAATATAGGTCGGATAACGAAACCGCAGGTGCCTGTAAATATTCCGGTTAAAATGATCACTCGTGGTATATTTCATCCCCTCGTCCAACTTTACAAGCTCGGTATCCTGAGTGGCCATGTCAATCTTCATATACGCAGGAATGCCTTCGCCGTTGTTTGTCAGCCACTTGATAATACTGGCATATTTAAGCGGAGACACTCGCACCGGACGATCCTGATAATTAATCTGTGAGTAGAGGTCATCCACCTCAAACTGGGACACCATATCCACCATGCTGCCCATTTCCCTGTTTCCCAGGAGAGTGGCAGAATCCCGGTCAAGCAGAGGAATCTGATCAAAGGAGAGTTCCTCGATATCTGTCGCAAATTCTCCTGTCTCCACAGTCATCAGCTGCTGATATTTCTTCGCATTTACAACCGGTGAGGACAGCAGGGCGCCTGCCAGATATACAATAACGACAGCCGCAAATATACCCAGTATCACTTTCAGTCCTCTGGATTCTTTCAGCTCATACCGGCTGAGTTTTTTCCTTTTTACAAAAAGTGCTGCGATCAGAAGGACCAGAACACCCACAAATATCCAGAATTCCGTGGAATGGATGTTCACTGCCGGCAGTGTGATATAATAGTAGAGGCCGAGCAGGATGATGATTACTGCCACAATAATAATATTTCGTTTTATCTTTTTCATATTTTTCCTTTCTTTTCAAAATGCCCCGCAGCAAACCCTGCGGGGCATCTTTTGTATGCATTTCTTTCAGCCTCACGCTTCTGTCAGAATTTCTTCCGCCAGAGTGCAGGTGACAAGAGGATCAGGAACGGAATGATCTCAAGCCGTCCCACCAGCATATCAAAGCTGAATACAATCTTGGAAAGCGGCGAGAACATATGGAAGTTCTCCACAGGTCCCACCTTGGATATACCAGGTCCTACGTTATTTATTGTTGTCAGGACACCGCTGAAAGATGTAGCAAAATCAAAATTATCAATGGATACGATCAGCACCGATGCCACCAGTATAAATACATATGCGGCAAAGTATACATTTATCCCGCGCATTGTATCTTGTCCGACTTTTCTTCCGTTAAGTTTTACCACTGTCACCGCATTCGGATGGAGCACTTTGTGAATTTCCTGTCTGATCGATTTGATCAGAATCACAAAACGGCAGACTTTAATTCCGCCTCCGGTAGATCCTGCACTGGCGCCGATAAACATAATGGTCAGCAGTATCGCCTTCGACAGTTCAGGCCACAGTTCATAATCCGCCGTGTAAAATCCTGTCGTCGTAATGACCGATGCCACCTGAAACGCGGCATAGCGGAATGCGTGGAATACATTTTCATAAATACTCAGAATATTCACTGTAATTACCGCAATGGACGCAGCAATAATTCCCAGATATGCTCTGAGTTCTTCGTTCTTGAACACGCTCTTCCAGTCTTTTATGAGGAGCAGGAAATACAGGTTGAAATTCACACCGAAGAGGATCATAAACACTGTGATCACTCCGTCAATATATGCACTGTCATAAAAGGCCACACTTGTATTCCGGTTATTGAACCCTCCGGTTCCCGCTGTACTGAAAGAATGGATCAGAGCATCATAAAGATTCATACCGCCCAGCATAAGAAGTATTACTTCCACTGCCGTCATTGCAAAATACATCCCATACAGGATCGTTGCTGTATTTCTTGCCTTCGGCACCAGCTTATCCGACTCCGGTCCGGGCATCTCCGCACGCATGAGCGGCATCGAATTTTCATCATCCAGCGAAGTGATCATCAGTACAAAGACCAGAACTCCCATGCCTCCGATCCAGTGTGTCAGACAACGCCAGAAGTTCATGCCCATAGGAAGGCTCTCAATCTCCTGAAGGATCGTGGATCCGGTTGTGGTAAACCCCGATACAGTTTCAAAAAATGCATCAATATAGTTTGGAATGGTCCCGGATATCACAAACGGAAGTGCTCCGAAAAGTGACCATAAAAGCCATGCCAGTGCAACAATGGCAAAACTTTCTTTCCCGTATATCCTCGTGCATTTCGGACGCTTTCTGCCAAAGATAAGATACACAGCTCCGAGAATCACACTTACGATCAGGAAAGAAAAACCGCTTTTCTCCCAGTAAATCAGGGAAACGATGGCGGGAATCAAAAGCACCGCTCCTTCCACACCGAGCATTTTCCCCAATATGTATACAATCATTCTTTTGTTCATTTTCTACACCTACACCAAAATATCTTCAAGATCTTCAATATGGCTGTCCATTGTGACCACGATCACACTGTCGCCCACTTCCATGCAGTCATTACCGCCGGGAATAATGATCTGCCGCTTTCTGGCAATGCAGGCGATCAGATTATTTGATCTGATCTGAAGATCTTTCAGCGGTACCCCGGTGTATCTTGTCTCTGCCCGGATAATAAATTCAAGGGCTTCCACTTTCTCATCCACAAGCTGATAAAGTGTTTCCACATTCGCACTGCCCTGTGAATTCTTTCTTGCTCTGACATAGCTCAGTATGGCGTCCGCTGTCGCTGTCTTCGCGGAAACAATACTGTCAATTCCAAAATCTTCCACCATGCTGGCGCGGCGGTCTTCATTGATCTTTGCTATAATCTTCGTCGCTCCCTGACTCTTGGCAAACAGAGCTGTGATAATATTTTCTTCATCCATTCCCGTCAGGCCAACGAAAGCATCTGCCTCCTCAATACCTTCCTCAATCAGCAGATCATGGTCTGTTGCATCCCCATTGATGATCGTCGCTTTCGGGAGAAGTTCACAGAGTTCCTCGCAACGGTTTACATCACGCTCAATGATCTTGACCTGCATTCCGATCTTACACAGCTGCACAGCCAGATAATACGCCACTCTTCCTCCGCCGCAGATAATCACCTTTTTAATCTTTCCACGGTGCTTCCCGAACATACGGAAGAAACGCTCCATCTCAAAATGTGAAACAGCCATATGGAGACGGTCGCCTTCCTTGATCTCATAATATCCGTCCGGGATCAGTACATCCCTGCCATGTTCAACAGCACAGACGAGAAGCTTGATCTGGAACTTGTTATACATATCCGCAAGAGACATGCCAATCAGCCTGCTGTCTTTTTGAATGGGATATTCGATCAGCTCCACCTTTCCCTTTGCAAATGTTTCTATCTTACTGGCATCCGGGAAAAGCAGAAGTCTGCTGATTTCATCTGCAACGATCAATTCCGGATTCACTGCCATACTAAGATGAAGGTCTTCTTTCAGCAGCCCGATCTGTTTGTAATAGATCGGATTACGCACACGTGCGATCGTATGTCTCGCGCCGAGCCGCCTTGCAATCAGACAGCTCAACATATTGCACTCATCTGCTGATGTACAGGCGATCACAAGATCCGCATGAGGAACGTCAGCCTGTTTCTGCACCTCGGCATCTGCCGCATCGCCTGCCACGCAGGCAATATCAAGCCGGTCCACAGCATATTTCAGTTTCTTCTCATTGCTGTCGATCATCACCACATCATAGTTTTCGACAGAAAGCTGCTTTGCAAGTTTATACCCTACTTTTCCATCTCCAATGATAACAATCTTCATTCTTTTTTCCCTCTGTTGTGTCAAATATTTTCGTGCCGGTATAACCCGGGCTTTTCTGTCCGCATACACAGCAGAGCAATTATAGCACCTTTAGTTATAAATCACAATAATCTTAACGCTTTCTTAGCATCCTTTCCTCACACGTTCTTTTTGAAGGTTGATCTTCGGCGAAAAAGCGGAATTCTATTATGCTCAAAAAGGACGCAAAATCCTCTTCTTTAGATCTCACGTCCCTTTCTTTAATCTCATATACTGTTTTTAGATATTTTCTGTCAGATTTTATTCCTCCGCAGCTCTTGCAGCGATTTCTCTCTCCTGCACATCTGACGGCGCCTGCTCATATCTGGCAAATGTATACTCATATGTTCCGCGTCCGCCTGTCATGGAGCGCAGCGTCGTACAGTATCCAAACAGCCCTGTCATCGGAATGTCTGCCTCGATGACCTGCTTGCCGCCTGCGATCGGATTCATTCCGAGCACACGGCCGCGTCTCTTGTTCAGGTCACCCATTACGTCGCCTGTATAATCATCCGGAACCGTAACCTTGAGTGAGGCAATCGGCTCAAGGAGTACAGGTGACGCCTCCATGAACCCTTTCTTAAACGCCTGGATCGTAGCTGTCTTGAATGCCATCTCAGAAGAATCTACCGGGTGATAAGATCCGTCGTAAAGGATTGCTTTCACGCCCACAACCGGATATCCGGCAAGAGGACCTTTAACGACAGATTCCTGAAGTCCCTTTTCTACCGCCGGGAAGTAATTCTTCGGAACCGCACCGCCCACAACGCACTCTTCGAATACATATGGTGTATCAAGATCTCCTGACGGCTCAAACTTCATCTTGACATGTCCGTACTGGCCGTGTCCACCGGTCTGTTTTTTATACTTCATATCCACATCGGATTTCTTGCGGATGGTCTCGCGGAACGCCACCTTCGGAGTCTCCAGCGTAATCTCTACTTTATATCTTGCGGCCAGCTTGCTCGCTATGATCTCCAAATGCTGGTCTCCCATACCATACAGGAGAGACTGCCTGTTCTCGCTGTCGTTTACTACTTTCAATGTCACATCCTCGGCCGTCATTCTCGCCAGAGCCTGAGACACTTTATCTTCATCTCCTTTGTTCTTCACTACATATTTCTTATATGTATAAGGTACAGAATAGTCTGTCTTTGCATATGTCACCTGATTTGCCTTTGTGGAAAGCGTATCCCCGGTGCGTGTATTTGCAAGTTTTGCGATCGCGCCGATGTCTCCTGCAAAGAGCTCTGATACTTCCGACGGTTTATTTCCACACATTGTGTAGAGCTTGCCCGGTTTTTCTTCCGCTTCCGTATTTACATTGTAAAGCACATCATCTCCCTTAAGTACGCCGGAGCACACCTTAATAAAGGAATATTTTCCGATAAACGGGTCAACCATTGTCTTGAACACATATGCAGTCTTAGCTTTCGAGAAATCATAGTTTGCTTCAAAAATATCGTTTGTGGTCCGGTTAATGCCCGCGCATGTTCTCTTGTCCGGGCTCGGGAAGAAACGTACAATATCCGACAGCAGGTTGGCAACACCCTGAGCCTGTACATTAGAACCCATTGCAACCGGAACAATATCTCCGTCCATAACTTCAGTACGCATGGCCGCACGAATCTCTTCAACCGAGAACTCCTCGCCGTTAAAATAGCGTTCCATAAACTCTTCGCTCGTCTCAGCGACAGCTTCCATCAAGGAATCTCTCAAAATTTCAAGGTTCGGCTTACAGTAATCCGGGATCTCGCACTCTTCTCTCTGGCCGATTCCCGTATATCTGCGGCCTGCATTCTTAATTACATTAATATATCCGACCAGTTTTTCATTTTCGCGGATCGGCTGGAAATGGGGAGCGATCTTCTTGCCGTAACGTGCGGTCAGATCCTCGACTACCTGGCGGAAACTTGCATCGTCCACATCCATCTCTGTCACATAGACCATTCTCGGAAGATTATATTTATCACACAGCTCCCACGCTTTCTCTGTTCCGACCTGTACCCCTGCCTTACCGGATACTACGATAACAGCTGCGTCCGCCGCACTGACTGCTTCCTCTACTTCACCGACAAAATCAAAATATCCCGGTGTATCAAGGATATTGATCTTCGCTTTCTCCCACTCGATCGGAATCAGACTTGTGCTGATCGAAAATCCACGTTTCTGCTCCTCTTTATCAAAGTCGCTGACCGTACTGGCATCTGACACTTTGCCCATGCGGTTCGTTGCTCCCGATACGTACAGCATTGCCTCGACAAGACTTGTCTTTCCGCTTCCGCCGTGTCCAAGCAATACCACGTTTCTTATTTCGTCCGTTCTGTAAACCTTCATGCTGCTGCCTCCTTGTATGTAGTTATTCTGCCCGCCATTTTTTCACTCAGGCAAGCACATCATGGATATATTGTACTAAAATTACGTCATGATTACAACTATTTTATTCATTTTTCACATATATTATTTATCGTTTACTTTTACGATGTAAAGTGCTAAGATATCTCTGTGAACGTGGGACTCATCACTTCCCACTATTATTTATGAAAGGAATTCAGCTTATTATGGCTTCTACCAAGATTGGATTTATCGGTCTGGGGCTGATCGGCGGCTCAGTTGCCAAAGCCCTTCGAAAATATTACCCTGACTACGAGATCATTGCATTTGATAAGAACAGAGAGACGCTTGCACTCGCCGTCCAGGACAACATCATACACACAGCATGTTCTTCTATTGATGATAATTTCAGAGAGTGCCGCTATATCTTCCTGTGTGCGCCCGTCTCATGCAACACGGCGTATCTGTCACAGTTAAAAAACCTCATAACCCCTGACTGCATCCTTACGGATGTGGGAAGTGTAAAAACTTCTATTCATGAGGAAATCGCGTCTCTGGGCATGGAAGAAAACTTTATCGGCGGACATCCGATGGCAGGCTCCGAGAAAAGCGGATTTGCCAACTCCAAGGCACATCTGATTGAAAATGCCTACTATGTCCTGACCCCTACAAAAAAAGTATCCGCAGAAAAGACAGCTGCATATCGGGATCTCATTGCTTCACTGAAAGCGATTCCGATCGTGCTTGATTACCAGGATCATGATTATGTCACAGGGACAATCAGTCATCTGCCGCACATCATTGCAGCAACGCTCGTAAACTATGTGCGGGACACAGATACAAAAGATGAACTGATGAAAGCACTGGCGGCAGGCGGTTTCAAGGATATCACCAGGATTGCTTCCTCCTCCCCGGTTATGTGGCAGCAGATCTGTCTGAAAAACCGTTCAAATATCTCCAGCATCCTGGGGGGATATATCGATGCGCTTGAAAAAGCAAAAGCGCTGGTGGACAGTGGAAATGAAAACGGACTTTACTCATTGTTTGAGACCTCCAGAGACTATCGGGATTCCATGCCCAACAGCTCTGCCGGTCCGATCAAAAAGCAGTTTGCCTTTTACTGCGATATCATCGATGAGGCCGGCGGAATTGCAACGATCGCAACCATACTTGCCACCAACAATATCAATATCAAAAATATCGGCATTGTGCACAACAGAGAGTTCGAAGAAGGTGCACTCAAGATTGAATTTTATGACGAGGCTTCTTCCGATAAGGCAGCCCGCCTTCTGCAGAAACATCATTATATTGTCTACGAAACCTGAGCGCCATACCGCAGTGCTGTAGTGCTGTAGTGCTGCAGTGTTACACTGCTGTACAGCTTACAGGTCTCATTTCACTCGTACATAACACAAAATACATCATGCCCGGGCGCCTGATCCGTCAGATTTGTCCGGGAGAAAGGATAAAACATATGGAATTAGGCAGTATTACAGGATTAAAAGGAAAAATCTCCGTGCCCGGCGATAAATCTATCTCACACCGGTGTGTAATGTTCGGATCTATCGCCAAAGGGACAACAGAGATACACAATTTCTTAGAGGGAGCGGACTGCCTCGCAACGATCCGATGCTTCCGCACACTCGGTATCGAAATAGAGGAAAAAGATTCCACTGTCCTCGTACACGGCAAAGGACTCCACGGCCTGTCTGCACCGACGGATATCCTGGATGTCGGAAACAGTGGTACCACCACACGTCTTCTGTCCGGAATTCTTGCCGGACAGCCTTTCGAATCAAAATTATCCGGAGATGAATCTCTGAATTCACGCCCCATGAAGCGAATCATCGATCCGCTGACTCAGATGGGCGCAAATATATCGAGTATCCTGAGAAACGGATGTGCGCCTTTGTATATTACTCCCGGCAGTCTTCACGGGATCCATTATGATTCACCTGTCGCTTCTGCACAGGTCAAATCCTGCATCCTGCTCGCCGGACTGTACGCAGACGGAGAGACTTCCGTCACCGAGCCTTCACTTTCCAGGAACCATACTGAACTGATGCTGAAAGAATTCGGAGCCAATATCCGTTCCAAACATGAGCTTGAAAGCACAAAAGCAACTGCTTCTATTTCTCCCTGCGAGGAACTGTACGGCCAGAAGATCACTGTTCCCGGCGACATCTCTTCTGCAGCATACTTCATCGCAGCAGGGCTGATCGTACCGGATTCCGAGATTCTCATTGAGAATGTGGGTATCAATCCGACCCGTGCCGGTATTTTGAAAGTATGCGAAGATATGGGCGGAGATATCACACTTCTCAACGAGCGTATCGAAGGTGGAGAAAAGATTGCCGATATCCTTGTGCGTACGAGCAGGCTCCACGGCATCACAATCCAGGGCGATATTATCCCGACTCTCATCGATGAAATTCCGATCATCGCTGTCATGGCGGCCGTTGCAGAAGGCACAACTGTCATCAAAGATGCAGCCGAACTGAAGGTCAAGGAGACTGACCGCATCGAGACAGTCTGCGATAACCTAAAAGCAATGGGATGTAATGTAACACCAACCTCAGACGGCATGATCATCACCGGAGGAAAACTTAAAGGCGCATCCATCCACACACTGCTCGACCACCGTATCGCAATGGCATTCAGTATAGCGGCGCTGGTGGCAGAGGGAAATACAAAAATACTGGACAGCAAATGCGTGGATGTGTCGTATCCGACATTCTATGATACCTTTGAGGAGTTGTTGTAAATTCTGCTATTGCCGGGGAGACATCCTATGATAAATTGATAAATCGTCCGAAAATCAATCGGATACATTGGATTGACTCACGTATCCAGTACAGGCGGGGAGGGGGTGCTTCCGGCTCCGGTTACGGAACATAAGGCAAAGTAACAAGCCTGTGATACAGCTAAAAGCAATCAATAAAATGAATAAACTCGCAAAGCTCAGACATATTCATTTTATTGATCAACGCTGTATCACAGGCTCTAACTTTGTCTAATATTCCTACACAGTCACCGTCAACATCCCCTCCCCGCCTGTACTGAAAGATTCATCAAAAGGGCTGTATCCGACTGATTTTCTGCGTTCATCCGATTGGAAGTGTCTCCCCGATAATCACGGAATTTACTGGAAACTGGTCGAAAGGGTGAGATTTATCGACTACGTTCCCTATTTCAATCGGTTTGGTATCAGATTAAATAGTTCACTCCTATCAGCAGTGCCATGAATGCTGTTATTGCGACTGTACATATGATTGCTGCTATATTGAGGACTTTTACTGTATTGTCTTTCAGAAGTTTTGAAATCAGAAATACTAGAAAAACGCCTGCTGTTCCGCCCAGTGTATTCATGATGAGATCTGTGATATCGCTGGCGCCTATTGCAAAGATAAACTGGATCACTTCGTAAAACAGGCTGAGTCCGAATATCGGAGCAATCTTTCTTACCGGAGATGCTTTCGGCATCAGCATTCCCAAATACAGACCAACAGGGATAAACACAATAAAATTATTCACGATCTCGTCCATATCCGTTTTTCCGTTTATCACAACAGAACAGGCAAAAGGGAGCATTTTTTCAGATTGACCTATAGAAATCTTTAATATTTTTTGAAATTTAAGACGAACTTTCTCGACTACCTCCCCATTTCAACCGATTTTCTATAAATTCTGCGATTGCTGTAGAGACATTTCCGATTGGATGAGCACAGAAAATCAATCGGATACAGCCGATATGAACCATCTTTCGGATCAGGCGGGATTGTAATGCGGACGGTGACTGTGTAGAAAGGGTAGATAAACTTTAATCCTGAGATATAGCGTTAATCAGCCAGGCGGACTTGACTGAGCACTGTGAGTTGTCCGTCTGGCTGATTGTTTTTAGCTATATTTCAGGGTTATTAGTTTATCTTCCTTTTGTAACCGGAGCCGGAAGCATTACAATCCCGCCTGATCTGAATACGTGAGTCAATCCACTGTATCCGATTGATTTTCGGACGCTTTACCGAGGAACTGCCTTTCCGGCAAATACGGAATTTAAATCCCGGCATCCACCGCTGCTCTTTCGATCACCAGTCCTTTTGTGTACCTCTCCATGAACTTCTCGTATCCTTCCACATCTTCCGGTACCGGATCCATTCCAGTCCCTTTTGCATCGTGGAATACTTTGTTGTTGAGGTAATCTGTCAGGCTCTCTCCGTCTTCTTTACGCACAAGGTAATCTGCCAACAGTGCGATTCCCCATGCGCCGCCTTCTCCTGCCGTTTCCATAACATACACAGGAGTATCGATCGCTCCGGCAAGTATTCTCTGGCCTACGCCTTTTGTCTTGAACAGTCCGCCGTGTCCCATCATGCGGTCAAGTTTGACATTCTCTTTCTTGAGAAGGATATCCATTCCTGTCTTCAGGGCGCCGAGAGATGTGTAGAGATTCACTCTCATAAAGTTTGCCAGGTTGAATCTGCTCTCGGGAGAACGCACAAAGAGCGGACGTCCTTCGTCAAATCCCGTGATATGTTCGCCTGAGAAATAGTTGTATGCAAGCAGTCCGCCGCAGTCGGCATCGCCCTCAAGCGCTTTATTGTAAAGTGTTCCAAACAGTTTGTTCATATCCACATCAACGCCGAAACTTTCTGCAAATTCTTTGAACAGTCCTACCCATGCGTTCAGGTCGGACGTACAGTTATTGCAGTGGACCATTGCCACCAGATCCCCGGCGGGTGTCGTCACAAGATCGATCTCCTCGTACGGTTTTGTCAGGTCTTTCTCAAGGACTGCCATGGCAAATACGCTTGTTCCTGCAGATACATTTCCTGTTCTTACAGCAACGCTGTTTGTGGCTGTCATTCCAGTTCCTGCGTCTCCCTCCGGCGGACACATAGGGATGCCTGACGCCAGATTTCCGGAAGGATCGAGAAGCTTCGCGCCCTCTTCCGTCAGGGTGCCTGCATCTTCACCGGCAAGGAGCACTTTCGGAAGAAGTTCACGGATCTTCCACGGGAATCCCTTGTCTGCCACCAGCTCGTCAAACTGATCCAGCATCCTGCTGTCATAATCTTTTGCCTCGATATTGATCGGGAACATACCGGCTGCATCGCCGCTTCCGATCACTTTCTGTCCGGTCAGCTGCCAGTGGATATATCCGGCAAGCGTGGTAAAGAAACGTACTTTGCTGACATGTTCTTCACCGTTCAGGATTGCCTGATACAAATGGGCTATACTCCAGCGCTGAGGAATATGGTACTGGAAGAGCTCAGACAGTTTCTCCGACGCCTCTCCTGTGATCGTATTTCTCCATGTGCGGAACGGCACAAGCAGTTCGTCATTCTCATCAAACGCCAGATAACCATGCATCATTGCGCTTACTCCGGCCGCTGCCAGATTGGTAATGGTGACACCGTATTCCTCCTGAACATTTTTTACAAGATCCTGATAGCTGCCCTGAAGCCCTTTCCACACTTCATCAATGTCATACGTCCAGATGTGGTCCACATACTGATTCTCCCAGTCATAGCTTCCGGAAGCGACAGGTGTTTTGTCCACATCGATGAGCACCGCCTTGATCCTTGTGGAGCCCAGCTCGATTCCGAGCACTGCCTGTCCGGCGCTTATCATCTCTCTGATCTCTTCTCTGCTTCGCATTTAAGCACTCCTCCTTTATATTTATTTTTATTATGTATAGCAATCAGCAGGCGCACGTGCACCTGCTGATCTGTATCCTACAGCATAGTTTTACGCAGCTCTTCTCCGCTCTTCGCACTCAAATATGCCGGTGCGATATCAAAGACTGTCCTGCATCCGCTCTGGCCTTCCTGTGATAAACGATATGCCGCACGGGCATAAGCGATCAGGACCGAAGATGTAAACTCCGGATTAGAATCCAGCTTCAGGCTGTATTCGATCAGATGGCTGTTCTCACCGTTCCAGCCAGTCTTGCCGCTCCTTAAAACGAATCCGCCGTGAGGGATGCCGCTGTGGTCTCTCTGTAACTCTTCTTCACTGATAAAATGTACGGTCGTGTCATAATCTGAGAAATAGTTCGGCATAGTCTTGATCTCTTCCTCGACTTTCGCCGCATCTGCTCCTTCTTCGAGGACAACGAAGCACTCTCTCGTATGTTTCTGCCTTGTCGTAAGATCAGGATTTTCTCCATTTCTGACGGCCTCAAGGGCTGCATCTACAGGAATCGTATACTGCTTTGCATCTTTGACTCCTTCAATCCTGCGGACAGCGTCGGAATGTCCCTGACTCACGCCCTTGCCCCAGAATGTATAATCTTTGCCGTCTGGAAGGATGGCGTTTGCATACAGTCTGTTGAGCGAAAACATACCCGGATCCCAGCCTACAGAAATGATACCGATCTTACCTGCTTCTTTCGCGGCCGCATCCACATTTGCATAATGCTCCGGGATCTTTGCGTGGGTGTCAAAACTGTCGATAACATTAAACATACCCGCATATTCCGGCGTCTGTACCGGAAGATCCGTGGCGCTCCCGCCGCAGAGGATCATAACATCGATTTTGTCTTTCCACTCCTCTGCCTCATCGACACTGCAGACCGGTACGCCTTCTGTCAGGATCTGTACCGTTGACGGATCTCTCCTCGTAAATACTGCTGCCAGTTCCATGTCCGGATTCTGTTTTATCGCACACTCGATACCTCTTCCGAGATTTCCATAACCCGAAATACCTATTCTGATACTCATTTGTCTGCTCCTTTTCTGTTGGTTTATTAATACTCTGCTGTTATTATACAGGGGCATGAGTAAGTTTTCAATGAATAGATTGTTATTTTCTGTATGCGATATCGTTCCATCTGAGCTCATTTTTCAGGCCGCGGATGGTCGTATCTTTATCAATGTAAACCGCCTCGATGCCCATGGCTGCCGCCCAGTCTCCCATCTGCTCGCTAGTCAGATCATAGGAGAATGCGGTGTGATGCGCTCCGCCGCAGAGGATCCATGCTTCTGCGCCTGTCTGCAGGTTCGGCTCCGGTGTCCAGAATGCTGTTGCGACCGGAAGTTTCGGCATCGGTTTCTCTGTCTTCTTGCAGTTTACATCATTAATGATCAGGCGGAAGCGGTCGCCGAGGTCGATCAGCGATGTTGCCACAGCCGGCCCTGTCTTCGCTGTAAACACCAGTCTTGCCGGATCTTCTCTGTCACCCATAGAGAGCGGCTGTACTTTAATGCTGATCGGGCCGTCGGAAATCGTCGGGCAAACTTCCAGCATATGAGCCTGAAGGATGCCTTCTTTGCCCGGAACCAGATTGTATGTATAATCTTCCATGAAGGAGGTTCCCTTTGCGTCTTTCATGCCCTCTGTCATAATCTTCATGATACGCACCATAGCCGCTGTTTTCCAGTCTCCCTCTGCCCCAAAGCCGTAGCCCTTCTGCATCAGTCTCTGGATGGCAAGTCCCGGGAGCTGCTTCAGACTTCCCAGATCACCGAAATGTGTAACGATCGCCTGATAGTTTTTCTCCTCAAGGAACCGCTCGAATCCGATCTCAATCTGCGCCTGTACAGCCACGTGACGGCGGAACTCTTCCGGATCTCTTCCCTCGAGCAGGATATCATATGTATCATAATACTCATCCGTCAGCGCTTTTACGTCGCTCTCAGACACAGCCTCTACGGCCTCCGCGATCTCGTTGACCGGATAAGCATCTACTTCCCAGCCGAATTTGATCTGCGCCTCTACTTTATCTCCGTCCGTAACCGCAACATTTCTCATATTGTCAGCTACTCTCATGACACGCACATGGCTGCTCTCGATCACCCCTACTGCTGTGCGCATCCATGAACCAATCTTCTTCTGTACATCTTCATCAGCCCAGTATCCAACGATCACCTTGCGCTCGATACCCATGCGTGTGAAGATATGACCGTACTCACGGCCGCCATGGGCAGACTGGTTCTCATTCATGAAATCCATGTCAATAGTGTCATAGGGGATTTCACGGTTAAACTGCGTATGAAGGTGAAGGAGCGGTTTTCTGTACTCCTGAAGGCCGAGGATCCATGATTTTGCCGGTGAGAATGTGTGCATCCATGTGATAACGCCCGCACATGTCTCATCCATATTTGCCTCATTAAATGTCTTGCGGATCAGCTCATTTGTAATCAGTGTAGGCTTTAACACCACCTCATAGGGAAGATTTCCAGACTCATTGAGTTTCTCCACGATAATACGGGAATGCTCTGCCACATGGGCAAGGCACTCGTCTCCGTAAAGATCCTGTGAACCTGTGCAGAACCAGAATTTGTACTCTTTTCTTTTTAACATTTTTATGTCCTCCTTGTTTTATGAATGTATTTTTTGCGGACTACTGCCGCTGTCAGACTTCGTTACGCTGACCGCCGCTTTGCGCGACAGTCTGAAAATTATTATTGTTCTCCCGGCTGTCCGTAATATGCGTTTGCCCCGTGCTTTCTGTAATAATGCTTATCCTGAAGCTCCTGAGGAGCCAGCTTTACATCCGGATTGATAAACTCACAGCGTGCCGCCATCTTGGCCACTTCCTCTGCCACTACTGCATTATGCACCGCCTCGTGTGCATCTTTTCCCCATGTAAATACACCGTGATTCTTGCAGAGTACAGCGGGAACAGCGATATAATCTTTCTTCATCCGCTCAAACTTATCTGCGATCAGCACACCTGTATTCTTCTCATACGCTTCCTCAATCTCCCCTTTCGTAAGATTTCTCACACAGGGGATCTCACCATAAATATAATCCGCATGTGTGGTTCCATAGCAGGGGATGTCCCTTCCTGCCTGGGCCCAGCTTGTAGCCCATGGCGAATGAGTATGCACGACTCCCCCGATCTTCGGGAAACGATTGTAAAGCACGACATGCGTTGGCGTATCCGAGGACGGATTGTATCTTCCCTCCACTTTGTTGCCGTCAAGATCGACAACGACCATATCGTCCGGTGTCAGCTTATCATACTCCACACCGCTCGGCTTGATCACGAACAGTCCGCTCTCACGGTCAATCCCGCTCACATTGCCCCATGTGAATGTCACAAGATTGTATTTGGGCAGAAGCATGTTCGCCTCATAGACTTCTTTCTTTAATTGCTCCAACATAATGATTCTCCTCCTTTTATTTTTTTATATCTCATGAATGACCTGTACGGAATTGCGCATGATAAGTTTCGGCGTAAATTCCAAAGTCTCCATTTCTTCATTCTTAAGTATCTTTCCGATGATTCGTTCTGCCGCCGTCCTGCCCAGCTCTTCTACCGGATTCTCCACCGACGTAAGGGGCACAGGACAGAATTTTGCAAGTCCTGAATTATCGATCCCTACCACGGACAAGTCATTCGGCACACGGCGGCCAGCCTTCTGGTAAATTCCTACAAGCTTATATGCAGTCTCATCATTGTAACAGACACAGGCTGTACAGCCTTTGAGCCGCTTTAAAAACTTCGAGCTCTCATCTTCCATTGTCCTTAATTCTTCCGAATCGATCCAGATGATCTGATCCCCCCGGATCTTTATCTCCTGTTCCATCAGAGCGTCCGTATACCCCGCATACCGCAGATGCCCCTGTCCGTCATCCGCTTTAAATATACCGCCGATGTGAGTGTGCCCGCACTCTGCAAGATGTTTTGCCGCAAGGTATCCCGCCTTTCGATCGTCCATGCTGATGTGAGGGATATCCAACTCCTTGTAATAGCTGTTGACAAACAATACCGGTATCCCCATATTCTCAACTTCTCTGTAAAGCTCCATATTCGGATTCGGCAGTGCACTCTTCACCGTCTCTGCAATGATCCCGTCCACAGACTGGTTGTGGATGAACTCCTTGAGCAGCATTCGCTCCTTTTCCACTGCATTGTCCGTCATTGCGATCTGAAGAGTGCATCCTTCACGTGAGAATACGGATTCTATCCCCTTTATGATCGAAGGGAAGATATAAGTATCCACATAGGTCAGCATAACAGCGATCCTGATCTCTTTACCTGCATATCGCCGGGTGTTCACCGTCACATAAGTCCCACTTCCTCTGCGCCCCTCAACAACTCCTTTTTCTGTCAGTTCTTCCATGGCCCGCCGGACAGTCTGACGGCTCACACCGAAGCAGTCCATCAGGTCATTTTCCGATGGGAGCTTATCTCCCCGGTGTAAGGATCCTTTTGTGATCTCCTCCTGCACCCATGAAACGATCCGCTCATATTTTTTCTGCATTCATCAGCCTCCTTTCCGCATTCTCATATCCGCTCATTTCTTTATATATATAATACAGCATAACAACTTTCAATACAATTCGCAATATAAATAAATATTTTAATTGTTTTTTGGCATAAAATGAGAAGTTGTATTGCTTTTTATCATTCATAACAATACAACTTCTCATATTTACCTTTTACTCATTCCTGATTGCAGCCAGAGGGCTGAGTTTCATCGCCCGTACTGCCGGAAAGTATCCTGCTGCCATACCCACAAGCACCGCAAATCCCATAGATGCGAGCATGAGCCAGACAGGAATATAAGAAATATTCCCTTCTGTTCCCCACAGACTTTCTCCCGGAACAAGAACATTTATAACCGCTGAGATGACAAGACTTAAGACATTTCCTGCTATCCCGCCGATAAATCCTATAAATGCAGCTTCCAGCAGAAAGAGCTGGCGAATGTTCTTCAAGCTGCACCCGATCACTTTCATGACGCCGATTTCTTTTGTCCGCTCATAGATTGCCATCATCATCGTATTGGCGATGCCGATCGCGGCAACAAGCAGAGATACCGCTCCGATTCCGCCCAGCACTGCCTGCACCATACCAAGCGTCTTTTTCATGCCATTGATATACTCCACATTAGTATACACGTCATAGCCGAGACTCCGGATGGTCTGCGCCAGTTCCTCTACATTTTCCATATCGTCTGCCTGGAGAGATGCTGACGAATATACAAACTGACCATAAGGCTTTCCGCTCTGGGTCGTCGGCTGCCCCGGAATCGCACGTCCCCGGAATTCCTTCTGGAGATATTCTTTTAATTTATAAATATCACAGAGCACATTGTAAGAATTGGCATTGTAGGTATCCGGTCCTCCTGCAATAACCCCGCAGGCGCCAAGTACATATTTCTTAGGCGTCTTTACCGTATTTTCACTGCCGCCCTCACCGCCGTTATCTACTCCTGAATCTCCCATCGCCGGCGTTTCCTGTGTCTGAAAATAACTGTCCTGATCCAGGATCACGAAAAGCTTATCTTTTTGAAGATCAATATCAGGGAGTTCTCCGGTCTCCCAGTATCCCTTTCCCGTCCCTTTTTCATAGAAATCAACAAGAACCATGTTTCCGAACAAGAGTTCAAGTTCAGGGCTATCCGGATCCGGCAGTCTTCCGCCCGGTTCAAGCTTCAGGTTCAGGCTTTCCATAGCCTCCGGAGTCATACCGTACAGTTGGATATATCCTTCATATTTTCCTTTCAGCGCGAGTGCGGAGTAGTTTAGAACCGGATCCGCACTTTTTACATGATCCAACATTTTAAGTTCTTTGATAGTCTCATCGGTAATATATTTTTCAGATTCTTCCTCACTACCCGTACCGATACTATAGCTGTACATCATACCGCCGTCAGACTTTCCCGTGACAGTAAGACCTGTCGTACCGCCGTCGAGCTCCATCTGTTCATACATAGACTGCTGCAGTCCCAGGCCAAGGGAGATCATGACGACGATGGATGCCGTTCCGATCACCACGCCGAGGATTGTCAGGAATGCCCGCAGTTTCCGCCGCTTGAGGCTACCTGCGCTCATCCTCAGTAAATCGCTCCACCTCATCTAACAATTCCTCCTCTTCCGACGACTGGATCTTTTTCTTTCTCTTTTTCAGCAACACGACCGTCACAATAGCTGCTGCCACTACCACAACAGCTATGATTGCGATAATAAGCCCAACCGGGCTTCCCGCCTCCTCCGGTATATCAGTCATCATCTCCATATCCGCCGGTTCCATCTCAGCCGTAACCGTCATTGTAAATGGCTGTTCCACTGAATATTCCTTTCCGGAATCATCTTCATAGGTTAAAACAAGCTTACAGTTGGACTCGTCATAGGATTCCGCTACAGCTGTCACAATGCCGTCGATCGTTCCCGTAGCTCCGGACTCCAGATTGCCGATAAACTGTTCGTCACCCTCGATGGCGTCTCCTTCAAATTTCGCTTTCACATTGTACATCTTTACCCGTCCAAGATTGTACACATTGCATGTAATATTTGCCTCTTCGTAAACTGCCACTGTATCCGGCATAATCTGGATCTCGCTGAATTCAAACCTTGCTTCCTGTGTCACTGGGATCGCAAGGCTGGATTCTCCCTCAAACTGTGCAGCATTACCATCCTCATATTTCATTGTCATCGTAATGCTGTATGGCTTCTGGATAAGGTCTGCACGGCTGTTCAGATCAATGGAAATGTCCTTTGTTCCATCCGCCGGTATCTTATCCAGATAGATTGAACTGGAACCTGAGACCGGTAGAAACGCGGGGGCTTCCGCCGCTTCTCCCGTTCCTGTGGCAGGTGCCTGCAGGTCAAAAAGCATGTTTGTAACTGCTGTCTTTTTGGATGTATTTTTCAGATGGATCACAAGCTTAAAGTTGCTTCCCGCTTTTACTGTCCCTGGATCCGTATCAAATCCCGTAACAATAACACGGGGTACAGATCCATCGCCGGAACCTGAAGAGCCTCCTCCTGTTGAAACAGGGTCGCTGTTGTATATACCGCCGTCATAGACGTCTCCGCCAGATGAAATCACGCTGCCGCCTCCGTCACTGCCTCCGGAGCCACTGTCATCGATCTGGTCTTTACCGGTATTTCCACCGTCATTTTTGTCTGTTGGTTTGCCGGACTGGGAATCCCCCTGCCCCTTATCGCTATTCCCGCTGTCGGATGTGCTTTTCTTTGCCTCTGTCTTCACAAAGACATACCGGTCTGCTTCATACAGTTTATCCCCGTCATCATACGTGAGCCTGAATGTCAGTTTATAAGATTTTCCCGTCACATCAGACCTGACAGTCAGCTTATCGTCACCGCCGCCCCACAGAGCTGTCGTCTTTGAACCGGCCGGAATCGTCCCGAGACTCTGCTCGTAATTGAGTTTCTCCATATCAAACGGCCATTCATCTGTACTTGAAATCACTGGTGCTATCGTCACATTCTGCGCATCCAGATTGCCTTTGTTCAGCACATTGATCTTGAGCTCCGCTTTTTCTCCCGCTTTATAGACAGGCGTCTTCTGTTCATCACCCACACTCAATGTAATCTGATTTAACGCCTTTGGCTCCTGAGTTTCCTCATCCTCCGCGCGGACGCCCATCGGCATGAGCATACAAATTGTAAAAATCATGCACAACAGCATCGCCCCTGCTCTTTTTAATTGTTTCATATTCTTTCTCCTCCATCGCATATTTCAGGTGTGTTCACGTCGATCTTTACGATCTTTCCATCAATAATGTGGAATACTCTGTCCGCATATTCCGCCAGATGGTCATCATGTGTCACCATCACAAGCGTCTTGCCCTGCTCCTGCACAACTTTCCGCATGAGCCTCATCACATCTTCCGATGTGTGGGAATCTAGATTGCCTGTGGGCTCGTCAGCAAAAATAATCGCCGGATCTGCCACAAGAGCTCTTGCGACGCCCACTCTCTGCTGCTGGCCTCCCGACATCTGGTTCGGCATATGTTTTTTGTGCCTGCTCAAGCCCACCATGTTCAGCATCCTGTCGGCTTTTTGTAGTCTCACCTTTGGCGTTTCTCCGCGGAACACAAGCGGCAGGGCGACATTTTCCAGTGCATTCATCGTTCCGATAAGATGGAAGGACTGGAAAATAAAGCCAACATTCTCTCTGCGGAAACGCACAAGTTCATCTTCTTTCAGCTTCTCGATATGGCTCCCGTTTATGATAACTTCGCCCTTGGTAGGCCGTTCAAGTCCTGCCAGCATGTTGAGAAGCGTTGATTTTCCTGAACCGCTGGTGCCGACGATCGCACAGAACTCCCCCTTATGTATCTCGAAGCTCACGCCGTCCAACGCCCGGACAATGGAGTCTCCCACACGGTAGAGTTTGTAAAGATTTTTTACGGTGATCGCTTCTATCGCACTCTCCCCCTCTCCTTTGCATAGTTTCTTTTGATTTTAAGGGATGAATTGGAATATTTTAGAGAAAATATTATGAAGTTTTTCTTAATATGAATATTTACTATTCCCTGCTCCTGTCAAAATTTCTTCATCTGCTAACAGTACAGCTCTTGCAAGACCGTTTTCAAAGTGCTACTATAAAATTGTCAGAGACGACGGAGCAGACTTCCGTTGTCTTTTCATTTTTTCAGGATGAAACTGACAAAACAACACAACGGAAAGGAGCCGGCATTTCTGCCATGGGAACACCATGAAAAAAATGATACTTTGATTCCTTTATCCAACCGGGTGTTTGCAGCCGCCGGTGAAGAAATCAACCGCAGTTCAAAATTTTTCGAGGAAAATATCCGTGACTACGAATATGAAACGATTGTAGACATCGACGTAGAGGCGCTGGAGTATGACGACATCGTTCTGATCAATGCTCCGTTTACAAAGGAAGTCCACAACGAGGAAACTCTGGAACTCAAGACTGTGGATTTTTCCATTCCCGAGCCTCTGGAAAGACTGGATGCAGGGCACGACCTGATTCTCTTCCACAACTCCTCTGATGCTGAATTCGATGAATCCATGCGATCAATCCTGCCGAAACTTGAAGAAGATTAGAAATAATTATCCACCCGCATAGCGGGTGGTTTTTCCTTTTCGGGCAGAGCCCTAA
>CAMMSL010000037.1 GCA_946499505.1 uncultured Lachnoclostridium sp.
AAACTTCCTTTCGAAATACCTGCCGCAAATCCCACAACAGCACCAATATGCCAGTTACAAACCAACTTGGCTAATGTTAAAGAATTTTCTTCCTTTTTATGATTATCATTATTTTCCATTCATTAGTCGCCTCGCTTATAAATTCCAAGTCTTGTTCTGCTTAACTTCTAGATAAATATACAATTATTAATTTTCTAACTCAAAATCATATTCGTTTATAAGGCCGCAAATGAAGTCCTCAAAAGTATCTGCCAAAGGAGTGATTTTATAGTCCCATTCTTGGTCAATATGTACTACTTTAGGTTCACCATGTGTCCCACACTCCCGGTAATCTAAAAAATCATATCATGTCCAGCGCTGGGGCAGTCACAAATGGCTACTCCAATGGCAGGATATCCCCATTCTTCAATCATAAATTGACTTCCCAGTTCCCCACATAATGAATATGTTTTCTCTCTTCCAATGCCTAAAATTCCTGTAATAGATACATAGTCATCTGCCCAACTGGTAGGATTATCAGTAGGGAAACAGGTATTGACAGGAATCCCCCCGTTATGCTGCTTCATCAACCAAATATAAGAGGCTGGTAACTTGTAACCTAATTCCTGCTCAACGCTTGCGATCAGTTCATCAGAAGGCGATTCACTGACATATTCTTTCAACGCATACGCGCTGTCTTCCCAGAAATTTGTAAAATCAAATCCTTCAAACATTATATACACACCTTTAAATATTAATTTCTCGCTCCCGTTAACTTCATGATAACATGGATTTATTGCTTTTTCACAAGCCAATTATCATTTTGTGTTTCTCTTTCTGCATAATAACCACATGGCATATCTTTAAGAATCCCAACCGAATTATCTAAATCAAACACTGATTTTAGAGATACCAACCTCGCCTCAGCTGTATCATGCATTGAACCGCACAAAAATTGCCACATTCCATCATCTTCATCATGTGATACATATAAAATAGGTCTGCCATTTTCTAAAATATGGCAACAGATTATCGTAGCTGTATTTGGCGCATCATAAAAAGGAAAATCCATATGCAATGCTCCTTTCAACTTCCAATTATCTGCTCTACTATTTAGGGTTTATTATATATGGCGGAAATACTTTATCCAGTCATCTAAGCCACAGCCCTCAATACTGCATATAACTACGCTATCCCACCGCTCTCGAAGAGATTTTCCAGCAAATATGGGCGCTTCTACTAATTCTTTTGCACTTTCAAATTCACACCCGTCTTCAATATCACAATATCCCACCCAATAAGGCTTTTCATATTGCGGGAGATAACCCAAATAATGCTCATTCTTACATGAATCATCGGCAAAATAAAAACAAGTCTCATCAATGTTTATCCCTGCTTCTAACTGTCTAAAGAAAAAATCCCATTCCATAAATGACCTCCTCTATCTTATGGAGCTACAAATTATGATTTGTCAGTATGCCTTTGCTCAGAGAAAATAACACATTCTGGATATTTTAATTTTGAAATTAACTTCTTTGCTTTTGCATGTTTAATATCTTCTACAATAAAATATGGCAAATTCTCAATGTTCTGTTTAAATTCACTCATTGGCATTTTATCGTAAAAAAACTGAGGATATATATCACGATATCTTACATAATCCAAAGAGGTTCTTCCCCAATCAAAAGGCTTACCTTCATCTATATTTTTGTTAGTAATATTAATAAGGCTCTCCTCAATAATCATTTACCTGGAAGCTATCTGTAATAATCTTCAATACCAATGCCGATCGTAGCCCAGTAGTCCGCTTTTCGTCTTTCCTCTTCAATTTCTCCTTCATCTATTGGCTCTCCATCCACATCTGCTTCCTTTATCATTTCTTCAACATCTCTGGGAATGGAGGAGCGGTATACTCCAACACTGATATTTAAGAATCCATACGAATATCCATTTTCGCTATCGTCAATATCTCCACAGTTCTCTTCCCTGAGTATATTGTATAAGATATCTGCCTTGATCTGAAAAGCAGGTACATCGTAGATGACCGGCTGCAGTTCCCCGTCAATTGCCCCCAAAAGCTCAATAAATTCTACTTTTCCGTCATCGTCAAAATCAAATCTTAATTCATTGTTAAAATAATACAGAGACTCATCCCATATGTTATAAGGTTCTCCCAATAATTTTTTCACATCTTCTCTTGAAGAATACAACGCGATCTTTATATCATCAATTTCTATTCCCACTAATGGGATGATCTTTATTTTTTTCATAATTGTCCTCTGTCTATTTTTGCTTCAAGTCATTTTTTCTTTGAGAAAAGTATAACAGAAATATATGAATTCAGCTACCTCATACAATGCAAAAAACATAATAAAAGACCCGAGAGTCAAGGTATAAATCAGCTCATGGCTAAGTAGATGTAATCAAGAGAAGAAAGGGAAAGCACAATCCAGACGGAACCGGAGTACCGCCACTTTATCGCTGACACAAAGCAGCGGTTTATCCAGAAGCGGGACAATTTCATCCAGCGCAGGCTTGCCGAAGCCACGGCACAGGCGAGGGCGGAAAAGCCACATCCAAGAGAAAAGAGCCAGACCGAGAACGGTCATAATCGCTTCCAGAGTCGCAACCCATGGCCTGCCCCTATGAAAGAGGGCGCAACTATACACCGGTCAAGCCGGTGCGTTGCGTCATGGCGGGGGCTTCCTGCGGAAAGTGGATGATTGCCCGCAGCGTTCCGGCTCCTGTCAATCATCACAGGGGAAGCTGCACTTCCCCTGCGCTGGCTGCCGCCAGTTACCTCTTTGCGGCCTTGCCGATCGGAAACACCTTGCGCTGCAAGCTGTTCCCGTCCAGCAAGTTTACAATTCATCTATTTCCTAGAAAGGGCGGTCATTGTATAATAGAGCAAAAGATAAACCATGGAGGCTCAATATGTCATTTTTAAATAATATCAGGCGTGTAAATAAACAGATACCGTTAAGCAAAAAAGTTTTTTACTCCATTACTATTTTGCTTTTGGGAATTGTATTAGGTATCGTTTCAAAGTTTTTAGATACCACTCCGTCAAATGAATTACCCTTCATAATTGAAAGTTTGGATTTTGGAAATTTTTTTGGACGCCTTGCAATTTGGATATTGATTGCTGTTTGTATCTCAATTTATAGCAATTCTCCCATCAGAGCAGCCATAAATGTATTTATATTTTTTGTTGGAATGGTTACAAGCTACTATTTATATTCAAAATTTATAGCTGGATTTTTCCCGAGATGCTATGCGATGATTTGGTTTGGGATTACAGCAATTTCCCCCTTGCTTGCTTTTGTCTGTTGGCATGCAAAGGGGAAAGGCAAAATATCTTTTGTCCTTTCTGCAATTATAATTGCAGTTTTATTCAATACGACATTCGTTTATGGATGGATTTATTTCGACATTTATTCCATCTTAGAAGCGATAGTTTTTATTTGCGGATTAGTAATTTTAAAACGTAATAGAATTAAGGATACGATTATTATGATAGTGTTGGGAATTATGATTGCAATTATCCTTAATATGATTGTTCCGTTTCATTTTGGATAAGAGAATCTACTGCACAACTGAATACCACTAGCCGCACAACAGAAAAACCCGGAAAGCTAAGGTGCTGTCCTCGCTCTCTCGGGTCTTCTATTCTCTATGTTACGCTATTCAATTTTGCCTCTTTTTGGATAATTGGCTTTGCCCTTCTACAGCCGCGGATCTGCCGGCCGCATATCCGCTTGCCCACGCAAACGTCAGATTATATCCGCCGCACATTCCGTCTACGTCAAGGATTTCTCCTGCAAAATACAGTCCTGGCACATAAACGGATTCAAGTGTTTCGGGATCAACTTCTCTCGTGTCTATTCCGCCACAGCACACCTGTGCCTTGTCATAGGAGTTCGTCTCCCGGATGCGGACGCGGAAAACCTTGATCAGATCTGTAAGACAGGCAATCTCATCTGCGGTAAGTTCCCCTGCCTTTCTCTGACGAAGGATTTTGGAGAGACGGATCCACAGATCGCACAATTTCTTATGAAAAAGACCGATCAAGAACATTTCAGCGCTTTTATCCGGCCGTGTCTGTGCCCGCGCTCTCAGAAATGCGTTTGTCTGTGCTTTTGTAAAGTCCGGCATAAAATCAAGCACAGCGTCCGTCTCTTTTTTCTCATAGAGGAGTTTCGAGGCATACCGGCTCACCTGAAAGACCGGAATTCCGGATATACCATAATCAGTCAGCTGAATCTCGCCTGTGTCTTTTGCAATACATTCGCCGTCCGACCATATGGAGACCGAACCGTTTGCACGTACCCCGGCTATACTCTTAAAAAACTTTTCTTCACACTTAAGTGCCGTAAGTGCCGGAAGTACCGGAAGGATCCTGTGCCCCAGATTCTTCGCCAGATCGTATCCTGAGCCGTCGGATCCCGTAGCCGGTGCGGCTTTGGATCCGGCGCAAAGGATCACGCGGTCAGCCCGCACCGGCTCCTGATCTGTCAGAATGGTAAAACCTTTTTTCCCTGGCTGAATCTCCCGGCATTCGATACCTGTCCGGATCTCCACCTTAAGCCTGTCAAGTTCCATGCGGAAAGCATCCAGCACCGCGGAAGCCTGATCTGAATTCGGATAGATATAGCCGTTCCTGTTCTTTGAATATACGCCCATCTGAAGGAAAAACGAGATCACAGCCTGCGCGTTAAACTTCTCTATGACCTTCCACGGGAACAGGGAATCCTCTGAATGATAACAGATTGGTTCCTGATGGGTATTTGTGAAGTTGCACCTTCCGTTTCCTGTTGAGAGAATTTTTTTCCCTATTCTGTCTTTGTGTTCCAGCAGAATCACATGCGCCCCACCAGATGCTGCTGTCACGGCCGCCATCATGCCGGAGGCCCCGCCACCGATCACTGCAACTGTTCTCATGTCTGTCTCCTTTTCCTTCCTGCATCTATATCTGATATCTATTATCTATATCTGATCTTCTCTATTAGATCTGACTGCGGACTTTTGCGATATCGATCACACCCTCATCGATCATACTCTGGAGGGATTTCAAAATACCGAGTTTTGCATGATTCCAGGTCAGTCCTCCCTGGAAATATACTGCATAGGGCGGTTTGATCGGTCCATCCGCTGAAAGTTCGATAGAAGATCCCTGCACAAACGCACCGGCGGCCATGATCACATCACTGTCATATCCCGGCATCGCCCACGGCTCCGGTGTCACATAGCTGTCTACCGGCGCCGCGGCCTGTATCCCCTTGCAGAACGCGATGACTCCCTCTGCACTTCCAAGGGTCACAGCCTGAATAATGTCGTGACGGGATTCCCTGCCATTCGGGACGACCGGATAGCCCAGATTCTCATAAATATTTGCTGCAAATACGGCGCCTTTCAGTGCACCGCACACCACGGTCGGAGCAAGGAAAAATCCCTGATAAAATGACTGCATTACTCCCAGAGATGCCCCCACCTCTTTGCCAAGTCCCGGGGAAGTCAGGCGGTAAGCACAATTCTCGATCAAATCTTCTCTTCCTGCAATATAACCGCCGATCGGTGCGAGTCCACCTCCCGGATTCTTGATCAGGGAGCCGACGATCATGTCCGCGCCCACATCGCTTGGCTCGATACGCTCTACAAATTCTCCGTAGCAGTTATCTACCATGCAGATCACATCCGGTCTTCTCTCCTTGATAAATGCGATCAGCTCGCCGATCTTTTCCACAGAGTAACTTGGCCGGGTCTGATATCCCTTGGAACGCTGGATCGTCACCAGCTTGGTCCGCTCATTTAACGCCGCCTCTATGGCCGGATAGTCAAAATATCCGTCATCGAGCAGTTCCACCTGACGATATGTGACTCCATATTCTGCCAGAGATCCCTTGGAAGGCCGGATACCGATTACCTCTTCCAGCGTATCATATGGTTTTCCCACTGGGGAGAGAAGCTCATCTCCCGGCCGCAGGTTCGCTGCCAGGGCAAGCGCCAAGGCATGCGTTCCACATGTAATCTGAGGTCTCACCAGCGCCGCCTCCGTATGAAATGTCGATGCATACACAGATTCCAGTGTATCCCTGCCCATATCGTTGTAACCATATCCGCTGACATAGTTAAAGCAGCCTTCGCTGACACGGTTCTCCTGCATAGCCTTTATTACTTTCAGCTGATTATACTCTGCCGTCTCATCAAACTCCTGAAAGCGCTTTTTCAGGCTCTCCTCAATCTTCTGACCGTACGCCCAGACATCGGCGGATATACCGAGCTGTTCATACATATATCGTGATTCTGTATTTTCCATCTGTCTCTTCCTCTATATCTATATAATGATGTTTTTCTCTCTTAAATGTCCCAGCATATAGTCCGCAAGTTTCCCCTCATCCTGCCCGATCACAGACTTATCTGCCCAGATCACGTCCCGCTCACGCTTAAACCAGGTAAGCTGACGTTTTGCAAAATGGCGGGTATCCCGCTTGATAATGCGGATTGCTTCATCCAGAGGATATTCTCCCTCCAGATATGCATAGAGTTCCTTGTAACCAAGTCCCTGCATTGCCGTGGAATCCTTTCGGACGCCCCGCTCTCTCAGATAACGTACCTCTTCGAGAAGTCCCTGCTCCATCATAAGATCCACCCTCTGACCGATCCGCTCATAGAGCCGGCTGCGTTCATCTGTCAGCACAAAATAGGCATAATTATAAGGAGATTCTTTTTGACGCTGTGTCTCGTTATGTTCGGAAATCTTCTTTCCGGTCTGATGATAAAACTCCAGCGCGCGGATGATCCGTTTGATATTACGCGGATGAATTTCCTGCGCGGCTTTTGGGTCTACTGTCTTTAACATTTCATAAAGCTCAGAAGCCCCCTCTTCATCGGACGCCTTCTGCTCCAACTGCCTTCTATACGACTCGTCTCCATCATTTTCTGTAAAATCAATATCATAGAGAAGTGCCTGGATATAGAATCCGGTTCCTCCGACCACAAGCGGGATTTTCCCCTTTTCCCATATCCTTTCTGCCGCTTTCTTTGCCATCTGCTGAAAAAGCACTACATTAAACTCTTCCTCGGGCTCCAGCACATCTACAAGATAGTGGGGTACGCCCTCCATTTCTTCTTTCATAATCTTTGCGGACCCGATATCCATATGGCGGTATACCTGCATAGAATCTGCAGATATTATCTCTCCTCCAATCTCCTTTGCCAGACGGATCGAAAGCGAAGTCTTTCCCACTGCTGTAGGTCCTGCAAGTATGATAAGCGGTTTTCTATCCATAGCATGATCCTCTCATTTGGGGCCTATTTATTACACAATCCTCTTAAATTTCTTTTCCAGTTCTCTCTTCGTCATTGCAATGATCGTCGGTCTTCCGTGAGGACAGTGATACGGATTGTCCAGTGTAAGCAGCTCTCCGATCAGTGCATCTACTTCCTGTGCCGAGAGGCGGTTATTCCCTTTAACAGCAGCTTTACATGACATAGATGCAACCTTCTCATCGATCAGCTCCGGTGTCATGGAACTTGAAATGCCATCTGCGAGATCGTCGATCATTTCCATCAGAAGTTCTTTTTTCGCAATTCCGAACAGGTTGTCCGGCACAGCCCTGACCGCATACTCCTCGCCCCCAAAAGGTTCGATTTCAAAACCAATGCGTGCAAAGCGGTCCATGTTCTCCTTCAGAAGTTCTGCCTCCTGCATGGACAGAGAAAGGATGATCGGCGGACTTAAATACTGGGATGTGAACTCCCGGGTCTTCATTCCTTTCAGCGTCCGCTCGTAGAGCACTCTCTCGTGTGCCGCATGCTGGTCTATGATATAAAGACTGTCCTGATACTGGACGAGCCAGTATGTGTCAAACACCTGCCCGATCAATTTGTACTCCGCGCGGACATCCCGTTTCAGAAAATTTTCCTCAAACAGATCAAGCTGCTGGGGTTTCGACTGCACGGCTCCTTCTGCCGGCTGTGCATTATATACTGCGGCTTCCCTTATACGGTCTGCCTGCTCCTCCTGGCGGTAGATGCCGCTTTTATCAGACACTTCTGCGGAGGACGCCCTGTTGTGGTATGCCATGACGCGTTCCCGCATCTTCCGGATGAAGTAATCCTCATCATGGACTTCTTCTTTACTTTTCTGAGAAGCCGCATCCTTTTCTCCGCTCCGGGCAGGTAGCCCCGCTGCAGTCTGAACCACAGGAGACTTCGAAGCTTCTGAATTTTCGGGCTTTCCGGCATCCGGCACAGCAGGCCGGCTCACCGGGCGGGCGCCCGTCGGAACACTTCCTGGTGTCCTTGGCTTCAGAAGAAACGGGCTTTCTTTGGCCGTCTGCGCTTCCGCCCCTTTTTTGGCATCAGATACCACCGGGTCCGGCACTTCTGCCTGCTGGATCAGTTCTGGCTCCAACAGTCTTCTGTGGACGCCCTCAAATACTGTATTATAGACATCCTGCTGTCGCTGGAACCTCAGTTCCATCTTCGTCGGATGGACATTGACATCAATCTGTTCCCCGTCCACATGGAAATGAAGTACTGCAAACGGAAATTTATGCTGCATCGTAAAATCCCGGTATGCATCTTCCAGGGACTTGGAGATCATCGGGCTTTTTACATAACGTCCGTTTACAAAGAAGTTCTCAAAGTTACGGTTTCCCCTTGTGATCACGGGTTTTCCCAGATATCCTGTGATCCTTAATCCACCCTTTTCATAGTCGATATCCAGAAGATTTGCCGCCACGTCGCGGCCGTATACATTATATATTACATCTTTCAGCTTTCCACTCCCCGAAGTGCGAAGTTTTTCCTGCCCATTATTCAGGAAAATGAATGCGACCTCCGGATGGGAAAGTGCCAGATGCATGAGCAGGTCCTGCACATGTCCCGCCTCCGTCATAGGAGTTTTCAGAAATTTTCTCCTCGCCGGAACATTGTAAAAAAGCTGGCGTACCAGGAATGTTGTTCCATTGGGTGCACCCGTCTCTTCAATGGAGATCTCTTTGCCCCCTTCAATGACATACCGGGTGCCCAGTTCTTCCTCCTCTGTCTTGGTAATCAGCTCTGTCTGTGTCACGGCAGCGATACTGGAGAGAGCCTCACCCCTGAATCCCAGAGAACTGATATGGGCAAGATCCTCCACACTGTTGATCTTGCTTGTCGAATGGCGCAGAAAAGCACTTCTGACTTCTTCATGTGGGATTCCGCATCCGTTATCCATAATGCGGATCAGCGAAATGCCGCCGTCTTTGATTTCTACAGTCACGGATGTTGCTCCCGCATCGATCGCGTTTTCCACCAGTTCTTTCACGATCGATGCAGGCCGCTCGATTACCTCGCCGGCGGCAATCTTATCGATCGTCACCTGATCCAGTACATGTATATGGGGCATATCTGTCTCCTTTCTGCTCTACCACCTGTTCTTCAGCTTATTTTGCAGGCGATAGATCGTGTTGAGTGCATCAATGGGCGTCATATTTCCCACGTCCAGATTTTTCAGTTCTTCGAGGACATCGTCGTCTTTCACTGTGTCAAACAACGACATCTGGGCAATATCCACCTCATCGTATTTCTTCACTTTTGGCTTCTTCTTTGATACTTTATCTTTTGTTGCAATCTCGCTGACCCTTGTAGTAATGTCCTCCTCGCTGAGCTCTTCCACGATCTCTTTCGCACGGTTTATCACAAGATCCGGCACTCCTGCCAGCTTCGCCACCTGAATACCATAGCTCTTATCCGCACCGCCTTTGACGATCTTTCGCAGGAAAACAATGTCATCGCCTTTTTCCTTGACAGCAATGCAGTAGTTATTTACGTTTTCAATCTTGCCCTCCAGCTCAGTCAGCTCATGATAGTGAGTTGCAAACAAAGTCTTTGCGCCAAGCAGACGGCTGTCGCTGATATATTCCACTACCGCCCATGCGATGGAAAGTCCGTCGAAAGTACTTGTTCCTCTTCCGATCTCATCAAGGATCAGCAGGCTCTTCGACGTCGCGTTCCGCAGAATATTCGCTACTTCTGTCATCTCTACCATGAAAGTACTCTGACCGGACGCAAGGTCATCCGAAGCACCGACTCGTGTAAATATCCTGTCGGAAATCCCGATATTAGCACTTTTTGCCGGGACAAATGATCCCACCTGTGCCATCAGGGCAATCAATGCAGTCTGACGCATATAAGTGGACTTTCCTGCCATATTCGGGCCTGTAATGATAGAAATTCTGTGTTTCTTGTCATCCAGATATGTATCGTTGGCAATGAACATATCGTTTGGGATCATCCGTTCCACTACCGGATGCCGTCCCTCTTTGATATCGATCACACCTTTTTCATTGATCTTCGGACGCACATAATTATTCCGTTCTGCCACAAGCGCCAGGGAGGCGAACACATCGAGAGCCGCTACTGCCTTCGCTGTCTGCTGGATCCGCTCCACCTCGGCAGCCACGGTTTCTCTGACTTCTGTATAGAGCTCATATTCCAGAGCGTAAAGTTTATCTTCCGCTCCCAGGATCATATCTTCCAGTTCCTTTAACTCCGGCGTAATGTAACGCTCGGCATTGGCAAGAGTCTGCTTGCGGGTATAGTATTCCGGCACCAGGTCTTTATAAGAATTGGTGACTTCCAGATAATACCCGAACACTTTGTTATACTTGATCCTTAAGTTCTTGATCCCCGTCTTTTCTCTCTCTTCATTCTCCAATTTTGCGAGCCAGTCCTTGCCGTCTGATTTGGCACGGCGGAGCTTGTCCACTTCTTCATTGTAGCCGTCCCGGATGATATTTCCCTCTTTCATTGCGATGGGAGGATCCTCACGTATCGCATTGGTGATCAGGGTACACAGATCTTCAAGAGGATCCAGATCTTCCGTGATCGACTTAAGGAGCTCGCACTGCATATCCTGCAGGATATACCGTATCGGCGGAAGCATCTCCAGAGAAGTCCGAAACGCTGTCAGATCCCGCGGATTGGCTGAGCCATAAGTGATCTTCATGATCAGGCGCTCCAGGTCATAGACAGGCGACAGATACTCCCTTAACTCTTCCCTGGATATTGCCTGATCTTTTAGTTCCTGTACCGCATCCAGACGCTTCTCGATTTCTTTTTTATCGATCAAAGGCTGTTCTACATACTTCCGGAGCGTTCTTGCCCCCATGGCTGTCTTTGTCTTATCCAGCACCCAGAGAAGAGAGCCTCTCTTCTGCTTCTCCCGGAGTGTCTCGCATAACTCCAGGTTTCTTCTTGTCGAGCTGTCCAGCATCATATATTTTCCCGACATATAAGGCGTGATATGCGTCAGGTTGGACAGATCGTTCTTCTGCGTCTCCAGAAGATACTGGAGCAGTGCGCCTGCACTGATCACTCCACAGTCATAATCAGCCAGCCCAAGCCCTGCAAATGAGGACACTTTAAAGTGAGCCAGAAGTTTTTGTCTGCACACTGCATCATCAAAATACCAGGAGTCCAGCGAATAAATCGTAATCCCCAGCCGGTCTTTCATGCCGTCAAGGTCCATGCCGCTCATGTAGAACGCTTCATTACAGATGATCTCCGACGGGGAAAAGCGGTAGATCTCATCCATAAGCTTAGCACTGTCCTCGATTTCGGTCACAAAATAATCCCCGGTAGTAATATCTGCCACGGAGACTCCGTACCGGTCCGCAATATAGACAATACACATGATATAATTATTCTTCGACTCGTCAAGCGCCTGAGTATCCAGATTCGTTCCCGGCGTCACAATACGCACTACATCTCGTTTTACGATTCCTTTCGCAGTCTTCGGATCTTCCAGCTGCTCGCAGATCGCCACTTTATATCCTTTGGAGACAAGCTTGTTGAGATAACTCTCCACAGCATGATAAGGGACACCGCACATGGGTGCCCGTTCTTCCTGTCCGCAGTTCTTTCCGGTCAGCGTGATCTCCAGCTCCCGGGAGGCGGTCAGCGCATCATCAAAGAACATCTCATAAAAATCGCCTAATCTATAGAACAGAATGCAGTCCGGATACTGGGATTTCGTCTCCATATACTGTTTCATCATTGGTGTTAATTCAGCCACATTTGTACTCCTTTACTATATCTGTATCCTGCTTATTTTCACACAGTCAAATCTACAAATTTTCTGCGGATGTATTATAGCATTTTTGAGAATCCACTTCAACTTCGATTTCACAGCCTCTATTCACAGGACGTGAAACTCCGGCATTTTTTCTCCATATAAAAAATGAAGCAGATATCCGCTCAAAAGGATTCCGACAGCACACAGTCCGGAAAATATGATCGTAAAGGGGAGACAGATCTGCCCCATGACCTGAAAAGGCTGGTCTGTATAATCCCACACATTCCAGTGCATGATCTTATTCACAAAAATTCCCGTAATGAATTCGCAGGAAGTCACGAAGATTGCACACCATATCACTTGTTTCCACAGAGGTGCACTCCATCCGGTCCATATTCCCTGCTGGGCAAAAAACACCAGACAGATACCTCCCAGCAGGAACATGGACCAGTGGGAGAATCCCCGGAATATCATTTCAAAAGAATAATAGAGCGTCCCGCCCAGAGCCCCCAGAAATAAGTATTCACTCAGTCGTTTCACGATAAGTATTCCTCTCTTAAAAGCACTTATGGATAGTCTGAGCTTTTTTCGGACATTTTATAAGTAGAATTAACTGGCTTCTTTTGGAAGACCCAAAATCACTCTTCCCGGAATTTACGGATCTCTTCCAGGCGTTTGGCAGTTTTCTTCTCTTCGCCTTCCTGAGTCGGATGATAATATGTCCTGTCTTTCAGGCTGTCCGGCATGCACTGCATATGGGTCAGCTTTTCTTCCGTATCATGTGCATATTCGTATCCTTTTCCATATCCCTGCTCTTTCATAAGTCCCGTTACAGCATTGCGGATCTGCATGGGCACCGGCTCAGCCCGCAATGTCCTTACATCCTTTTTTGCTGCTTCACAAGCTGTGTAAAGGGCATTGGATTTAGGCGCCATAGACAGATAGACAACTGCGTGAGTGAGGTGAACATCACACTCGGGCTTCCCGAGAAAATGGCAGGCCTGATAGACAGCCACTGCCACCTGAAGCGCATGACTGTCTGCCATCCCTACATCTTCACTGGCAAAACGGATCAGGCGACGGGCGATATAGAGCGGATTTTCTCCTCCCTCCAGCATGCGCATCATCCAGTAGACAGCCGCATCAGGATCACTGTTTCGCATAGATTTGTGAAGGGCAGAGATCAGATTATAATGTTCCTCTCCGGTTTTATCATACAGAAGCGACTTACGGCTGATACACTGGGAAAGGCCCTCTGTCGTAACCTTGATCCCCTTTGCACTGATCTCCCCATTTAAGACAGCCATCTCAAGCGTATTGAGAGCAGTCCTTGCATCGCCGTTTGCGAATGCCGCAATGGCACGGAGATTCTCCGGGGAAATATCAACGTTCTGATTTCCGAAACCGTCCGGATTCTTCAGGGCATTTTCCAGAAGTTTTACAAGATCATCCTCCTCCAGTGCTTTCAACACGAAGACACGGCATCTTGACAGAAGTGCCGCATTGATCTCAAACGATGGATTTTCTGTAGTCGCACCGATCAGTATGATACTGCCCCGCTCTACATATGGAAGAAACGCATCCTGCTGCGCTTTATTAAAGCGGTGAATCTCGTCCACAAAAAGGACAGTGCGCATCCCCACTCTCCTGCTCATCTCTGCACGGTTCATTACTTCCTTGATTTCTTTGATCCCACTGGTGACCGCACTGAAATTAATGAATTCCGACTTCGTCCTGCCGGCTATAATGCTGGCCAGAGTTGTCTTGCCTACCCCCGGCGGCCCCCAGAAGATCATAGATGAGATCTGGTCTCTCTCGATCAGCTGCCTCAGGATCTTCCCCTTTCCTACAAGATGCTCCTGTCCCACGAAATCATCCAGAGAATCCGGACGCAGCCTGCTGGCCAGCGGAGTCATCGCTCTGTTATTTTCAAATAATGACATCTGTTCCATACCGGTCCCTCACTTTACATGAATACAAACAGACTGCCGCGGCAGCCCGCCATCCCTGAAAGTATAAAATAGACGCATAGCAGGGCTATGCTGCCACAGTCCTGCCACACGTCTTATATCCTGTTTCCCGTCTCACTTCATAGTTGGGGCTTTTTGCCCCAAGGTCATTTTATTCATCTACATCTCTGATGCTGAAGCTGAATCTTCCCATCTTGTCTTTTCCGAGACATACAGCCTTTACCACATCGCCGAGTGCAAGAACATCCTCCACTTTATTGACTCTGTGCTTTGCAATCTTGGAAATGTGTACAAGTCCCTCTTTACCCGGTGCAAACTCAAGGAATGCTCCGAAATCTTTGATGCTGACAACTTTTCCTTCGAATACCTGTCCGGCCTCAAAATCTGTTACGATCGTATGGATCAGTTTTGCAGCCTTGTCCATACCCTCTTTCTCTGTACCGCAGATGGATACGGAACCGTCATCCTCGATATCGATCTTAACACCGGTCTGCTCGATGATGGCATTGATCGTCTTACCTCTCTGTCCGACTACATCGCCGATCTTCTGCGGATCGATCTGCATCTGAATGATCTTCGGCGCATACGGTCCCACTTCCGGTCTCGGCTCTGAAATTGCCTTGTTCATCACTTCGTCGATGATATAGAGTCTTGCCTTTCTTGTAGCTGCAATAGCCTCCTCGATGATCGGTCTTGTAAGGCCATGGATCTTAATATCCATCTGGATTGCAGTGATGCCTTTGTGTGTACCTGCAACCTTGAAGTCCATGTCTCCAAAGAAGTCTTCCAGTCCCTGGATATCCGTCAGTACAAGATAGTCGTCATCTGTCTCACCTGTCACAAGTCCGCAGGAGATTCCCGCTACCGGCGCCTTGATCGGCACACCGGCAGTCATAAGTGACATACTGGAAGCGCACACACTTGCCTGAGATGTGGAGCCGTTGGATTCAAATGTCTCGGATACCGTACGGATCGCATACGGGAACTCTGCTTCGCTCGGAAGTACCGGCAGCAGGGCTCTCTCCGCAAGCGCACCATGTCCGATCTCACGGCGTCCCGGTCCTCTGGACGGTTTTGTCTCGCCCACAGAATAGGACGGGAAATTGTAGTGGTGCATATATCTCTTGGATGTTTCAGCCTCATCAAGGCCATCCAGTCTCTGAGCCTCTGAAAGCGGCGCCAGTGTAGTCACTGTACAGATCTGTGTCTGTCCTCTTGTAAACATGGCAGATCCGTGTACTCTCGGGATAAGATCAACCTCAGCCGCAAGCGGTCTGATCTGATCGATGGCACGTCCGTCCGGACGTTTGTGATCTTTGAGGATCATCTTTCTTACTGTCTTTTTCTGATACTGATATACAGCCTCACCAAGTTTGTCAAGCCATTCCTCATTATCCGCGAAGGCTTCGGCAAGTTTATCTGTGATCACACGGATGTTCTCTTCCCTGGTCTGCTTGTCATCTGTGAATACAGCCTCTTCCATCTCCGCCGGAGTAACGATCTTCTGGATTGCGTCAAAAAGCTCCTGCGGTACCGCAAAACTCTGATACTCGTGTTTCGGTTTTCCGCACTCTGCTACGATCGTATCAAAGAAAGCGATGACTTTCTGATTCAGTTCATGTGCAGCAAAGATTGCCTCGATCATCTTGTCCTCCGGCACTTCATTTGCACCTGCCTCGATCATGATGACCTTTTCCTTTGTGGAAGCTACTGTAAGAGCAAGATCAGATACCTCTCTCTGTGCAGCAGTAGGATTGAATACAAACTCTCCGTCAACAAGCCCTACCTGTGTCGTAGAGATCGGACCATCAAACGGAATATCGGAAATGCTTGTCGCAATAGATGCTCCAAGCATAGCTGTCAGTTCCGGGCTGCAGTCCTGCTCTACGGACATAACAAGATTCTCCAGCGTCACATCATTTCTGTAGTCTTTCGGGAAGAGCGGACGCATCGGACGGTCGATGACACGGTCTGTCAGGATCGCATTCTCAGATGCTTTTCCCTCTCTCTTGTTAAATCCTCCCGGAATCTTTCCTACAGAATACATTCTCTCGTTATACTCTACACTTAAAGGGAAGAAATCAATCCCTTCTCTTGGTTTGTCGGATGCTGTTGCAGTACAGAGCACAGTTGTGTCGCCATAGTGCATCAAAACCGCACCGTTTGCCTGCTTTGCAACTCTGTCGACATCCACGCGCAGTGTTCTGCCTGCGAGCTCCATTTCATACTTTTTGTACATCTTATTCTCCTTTTTTATCAATCGATTTTTCCTGCGGACAGGTGTCTCCGAAACTACTGAAAAACACACTAAAAAAATATTAATATGCTTTTCAGTGGTCTCGGTTACGTAGAACTGTCCACAATCTTTAATATTATAGCATATTGAGACCATCAAGGCAAATATTTTCATAAGTACAGTAAAATAAAAACGGGACAGATTTCTCTGTCCCGCTGTCTTGCTTATCAAAGCCCGGATTATTTTCTGAGTCCGAGTCTCTCGATCAGTGAACGGTATCTCTCGATATCGATCTTCTTTAAGTATGCAAGAAGTCCTCTTCTCTGACCTACCATCTTAAGAAGTCCTCTTCTTGAGTGGTGATCCTTCGGATTAGCCTTGAAGTGCTCTGTCAGCTCATTGATCCTTGCTGTCAGGATAGCTACCTGTACCTCCGGTGAACCTGTGTCACCTTCTGTTCTTCCATACTCTTTGATGATTGCCTGCTTCTTCTCTTTTGCGATCATTTTCATGTCCTCCTTAAAATACTTTGATAAAACGCCTGATATTAAGTAATGGTCGGAGTGATCCGATTACCGAACACCGGCTTCAACCTTGCATAGTATAGCATACGCTCCACGGATTGTAAAGAGATTTTTTATGCAGCTATAAATCAGCTTTGTCTGTCCCGGACACCTGAACTGTTGCCGGAAAAATACCGTTCTCCGTAACGCATATCCCGCATTACATTGTCTTTCAATTCTTCTACAGAGCCGAACTTTGTCTCCGGCCTCTCAAAATCGCAGAACTGCGCTGTGATCTCTTTACCGTAAGCGTTGCCTTCATATCCATAAACAAACACTTCCAAAAGCCGGCGGTGTTCATCTGTCACGGTCGGTTTGATGCCGGCATTGCCGACGGCGCCATACCACTTTCCGTCAATCTTTACCCGGCAGGCATACACGCCGAAACGTGGAAGGATTTTATTCTCCTCCGGCTCGATATTCATAGTCGGAAATCCAAGCGTGCGTCCGAGCTGTTTCCCGTGCTGCACGATCCCGGTCAGACTATAAGGATACCCGAGCAGGCGTTCAGCCAGCTTTACATCTCCCTGGGCAAGTGCGTCTTTAATATAAGTACTGCTGATGACCGTTCCCAGATACCGCTCTTTTTCAATCACATCAACTGTATAGCCATACTTTTCAGCATATTCCAGAAGCATCTCCGCATTGCCGCGTTTCCCATAGCCGAAATTAAAATCCGTGCCCACTACAATATGAGCCGCTCTGAGAGTTTTTGATAAAATATCCTCAATAAATACTTCTGCCTCCATCTCCCGCAGTTCCTTGGTAAACGGCTGGTCTATCAGCCAGTCCACCTCATTTTCAAGATGTTCCCGTCTCTCTCTGTTCGTCATAAGAGATTCTCTGTGCATATCGAATGCACAGACCACGCTTTCACATTCATCGGATGCATAGGATTTGATCTTGTCGATCAATTTCTGATGTCCCAGATGAAGCCCGTCAAATTTACCGAGCGTGACAGCAGTCTTCTTCCGGCCGCTGTAGGATTTGATTTCTGTAATATACCTCATATCAACCCTCTTCTCTGTCCAGAAACATTTTTTCAGGGCGGAACCTGTCTTTCTTTCTGTCATAATAATAGATGCCAATAAAATTTCTACGGCTGTCATATATGCGGAACCGGCGGTTCTCCAACTGTTCTGCTGATGCCTGGGCATTCTCACCTGTAAGGTGCCGGCGCTCCAGAGGATTCCCGTTGTACCCAAACACATCGAACCGTTCTTTGACACATAATTCTTCCAGATCACAGAACACTCTGTCCGTCGGCATCAGGATTTCATCTATTCTTCCCTCGCGCACGATCTGCTCTACCCGGGAAAGCTTCAAGCTCTGGTCCAGTGTAAACTGTCCGACACGGGTGCGCAGCAGTTTCTCCATACATCCGCCGCACCCGAGTTTTTCGCCGATATCATGACACAGAGTACGGATATAGGTTCCTTTCGAGCATTTCACTTCCATATGGACACGTGGCAGACTGATATCCTTGATCCTGATATCATAGATCATGACTTTTCGGCTCTTTCTCTCTATCGTCTTACCTTCCCTGGCCAGCTCATAGAGCTTTTTCCCGCCGACTTTCAGGGCAGAATACATCGGCGGGATCTGGTCATACTCACCGATAAAACTGCGGATGCATGATTCTGTTTTTTCTTCCGTGACTGCTCCGTCCGGCAGTTCCGGATCGTCCAGAGAATGTGTGACCAGCACTCTGCCGGTGATATCCTGAGTGTCTGTTGATGTTCCAAGCAGCAGGACTGTCTCATATGTCTTATCCTTATCGGTAAGCATATCACAAACTTTGGTGGCACGCCCCAGACAGACAGGGAGCACCCCTTCCGCCTCCGGATCAAGGGTGCCCGTATGCCCGATCTTCTTCTGTCCCACAATCCCGCGCAGGCGTGCAACGACATCATGAGAAGTGTACCCTTTTTCTTTATAGATATTCAGGATTCCACTGATCATTTTTCCTCATCCTGTCCTTCTTCGTGCTTTAACTGCAGTGCGATCCGGGCGGTTATGTTGTTGATCACGTCATGGCTGGATCCCTCCATCGTCACTCCTGCCGCGCGCACATGGCCGCCGCCGCCGTAATACTGTGCGATCTCACTTACATCTACCTTGCCTTTGGAACGCAGGCTTACCTTAAAATGCTGCGGACTTATTTCATGGAGAAAGATTGCAACTTCCACACCCTTTGTCTGGCGCAGCTGACTTACAATTCCTTCGAGGTCAGACGGCTTCGCCTGGAAAAACTTCATAGATTTCTGACGGATCACAGATACGATACATTTCTTATCCATAATGAGCATACTCTCAAGAAGGGCACGCCCAAGGATCTGGTTCTGTATGTAGCTCTTCTCGTAATATGTCTTGTCGATGATTTCACTGCCATTGATCCCCTTGCGCATCAGATCCGCTGCAGCCTCCATCGTCTCCGGAGATGTGCAGGAATACTGAAACACGCCTGTATCATGAACGATCCCCATATAGAGGGCTTCTGCAGATGCTAAGCTGATCTTATCCCTGTCTACTATATTGTATACAAGTTCTGAGGTCGAACTGGCGTCCGGCACGATATAGTTATGATCTGCAAATGCATCATTACTGATATGATGGTCAATACACAGGGTTTCTTTTGCATTTTCAAATAAAGGCCCTGAAAATCCGAGCCGCTGCACGTCTCCGCAGTCCAGGCAAATAAACAGATCATATACCATTCCGCCGTCAGTCTGCGTCTTCACTTCATCCGTGCCTTTGATGATACTGTACGCCTCCGGCACTTTCTCGAGATATACATCAGTACAGATATCCGGATACTGTTCTCTCAGATAGTGGTACAACCCCATACACGAGCCTACGCAGTCGCCGTCCGGGCGGACATGGCCGCCCAGAGCAACGCTCTTCTTTCCTTTCAAAATATCATTTAATACAATTTTCATGCTGTTATTCAACTCCATTATCCAAATCTCTGGTTACTTCATCTATCTTCCTGCTGATATTCACGCCATACTCAATAGACTGGTCCACGATGAACCGGATCTCCGGGGTATTTCGCATATTGATCGTATGTGCCAGCTCACGGCGGATATAGCCCTCCGCACTCTGCAGGCCGCGGATCGTATCCTCCTGGGCTTTCTTATCCCCGAGAACACTGATATATGCCTTGCATGTCTTTAAGTCCGGAGCAACTTCCACAGCTACCACGGAAGTCATCGGCGCAACTCTGGGATCCTTGATCCCGCTGCGAATGATGTTGCTCAGTTCCCGCTGGACCTCAGCGTTTACACGTGTGTTTTTGATACTGTTCTTTCTCATTGCCGCTCCTTTTTGTGAGAATCTATTTTCTCTCTGTCTCTACCATTTTATAAGCTTCTACGTTGTCTCCCTCTTTGATGTCATTGTAGTTCTCAAATACGAAACCGCACTCGTAGCCTGCTCTTACCTCCTTGACATCATCCTTAAATCTCTTAAGAGATGCAAGCGGTCCGTCAAAGACTACGATACCGTCACGGATCAGGCGGACAGAACAATTTCTCTCAAAGATACCGTCCTGTACATAAGCACCTGCGATCGTGCCGACGCCTGACGCCTTAAATGTCTGCCGTACCTCTGCGTGGCCGAGGATTTTCTCCTCAAATACCGGATCGAGCATACCTTTCATGGCAGCCTCTACATCCTCGATCGCATTGTAGATGACTCTGTACAGTCTGATGTCTACGCCTTCCCGCTCAGCGATATCTTTTGCTGTTGCATCCGGGCGCACATTAAATCCGATAATGATCGCATTGGACGCCGATGCCAGGATCACATCTGATTCATTGATGGCGCCTACGCCTCCGTGGATCACTTTGATTACTACTTCATCATTCGAGAGCTTCAGAAGGCTTTGTTTCAGCGCCTCCACGGAGCCCTGTACATCTGCTTTTACCACAATGTCAAGCTCTTTCAGATTGCCTTCCTGGATCTGGTTGAACAGATCATCAAGAGACATTCTTGATTTTGTCTCTTCAAGCAGTTTAACTTTGTTCTGTGCGATAAACGTTTCAGCGAAGTTTCTCGCCTCTTTCTCAGATTCGCAGCCTACAAATACTTCTCCGGCGTTCGGCACTTCATTTAATCCCAGGATTTCTACCGGCTGGGACGGCCCCGCTTCCTTGACACGTCTTCCCTTGTCATCCATCATGGCACGCACACGGCCGTGTGCGCTTCCTGCCGCAATGGCATCTCCTACGTGGAGTGTTCCCTTCTGGACAAGGACCGTTGCCACAGAACCTTTTCCTTTATCGAGCTCTGCCTCGATGACAAGCCCTCTCGCCGCACGGTTCGGATTTGCTTTCAGCTCCATCACCTCTGCAGTAAGCAAGATCATCTCCAGCAGTTCCGGGATTCCTTCTTTCGTGTGAGCAGATACCGGTACAAATACCGTACTTCCACCCCAGTCTTCCGGAATGAGTTCATATTCTGTCAGTTCCTGTTTTACACGCTCAATATTAGCGCCCGGTTTATCGATCTTGTTGATCGCAACAATGATCTCGACGCCGGCTGCTTTCGCATGGTTAATGGCTTCTACAGTCTGCGGCATAACACCGTCATCCGCCGCTACCACAAGAATAGCAATATCTGTTGAGCTTGCCCCGCGCATACGCATGGCGGTAAACGCCTCATGCCCCGGAGTATCAAGGAAAGTGATCTTCTCTCCGTTGACTTCCACCATATAAGCCCCGATATGCTGGGTAATACCGCCGGCCTCGCGGTCTGTCACATTTGTATGACGGATTGCATCAAGAAGGGAAGTCTTACCATGATCGACATGCCCCATGACGCAGACTACAGGCGGACGTTTTACCATCTGGCTTTCATCTTCTTCATCTTCTTTGAGAAGTTCCTCGATCACATCGACGACTTCCTCTTTCTCGCAGAGCACATCGAAATCCAGTGCGATCTCTTCGGCCGTCTCATAATCGATCTCCTGGTTCACTGTAACTACTTTTCCCTGCAGGAACAGCTTCTTGACGATCACGGACGGAACTACTTTCATCTTATCGGCAAGTTCCTTGATCGTAAGGACTTCGGGAATCACGATCTGTTTGATCTTCTCTTCCTTCTTTTCTTCCTTCGGCTGAGGTTTCTTTACCTCCGCTACCTGTTTCTGCTTCCTTCCTTTTCTTCCTTTTCCTTCAAACGCTTCGTCTCTGTATTCTTTCTTCTTATTGTCGCGTTCTTTGTCTTTTGCCTTATTTCTCTGGCTCTTCTGCTGTTCCATTACAGGAGTGTTCATTTCATCCCGACGGGAATCTCTCCTGTCAGTGCGCGGTCCCTGGCCTCCGCTGCGCTGGTCGCGCCCGTTTCTTTCCGGGCGGCCCTGTCGGCCGTTTCCGTTATTATTGAAGCTGCGTCCCTGGCCTCTGTCACCTCTTGCCGGGCGGTCTCCTACCTGTCTCTCGCCTCTTGCCGGATGATCGGACATATTTCTGTTATCTCTTCCGTCCCCCTGGCGGTTTCCATGACCTCCCTGCTCCGGCCGTGCACCTCTCTCTGTCGATGGCCTTACTTCTGCTGCAGGGCGCCCCTGCTGTCCCGGACGATCTGTGCGGACCGGACGTGCAGTCTGTACCGTTCTATCTCCAGACGGACGTGCATCTGCTGCAGGACGTGCAGTCTGTGCCGGACGTTCTGTTGACGGTCTCGACTCCGCAGCTGTTCTGTTCTCTGCTGCAGGACGTGTACTATGTGCCGCGCGCTCCGGGCGTACCGGTCTGTCTCCTGCCGGACGTGCGCCGTGCGCCGGACGGGCTCCTCCCTGTCCCGGGCGTCCTCCCTGCTGTCCCGGACGTGCCTGGCGCTGTGCAGGGCGGCTGCCCTGGATCCTGCTGCTGTTTCTTGAATTCTGCGGGCGGATCACAAATGCCAGATTTTTCTTTTTCGGCGCCGCCGCTTCTTTTCCTTCTGTCTGCCCTGCCGTATGATCTTCACCTTTGTTCTCTGCCACAGGAGCTTTCTTTTCACCTTTCTGAGAAACTTCACGGCGAATCTCATCAGCCACATTGTCCTCGATCGTGCTCATATGATTCTTGATCTCCACATTTTTCTTCTGGAGAATGTCTACGAGTTCTTTATTATCCATGCCCAGCTCTTTTGCCAGTTCATGTACCCTCATTTTAGTCATATCAACTACCTCCTTTATGCAATATCCTCTCGGTCTTTAAGCTCTCTTTGAATCCCGTCTGCAAATCCTTCGTCCAATATCGCCAGAGATGCACGGAATTCTTTTCCCATTGCATGCCCTAAGGTATCTTTATCTCCGTAAATATAAATTGGAACCTTGTAAAATTTACACATATCCCGAAATTTCTTCTTTGTGTTCTCCGATGCATCTGATGCGATGATCACAAGTCTGGCGCGCCCTGACTTCGTCTCACTCTCCGTCATCATCTCGCCGCTCGTGCATCTCCCCGCTTTCATCGCAAGCCCGATCAGAGACAGGACTTTATCCTTCTGCTTCAATCTCGCCCATCTCCTTTTCCAGCCTGTCATATACTTCCTGCGGGATTTCCTGTTTAAAAGAACGTTCCAGCCCCCTCGATTTTACCGCACTCTTAAAACAGTCCACCGAACGGCAGATGTAAGCTCCTCTGCCATTTTTCTTGCCGGCGGCATCGACCACAAATTCTCCGGTCTCTGTCTTCAGTATACGCATCAGTTCTTTCTTTGGTTTCATCTCACCGCACCCCACGCATTTCCTCATAGGGATCTTTTTCTTTACCGCCAAACGATTCACTCCTTCAGATCATATCCTGTTATTTATCTGTCTCAACGAATTCGATTTCCTCCGGTTCTTCCTGGCTGTAGTCATCATAGCCTTCCTCATATCCGTCAGACTCATCATAACCGTCACTTTCGTACCCGTCGTAAGCTCCGTCTTCATATTCTTCATCGTAATCGCCGGTATATCCTTCTTCTTCCGTCAGTCCCATCTGTTCCATGTAGTTTTCCGGAAGATCACCGGCCTCGATTGCCTGTGTCTCACTCTTAATATCGATCTTATATCCTGTCAGTCTTGCAGCAAGGCGTGCGTTCTGTCCTTCTTTTCCGATCGCAAGGGAAAGCTGATAGTCCGGCACGATCACATTTGCCACCTTTTCTTCCGGATCAGCCATAACAGAGATGACCTTTGCCGGACTTAACGCATTCTCGATCAGAAGAGCCGGGTTCTCATCCCAATTGATAATATCAATCTTTTCTCCACGCAGCTCCTGTACCACCGCATTGACTCTCGCCCCGTTCATACCCACGCAGGCACCTACCGGATCTACGTTCGGATCATTGGACCATACTGCCATCTTTGTACGGGAACCTGCCTCACGGGCAATGCTCTTGATCTCGACTGTCCCGTCCCTGACCTCAGCAACTTCCGCCTCGAAAAGCCGTTTTACAAGCTCCGGATGGGTACGGGATACAAGGATCTTCGGTCCCCTTGGTGTATTTTTCACTTCAACTACGTAAAGTTTGATACGTTCTGTCGGCTTGAACACCTCTCCTTTGACCTGCTCATTCTCTGTCAGCATAGCATCAGCTCTTCCAAGGTTGATGCTGATATTCTTTCCTACATAGCGCTGAACGATACCGGTAACAATATCTTTCTCTTTCTCAAAATACTGATCAAAAACTACTTTTCTCTCCTCTTCCCTGATCTTCTGAAGAATAAGGTTCTTAGCGTTCTGCGTTGCGATACGGCCAAATTCTTTGGACTGAACCGGAATCTGTGCCACATCGCCAATCTGAAGAGCGGAGTCGAGCTTCTCTGCTTCCTCCAGGCTGATCTCCAGGGCCGGGTTTGTCACTTCTTCTACCACTTTCTTTTCTGCGTACACAGCATAATCGCATGTCTCGCGATCCATGATCACTTTAATATTTTCTGCTGTTCCAAAGTGATTCTTGCATGCACTGATCAGAGAATTCTCAATTGCATCCATCATGACGTCTTTGCTGATGTTCTTCTCTTTCTCAAGGATTGTCAATGCTTCCATTAACTCTGTGTTCATTTTTACATTTCCTCCTAAATAATTAAAAATCCAAGGCCAGACGGATCAGAGCGATATCCGCCCTGTCAAATGTCTGTTCTGTATCATCTTCATATGCGATCGTAACTGTGTCCTCATCATAGCTTTTAAGGATCCCGGTAAATTCCTTCTGACGGTCGATGGCCCGGTATGTCCGGATCTCGACTTCCTCGCCGACACTCCGTGCAAAATCCTTTTCCTTTTTCAAAGGGCGCCCAAGCCCGGGTGAGCTCACCTCAAACACATAGGAATCCTCGATGTAATCTTTCTCATCCAGGACATCCGAGAATCTTCTGCTGACCGCCTCGCAGTCATCCACAGTGATCCCGCCGGGTTTGTCAATATAGGCACGCAGATACCAGGTGCCTCCTTCTTTGACATATTCCACGTCTACCAGCTCAAACCCCAGTTCCGAAATGATCGGCTCCAGAAGTTCTTCTGTCTTCTGTTCGTATTCTTCTCTTTTCGACACGCTATAATTCCTCCTTACCAACAAAGAAGAGTGAACTTTCGTCCACTCTTCTGCCGGGTTCCTTATGTAACTATTGGTAAGTATACCACCAGTTTCCTTAGATTGCAAGGGTTGAATTAAAAAGTTTTTGTCATCCCCTGTATTTGGTTCCGGCTCCGTCACGTTTTGCCTGTTTCACGGGTCTTTGACACTTTCTCATTAATAGTATAATGATTAATCCCCATGGTTGAG
>CAMMSL010000038.1 GCA_946499505.1 uncultured Lachnoclostridium sp.
CACCGGATTCTACTACGTGAACGTAGTAGAATCCGGCAATTCCTTTTACAATTTTTCCCTGCATATATTTCAATAATTCTCCAGAGATCACTCAGTCGTTTCTCCTGTATCTGTACCAGTTCCTGACCCGTTGTCCGTACCTCCGCCGGTACCTGTACCGCCGGATGGACTTTCCTGCTGAGGTTCTGGTCCAAGGCTTATCGTAAATCCTACAGAAGTCCCTTCCTCTACGGAACTTCCCGGGCTTGCAGTCTGATCGATAACGTAGCCTGATCCTACCGTACTGCTGTAGGCCTGATTCACGGTTCCGACCTTCAGACCTGCATTTTCAAGCCGCTGCCTTGCCTGATCCTCTGTGTATCCGCCCAGGCCGGGCACTGTAACGTACTTCGTCTCCGGACCGCGGCTGACCACATAGCTTACTGTCGTACCTTTAGAAACCTTCGAGCCCGGATCAATACTCTGTGAGATTATCTGTCCCTCCGGGATATCGTCACTGTATTCTTCACTGGAACTTCCGCTCAGCCCGGCATCTGCAAGCGCCGATTCTGCAGCTGACGCTGTCTTATTTCTGATATCAGGCACCGTTGCCTGCTCTGCGCCTTTGCTGACTACGATCGTCACCTCGGTTCCTTCGTCTACTTCTGTACCTGCTACAGGATCACTTGAGATTACTTTTCCCTGCTCTACATCATCACTATAGGCTGTCTCATGTACAACCGTAAGCTTTGCGTCCTGGATCATCTCTTCAGCATCTGACTCATCTCTGCCGACTACATCGGGAACTTTTGTTGTCTTGGCTTCTTCCCCGCTGCTCAGAACAACAGTAATTGTATCGTGTAATTTTGCTTCTTCGCCGGGGGCCGGATCCTGACTCATAACCTCCCCCTCGTCATACTGATTGGAAGGCTGACGTTCGTTTTCCACCTTAATGCCAAGGCCAAGCTTATTCAGTTCTGTCTTTGCCTGCTCCTCTGTCTTTCCTCGAAGATCCGGCACCTTCACCGTATCATTTTCCTCCTGAACAATGCCCGGGCCACTGAAGAATCCGGCCGCATTTGCCACAAGGAACAGGACAAGAAGGGCCACCACGACACCGGCTACGATCATAAGAATCTTCATGATCCGTTTTGTATCGGAGTTTACATTATTCTTACGCCGGCGATTCTGACGTCTTCTGTCATAATCGTCATCATCGTCGTCATCCTCATCTTCTTCATCCTCGTCATCATACTCTTCATCGCCGTCATCGTCATCATCCGTATTGTACTGGCGCTGCTGCACCTGTTCCAGTTCTTCCGTAGACATGACGACCGTGCGGTCTGTATCTGTGCCAGCGCCCGCCCCAAGCACGACAAAATCACCGTCCGGATCGACCAGAGAACGTTTCAGGTCGAGCAACAGTGATGCGCAGTCATGGTAACGAAGGTTTGGATTTTTCTGGGTACATTTCATGATAATGCACTCCAGGCTGTACGGAAGATCCTCTACTTCCTCAGCGGGAGAAGTGATCTGCTCCTGCAGATGCTTCAACGCTACAGATACCGTTGAGTCTCCATCAAACGGCACATGCCCCGTCACCATCTCATATAAAGTAATTCCAATGGAATAAATATCGCTTTTCTCATCGACAACACCGCCCCGCGCCTGCTCCGGCGATGTATAATGGACCGATCCCATTACACTTGTACTGATCGTCTGTGTAGACGTAGTTGCACGGGCAATGCCGAAATCGGTTACTTTTACTTTTCCGTCTTTTGATATGATAATATTCTGAGGTTTGATATCTCTGTGAATGATATGCTGGTTATGAGCTGCCTGAAGGCCGGTCACCATCTGAATGGCGATACTGACCGTCTCCTTCGCTGAAAGTCTGCCCTTTTTCTCAATATAGTCTTTCAGCGTGATTCCTTCCACCAGTTCCATGACCATATAGTAAAGGCCGCGGTCCTGACCTACATCGTAGACATTTACCACGTTCGGATGCATCAGCCCGGCTGCCGCCTGTGCCTCGCTCAAGAACTTTTTGATAAACACCTCATCGGAACGATAATCACTCTTCAGCACTTTGATTGCCACATAACGGTTCAGCTTATGGTCTTTGCCCTTATAGACATCCGCCATTCCGCCACTCCCAATGCGGCCCAGTATCTCATATCGTTTCCCTAAAATAACTCCTTCTTTGATCATAATACACTCACCTCATCTGCGAACGGTTCCACCAGGACAACCCCTATATTGTCCGTACCGCCATTTTCCTTTGCAGCGTCCACGAGAGCCTGACCGGATTCTACAATATCCCTGCCTCCTTGAACGATATGGAAAAGTTCTTCGTCCTCCACCATATTGCTCAGTCCGTCTGTGCACATCAGTATGATGTCTCCCCGTTTCAGACGGTGCTCATAGAAGTCTACGTCCACATCGGCTTTCGCCCCGATTGCTCTTGTGATAATATTCTTATCCGGATGGTGTTTTGCCTCTTCCGGCTTGATTCCGCCGAGACGCACCATCTCCTCCACCAGTGAATGGTCTTTCGTAAGCTGCTGAATCCCCTGATTTATCAGATACAGACGGCTGTCTCCTACATTTGCAAAATACATCATCTGATTCATGATCGTCGCTACAACAACTGTGGTTCCCATTCCTTTTAAATGTTCATCCCGGGATGCCTCTTTGATGATCTCACGGTTTGCCGTCTTGATGGCTCTGACAAGACACTTTTCTACATCTTCACCCTCGCTCATAGCCAGCTCCCGCTTCAGGACCTCAACTGTATACTTTGAGGCGTAGTCTCCCGCCTGATGTCCGCCCATTCCGTCAGCAACTACGAAGAGATTCTGGAGGATTCCCAGCGGATTATCTGTCGTGTAGACATAATCCTGATTCACTTGTCGTACCATTCCCACATCTGTAATAGAAAATGTCCTCATATCTGTCTCCTTAAATCCCGTCGTTTGTCTTCTCTTCCTCCGCCCAACGGCGTCTGAGCTGTCCACAGGCTCCATCGATATCAGAGCCCATTTCCCTTCTTATAGTAACATTTATTCCGCTTTTTTCAAGTTTATTTTTGAAATTCAGGGCATTTTCCCTGCTTGGACGCACAAAATGACGTTCTCTTACCGGATTGACCGGGATCAGATTCAGATGACAGTTCCGCGGCTTTAAGATCGAGATCAGCTCCCGTGCATCCTCGTCCCTGTCATTTACCCCGTGTACCAGACTATACTCAAAGGTCACCCTTCGCCCCGTCTTCTCAAAGTATGTATCGCAGGCGGCAAGAACATCCGACAGATCATACTTGTTGGCAACAGGCATGAGTTTCCGTCTTTTTTCCTGCGTAGATCCATGGAGAGAAAGTGCAAGTGTGATCTGGAATCCCTCATCTGCCAGACGCAGCATATTGGGGACAATGCCACAGGTGGACACCGTCACATTTCTCTGGCTGATATTCAGTCCGTGTTCATCCGTCAGCATGCGGATAAACCTGACGAAATTATCATAGTTATCCAGCGGTTCTCCGGTTCCCATGATAACGACGTTTGATACCCGCTCACCCGTGATCTTCTGGATCTGATAGATCTGCCCCAGCATCTCCGATACATTCAGATTTCTCTTCAGCCCTCCGATCGTCGATGCACAGAATACGCATCCCATTCTGCAGCCTGCCTGAGAGGAAATGCACACAGAATTGCCGTGCTTATATTTCATGAGCACACTCTCCACCATATTCCCGTCATACAGGCGGAACAGGAATTTGTTCGTACCATCCAGCTTTGAGATCTGCCGTTCTTCCATGACGACAGGAAAGATCTCATACTCTTCCTTCATCCGCTCCCGAAGGTTCAACGACAGGTTTGTCATCTCGTCGAAACTGTCCGCAAGTTTGACATGGAGCCACTCATATACCTGCTTCGCCCGAAATGCTTTCTCACCCAGGTGTTCCATCTCTTTCTTCAGTTCTGTATATCCATAGGAACGGATATCCTTCTTCATAGTTCCTGATCTCCTCCATGTCTTCTTACCAGTCTCGCGATGAAAAAGCCGTCGCTCTTATGTACGCCCGGCAATAGCTGGATACATCCATCTTCGATGACGCTGTCCCGTAATTCCGGGCAGATCCGATCACGGATATCATCCAGAGAGAACTCGGGGTACTGTTCTAAAAACCAGTGTACATTATCCATATTTTCTGCCGGGTTTACTGTACAGGTACTGTAGACAAGTGTTCCGCCCGGCTTTACATAAGACTGCACGCAGCTCAAAATTTTCTGCTGCAGCCTGACCAGACTTTCGATCCCGTCAGGCGATGCCTTGTATTTCAGATCCGTCTTCTTCCCGATCACTCCGAGCCCGGAACAAGGCAGGTCCGCGATCACAAGATCTGCACTTTCCTCCGACTCCTGATCCGGCACCGACGCATCGCAGCATACTGCAGATATATTCGTCAGACCCGTCCGTTCAATATTCTCCCGGATCAGCTCCACCTTTGTTTCCGTCAGATCACGCGCCTCCACATGGCCGGCAGTATCCCTGATCACATTCCCGTTCGCGTTTCCATTCGCATTTCCGTGCGCCATTCTCACGTCCGCCAGCAGCAGCTTTTCTGCCACATGGAGGGCTTTTCCTCCGGGGGCCGCACAGACGTCGAGCACCTGTGCGCCCGCCTCCGGCGATGCGATCTCTGCGACAAGCATGGAACTGATATCCTGCACGGTAAAAAGCCCTTCCTGAAATGCCGCCAGTTCACTCAGATGGTCATATCCTGATATCTGAAATGCGTAGGACAGATACGGATGTGGAGCCACAGTGACGCCCTCCTTTTCAAGCCGTTCTTTCAGTTCTTCCGGCGTGTTCCGGTTCAGGCAGCAGCGGACGGTGACCGGTTTCTCCTGCTGAAAATCATTCAGCATCTCCTCGATCACCTCTGTGTCATATGCCCTGCTCCACAGATCCAGAATCCACTTCGGGCAGGAATATCGAACGGAAAGTTCCTCCATCTTCTCTTTCGGATACTGCACACTGTCCAGCCCTCTGGCCACACTCCGCAGCACTCCGTTTACATATCCTCTCAGGCCGGAGAATCCTTTTCTCACCGCAAGCTTTACCGCTTCATTACACACAGCCCGGTCAGGTACGCTGTCCATGTATTTCAACTGATATACTGCGCTCCTTAGGATGCCCCGGATCACAGGCTTCATCTTTTTCACTTTTACTTTCGAGAACTGATCCAGTATATAGTCGATCTCGATCATATGTTCCAGCGTACCCTCAGTCACACGGGTGATAAATGCCCTTTCCCGCTTCTCCAGATACTGATATTTCGAGAGCACCTCTCTTAAAACAATATGACTGAACTGGCCGTTCTCCGTTACTTCCAGAAGGACTGCCAGCACGATCTCCCGCTCATTTATCGATTTAATCATTCCGTCTTCTTCCTCCTGTCAAGATAAGCAGACGCAGAAGCTGCAGGATCATGGACGCAGCACTGGCCACATAAGTAAGAGCTGCAGCTCCCAGCACTTTCTTTACAGATCCCACTTCATCGGGATAGAGCATCCCGGATGTCTCCAACACTTTCACCGCCCGGTTTGACGCATTAAATTCTACCGGCAGTGTGACAAGCTGGAAAAGTACCGCTGCCGAAAACAGCAGGATACCCAGATTGATAAAAAGTGCTGCCGTCTGCCCGTTCATGAAAAGCCCGATAATGATCAGAGGCCATGCTGCCATAGAGCCGAAATTCGCCACCGGCACCAGTGCTCCACGGACCGAGAGCGGCGTATATCCCACAGAATGCTGGACCGCGTGCCCGCACTCATGAGCCGCCACCCCGATCGCCGCAACGGACGTGGAGTTATAAACCGTATCAGAAAGCCCCAGTGTCTTGTTCCCGGGATTATAGTGATCCGTCAGATTTCCTGCTATGTGGATCACCTGTACATCATAGATCCCGTTTCTGTGAAGGATCTGCTCTGCCGCCTCGCGTCCTGTCAGGCCTGAATGGCTGCGCACTCTCGAGTAGCGCGAGAAGACACTGTTCACTCTGGCTGACGCTGCAATGCAGATCAAAGCCCCGATCAGTACAAGTATATAAGTCCAGTCATAGTAATAATAAAACATAAGATCAACCTCCTGAATCCCGATGTCCGTCTATTCCCGGTTACATTCTCCTGTCTCATCCCACGATCATATTCCGCGATCACTCCTGCGTCAGCAGGTCTCCCGGTTCCATCGTATTTCCCCTCAGAAAAGCGCCTGTCTCCATTCTCTTCTTGCCGGGCATCTGTACTTCCAGGATCCGCAGGATACCGTCCCCGGTCTGTACCGTAAAATCATTCTTCCCTACAGTAAGAACTGTACCCGGCTGACTGTTCCCTCCGCCATTCTTTTCCTCTTTTGCCTTCCAGATCTTCATAACTTTTCCATTCCAGTGACTATACGTACCGGGCCATGAGTTCAGTCCCCGGATCAGTCTCTCAATCTTCACCGCCGGCTGGGTCCAGTCGATATTCCCGAGTTCTTTCGTGAGCATTTTCGCATAGGCTGTGGGGCTCTCTCCCTGTTTCTCATGTACAGCAGTTCCGTCTTCCAGCGCTTTGAGCGTTTTCACACAAAGTTCAGCTCCTGCTGCCGCCAGTTTGTCATGCAGCGTCTCTCCTGTCTCGTCTTCCGTGATCGGCACTTCTGTCTTCATGATCATGTCGCCGGTATCCAGGCCTTCGTCCATCTGCATGGTAGTCACACCGGTGACACTTTCGCCCTCGATGATCGCCCACTGGATCGGAGCTGCGCCCCGGTATTTCGGGAGCAGTGATGCATGCACATTGATACATCCGTAGGGTGTCAATTCAAGAATAGATTTCGGCAGGATCTGGCCGAACGCGATGACAACAATTACATCTGCGTGGTATTTTCTCAACTCTTCCACGCACTCCGGATCACGCACTTTCTTCGGCTGATACACTGGTATGCCATAGGACATCGCTTTCTCCTTGACCGGCGTGTACTGCATCTTTCCGCCTCTTCCTTTCGGCTTATCCGGCTGGGTCACTGCCAGGCAGACTTCATGGCCTGCCGCCACAAGAGCTTCCAGCGTTCCCACGGAAAAATCCGGGGTTCCCATAAATATCACCCGCATCTGTCTATCCCTCCGTTTCTTCTCCTTCGCCTTCCTCGTTGTCATATGTTACATCATGAAGGCCGTCTTCGGTCTTATCCACATAGAGTTCTCCGGAGAGATGATCGATCTCGTGGCAGAACGCTCTTGCCAGAAGTCCTTCTCCCTCCAGTTCAACAGGGTTCATCTCCTGATCGAGAGCGCGTACTTTTACGTGATCCGGCCTTGTCACGATCCCCCATTTTCCGGGTACGCTCAGGCATCCTTCCTCACCTGTCTGCTCACCTGACGTCTCTATGATCTCTGGATTGATCAGGACGATCGGACCTTCTCCCACATCGATGACCACGATCTTCTTTAAAACACCTACCTGCGGAGCTGCAAGCCCGACACCATGATACTCATACATCGTCTCCAGCATATCTCCGATCAGTATTTTCGTGCGCAGCGTCATTTTCGGAACGTCTTTGCACTGTTTTGTCAATATGTCGTCTCCTATTTCTCTTACCTGTCTGATTGCCATTTTTTTCTCCTCTTTTCACTGTATGTCTTCTCACATCGGATTAAAGTCAAACTGAATCCGCATGCTGTCAAAACCTGAATTTATCTCAATATACTTTTCTACTCTGTCCTTTATCCCTACCAGCAGCTCATATCGCTCTGCCTTAATGTAGATCACTCTGCGGTAGACGTCCTTGATCTTATCAATCCCCGGGCTTGCCGGTCCGATCACACCTGCTGCCGGCAGCTCTGTCTGCGCCCCTGTTTTCCCTGTACACGTGTTTCTACCGCCGGACAGTCCCCGGATCACCCTGAAGATATATTCCTTAAGGTAATGGCACCCTTTCTCCAGGAGTGCCTCGTCCTCTCCGGATACAAACACCGCCAGGAGCTGTTCCGCCGGCGGATATCCCATCAATTCCCGATACCTGATCTCTTCCTCGTAAAACGCCTCGTAATCCTGGGCTGCCGCTGTCTCAATGGCATAATGGGAAGGATCATAGGTCTGGATCACCGCCTCGCCAGGTCTCTCTCCACGGCCTGCCCTTCCTGCCGCCTGAGTCAGGAGCTGGAAGGTACGCTCTCCGGACCGGTAGTCTCCCGTATAGAGAGACATATCCGCGGCCAGAACACCTACAAGCGTCACATTCGGGAAATCGTGTCCTTTCACGATCATCTGTGTTCCTACAAGAACGTCCGCCTCTTCATTGGCAAATGCAGCGAGTATCTTCTCATGGGCATCTTTCTGTCTCGTCGTATCCATATCCATCCGCAGCACACGGGCCAGTGGAAATGTCTCGTGTACGATCTCCTCAATCTGTTGTGTACCTGCGCGGAACTCTCCGATATAGTGTGATCCGCATTCCGGACAGACTGTAATCTTCGGCTGTTCATACCCACAGTAATGACAGCGCATTTTTCCGTCCCTGTGGACAGAGAGCGATACATCACAGTGCGGACATTTTACCACATGTCCGCATTCCCTGCAGGAGATAAATCCCGAATAACCTCTTCGGTTCAGGAAGAGCATGATCTGTTCCCTTTTTTCCAGTCGGTCCTCCATCAGCTCCCGCAGCTTTGTACTCAGGATCGAACGGTTTCCATTCTTTAATTCTTCCCGCATATCCACGGTATATACCTCTGCCATACGCTGCATGCGCGAACGGTTCTTCATCTCGAAGAGTACATACTCCCCCCGTCTGGCACGGTACATTGCCTCCATAGACGGTGTGGCGCTGCCGAGCACTACGCTGGCATTCTCCATCTTTGCCCGCTGTATAGCGGTCTCCCGTGCATGGTACCGGGGCGTCTGTTCACTCTTGTACGTAGGTTCATGCTCTTCGTCTATCACAATAAGCCCCAGATCCGGAAACGGTGTAAAGAGTGCAGATCTGGGACCGATCATCACATCCACCTGTCCGGCTTTGGCGCGCATCATCTGATCATACCGTTCTCCCGCCGACAGCCGGGAGTTCATAATGGCCACCCGGTCTCCGAATCTCCGGTAAAAGCGCATCACTGTCTGATAGGTAAGCGCAATTTCGGGAATAAGGACAATTGCCTGCTTTCCCTGATCTACAACGGTATGGATCATCTCCATATAGACTTCCGTCTTGCCGCTGCCGGTCACGCCGTGGATCAAGTACGTACAGCGCACTCCCTCCCCATAATCCTGCCGGAACTGGCTGATCACATTGCGCTGTTCCGGCGTATAAGTGATCTCTTGCGCCTGCTGTTCCACCTGTTTCATCGGTGTACGGAATACCCGTTCTGTCTCAACCGCCAGCACGCCCTGTTCTTCCAGGGCCCGGATAACCGGCGTGGTGATATTCAGTTTCTTCGTCACAAGCTCATACTCAAGGACATGGTCGTCAAGAAGAGCTGCCATCAGCCTTGCCCGCGCCTTCTGATTCTTCGCCTGATAGTAATGGAGCTGGCGCCTGCCCGTCTCTTCATCTAGCAGAAGCCGCAGCCGCTTCTTTATTTTGGCATTCTCTTTCTGTTTGATCGGGAGCACGGTCTTCAGCGCCTGGATCATGGTGCCGCCATAATTCTCTTTCATCCATGCAGCCAGAGCGACCAGCTTTGCCTCGATCTCCATCGCCCGCTCCGGGATTTCGATGATTTCCTTTACCTTGGAAAGATCATAGTCACATGTTTGGGAAATCCCGGTCACATAGCCTCTGATCTGGCGGTTTCCTTTCCCGAAAGGAACAAGGACCTCCATGCCCGGCTCCAGCTTTCCTTCCATAGATTCCGGAATCCGGTACTGAAAGATCTTATCCAGTTTTTCATGCTGTATATCTACGATAACATCTGCAAACACATGAACCCTTTCTTTCCGATTCTTTTCACTGATTTTCCTGATTTTTTTCCTGCTTCAGTTCCTCTAGTACTTCTGCGATCAGAACGCGCTCATCCATCGGATATTTCACGCCTTTAATCTCCTGATAGTCCTCATGTCCTTTTCCTGCGAGAACGATCACATCACCCGGCTGTCCGTGTTCGATCGCATATTTGATAGCCTCTTTCCGGTCACAGATCTCTACATATTTTCCGTCCGTCTTCCCGATTCCTACCTTGATGTCATCGATGATTGCCTGAGGCTCCTCAAATCTCGGATTATCAGATGTGATGATCGTAAGATCCGCAAGACTTCCCGATACTTCTCCCATTTCGTAACGGCGATCCTTTGACCGGTTGCCCCCGCAGCCGAAGAGGCAGACAAGCCGTTTCGGATTGTATTCTTTCAGCGTGGTGAGCAGACTCTCAAGACTCATGGCATTGTGCGCGTAGTCGATCATCAGTGTAAATTCATCCGATACCTTGATCATCTCAATACGCCCTTTTACTTTTGCCTTCTTAAGCGCGTCTTTGATCTTCTCTACCGGTACGTTGAAATGACGGCATACAGAAATCGCCGTCAGTGAATTATATACACTGAATGTGCCGGGAATGTCGATCTCAACATCGAAATCCATCAGTCCGGCCACATGATACGCAACGCCCAGATAGCCCGGTTTTGAGACAAGCTGTACGTTCTCCGCTCTCAGATCGGCCTCTTTGGAAAATCCGAACGTTTCTACACGACATGTTGCCCCCTGAAATACATCGTGGAAATATTTGTCATCCACATTTGCGATTCCGAGCTTGCACTGTTTGAACAGGAGTCCCTTGCAGCGTTTATAATCGTCAAAATCTTTGTGCTCATTGGGGCCAATATGGTCTTTTCCCAGATTTGTAAAAATTCCGATCTCAAAGGGGATTCCCGCCGTGCGGTGGAGCATCAGTCCCTGGGATGACACTTCCATCACAACGCAGTCGCACCCCTCTTCCACCATCTGGGCAAAATACTTCTGGATCGTATAGGACTCCGGAGTCGTGTTCGCCGCAGGGATCTTTTTATCCCCGATGATCGCCTCGATGGTTCCGATCAGTCCTACCTTGTATCCCACACTGTCAAGGATTGATTTGATCATATAAGTGGTCGTCGTCTTTCCTTTTGTTCCTGTGATTCCGATCACTTTCATCTTTTCTGCCGGATAGTCAAAATACGCCGCAGACATAAGCGCCAGCGCATATCTTGTATCCGACACCCGGATCACGGTCATATTCTCCGGAGCCTCCACCTCGCGCTCCACAACAACGGCCGCCGCGCCTTTCGCCGCCACATCCGGAATGTATTTATGTCCGTCAGATACGGCGCCGCTGATGCAGACAAAGACAGATCCTTCTTCCACTTTTCTGGAATCATTGATCAGCGTCGTGATATCGATCCCGTCACTTCCCTGCACAACTTCATATTCCAGTCGTTCCAGTAATTTATCTAATCTCACGATAATTCCTCCTGACATTTTCATCTGTTATGAAGAGTATATTATGATGCCAGGGTCAAAAGACCTAAGCCCCATGAGCTTGCTCATGAGTGGGTGAAAGGCCTTGGGACCCGCCCCGATATGAACATAAAAGTGGGAGGTATATCCCACGATATACGAATATTGGGGCGGATTGTGGAAGTGCACAGCACGGAACAATCCGCGAGCATCATAGTTGGGAGCTTTTTCCCCCAACATCATTAAATAGGATAACACAATATAAGGCGGGTTGCAAAGTTTACTTCATGTATACCAGCATCGTTACGATGACGCAGTGCGCGACGAACATGACCGGTACACTGATATAGAATTTCGGCTTTCTTGTCTTATGCCGGAACATGATCATGCCTGCCAGCGCGCCCAGGGAGCCGCCGGCCAGAGCCAGCAGCAGAAGTGTCCGCTCCGGAATGCGCCATTTCCCGGACTTTGCCCTGCCTTTATCCAGCCCGTACGCGACCCATGTTGTAAAATTGATCACTGCCAGATACCATACCAGAATACTCATACTTCGATCTCCTCGCCCAGTGTAAATGAATAAATGATCTTCTCTTTCACCGGTTTTTCCGTAAGCTGCTCAAGCGCCTGTGCGTAATAATCGAGCTGTGCATGATATTTTTCTTTCAGCTCGTTTCCAGTCCTCACCTTGTCTGTCTTATAATCGAGCACCACAAGGCCGTCCGGCTCTTCGAAATACACGTCTATGATTCCCTGTACAAGGATCTTTTCACCGGAACAGTCTTCCGGATAGATTTCCGACGCATCCACACTAAGAACAAAAGGCTGCTCCTTATACAGCTTTCCATTACGGGCGGCATCTGCCATTCTCCTTCCGCTTCTGCATCCGAGAAAACGCAGGATGTCCTTCGGACGGATGCACTCCGCCATCTCATCTGTCAGCCTGCCTTCCTGGCGCAGCTGCTGCACTGCCGCAGTCAGATTTTCCACGTCATAATCAACCGTAAAATCCAAAAGCTCCAGCAATTTATGATATGCGCTTCCCCTCGGTGCTCCGGTCAGGATTTCCTCTTCTTTCAGGAACTCCGGGATAAGCGGCACCACGACCGGTTCCTCGTACATTTCTTCCCCGGCTTCTTCTGCAAGAGACGCCCATTTCTTCAGCTCAGATACTGTGAATTTCAGTTTCATCTTCCCTTCATCTTCAAACGGATACACATAATCGATCTGCGCATCCAGACGTTCTCTCAATTCAGGCTCGTAAACCTGTGAATCATCCCAATTCCGCAGGACATCCTCTGCCACGACTTCTGCCTGAGTCTCTTCCTGCTGAAGGGTAAGATCTTCTGCTCTGAACACCGAGACTTCCACAGGCGACTCCTGTTTTACCTTTCCCGTCTCATCGGATAAGATACACGGCAGCACCCAGTCCAGATAACATTTAGCCCCTTCTGCCCTAAATACACTGGAAATATCTGAGACAGCGCCGTCTTCTGTGATCTTTGCCGCTCCTGTCATGATCAGTTTTTCTTTTGCACGGGTCAGCGCTACATAAAGGATACGCATTTCCTCTGCAAGATTTTCCAGAGCAGTTTCCTCACGGATCATCTTCTTTAGAAATGTAGGAGTCTTTGTTCTCCTTTTCAGGTCGATCAGATCCACTCCGGCGCCCCAGTCAGGATGAAGGAGCACACTTCCTTTCGTGTCCTGAGTATTGAATTTCTTTCCCATTCCCGCGACAAATACGATAGGGAATTCCAGACCTTTGCTCTTATGGATACTCATGATGCGCACCGTATCCGCCTGCTCATCCATGATTCCGGCCTCTCCGTAATCCACATCATACTTTTTCAGTTGGGCAATATAGCGGACAAAGTTGAACAGTCCTTTATAGCTCGTTCCCTCAAATGCCGCCGCCCGCTCTGTCAGCATCTCCACATTAGCCATACGCTGGGCGCCGCCCGGCATGGCGGCAATGTACAGTCCGTATCCGGTCTTGTCGATGATATCTTCTAAGAGTTCATGGATCGGCGTATATGGCACCTTTTCTCTGAAATAACGGACCTGATCGTAAAATCTCCGGAGTTTCCCTCTCAGTTCTTCCATACATGCATCTTCCGCCGCGTCACCCTCGGCGCACATTGCTGCCGCCTCGTAGAAAGGCACATTGGGATGTGCGATCCTGATTTCCGCCAGTTCTCTTGTATCAAGCCCTCCAAAGGCCGAGGTCAGTACAGCCGCAAGGGGCAGATCCTGTCTGACATTGTCCAGTATCTTCAGATAATCCAGCAGCACACTCACTTCGTAAGTCTCAAAATATCCCTCCCGGCTCACGGAATAAGCCGGTATTCCTTCTTCTCCCAGCACCGACGAAAAGACTTCTGCCCAGCCGCGGATGCTCCGGGTCAGGATCACAATATCTCTGTACTGTACTCTGCGGTATTCCCGGGTCTCCTTGTCCAGCACCACACCGTCCCGGATCAGCTCCCGGATACGGCGCGCGATCATCCTCGCCTCCGCCTGACGCTCATCCTCGCCTCCTGTATCCTCCTTATCGAGAAGGAGAAGTTCACTCTTACAGAAATCTTTCTTTCCAGATGGGAGAGGCGGAAATTCCGCTCCCGGATAGAGTGCGGCACTGTCGTCATATTCAATCCCGCCCAGTTCTTTCTTCATGATCTGGCGGAAGATATCATTTACACTGTCAAGGACTTCCTCTCGGCTGCGGAAGTTTTTATGCAGATCGATTCTCTGCGTTACGCTGTCTTTCAGACTGTAAGTATTATATTTCTCCATAAAGAGTTCCGGTCTGGACAGGCGGAAGCTGTAGATACTCTGCTTTACATCGCCCACCATGAAAATGTTATATTCTCCTCTGGATACTCTCGACACGCTGGTAAGGATCGTCTCCTGAACAAGATTGCTGTCCTGATACTCGTCGATCATCACCTCATCGAACCGGTCCTGATATTCTCCGGCAACGGCAGATGGCACAAGCTCCCCGTCCTTTTCTTCAGTCAGGATCGCAAGGGCAAACTGCTCCATATCATTGAAATCGATCATATTTCTGAGACGTTTCTTCTCATCCAGCATATGCGCAAACCGTTTCACAAGCTCTGTCAGTGTGACGACGGACGGCAGGGCATCCTGCATATCCTGCTGCCATACCTCGCGGGGAGCATAGAAATAATCTTCCTGCATCCCTTTTAAAAGGCTCTTTGCCTGTTCCCGGAGTTTTTTGACCTTCTCTTTCTTGTCCGGAGATACCGTATCATCTTTCTTGGAAGAGAGACGCTTCCATTTAAAGCCGGCAGCCGCACTGTACATTGCATCAAAGTTTTCCGCCTGCTGCAGCCGCTCCAGTTCTTGCAGATCGGAGTCCAGCATATCGCCGTACATGTATGGGCCGTCCGGCTCCTCACAGATCTTAAGCCCGCGCTCCAGCACTCTCTCGATATCCGCCGCCCTCATATGGACTCTTTCTTCCGCACGCACTTCCAGATCCTCTGACGCATAAGCCTTCACACATTGGTCCAGCCACCGGTCAGGCCGGGGATAGCTGCGGGAATACTCATACATTTTCAGAATAATCTCCTCGATCTTCTTATCACGCTTTCCGCTCCCGAACCGCTCTGTAAAATCAAGGAACTCTTCTTTAGCTTCTGCATAGCACTCTTCCAGAAGGTCCTCCAGCACATCCTGCTTTAAAAGCTTCAGCTCTCCTTCTTCCGCGATGCGGAATCCCGGATCGATCCCGATCACATGAAAATGATCCCTGATGACCGCAAGACAGAAGCTGTGGATCGTAGTGATCTGGGCGCTGTGGATCAGAGTTGCCTGCCGCTCCAGCCTTATATCTCCCGGCCGTTCTTCCAGCTTCTTCTCTATGGCAGCACTGATCCTCTCTTTCATCTCAGCAGCTGCCGCCTCTGTGAATGTCACAATCAGCAGACGGTCCACATCTGTCGGCGTGTCATCCTCGGTCAGCCGTCTGATGATACGCTCCACAAGCACCGCGGTCTTCCCGGATCCTGCCGCTGCGGAGACAAGGATATTCCGATTCCTCAGATCAATGACTTTCTGCTGTTCACTTGTCCATTTCACACTCAACTTTCCGCACCTCCGTCATGCCGTTCTGTCTCCAGCATCATTTTCGCCACAGCTTCTTCCATAGAATATTTTTCAAGTCTCCGGTATCCGCATCCGTCGATCCGGATATCAAAGCCGCAGATATCCCGGTACGGACAGTAATCGCACCCGGTATCTCCCCCCATTTCATAAGGCACGGCAGACACTTCACCCGAACTGATCTCATCCCGGATCTTCATTTCTTTCTCCTGTGCATATTTCAGGACCGCACGGAACGTGTCTCCCGGAAGCGCCCGGGAATTTTTGCTCAGTGATCCGTCCTTGTTCCGCCCAACGGGAATCAGCAGGGAACTGCCTGTCAGGTCTCTCTCAAGATGGGAAATTACTTTCTCATCCCCGTTTACAAGGCCGTCCAGCCGGAGCTCTTTGAGAATACTCTTCTCCACATCTTCATCATTGTCTTTCCTGTCCACCACCGGATCCTGAATCCGGTAATAGAAGATCCCCGCCGGAATGATCTCTTTGTCCGGGTACTTTCTCTTCTCCACATCGAGCGCCGCATTCAGATAGACAGGGAGCTGCATCTGCAGTCCGTGATAAAGAGCAGTAATGTCAAAACTCTTCATCCCCGTCTTATAATCTGTCACCTTTACATATACACACTCGTCGTCTTCGCAGATATCGATCCGGTCGATCTTTCCGCTTCCGAATTTCAGCTCATATCCCCCGGGCACAAAGTCTCCTTTTTCCAGCTGCCTTGTAAGAGCCCACACCGATCTGCGGATCAGGCGCTTGATCCTTGCGATCATGTATTCATTTCTTGCGGAACTGAAGAGCACTGTATTTCCGTAATCGATCACGCTCTCCTCCACGCTCTCATCGATCAGCTCATCCCTCAGTTCCTCCGGCATTTCTTCCCAGCGCATCTTCTCCCGGTCCGCTTTCCGTGAAAAACGCTCCAACGACTGGTGAGCGATATTTCCCAGATCCACAGCCTCAAAGCTGTACTCCTGACGGTCAGAAAGGCGCAGTCCATAGCTCAGGAAATGTGCGTATGCGCAGGAGATAAACTGCTCCATCCGTGTCACACTGACGCGGTCCGGATCCGGATACAGCTGTCTGGCACGTTCCGGTCCCAGCTCCGGATACTCCCGCCGCAGGAATCCTGCATCCAGAATTTCTTCCAGCGCATCCCTGCTCTTTTGATCCCGCTGAAACCATGTATAAAGCTCTTTCCAGCTGCTGTCCACGCCGGATCTGCGGTCCCTGACTCCCTCTGCCACTTTCAGGATCCCGGTCTTTCTGGTGAGCTCTGTCTCTTCCATTGTCCGTTTCTCTTCATCAACAGTCCTGAGTCCGGGAAACAGCCTTCTGACATCCGATATAAGGTAAGCCGGCCGCAGGCTTTTTCCGTCCCCGGATACCTTGGACCATGAAAGGTACAGATACTCCGATGGCTTCGTCAGATTCATATAAAGATAAAATTTCTGTATATACGCCTCCTCCTTCGGCCCGGGAGACAGCGTAATATTCCCGCTTAAAAACTGCTCTCTGTCCCGCTCGGAAAGAAGGCCTCTCGCTCCTGCATTTCCGGGAAGCAGAGTGTCATTCGCACCTACAAAGAACAAGGCTTTTATGTTTTTGATCCTCGTTCTCTCTACGTCACCGATGACAACCTGATCCAGACTGGGCGGGATCACGCCTACTTTAGCCTCTTCCAGACCGGCATCCAGCAGATCGCAGTACTCTTTCAGCGAAATCTGTTCATCTCCAAGAAGTTCAACAAACTTATCGAACAGTTCCAGCACGATCCGGTAGATCTGGGCATACTCTTTAGCCAGCGCAAGTTCTCCCTTTTCCTGAAATTCCCGCTCCATTTCGCCAAGCTGTTCCTGCATTTTTTCCTTAGAGATAAACTCATAGACTGCCAGCGTCACATCACGCACCGTCTTCTTTCTCTGCTTCATCACAAACATAAGGCTCTGGATTTTCTCCACGAAGCGGACTCTCAGATGATTCAGCTCCTGAAGTTCTGCTTCACCGGCTTCCGAAGTCTGTCTCACCCACGCCTGCTGCCATTTCTTATATCCTTTAATGCCCAGCGCCAGGCAGTAATTTTCCATCCGGTCCACCTCTTCATCCGTGAACCCGCACAGTCCGGTCCGCAAAAACCGGAACACACTGTCATAGGTAAAATTTTCTTCCGCCATGGCAAGGAGACTTCTTAAATACTCCACAAATGCGTTGAGCAGAATGCTTTTCTTGTGATCCATAAATACAGGAATATCAAACAGGCCGCACGCCTTTTCCAACGCATCCGCATACACATTCATATCTGCCGTGATGACCGCAATATCGCGGTAACGGTATCCCTTCTCTCTCACCAGATACCGGATGCCCTCCGCCACATACTGCGCTTCCGCCCGGGGATTGCGCGCCTCGTGAAGAGAGACCGCCCCTGCATAGCCGTTTTGTTTTTCTTCCGGTCCATCTTTCCCTGGCTCATCTTTCTGGCGATACTGCTTTCCGGAATACCGGAACAATTCCGACTCAAGAAACGCCAGCTCTGGATTGTGTTCAAAGCGTTTCGGCGGTTTCTGATACAGATACACCGGATCTTCCACCTCTGTCTTCGTATCTCGCGCAATCTCCACGAGAGAAGCCACCATCTGCTTGCTCAATGCAAAAAGCTGATACGGATGACGGTATACAAAAGGATCTTCCCTCTCGTCCATCTCCACAGTGATCATAACCTTGTCGCACACCTTCAGAAGTTCTCCCAGCAGCCGGTCCTGAACCGGCGTGAAACCGGTAAATCCGTCCATTGCCACAACGCTGCCTTTTAAGATGTTCGACCGAGGCACAGCGTCGCTCAGCACATCGAGCATTTCTTCTTTTGTAATATATTTTTCACTCAGGTAATCTTCAAAGCCTTCATACACTTTCCGGATATCTTTCAATTTATAATAGAGATAGCTGTCCGGACTGATGCTGTCCATAAACTCATCCAGCCGTTCAAAATCCACCCCGTACTGGGTAAACTCTGATATGACCGACTTCACCTCGCTGATATATCCCTGCTTCTTCAGATTTCCCTTCAGCACCGTGAGTTCATCTTCATAATTTCCCGCAATCTTTCTCAGGATCAGGTTCTTTCCCTCATCGTCAAGCACTGTCCGGTTGTCCTGCCCCACTTCTTCAAACACTCTGTGGGCAAGGCGTCCGAAACTCAGGACATCGATATTCATGATCCCGCCTCTGGGATGCATCAGACACAGATCTTTCTGCGTCTGCATCGTAAACTGCTCTGGCACAAGGACAAGATAATTCTTCTCCGGATGCCGGATGGACTGCTCGATCACACTCTGATACAGACAGTGAGATTTTCCGCTTCCCGAGTTGCCGAATATAAACTGTAATGACATACATTCCCTCCTTATTAAATCTGCTCCCTGATGTCACGGATTCGTCCGGATTCATTTACCTGTGAATATACTGCGTGCGCAGAAAAGGCTGCAGGGCGAAGCGATTCTTCCGCTTCGGATCGCGCTTTGCGCAATCATTATATCACACCGCCTGTTTCCTGTCATTTTCCCCGGATAAAAAACCGGTGATTGACATTCCCTTTCGTTTCTGTTATCCTCTGTGCAGAATAAAGAAAACTCTTTTTGTTTTCGTAAGATTGGAGTTGAAAAGATGATTATTACTTCCTGCTGATTTTTATACTGCATGACAGAACACATAAACATAGAATTAATTGCACAGCCGCATTCAGCACGTCAGTATGTTTTTCGTGATGCGGGCTGAACCGTTACTATTTATTCTGTCTGTTTTGTCATGTGACCGCAGGAAAGTAATCTCATCATCCCTACTCATACAGAAACAGGATCAGTATGTCAGAAGGACCGCGGAATTTACTTTCCCGCGGTCCTTTTCTGCAATGTATCATTTTATAAAGGAGGCTGATCAACAATGTCACTGATACAGGTTCATAATCTGAGTTTCACATATGAGGACAGTTTCGATCCTGTCTTTGAAAATGTCTCTTTCCAGATCGACACGGACTGGAAGCTGGGATTTATCGGCAGAAACGGCAAGGGAAAGACTACTTTCCTGAAGCTGCTGACCGGAGAATATGAATACTCCGGCACCATCCTCTCTTCTGTTGATTTTGAATATTTTCCATATCAGGTGGAAAATAAAGCGCAGCTCACTTATGAGATTGCCGAATCCGTCAACCCCGCCATGGAACAGTGGGAGCTTCTGCGCGAACTGAATCTTCTCGACGCGGATGTGGAGATCCTGTACCGTCCGTTTTGTTCACTCAGTTTCGGGGAACAGTCAAAAGTATTGCTGGCATCTCTTTTTCTTAAAGAGCACGCCTTTCTCCTGATCGATGAGCCGACGAACCATCTGGACGCAGCCGCGCGGGATAAAATTGCGGACTACCTCACACACAAAAAGGGATTTATTCTGGTTTCCCACGATCGGGATTTCCTCGACCACTGCACAGATCACGTTCTCGTTCTCAACCGCAGATCTATCGAGGTGCGGAAAGGGAGCTTTTCATCATGGTACAATGACAAACTTTCCCGGGATGAATCCGAGATCCGGCAAAATGCCCGGCTGAAAAAGGATATCCGCAAACTCAAAGACGCCGCGCGTCAGGCAGCACGCTGGTCGGATAAGACGGAGGCCTCAAAAATCGGAAACCATGTAGGAGACCGCGGATTCGTCGGTCATCAGGCTGCCAAAATGATGAAGCGCTCTAAAATGCTGGAACGCAGGCGTGAAAATGCCGTGCAGGAAAAAGAGAAACTCTTAAAGGATATAGAATCCCCCGAGCCTCTGAAGATCAATATGCTTCATTATCACAGCAGCAGCCTTGTCACAATTAAGGATCTCTCTGTCCGCTATCCGGATTCTGACACACCGCTTTTCTCCGGTCTGTCAATGGAGATCCGGTCAGGCAGCCGTATCGCCCTGTCCGGGAAAAACGGGTGCGGCAAGTCCAGCCTGATCCGCCTGATCCTGGGAGAAAATATTCCCCATACCGGAGAAATATCCGCCGCGTCAGGGCTGCGTATCTCCTATGTCTCTCAGGATACCTCGCAACTTCATGGCACACTGTCCGAATTCGCACTGCACTGCGGCGTGGATGCTTCTCTCCTTCTCACCGTACTTAATAAACTGGGACTGGAGCGCCCGCAGTTTGAAAAGAGAATTGAAACTTACAGTGAAGGACAGAAGAAAAAAGTACTGCTTGCAAAATCACTCTGTGAACCGGCTCATCTCTTTGTGTGGGATGAACCGCTGAATTATATTGATATATTTTCCCGTATTCAGCTGGAAGACCTGCTTCTTGCCTGTCAGCCGTCCATGCTCTTCGTGGAGCACGACCGGACATTCCGCAAAAAGATCGCGACGGAAATCATCGAACTGTAAGCAGCCGCCAAGATTCCTGTCAGAGCCGGACTTCGGCTTGCTTCGCATCCCGCGGAGCGTTTTATGTAATAGAGGACGAAGTTTCCTAGTAAACAAATAAAAACTCTGTATCAGGCGGTCTCATCCATCTGTACAGAGTTTTTTGTAATAATTATTTTCTTTATCTGATCCCTGTATTTTTATCGGATCATATCCTGCAGTTTACTCTTCGGCACTGCACCGATCTGCTTTCCTGCAATCTCTCCATTCTTAAACGCGATAAATGTAGGAATACTCATAACACCGTATTTCTGTGCGACTGCCATCTCTTCATCAATATTGATCTTGCAAACCTTTACGCCTGTCTCTTCATTTGCAATCTCCTCTACAACCGGCCCCATCATCTTACACGGTCCGCACCAGTCTGCATAGAAATCAACGAGCACTGTCTGCCCTGCCTGAAGCACTTCCTGATCAAAATTCTCTGTTGTCAACTTTACAACTGCCATGTTTATATCCTCCTTATAAATCCTCTAAATCTATATCTATTGTCATTTCATGGTCTTAGTATACCACAATCCGGTGATTTTTCAGTGACAAAATCACATTTATTATATCTTGCCCAGTTTTTTGGCGTCAATAATGGTAATCTTCCCTCTTGTCAGCTTTACGAGTCCGTCCGACTGAAACTGCTTCAGGATCCTTGTGACGACTTCCCGTGCAGTCCCGGCGTCTTTCGCAATATCCTCGTGGGTGAGCTTCAGCTCATCTCCTCCTTCTATAGCTCTGTGCTCCAACAGCGCCCCGGCAATCCTTGATGCCACATTGGAGAACACGAACTGGTTGAACAGCCACATGATATCCGAAAACTTCTCCGAGATCATCTCCATCGTATAGTCTTTCACTGCTCCGCTCTCATCATACAGCTTCCGGTATACTTTCTTTGGGATCGTATAGATCTCGCAGTCCGTCTCCATCTCCATGTCAAGCTCGATATCCATGCCGTTGAGCATACACGCTGCGCTTAATATACTCACATCCCCGTCCAGCAGTCGGAACAGAGTGATATCACCGCCGCCCGGTGATGTGATAAATACACGTGCCCTGCCGGAGCCGATAATCTGTACACCCGCACATTCGCCTCCCCCGAAATGAAGCCGCGTCTTTTTCTCACATAGATTTTTTGTCGTATTATTTACGATCTCCGCTCTTTGAGTTTCTGTCAGGCTTTCCCAAAAGGGGAAAGCATTTTTAAATAAATCAGTATTCATTGTTCACGCACCCATTCATCAGCCAGTTCTTTTACCACATCCGGCTCCAGTTCAAGAAGTTCTGCGATCTCATCCTGAGACATCCCCTTCTCCATCTTTTTTCCCACGAGCCGCTTTAGCGCAAGACGTTCCCCTCGCTTTTCCCCTCGCTTTTCTCCGATTTCTTCTCCCCGCTTTTGACCTAACCTTTGGGCACTCTTCATCAGAGAATTATGATCACGGATTGCCTTCTCCCTCAGTTCATACTCCAGCCGCTTCTGTTCGTCCAGACTAAGTTTCTTCAGCTCATCGTATGCTGCTTCAATATATTCGTCTTTCTTTGCCATATCTTCAAACTCCTCCCGCTTCTTGCCACCGAGGAATCTCATCCAGCGGATGATGCCGTCCTCATTTTGGTCCTGTGCAGGCAGTTTCCGTAGTTCCAGAATGTGAAGTTCCAGCAGATCTGTATACTGCGCTCCTGTCTCCGCATCACAGAATACTATCTTCCTGTAACACCTCTGATCCTGCGGAAAATGAACAAAATCCAGTATACTCACATGAATGCATTTTCGGAGCCGGTCATAATCGTCGCCTTTCTTGATCTGGCCAACGTATACTTTACCCATATAAAACAGTACTCGATTCGTCCAAAATTCAAAATACGGCACCTGCATCTCCATATTCATCTTGGCTCCGTCATCTAATTCAACCAGTACATCCAGAATCCCTAGCTTATCATCCTCTGATTCTTTCTGCAGATCTGTAGGAACCAGTATAGTCTTCCGAATTATTTTCGGATCTTTTCCCAAGATTGCCCCTACAAATCCCTTCCGTACTTTTGGATTTTTCATCAGTTCTTTAAAACAGAAATCCACGGTGGGAAGCATTATAAAATTGTCATTGTTTATACCCATATTTATTTCTCCTCCATCTTATCACGTTTTCTAAAAAGAAAAAAGCCACTTTCGAGTATCAGGAATTTTAGGCGATATCGCCGGTGAATTGCACATATGCAAATTTATTATGATTATTTCAGACCGTACGGACAGTTGAAATGCATCCGTTATAAAAAGTTATTCTCCGACTGATGATAAAAATCTACAGCCTTTATTTTTTAATATTTTATTATCAAATCATAATTTTATCGTCACACTTTTGTCACATTTTCGCAATAAGCTATTCGTTGTTGAAGGGAGTATAACAAAATGACTGATGAACAATATTACACACTGATCCATCCGTATCAGGATGCAATGAACCTGATCCTGACCAGATTGAAAATACTGAACCATACAACCTATGAGAGCGAAGATTTCCAGCCGATCCACAGCATCACGAACCGTATCAAAGAAAAAGGGAGTATTGAAAATAAATTACAGAAAAAGAACGCTTCCACAAGTGTTCAGGACGCCAAAGCGCTTCTGCAGGACATTGCCGGAGTGCGCGTGATCTGCTTTTTTGAAAAAGATATCAAACATCTTGTGGAATGTTTAAGAAAACAGTCGGATCTTATTGTGATCAAAGAGAAAGATTACATATCTGCGCCAAAGCCAAACGGCTATCGGAGTTATCATATGATCATCGGAGTTCCAATCTATTATATGGATGGTATGGAATATTATCCGGTCGAAATCCAGTTTCGCACCATATCTATGGACTTCTGGGCTGCAATGGAACACAGAATCTGCTATAAAAACCAGCCGTTTAATGAAATCGAGATGAAAAACGCATTTCTCCAATACTCGGAAATACTGGAGAAAATGGAAAAATCATTTGAGGTGTACAGTGAAAACAATGGATAAATTTCGATTTTTCGTACCGGCTCAGGAAAGGAAAATCGTTTGAAAAGGGAGCAGATACGGAATGACTGACTCACG
>CAMMSL010000039.1 GCA_946499505.1 uncultured Lachnoclostridium sp.
GTGCTTCGCAGGCTTGACATGGGATGGTCCTGCAGATGAATATTATTCAAGCGGACCAGAAATTAATGCGGCTCGAATTTGAACCGACAGGTCAAACAAATCCCAAATCGGCCGAAATAATGAGATCATAGTCGGGGAAGCCGCTTCTTCTACCCGTTTGCATGAGAATTTTCGGAATGGGAAAGAAAGCAGCCGGGAGGCAGGTATTGCGTACGCACCGTTGGAGCAGCGTCGGCACTTAGAGCGCGTCTTTTGCGCTCTTATGTACCGTTACGCTGCGACCGAATGAAAATGTGTGCGTTAGCAATACCTGCCTCCCGGCGGATACTTTGTCAGGCCGAAAATCGAAATTTTTATTTACGCTTCAACCGGTTCAATTCTTCTTTTTCCTCCCGGCTTACCTGATAGGATTCCCGTATTTTCTGAATTGCTTTATTATGGGTGAAGTCATCCATACTGTTATTTTCGAGCAGCCGCCTTGTCTTCTCCGGGAATTTTACATAACACACCTGGATTATCCAGGCTGCTGCCATCTTTACATAATATCCGTTATGACGGATTTTGTCACAAATAGAGAGAATCTCATCAATATGTTCCCCATCAACAAAATAATCCAGCATGGCAACGATCATAAAGCGAAGCTCAAATTCTTCTTTACTTTCTCTGTAAGTTTTCAGATAAGCAAACCAATACTCCGGATCTGTTCTCATGAATTTGAAACCGCTGACACAGCTGTCACAGACGGACCAGTTTGAGATCTTCGGAACAAATTCGTCCAGATATTTACGATATTCTTCCTTTTCCATCTTTGCATATCCGATGACAAGCCCCTGTACCATAATCTCTTCATGGATCGAATCTGCGGTGATTTTCCCCTGTGCTTCTTCAAGATAAGCGCGGAAATCTCCCTTCGCTGTTTCCTTTGCCAGCTTTCGCATTTCCGGCAGACGGACGCCCAGTACCCGGGATGCCCCGGGTAAAAGTCTGCTGTTAAACACCCTGTAATCTTCTTCCGCCAGATCATATAGTTTCGCTGTGATCTCTTCTATCATCACATTCTCCTGTACTTCTATAGTTACTTGAAAGACAGTAAAAGGGTCTTCGTCCGTCTCCGGACCGAAAACCCTTTCATCAGCTTTCTGAATACACAGACTTGTAAATCTGAACCTCTAGTTTTCTTTGCTCTTCAGATATTCGTCGATACCTTTCGCACCTGCTTTTCCCGCACCCATGGCAAGGATAACTGTTGCCGCTCCTGTCACGGCATCGCCGCCGGCGAATACGCCTTCTTTTGAAGTCTGTCCGTTATCCTCATCGGCAACAATACATTTTCTGCGGTTTGTCTCCAATCCTTTTGTAGTGGAGGAAATCAGCGGGTTCGGTGATGTTCCGAGAGACATGATAACAGTATCCACCTCAATATCATACTCAGATCCCGGGATCTCCACCGGACGTCTTCTTCCGGAAGCGTCAGGTTCGCCAAGCTCCATCTTAATTACAGTCATGCTTGTTATGTTTCCATTTTCGTCTACATTAATCTTTTTCGGATTTCTGAGCAGGTCGAAAACAACACCTTCTTCTTTCGCATGGTGTACTTCCTCTACTCTGGCCGGAAGTTCCGCCTCACTTCTTCTGTAGACGATATGTACGTCAGCCCCGAGACGAAGAGCTGTTCTGGCTGCGTCCATTGCAACGTTTCCGCCGCCTACAACAGCAACTTTCTTTCCTGCCGCAATCGGGGTATCATAGGAATCGTCAAACGCTTTCATCAAATTGCTTCTTGTCAGGTATTCATTCGCGGAGAACACTTCATTGGCATTTTCTCCCGGAATTCCCATAAACATCGGAAGACCTGCGCCCGATCCGATAAATACAGCTTCAAATCCCTCATCTTCCATGAGCTGGTCGATGGTTGTGGATTTTCCGATTACAACGTTTGTCTCGAATTTAACACCAAGCTCTTTTACTTTCTCAATCTCTTTGGCTACGACTTTCTGCTTCGGGAGACGGAACTCCGGGATTCCGTATACAAGCACTCCGCCCAGTTCATGAAGCGCTTCAAATACTGTCACGTCATATCCCATCTTTGCGAGATCACCTGCGCAGGTAAGTCCGGAAGGACCTGAACCGATCACAGCCACTTTATGTCCGTTCTTTGTCTCTGCACCCACAGGTTTGATATCATTCTCAAGAGCGTAATCCGCCACAAACCTTTCCAGTTTTCCGATAGAAACAGGCTCGCCTTTGATACCGCGGATACATTTTCCTTCGCACTGTGACTCCTGAGGACATACACGGCCGCAGATAGCCGGAAGCGCACTGGATTTACCGATCACTTTATATGCCTCTTCGATATTTCCTTCTTTTACTTCATGGATAAACGCCGGAATGTCAATGGACACCGGACATCCCTGAATACATTTTGCATTCTTGCAGTTCAAACATCTTGTGGCCTCTTCCATAGCCTCTTCTTTATTATATCCAAGGCATACCTCATCGAAGTTCGTGGCGCGCACCTTGGGATCCTGTTCTCTTACAGGTACTTTCTTCAACATATCAGCCATTATTCGTCACCTCCGCAATGTCCGCATCCGCCGTGATGTGTATCGCCTTCCTGCAGCTTCAGCATCGCACGGCCTTCCTGCGTCTTGTACATCTGACTTCTCTTCATCGCCTGATCAAAATCTACCAGATGTCCGTCAAACTCCGGACCGTCTACACACGCAAACTTGATCTCATCGCCCACCTGAAGCCTGCATGCGCCGCACATTCCGGTTCCGTCCACCATGATCGGATTCATGCTGACGATAGTCGGAATCTCCAGTTTCTTCGTCAGGAGACAGACAAACTTCATCATGATCATCGGTCCGATAGCGACACAGACATCATATTTGTTCCCGTTATTTACGAGCTCTTCCACCATAGTCGTGACCATACCGGCATGTCCGTAAGAACCATCATCCGTACATGGATAATAATTTCCCGCAACAGCTTTCATCTCATCCTCAAGGATCAGCATATCCTTTGTCTTGGCACCTACGATCACATCCGCCTCAATTCCGCGCTCATGAAGCCATTTTACCTGCGGATATACCGGAGCCGCTCCTACACCGCCCGCAACGAAAAGCATCTTCTTGTTCTTCAGTGTCTCGATATCCTCGTTTACGAATTCGGAAGGACATCCGAGAGGACCTGTGAAATCACGGAAATAATCTCCTTCTTTTAAGTTTCCCATTTTTGTTGTGGATGCTCCGACTTCCTGTACAACGATAGTGATCGTTCCTGACTCTCTGTCATAATCACAGATTGTAAGCGGAATACGCTCGCCTTTTTCATCCATCTTTACAATAACAAACTGACCGGGCTGACAATGCTGCGCAACACGCGGCGCATGTACATCCATCAGAAAGATCTTGTCGGCCAGTTTCTCAGCTTTCATTATCTGATACATGGTATTCCTCCTTGAAAATTCACTCTTTCACTATAATACGCCATTATCAAAGTATTGGCAAGTTCTTATTCCTGACTTCGATATGTTTCAAGCACGGCTTCTCTAATACATTCTACAAAAGCTTTAGCTCCCGTTTTGTTCAGATGAGTCTCATCATCTGCAAAATATTCGGGATGTCCCTCGCTAGCCGCATACCAGTCAATCAAATATGTATTATCTGTATTATTTACAAAATCCCGCATCTCTGCATTATTCGATTCCTCCCACGAGGTATATGGCGCTCTCGCTGTAATAATAAATAAAGGAAGTTCCGATCCCATTCGTTCCCGAAGCGTAGGAAGTGAATCATAAAGCAGGCCATTTGCACCAAGTGCAAAAATTACACCGTCTCCATTCCAATTCTGATCATTTACATAATAATCGTAAATATCATAACTTTCTGTCGTATAACGGCTTACGGCTGCATCACTGATGCTATTCGGAAAAACAGTATAAAAATCATCCGTCGCATCTAATGCGATAGAATCACCGATCAACAGCAACTGTAATTTCCCTAACAGCTCGTCATCTGTAAGATCTGCAAAACTAATGTCCTGTAACCCATTATTTTTTTCAGAGGACTGTTCAGCTTTCTCTTTTGCCAGTTTGCTTGCAGTCTCTGCCTGTCTTTCAAGTTCATCTATATTATCAAGCGCATTTTCACGCGGCACAAAAATAATACAGAGAATAGCTGCCACTGCAATAACAGCTGTTCCCATGGATATCTTTATCATTTTCTTTAAAAGCGCCACTGCCTTTCTGCGTTCACGCTTTGTTCTTGGACGACTTGTTACAAAAGCTATGCTTTTCCCAATAAGTCCATGACGAATCGGTGTTTCTACAAAGTGATAAGACAGCGCTGAAAATAAAAAAGTAAGTATTATTTCAATTAATATGATCCACCATGAAGCCTTTTTCCCTCCGCTGATCAACAAAATAATCGGATAGTGCCATAGATAAATGCCATAGGATCGTTCGCCGATCCACCTGAAGAAAGGAAGGCTCAGCAATTTTCCGAGTATACTTTCAGGATTTAAAAGAGCATAGATAACCGCAACAGCAAATACAGATGCGAGAACCTGGCCACCTCGGTACAGGAAACTGCTGTAGCCGTTGATCATGACTATCATGCAAAATAATCCTATGAGAGCCGCTGCTCCTATCGTCTCCCGTACCGCTGGAATTATTGAGAAAATCTTATTCATATATACAGTGACCATTGCCAGCAGCGAACCAAATAAAAGAGAAAACGCCCTGGTATCAGTGCCGTAATAAACCCTGCTCGGATCCTGTGAAGGGCTAAACATCCCCCACATCAAAGCTGCAGAAGCAAACGCCAGGAGCATTGTTACCAATAAGTATATTTTCTTCCTTTCTTTGAAACGTGAAAGAATTAAAAGGATCAGGGGATAAACGAGGTAAAATTGAGCCTCGATTGCTAAAGACCAGCAATGAGTAAAAGGTGAAGGGGAACCAGCATTTTCAAAATATGAAACATTATTAAATATCTGCCACCAGTTATTGTAACAAAAAACTGCAGACAACAGGTCTGAACAGGCTTTTGTAAAAATAACCCTGTTAAAAACAGCACTGACAAAGATTAATGCTACAGCCATAGTAAGGATTGCAGGGAGCAATCTGCGAATACGTCGAATCCAAAAATTCTTCAGATCAATCGTACCCGTAGATTCTATTTCTGTAATCAATATACGTGTGATCAGGAAACCGGATATGACAAAAAATATTGTAACGCCAAGAAGCCCCCCTTTAGCAACAGGAAGCTGTAAATGATATGCAATCACCGCCAAAACAGCAACCGCCCTCAAACCGTCAATTCCGCTTATATAATTACCTGAAGATTTATGATCTGATAATACATGCTTATCTGTTCTCATTAAAATTTTTTCTCCCTCATTTGTATTACAAAATATATATCTAATTGTAACACATAGTAGAACTTTTGGGGCATAATATTAGAGCTGCTATAATGAGCAGCCCTAATATAGATCACATATGCCATTATTTAGTTAGAAATCAACTTCTGTTCCGTAATATGTGCATGTAAGCAGTTTCTCCATAGTAGCCGGATCAATGGCACGCGGATTAGATCCTGTGCACGCATCTCCGACTGCCAGTTCTGCGATATGAGCAACTTTCTCTTTGAACTCATCCTCGTTGATACCGAACTCTTTCAGAGTCTTCGGAATGTTCAGTTTTTCATTGAACTCATTAATCTTCTCACGAAGGCTGTTAATGAGGGCTTTCTCTGATGTTCCCTCAAGTCCCATCCTGCGTGCGATCTCTGCGTAGCGGCTTGCAGCCACCGGATCTTTCGCATTATATTCGATTACATATGGAAGGTAGATAGCATTTGCACATCCGTGCGGTATATGTCCTGTAGAGAATGCAGCGCCTGTCTTGTGAGCCATGGAGTGTACGATTCCAAGCAGTGCGTTTGAAAATGCCATTCCTGCAAGGCACTGTGCGTAGTGCATCTGCTCTCTTGCCTCCATATTGCAGTTATAGGATGCCGGCAGATAATCCAGTACCATCTCAATTGCCTGAAGTGCAAGCGGATCTGTAAACGGTCCGTGAAGTGTAGATACATATGCCTCGATTGCATGTGTCAGTGCATCCATACCTGTATAAGCAACCTGTTTTACCGGAAGTCCGGATACAAGGTCCGGATCAACAATAGCAACATCCGGCGTAATGTTAAAGTCTGCAAGCGGATATTTTACACCTGTCTGATAGTTTGTGATAACAGAGAACGCTGTAACTTCTGTCGCTGTTCCTGATGTTGAAGGGATAGCGGCAAATTTTGCTTTCTGTCTCAGTTCAGGGAAGTTAAATGGAGTACAGAGATCCTCGAAAGAAGTCTCCGGATACTCATAAAATGCCCACATAGCTTTTGCAGCATCGATCGGTGAACCACCGCCCATAGCCACAATCCAGTCAGGCTCGAACTTGCGCATAGCCTCAGCGCCCTTCATGACTGTCTCAACAGACGGATCCGGCTCAACGCCTTCAAAGAGTTCGACTTCCATTCCAGCTTCTTTCAGGTAATTCACGGCTTTGTCAAGAAATCCCTGACGTCTCATGGATCCGCCACCTACTACAAGGATTGCTTTTTTACCTTTTAAGTTCTTCAGCTCTTCCAGACTTCCTTTTCCATGGTAAATGTCTCTTGGTAAACAAAATCTGCTCATAACCTGCATCTCCTTTGATATGTATTGTTATTTTTTTAACATGCTCATTATAGCTCACTTTAAGCAAAAAGACAACCCTTGTATTGGTAAAAATACATAAGTATTTTTATCAATAGCAGGGCTGTCCTCACTATTTTCACTATAACAACGGCTAATTCGATGTTGTAATATAATTTCTTGTTGTTACCTCTGTTGCTTTCCCGTTCTGATTATTAACAAGAATCGCATTAAAAATCGTCTGTGTGTTTTCTGGCATATCTACCGGCCCTGTGTATTCGCGAGTTGAGGAAGAACCCGGATCCGGTGTAGAGCCATCCGTTGTATAATAAGCTGTATATCCTTCAGGTACTGTGATTGTAATCTGTGTCGGTTCCGTATATTGTCCGGTTGACGGTGTTACGGCCGGTGCATTTACAATTGGGAATTCAATCGTATAAACTGCTGATGCCACAGTACTAGGGATTCCGTTCGCATTCACTGCAATCGCACGGATTTCAATTTCTCCTTCCGTCTGGAGAAGAATAGGTTCTTCATATTTTTTCCCGGTTTGTGCTGTCGGGTCAGTTCCGTCTGTTGTATAGTAAATATCTCCTCCGGTCTCAGAAGAAAGTGTGATTTCCTGCACTTCGCTGTAAGTTCCTTCCTCCGGTGTAAAAGCCGGTGCCGAAGAAATATAGTCGGAAACTGCATTCAGAACGCTCTGATCTTCACAATCTTCAAGGAGGGCCGATACTTTCTCTGGTTGCTCTGTTTCCATATAAAAATCAATTGCAGCCTGATATAACTGCCCATTTGTGGGCTGCGTCTCAATTGCTGAAAGGAATACATCCTCTGCACTATCCAAATCATCCTGATCAATATAAATCTCTGCATAACCAGTATAGGCATCAGGTCTTGATCTGTCTTTTGAAATCGCACGGTTAAAATAATTCTCGGCGGAATCATAATCACCACTCTGTATTGCTTGGTAGCCTTTATTGATCATAGACGTATAGGAATTCTGATATACGAGATATATACCTGCAGCAATAAGTGCGATCAGCAGAAAAAGGGTAATAAGCAAATTTCTCCTCTTGCGTTTTGCAGCCTCCAGTCTCTTCTGTTGACGAAGGCGGCGCAATTCGCCTGTATTCTGTTTCTGACGGTGCAATTCATTTGTATTCTGTTTCTGACGGCGCAGTTCATTTGTATTCTGTTTCTGTCTGCGCAGTTCCTCTGTATTGTGACGGTTCCTTCTTCCCGTACGGATCCGGGCTCTCTCTTCCTGGCTGAGAACCCTGGTCGAATTCACATTTTTTGTTCTGTCATCTCTTCTATATCTTCTGATGTCATCCGTCCGGATCTGACGTGTAGCTCCCTCAACAGACCCTTTTACTTCTCGGGTGAGAACGTCATCCAGCGGATTATAGTCCGGTACGATCTGTACTTCAGCCCCGCATTCAGGGCAGACCACCTGATCGTCCGGGATCATTGCCCCGCAATGAGTACATCTCATGGCCTTTCCTCCTGAGTACGTATCGTTTCCACGCAGTTGTTCATAAGCATTGCAATCGTCATCGGTCCGACTCCGCCCGGAACAGGTGTTATCGCTGATGTATGAGGTTCCACATCTGCGAAGTCTACATCTCCGCACAGGTGATTATTCTCATCCCGGTGCATTCCTACATCGATGACTACCGCGCCTTCTTTTACATATTCTGAAGTGATAAACTGCTTCTTTCCTATCGCAACGATCAGGATATCTGCCCGCTTTGTCACTTCTTTCAGATTTTTTGTCCTGGAGTGTGTCACAGTCACAGTTCCATTCTCTCTGAGCAGGAGTGCTGCCATAGGTTTTCCGACTATGTTGCTTCTGCCGATGATCACGCATTCCTTTCCTTCGATAGTGATCCCGGAGCGTTTTAAAAGCTGAATGATACCCGCAGGCGTACAGGACAAAAAGCCTTTCTCGCCAATCCAGAGCCGTCCCACACTGACTGGATGAAATCCATCTACATCCTTATCCGGTGAAATTGTCCGGATGATCTTGTCCTCATCAATATGTTTTGGAAGAGGGAGCTGTACCAGAATACCATTCACCTCATTATCTCTGTTCAAGTCTTCTACCAGAGATATGAGTTCCTCCTCTGTCGTTTCTTCCGGCAATTCAAATGACTTCGACTCGATACCAATATAAGCACATGCCTTCTTTTTATTTCTTACATAGACTGAAGATGCCGGATCGTCTCCTACCTGTACGACTGCCAGGCAGGCCTTTCTCCCGGCTGCACTCAGCCTCTGCACTTCTTCCTTTAATTCATCTTTGATCTGTTTTGAAATCTGTTTACCATCAATTAACTGTGACATTGACTTCTCCTTTTATCTAAAACAGTCCTGTGATCTTTCCGTCATCTGTAACATCAATCCCGTTTGCCGCAGGTACCTTCGGCAGTCCCGGCATTGTCATGACCGCTCCGGTAAGAGCAACAACAAATCCGGCCCCGGCACTTACATACACTTCCCGGATATGGATGTCAAATCCGCTCGGCCTTCCCAGTTTCTTTGCGTCGTCAGACAGGGAATACTGGTTTTTAGCCATACAGACAGGGAATGAACGGAAGCCGAGCCCTTCGATCCGATCGATCTGTCTCTGGGCTGCAGGCTCATAAACAACTCCATCAGCACCGTAGATTTCTTTAGCAATTTTCTCAATTTTCTCACGGATCGATAATTCATCGCTGTATAACGGGTGGAAATGGCTTTCCTTATTTTCCAACGTATCGAGCACTTTTTCTGCAAGAGCGATACCGCCTTCTCCGCCTTTCTCCCATACTTCTGAAAGCGCAAATTCGCATCCTCTCTCCTCACAGAATCTGCGGATATACTCATTCTCCGCTTCTGTATCAGTCACGAAAGAATTCAGTGTTACGATCACAGGCACACCGTATTTCTGAATATTTTCAATATGTTTTTCAAGATTTACAATACCTTTTGCAAGAGCATCCAGATTTTCCTCTGCCAGATCACTCTTCGCAATCCCACCATTATACTTCAAAGCACGGACAGTTGCAACCAGAACTACTGCATCCGGCTTAAGTCCGGCCATACGGCACTTGATGTCAAAGAACTTTTCTGCGCCCAGATCCGCACCGAATCCTGCCTCCGTGATCGTGATATCGCTCAGCTTAAGAGCCATCTTTGTAGCTCGTACACTGTTGCATCCATGAGCTATGTTGGCAAAAGGTCCGCCGTGCACAAGGGCCGGCGTATGCTCTAACGTCTGGATAATATTCGGCTTAATTGCATCCTTGAGCAATGCCGCCATAGCTCCTGTTGCTTTCAGGTCATTTGCAGTAACAGGCTCTCCGTCGAAATTATATGCAACGATAATCTTGCCAAGCCTCTCTTTGAGATCCGCAAGATTGTCTGCAAGACAGAGGATTGCCATGATCTCCGAAGCGACTGTGATCACGAAATGATCCTCACGGACCATGCCGTCTGTCTTATTGCCAAGACCAACTACTATATTACGCAGTACGCGGTCGTTCATATCAAGACATCTTTTCCAGACAACCTGTCTGGGGTCAATCCTTAAAGCGTTTCCCTGCTGGATATGATTGTCCAGCATTGCCGCCAGCAGGTTATTGGCAGAAGTGATCGCATGGAAATCTCCGGTAAAATGAAGATTCAGATCATCCATCGGCACAACCTGGGCATATCCGCCTCCAGCCGCTCCGCCTTTAATGCCGAAACACGGTCCGAGCGATGGCTCGCGCAGTGCAATAAGTGCTTTTTTATTTAACTTCGCCATTGCCTGTCCAAGACCGACTGTCGTTGTCGTCTTTCCCTCTCCTGCCGGTGTAGGATTGATCGCCGTGACAAGAACTAACTTGCCGTCCTTGTTGTCTTTGATCTTCTCCCACAGATCGTCAGAGAGTTTTGCTTTATACTTTCCGTAAAATTCCAGGTCATCCTCCTGGATCCCGATCGTCGCTGCAACATCCCTGATATGTTCCAGTTTCGCTTCCTGTGCAATTTCAATATCTGTTTTCATCCTGTCTCCTCCTCTTTTCTTCTGTTCTTTATTGATTACTGTTAAGATATTCCTCGAACTCTTCCTTTGTCATCAGGACTTTACGTGGTTTTGTACCTTCTTCCGGACCGACCACACCGGCCTCGGCGAGCTGATCCATGATTCTTGCCGCGCGGTTAAAGCCGATCTTAAACATCCTCTGGAGCATACCGATGGATGCTTTTTCTTTGTCTATGATCAGTTTTCCGGCTTCGACAAAATATGTATCTTTGTCATTTCCGCCCTCGACAGCAGCTGCAATACCTGCCGATGGCATATTCGTATTCATATGTTCTTCCAGCTCATCATTGTAAGTGGTGTTTGCATTATTGCTGATCAGATAGTCCACTACATTCTGTACCTCTTTATCTGACACAAAAGAGCCTTGTACACGGACAGGCTTCGGATAGCCCGATGGGTAAAAGAGCATATCGCCTTTACCCAGCAGTTTTTCTGCTCCGTTCATATCGATGATCGTCCTGGAATCCACACCGGAGGTTACTGAAAACGCGATTCTGGACGGCATATTCGCTTTGATCAGACCGGTGATGACATTGACCGAAGGTCTCTGGGTGGCAACGACAAGATGCAGTCCGGCAGCTCTGGCAAGCTGGGCCAGTCGGCAGATTGCTCCTTCTACTTCACCCGGTGCTACCATCATAAGATCTGCAAGCTCATCAATGATGATAACGATCTGCGGAAGTTTCTTTTTAATTTCCTCGCCGGTTTCCCCTTTTTCGACTTTTGCGTTGAATCCTTTCAGATCCCTCACATTATATTCTGCAAACAGCTTATATCGTTTTTCCATTTCAGCCACAGCCCAGTTCAGGGCTCCTGCGGCTTTCTTTGGATCCGTCACAACAGGAATCATCAGATGCGGGATTCCGTTATATACGCTCAGTTCAACGACCTTTGGATCTACAAGGATCAGTTTCACCGAATCAGGATCTGCTTTATAGATAATGCTCATGATCAGAGTATTGATACAAACTGATTTACCGGAGCCTGTAGCGCCTGCAACGAGCAGATGAGGCATCTTTGCAATATCTGCAACAACAACCTTGCCGGCGATATCTTTGCCTACCGCAAATGTGATCGGTGATGTACTTGTCTTAAATTCCTTCGATTCCAGAAGATCTCGAAGCATCACTGCTGTATTCTCTTTATTGGGCACCTCAATACCGACTGCTGCTTTACCGGGTATAGGTGCCTCGATCCTGAGATCGGCCACTGCAAGATTCAATTTGATATCATCGGCCAGGCCAACAATCTTGCTCACCTTAACGCCCTGATCCGGCTGCAGCTCATATCTTGTAACAGATGGTCCGCAGCTTGCATTCGTCACATGTACTCCGACGCCGAAATTCTGCAGTGTCTGTTCAAGTTTCAAAGCAGTAGCGCGGAGATGGCTGTCTGAATCTCCACCGTTCTTCTTGCCGTGTTTCAGAAGGCTGAGAGGCGGCGTGTGATAAACTGTCTGTTCCTTTGTCTGTTCTTTTTCCACAGCAGCAGCCACATTTTCTGTCTCAACAGAAACTTCAGCCGATTCCTTTGCCTTGCTGCGACGTTTTACCGGTTTTTCATCACCTGTTGTCTCTCCTGCCCGTAATTCTTCATCAGGATGGACCGCCTCAGCTTTAAAGGAGTTATCTTCCATTTCTTCAGCCAGATTTTCCTGGGGCTCTGCCCGGTTGATCACAAGGCTGTCTGCGGCTGAAGACCGGGAACTGTCATTTTCCGGTATATCATCCGGTATGAGTTCATATACGTCAGGTGATTTTCTCCTGCCTCTTCTTTTTCCTTTTCCTGCCGGTTCTTCTCCAAGTGTGGTTGCAAAAGAAACACCGGATACTTTGTGGTCACTTCTCCTGTTGCCTTGTTTCTTATTGTTCTCCTGCTGAAGTCTGGCAGTCTTCTGTCTCTCTTCTCTCTCTTTTGCGCGGATCACAGCGGTCTCCTGACGCTTCTTTTTTGCATCCTCATAGGCCCTGCGGCTCTGGCGGCCGATAGGTGCCAAAAGTGATTTCTCCGTAATAAGAATCAGACAGATCACGGAAAGGATGACCAATACAACGTAGGTGCCGATCACACCGATCAACGGACACAGCAGGCTGATCAGGCATCCTCCTGTAAGTCCGCCTGCATTCCTGTGTTCGCTGGCAGCCTGATAATAAGAAAGCAGGGATGCACCCGGAGTATATGAGTTGAAAATCAGCTCCAGGATTGCTGTGATAAACAAAAACAGCATCACCGCGGCCCCAATCTTGATATATGCATGTGCATTTCCTTTATTAGACACAAGAAATGCAGTCAATGCAAATAATATAAAAGGCAGCAGATACGCCATGAATCCAAACAGCCCGAAAAATACGGATGACACCGCCTCCCCAACGATTCCTCCGATCCCGAAATTACTGAGTACGAGCAGAATGCATACTGCAAGTGCTGCAAGTATGATGATCTCTCCCCGAAGTTCTGTATTCTGCTGTCCTTTTTTGGGTCTGCTTTTTGAGTTTTTACGGCCTTTTGTCGATTTAGCAGCCATATAATTCCCCCTTAGTAATTTAAACATACTATATCTAGTATATCATCATTTGGAAGGCGTGTCATCACATTTTTTCTCCCGGATCAGCTCGTGAAGTTTCCGGAACGCATCGCTGATGCCGCCGACTTCATCGATCAACCCTTCCCGGACGGCATCCTCTCCCTCCAGCATTGTGCCTACATCCTTGACGAGCTGAGTAGAATCCAGCATTAGTTCCAGAAGCCGCTCCTGCGTGATCTTTGAATGGGATGCTATGAAACGTGCGATGCGGTCCTGCGTTTTCTCCATGTTGCGGTAGCTCTGGATCACTCCGATAAACATCCCTGTCGACCTCACGGGATGGACGATCATCGTACCTGTGGGAACAATGAAAGAATAATCCGCCGAGACTGCCAGCGGTCCTCCGATAGAATGGCTCCCGCCGAGCACAAGAGAAACTGTCGGCTTGCTCAGTGACGCGATCATCTCAGCGATCGCAAGGCCGGCCTCCACGTCGCCGCCCAGTGTATTGAGCAGAATAAGAACCCCCTCCGTCTTGTCATCTTCCTCCGCCTCCGCAAGCCTTGGCAGAAGATGCTCATACTTTGTCGCTTTTGTATTTCCTGAGACGGCTTCGTGTCCCTCGATCTCGCCAATGATCGTTAAAAGCTGTATCCCGTGTTTTGAATGCCCGTTTCCAAGATCCAGAGTCCCCATCTCCCGAATCTCAGTATTTTCTTCGTTCCTTTCTTTCTGAGCGGAATCCTGCGTCTGCTCTTTTTCCATTTTAAAATACCTCCTCTTTCTGCTGTCCATGATTGACAGTGTCCGTTTTCCTTAGATTAGTATTGAGGAAGTACAGTCATATTATACAAAAAAATGGCACAGATGCAAATTGTATACATCCATACCATTTTAAAATTACTTCAATGCCTGCTCTACATCGGCAATGATATCTTCTACATTTTCAATCCCTACACTGAAACGGATCAGATCCGGCTGTACGCCTGCTTCCAGAAGTTCCTGCTCGTTCATCTGGCGGTGTGTATGGCTCGCCGGATGGAGCACGCAGCTTCTCGCATCTGCCACATGAGTCACGATTGCTACCATTTTCAGTTTATCCATCATCTCTACGGCAGCATTTCTTCCTCCCTTTAATCCAAAAGTAAGCACGCCGCAGGTTCCGTTCGGCATATATTTCTGTGCCATATCATAGTATTTGTCCCCCGGCAGTGACGGATAGCTCACCCAGGCAACCTTCTCATGATTCTTCAGATATTCAGCAACCTTCAAGGCATTCTCACAGTGACGGGGCATTCTCAGATGCAGCGTCTCAAGTCCGATATTTAAAAGAAATGCATTCTGCGGAGACTGGATTGAACCCAGATCACGCATCAACTGAGCAGTTGCCTTTGTAATATATGCTCCTTTCCCGAATTTCTTTGTATAGACAATCCCGTGATATGTCTCATCTGGTGTAGTGAGGCCCGGGAATTTTTCAGCATTTGCCTCCCAGTCAAAATTGCCGCTGTCCACAATAGCTCCGCCTACACATGCTGCATGTCCGTCCATGTATTTTGTGGTAGAATGCGTTACAATATCAGCCCCCCACTCAAACGGGCGGCAGTTGATCGGTGTTGCAAACGTATTATCTACGATAAAAGGTACTCCATGGGCATGGGCAGCTTTGGCAAATTTTTCAAAGTCGAGCACGACCAGTGCCGGATTTGCGATTGATTCGCCGAATACGGCTTTCGTATTATCCCGGAATGCCGCCTCAAGTTCTTCTTCCGAGCAGTCCGGATCCACAAATGTAGCGTCTACGCCCATCTTTTTGATCGTATGAGCATAGAGGTTATATGTACCGCCATAAAGGGCTGAAGCACACACGATATGATCTCCGGCCTGTGCAATATTCATAATGGCATAGAAATTTGCCGCCTGACCGGAAGACGTCAGCATCGCTGCTACTCCGCCTTCAAGATCGCAGATCTTTGCCGCAACGGCATCATTCGTCGGATTCTGGAGTCTTGTATAGAAATATCCGGATTCCTCCAGGTCAAACAGACGTCCCATCTGCTCGCTGCTCGTATACCGGAATGTGGTGCTCTGATAGATTGGAAGCACTCTCGGTTCTCCGTTGCCCGGTTCATATCCTGACTGTATACATTTTGTCTCAATCCTGTAATCACTCATCTGTCTGTTTCCTCCTGTATTTTATGAATATAAATATTTCTTTTCGAGACTGCGCACCATCGCGACATACAGCTCTTTACATTCTTCCTTTTTGTTATCTTCAATCAGCCGGATGCACGGGCTCAGATATTCTTCCCATATTCCCCGATAGATCTCATCCGCTTGTTTTTCCCTGTCTATCCGCTTTACAATCGTGGGAGCTATATTGTAATACTCTTCGACGATAAGGCGGCCTTCCTCTGTTTCCGACAGGTAGCCGTCACGGTATGCCCTCAGTGTGTTGAGTTCATAACAGTCATCCGGTTTATGCATGCTCCGGCACACCGCGGTCGTGATATAACAGAAAATTCCCTTCTTAAATCCGCCTTTTATACTTTCATAGGTAGAATGACCGATCTTATATTCCGGCATCTTTTCATTCCACAGTTCTACCATGCGCTCTGTCAGATCTTTTGCCTGGAGAGACGGGATTTCTCCCATAAGCGGAACAAAATATGATACCATATTCATCTTGTGGTCAAGAGCTTTTAAATCTCTCTTTCTCTTAGAACTGATCTTATCCAGTTCTTCGCAGACATATTCCGGAATGCAGGCAGCGATACGTTCTGCCCCGTCATCCGTTCTGTCACAGACGTCCGCTGACTCCTGCAGCAGATCTGCATACTTTGATCTGAGAGAATCCATATACTTTGCATAACTGGACTTATGGAATTCATAATCCATAGACAGAATGTAAAGTTTTCTGAGCTTCTCCAGCAGTCTGTCTGTATCCATGTTGTTTCCTCTATTCATTCCAGTTATGGTATACGTCCTGTACGTCGTCATCCTCTTCGAGAAGGTCCAGTGTCTTCTGGATATTCTTAATATCCTCCTCAGATGTAAGTTCCACGTATGTCTGCGGGATCATCGTCACCTCAGCCTGAGCCATTGTGATACCTTCCTCTTCCAGTTTCAGACGTACATCACTGAATGTATCCGGCGTGGTGAGGATTTCGTAACTCTCCTCGTCCTCCACAAAATCTCCAGCACCTGCATCCAATGCAAGCATCATCAGCTCATCTGCATCCATGTCGCAGTCTTCTTTCGCAACAAAGATCTGTCCCTTCTCATCAAACATAAAAGAAACACATCCCGGTGTACCTACGTTTCCATTTCCTTTTGTGAATGCATTTCTTACATTGGAAGCAGTCCTGTTTTTGTTGTCAGTCAGCGTTTTTACGATGATTGCTGTTCCGTTCGGGCCGTAACCTTCATATGTAATATGCTCATAGTTGTCGCCGGAACCTTCTCCGGCAGCCTTCTTGATGTTTCTCTCAATCGTATCATTCGGCATATTGTTCGATTTTGCCTTTGCGATCACATCGCGCAGTCTGCTGTTGTTGGCCGGATCCGGGCCGCCGCCTTCTTTGACTGCTACCGCAAGCTCACGTCCGATCTTTGTAAAGATCTTTCCTTTGGCTGCGTCATTCTTCTCTTTCTTATGCTTAATATTGGCAAATTTTGAATGTCCTGACATAAATTCTCCTCTTTTCTTACTGGTATATAAATGCGTATCATAATTTTACGCACATTATGCTTTACAATTTTATCATTCTTTTCGTATTCTGTAAAGAAGTCTGTTTGAACCGTACTATGTAGTGAGTTCCAGACTGACCTTGATCGCACGATCCACTTTATGCATCATAGCTCCGTCAATATGGCATACATACTCCTTAAGCCTCTGCTTATCGATGGTCCGGATCTGTTCGAGCAGAATCACCGAATTCTTTACGATCTTGTAATCTCTTGTACTAATCTCAATATGTGTCGGCAATTTTGCCTTATTCATCTTTGATGTGATTGCCGCGCAAATGATCGTAGGACTGTGTTTATTGCCTACATTATTCTGTATTACAAGGACCGGACGGATTCCTCCCTGCTCCGAGCCCACTACCGGACTTAAATCAGCGTAATAAATATCTCCTCTTCTGATCATCAATTTTTCCACACTCCGATTCACTTACTAAATGCATATCGCATACTTCAGTATTCCCCTATTCATCGGATGTATTCAATGATCCGCGGTATTACAGACTCTGTGCTTTTGTTACTCACTGATCTTTCCGCAGCGCTTGTAAACTCTCGGGATTCTCTTTCCGAGGCAGCAGACGAATTCATAATTAAATCTTCCGCTCAGTTCAGACAGATCTTCTACTGTGATCCGGTCATCGCCGTCCGCTCCGATCAGAGTAACCGGATCCATAAACTTTGTCTCCGGAATATCTGTTACATCGACCATGAACTGATCCATGCAGACCCGCCCCAGAATCCGTGCCCGTTTTCCATGAATGAGCACATATCCTTTATTTGACAGTGATCTGGGGTAGCCGTCTCCATACCCTACCGGTATCGTAGCAACTTTCATCTTCTCAGGGGCAACAAATGTTCCCCCGTAACTAATTGGTGTACCGGCCTCCACAACCTTAACGTAAGTCACATGGCTGATCAGCCTCAGTGCCGGTTTCAAATCCACCGCTTCTTTCTTCACTTCATCAGAAGGGTACATCCCATAGGTGGAGATCCCGGCTCTTGCAAGATCATGCCTCATATCCGGAAGATCAATAATACCGGCACTGTTATCGCAATCAAAATAGCGGATTGAAACGCCTCTCTTCTCAATCTGCTCCTTCATCCACATAAACCGATCATGCTGTGTCATAGTATAGCTCTTATCCGTTTCATCCGCTTTTGCGAAATGAGTAAACATCCCCTCAAGCCGGACATTCGGCAGACGACTGATCCGTTCTATGATATCTGCACTTTCCTCACACACCGGAAAGCCGATCCTGCCCATTCCGGTATCAATCTTAATATGGAAATGAGCCGTCTTTCCAAGCCTGACAGCCGTCTCGGAAATCGCATCTGCCATCTCTTCCGTATATACAGCCGGACGGATATCATAGTTCAGCATATCCTCGTACTGATCCGGGAATACACATCCGAGAACGAGTATCGGCTTCTTTATACCGTGTTCCCGCAGAGCTGCTGCTTCTTCCAGACAAGCCACTGCATAGCCCCACACATAAGAAAAGTCTTCAAACATTTCCGCTATGGGGACAGCGCCATGTCCGTATCCGTCTGTCTTGACAACAGCGATCAGTTTTGCATCGCCTCCGATTCTGTTTCTCATCTGTTCCATATTATACGCAATGGCGTCGAGATCGATTTCGGCGCATACACGATTATGCTGTTTCATCTTGTATTTCTCCTATAAATCATATTATTTTTCATCCATACATTTTTCAATCCCGGCGATCAAATCGCGGGCAAGAACACTGTAACTTCCCTTTGCTTCTTTTGCCTCATCTCCGCCGCATGCATGGAGATACACACCGAGTGCAGCACTCTCATATGCCGGCATTCCCTGAGCGGAAAGTCCTGTGATCACACCGGCAAGGACATCCCCGGATCCGGCCTTCGCCATCGTACTGTTGCCGGCAAGATTGAAAAATGGATGCCTTCCCTTTTCTTTTATAAACGTTCTGCTGTCTTTTAAGACACACACTGCCGGATATTTTTCTGTGAATTCCCGGATGATCTCAAGACGCCTGTCTGAGAGGTCGTTGACGGAATATCCTGTCAGGCGGGACATTTCTTTCATATGCGGTGTGAGAATAACGGGACTGCACATTTTTTCCAGGAGATTCATCTTTCTGCTCAACAGGTTCAATCCGTCCGCATCGATGATGCAGGGAACGCTGACTCTGTTCAAAGTACCTTCCAGAATCCGGCGTGATATTTCCCCTGTGCCGAGCCCGCATCCTATACACACGACATCTGCCCAGTCCAAGAGCTGAGTAAGCTTTTCTTCATCATATTCCTGATAGCAGGAAATAATCGCCTCTGGCAGAAGCTGCTGCAGGATGGCCCGGTTCTCCTGCGCTGTGTATATCTGCACGAGGCCGGCTCCCACTGCATATGCAGCCTTTGCAGAAAGATATGCGGCGCCCGCCATTCCGCTGCTTCCTGTGATCATGAGGGCCCTGCCATAGCTTCCTTTGTGTGAATCTGCTTTTCTTTCAGGTAAAAGTTCCGGGATATCACAGCGGTCATATGTGATGCACACATTTTCATCTGAAGAGAAGAACTCCGGGTCAATGCCAATCGGGACCGCAACAGTCTCTCCTGTGCTATATTTGCCGGGATACATCTCGCATCCTGCCTTTACACATGCCATTGCAACTGTAAGATCCGCATGGAATGCAATTCCAAGTATCTTCCCTGTCGCAGAGCTGACACCGGAGGGAATATCAACCGCAACCTTGCTGCAGTTCTGTTCATTCATCCATGCAATGATATCTGCATATTTACCGCTGATCTCACGGCTTAACCCCACACCAAACACAGCATCTATTATAACAGTATATTCTTCCTCAGGGATTTCAGTGATAATACCGATTCCGAGATTTTCTGCAATCTTTTTCTGTACCCGGCACTCTTCGCTCAGAGAACTTTCTCTCCCGGCAAAAAGAATCCGGGCGCTCGCCCCCTCTTCTGTCAGCAATCTGGCAATGGCAAAACCGTCTCCACCATTATTGCCGCTCCCGCATACAACTAATGGCCGCGACGTATCGATTCCATGTGTATGCATCACCTCCACGGTTTTCAAAGCCGCCCGTTCCATAAGTACAAGAGAGGGAATCCCTGTTTCTTTGATCGTAAAACTATCTGCCTGGCTCATCTGTGTTCCATTTGGAAGATATCTCATATATGATCACCGGTCCTTTTTATTTTGTTCTTCCAATCGGACAGGGAAGATTCTCTTTCCCATCCGGCGCAATACCACGTCCAGCTCACAGCATAGCTGACCGCTGCCCGCAAAATATCCGTTCATGCAGGCATAAAAGCATGACGTCCTCTTGCCGGGTTTATCGCGCAACATACCCCGCAGCGAACTGCGGGGTCTATGTATTATCTGTTTCCTATTTTTTCTGTACTTCCTTGCGCTGATTGATATTATAGGAGAGCTGCATCAGGCTGTCTGAGAGATGGACGCTCTCTACTACTACATCTTTTGGCAGCGTCAGATCCGTGTGCGCAAAATTCCAGATTGCTTTGATCCCGTTTTCGACCAGGATGTCGGCCACTTCAACCGCTTTTGATTTTGGGATCGTAAGAGCCGCGATCTCAATTTCATTATTGGCAAGGAAATCAACCAATTCGTCCATCATACGGACCTGCACGCCCCGGATCGACATTCCTTCCAATCTGGGATTTACATCGAAAAGACTCTTTAGGATAAATCCGCTTCTCTCGAAAGATGCATAATTTGCAAGTGCCTGTCCGAGATTTCCTGCTCCTATGATAATAAAATTATGTGTCTTATCGAGTCCTAAGATCTTGCCGATCTCAGTATACAGATATTTTACATTATATCCGTATCCCTGCTGTCCGAATCCCCCGAAATTATTGAGATCCTGACGGATCTGGGATGCAGTCACCTGCATCTTTTTACTCAGATCGTTTGATGAAATCCTCTCGACACCTTCTTCCAGAAGATCTCCGAGATATCTGTGATATCTCGGCAGCCGCGAGATTACGGCGCGAGATATTTTTCTATGCTCCAAATCTACCACCTTCCATCGCATGGCAATCCTCCAGTCACAATCTTCAGCCTGCTACGGATGGATTTGCTCTTTTATGCGCTCCATTTTATATTCTGTATTATTATATAGAATAGTTAAACTTATGTCAATTTTTACTTTATTTTTCGGCCATTTCAGTTATAATGGATATCTGAGAGGAGGAGTACCAATATGATACTCGCATGTCATAACATTGAAAAATCTTTCGGTGACCGTGTGATCGTCCATGAAGGTTCTTTTCATATAGAAGAGCGGGAAAAAGCCGCTCTGGTCGGCATCAACGGTGCCGGTAAATCTACTATATTAAAAATGATCATGAATGAGGAACCGCTTGACGGCGGAGATATCATTCTTGCCAAAGGAAAAACGATCGGTTATCTGGCCCAGCACCAGAACATGATCCCGGGCGGTACGATCTATGAGGAAGTACGTTCTGCAAAGGCAGACATCATAGAGATGGAACAGCGGATCCGCGCGATCGAGCTGGAATTAAAATCTCTCTCCGGCGCGGAACTGGAAAACCGTCTCGATACATACAACCGTCTGCAGTCCGAATTTGAGGCCCGTAACGGGTATGCCTGCGAGAGTGAGATCATCGGCGTCCTCAAAGGACTTGGTTTTGCAGAGGAGGATTTCAGCAAGAAGACCGACACTCTTTCCGGAGGACAGAAGACGCGTGTAGCTCTGGGAAAACTGCTGCTCACCAATCCGGATATCCTGCTCCTGGACGAGCCCACCAACCATCTGGATCTGAATTCCATTTCATGGCTGGAGACTTATCTGATCAACTATCCCGGAGCCGTTTTTATCGTATCCCACGACCGCTATTTTCTGAACCGTGTAGTGACCAAAGTCGTAGAGATCGAGAATGGTGAAATCCGGATGTACATGGGCAATTACAGGGCATACTCAGAAAAGAAACAACAGCTCCGCGATGCCCGTCTCAAAGAGTATTACAATCAGCAAAGAGAGATCAAGCATCAGCAGGCCGTCATCGACAAACTGAAATCCTTCAACCGTGAAAAGTCTATACGCCGCGCCGAAAGCCGTGAGAAGATGCTGGAAAAGATCAAACCAGTGGAAAAACCGGTGGAAGTCAATACAGAGATGCATTTTAGCCTTGAGCCTTCCTGCATCAGCGGCAACGACGTCCTGACTGTAGAGCATCTCTCCAAGCAGTTCGATGGACAGGTGCTTTTTAAAGATGTCAATTTTGAGATCAAGCGTGGAGAACATGTTGCTGTGATCGGAGATAACGGAACCGGCAAGACTACACTCCTGAAGATATTAAACCAGGTTCAGACAGCGGATACCGGTTCCTGTACACTTGGTGCAAAAGTCCAGATCGGATATTACGATCAGGAACACCATGTGCTCCATGATGAAAAAACAATATTTGATGAAATTTCCGACGCCTATCCGGCACTGAACAACACGCAGATCAGGAATACACTTGCTGCCTTCCAGTTTACCGGCGATGAAGTATTCAAAGAGATCCGTTCTTTGAGCGGCGGTGAAAAAGGACGCGTTTCTCTGGCAAAACTTATGCTTTCTGAAGCGAACTTTCTGATCCTCGATGAGCCCACCAACCACCTGGACATCGCGTCAAAAGAAATATTGGAGGAGGCTCTCAACAACTATAGCGGAACTGTGCTTTATGTATCCCACGACAGATATTTTATTAACAGCACAGCCTCAAGGATCCTTGAACTGGTCAATCAGACTTTTGTAAACTATATCGGAAATTACGATTATTATCTGGAGAAAAAAGAAGAACTTACCCGCGCTTACACAACAGGCAGTTCTACCACTTCTCCTGCGGCTGGCGGGAACTCTCCCGTTTCTGCCGCACCTTTGCAGGGCTCCGATAGCGCCGCCGCTCCGGGCTCCAAGCTCAGCTGGCAGGAGCAGAAAGAGCAGCAGGCAAAAGAGCGTAAACGCAAAAATGATCTCAAAAAAACCGAGGAAGAGATCAGCTGCCTGGAGGACCGGAATGCACAGATCGATCATGAGATGACACTGGAAGAGGTCTACTCCAATTCCGTCAAATGCCAGGAACTTGCAGAAGAACACGCGGCAAATGAAAAAAGGCTGGAGGAGCTCTACGAAACGTGGGAGATGCTGGCTGAGTAAAATTCTGATTTTTCGTACTGAATGCCAATGGGATAAGGTCCGAAAACAGACGGAGATGAGGCAATGAAATACTTTTTAAGATAACCGGCATGTGCTTCAGGCTCCGCTCCGTAATTCGGGAAAAATTAAAGGTTCTGAAAGCTGACTAAAAGCAAAGCCTGAAAATGGGAAACTCGTCTTCGACTCAAACACCCCATTTTCAGGCTTAACGTCATCATTCAGAGCCTTAACTTTTCCATCGAATTACTTCGAAGTCGCCTTCCTCACATACCAGTCATCTCTTTAAAGTCTTTCGATGCCTCGTCTCCATCTGTTTCTGTTTTATCAGAGTCGGCAGCCAGTCCGACAAATATGAAAGCTAAAGAAACCGGTTAAAAGGGTAAATAATAGAGAAGAAGTTATTTATTGGCCTGGCGGAGAACCGTTTCCGGTTATGGAGATTTCTGGTTCCGCTTGTTCGTCTTATATCTGCAGAGAACATCCCGTGTCAAGCCCTTGCCTGTAAGCAGGTGCTTCGCAGGCTTGACACGGGATGTTCCTGCAGATGAATATTATTCAAGC
>CAMMSL010000040.1 GCA_946499505.1 uncultured Lachnoclostridium sp.
GAAGTAAACGCTACTGCCCTTGGGGCGTGCGGAATTTAAAATTTCATTTTTGGAACCGGACAGTGCCTGTTTTTTAGGTGGCAGAAATTGGCTTTTGATGATACAATAGGGGACAGCAGATGCATGACATGTGCAAAAAACCACAGTGTGAACTAAATGAAAGGAGATCACAATGGAAGAAACATACATGGAAATGCTTACACGGCGTGCGAAAAATGCTGCCACAGAGGCGGCAAAGCTTGGAACTGCAGAAAAAAACAGAGGGCTTCTTTCCGTGGCGGACGAACTGATCTCACAGCAGGAGTCGATTCTTGCAGAAAATGAGAAAGATCTTGAAGCTGCCAGAGAGAAAGGAATCAAGCAGTCTCTGATCGACAGACTGGCTCTCTCGGAAAAGAGAATTGCGGATATGGCAGAGGGATTAAGACAGATTGCCGGCCTTGATGATCCGATCGGCGAAGTTTTATATATGAAGACAAGACCAAATGGTCTTCGAATCGGGAAGAAGAGAGTTCCGCTCGGCGTTGTGGGGATTATTTATGAGTCCCGCCCGAATGTGACAGCGGACGCTTTCGGGCTGTGCTTTAAGACGGGAAACGCTGTCATTCTGCGCGGAGGCAGCGATGCGATCCACTCTAATCAGGCGATTGTCCGCGCAATCAAGACAGGACTGCGCAAAGAAAGACTCTGTCAGGATCTGGTCGTACTTGTGGAGAATACGAGCCGTGAGGTCGTGAACGATATGATGAAAATGCACGGCGGTATTGACGTCCTGATTCCGAGAGGCGGTGCGGGTCTTATCGCAAATGTTGTAGAAAACAGTACGGTGCCGGTGATCGAGACCGGAACCGGAAACTGCCACGTGTATGTGGATGAAAGTGCGGATATCAGGATGGCCGCCGATATCATTGAGAATGCCAAGACTCAGCGCATGGGCGTGTGCAATGCCTGCGAATCTCTTGTAATCCACAGCGGAATCGCTGAGGAAGCACTTCCGCCGATTGTACAGAAGTTAAAGAACCATGATGTGGAGATCCGCGGCGATGAAAGAGCGCAGTCGATCTGCAAGGAGATCGTTCCGGCGACAGAAGAGGACTGGGGTACAGAGTATCTGGACGCCATTATATCTGTGAAGATCGTAGATTCCATCGATGAAGCGATTGCCCATATTAATAAATATAATACCGGACATTCCGAATCCATAATCACGAAAGATTATGACAACGCGCTGAAATTTCAGGATGAGATCGATGCGGCGGCAGTATATGTAAACGCATCCACCAGATTTACCGACGGATTTGAGTTCGGATTCGGCGCTGAGATCGGCATCAGTACTCAGAAACTCCATGCAAGAGGACCGATGGGACTTGAGGCACTGACAACGACCAAATATATCATCTTCGGGAACGGACAGATCCGGAAATAAAGAAGAAAAGAATTTAAATACTAAGGCGGAGCATCAGAGGGGAAGACTTCTGACGCTCCGCCTTAGTATTTTATAGAATTTGTGTCTGGAAGGGACGGATTATCTTCCGTCCGCCTGCCATCTCTTCCAGACAAAAAATCCCCCAAAGGAAAACAGAAGAGCAAGAATAAGATATATGAACGGCCCTGCCTGATATGATGCCAGATAAGTGCCGAAGAAGGGAATCAGCCGAGGGTCAAGCATACTGCCCGATACAGAGATCAGTTTGGCGGGACAGTATGACCAAATCTGTGATAATATGCGGAATTGTTCCGGTATATTCAGAAAGGAACTGATGAGCAGGAAACCGATAAGGATACCCATGACAGGAATACTGGTCTTGAAACATTCTGCGAGAAACAGTGCTGTACAGCTTAAGAGAACAGCAGCGGCAGCACAGATGCCGATCAGAATGCATGATGCCTGTCCCACAGACAGATCCCATGTACATCCGGGAAGGGCTGCCTGTATCTGTGCTGAAAAGCCTTCTGTTCCGTACATGAAAAATGACGGCAGCGCAATAGAGGCATAAATAAGGAGTACGGCACAGACGGAAAATGTGACGGCGGTAAACAGCTTTGCAAAGAAAGCAGTACGTTTGCCGAGCCGTGTGCACAGGATGATCTGATCTGTCCTGCGGGAATGTTCATCTGCAGATACAGGCGGAATGCATACTACCGTAAGAAATGAAATCATAACAACTGCAATTACAGTGCAGGAAAGTATAGATTTATAACTTGAGCAGTATTGATAAGTAAATGGTGTAGAGAGTTTGGCCTCTTGTTTGGAGAGATATGTCTTCTCCCGATCCGACAGATAGAATATGTCCCATATCTTCTCATTTGTGTCCCGGCGGAGCTGGTACAGGTCGTCTGTGCTGCATGTATACAGATATATCATACCAGTTTGCTCGGAATTGTTTTTTTCGGCAAGATATGCCGCGCCGCAATCATCTACAAAGTAGTCGATATCATCGTATTTTACAGAATATGGAACCGCAGAAGCTGGGGATGCGCTCAGATCTTCCGGCTGTATATTTTCTGTTTTTCCTGAAAGCCTGAGACGAAGGTCGTCAGGTAATGCGCTTATTATTTCGCCGGATACCGGCTTGCGCTCCTCAGCTGGAAGAGACGCATTGTAATCCAGTAAGAGGACGGCGTTCATTTCTTTGAGCATTTTACTGTCAATAGAGCGGCCAGACAGATCAGATGCCAGTTCCCGCTGAGTTTTGCAGCTGTCGTATGCTGTATATGAAGCGCCGGTGTTTGAAGAAACGGCCGATGTAAAAGGCGGCAGGATGACAGAAAGCGCTGCCAGCGCCATTAACGTGAATGTCAGGATCCAGACGGCTTTTCGCTGAAAAAGTTTTTTGTATTCATATTTTATGAGAGTTCCCAGATTATACATGGTCAAATACCTCCGTGTTTTATCTTGCTCCCCGTCACAGTGCCGGCCGGAGCAGGGGCAGACGGATTGATATCGTCAAACTGTTTCAGATAAAATTCTTCCAGATTCTCTCCGATATCTTCATGTGTTCCGTTGAAGATCAGGCGGCCGTCTTTCATCATGAGGATACGGTCCGCGATCAGTTCAATGTCAGATACGATGTGGGTGGAGAGCAGGACGATGCTTTCCTGTCCGATCCGGTCGATCATTTCCCGGAACCGGACGCGCTCTTTCGGATCAAGTCCGGCGGTGGGTTCGTCGAGTACAAGAAGCTTCGGCCGGTTTAAGAGCGCCTGCGCGATGCCCAGACGCTGTTTCATTCCGCCGGAGTATGTTTTAATCTTTTGTTTTTTATGTGTTTCAAGTCCTACCAGGGACAGAAGCTCTTCGGTGCGGCAGCGGGCATCGGTTTTGCGCAGCCCTTTGAGTGCAGCCATATACATGAGAAAGTCTTCGGCGGTAAAGCCTGGATAATAGCCGAAGTCCTGCGGAAGATATCCAAGAATGCTTCGGTATTCTTCTGTGGATACATCCGCCCTGCCGAAAGTTACTGTGCCGCTGTCCGGGCGCAGGATGCCGCAGATCATGCGCATGAGGGTCGTTTTCCCGGCTCCGTTTGCGCCTAGCAGGCCGTGAACCCCTCTTCCGAGAGAGAGAGAGATACGGTCCGCGGCGATCTTATTTTTATAATGTTTACTCAGCCGGTCAATGTGAAGTTCCATGTTAATTCCTCCGATTGTCTGATATATTTTCTAAGTTCCAGTACTGCTGCGACTCCGAAGAAGAGAAGCGCTGCGGGAATAAGTGCAGGGGTATCCACCGCCCGGGTCAGAAAATCTGCGGCGTATGCGGTGAGAAAGAATACGCTGACAAGAGCACTGATCCCGGTACATAGAATAGTGCAGTCTCTGCCACGGAGTTTTCGGACTGCGGGAAGGGTGAGGGTGCAGGTCAGCAGATAGGGCAGCAGGATACAGGCCGCAGTCATACTCAGGTCAGTTTCCCAGAAATGGGGTCCCAAGGGCATCAGCACTGCCAGCAGAAGCAGATTTTCCACGCCCAGTATGCCCAGCCGTGCGCACAGGACGGCGTGCAGGGAGAAACGGGCGGACAGCTCCAGTTCCTCCATGCCAAATCGTGCAGAGCGTCCAGCCTCTGCAATCGTTGCCAGTGCAAGGAACGGAATACAGGCGGACAGGATGACAGGGGTGGAGAGTTCCTGTAGCTGTTCCTGCGGGGCTGGCGTCTGCCAGGGGTGCAGGGTCAGAAGTATGGCGGCGGCGAAGATACAGAGGGTCAGGAGCCAGTTCCATTTTCGGATATAGTGCATTTGAGTTTGAAGAAAAACTGACCACGAGATGCGGGGAGAATAAAGAGTCTCCCTTGCTGCGGCGCGGTAATCGGAGCTTTGGAAGAAAGTATCTTTTCGCTCAGGTGCCGGAACTGTATAGAGACTGCGCAAAGTCTTGGTCAGGAGCGTTTTTTGTTTGAAATGATTTCTCTTCACTGGAAATCCTCCTTTCTCAGCTGATTTTTTAAAAGTTTTAATGCCCGTTTCAATCTGCGGTATACTACGAAGCGTGACAGGTTCATGATCCTGCCGATCTCTCCGGGATTCAGCTCCAGTACATAGCGCAGGCAGATAATCTCCCGGTCGGATTCACTGAGTGTCTGCAGAGCCTGAACCAGAACAATTGATGTGTCCGTAAGCTCCGAGACGGATGCAGTGGGAGAGAATGCTGTGCCCTCGCTGCTGTGAGCTGCATCGCTGAATATGGATATATCACAGTTGATGACGGATTCCGGCCGGGTTTTTGTGTGCCGGATGTGATCGATACACAGATTTCGCGCGATGGTGTACAGGAAAGCGAGGGGCTTTCCCCTGTCATGATAAGTAGAAGTCTCCAGAAACTTAAGGAAAGTCTCCTGCGTCAGATCTTCCGCAAGACTGCGGTCCTGCATACGAAAAAAGCAGTAACGGTAAATGTCGTCGTAGTATTCTTCCAGATTCATCAGCAGAGCCCCTCCTTTCATAATGTATAACGCATGAACTTTATAAAGTGTGCGCTCCTGAATGAAAAAACAGCGGATTGTATCTGCGCGTTTTTACGCAGAAGCGGTTGAGTGTTATAAGTATTCATATATTATACACCGGAAGTGCTCCGCTTTATCGAAAATTCAGGGGAAAATAAGTTTTGATGGATGAATATAAATAAATAATGCTTGCATAATATGCAAAAAAGATGTATTATTATGCAAGCGCTATTCATAACTATTTTTATGAAATGCTTTACTTACTATTAAATGAGGTATATCATAAGAAACTGAAACGCGGAGCAATCCGCAGCAGTATTGAAGTCAAAAGGAAGAAAGATAACATATATATGGAAGGGACAGAGATATGATCAAAGTTGGTATTATCGGCGCCACCGGCTATGCGGGCGGTGAGCTTGTAAGAATATTATCAGGACATAAAGATGCAGAGATTAAATGGTACGGCTCAAGAAGCTATATTGATCAGAAATACGCGGATGTATACAGAAATATGTTTCAGATCGTGGATGCGGTCTGCATGGATGACAATATGGAGGAACTGGCATCCCAGGTGGATGTGATCTTCACGGCGACACCTCAGGGGTTGTGTGCATCTCTTGTAAATGAAGAAATCCTCTCAAAGACAAAGATCATTGACCTGAGTGCAGATTTCCGACTGAAAGACGTGAAAGTTTACGAAGAGTGGTACAAGATCGAGCACAAGGCGCCGCAGTTCATTGACGAGGCGGTATACGGGCTGTGCGAGATCAACCGCGAAGATGTGAAGAAAGCAAGACTGGTGGCAAATCCGGGCTGCTATACGACATGCTCCATCCTGACGGCATATCCTCTCGCAAAAGAAGGGCTGATCGATATGAGCACACTGATCATCGATGCCAAATCAGGTACTTCAGGAGCGGGCAGAGGAGCGAAAGTACAGAATCTCTTCTGTGAAGTGAATGAGAATATGAAAGCTTACGGTGTGGCAACCCACAGACATACTCCGGAGATTGAGGAGCAGCTGGGGTATGCGGCAGGTGAGAAAGTAGTGCTCAATTTCACCCCGCATCTTGTACCGATGAACAGAGGAATCCTTGCTACGGAATATGCAAAACTTACGAAAGATGTAAGCTGGGAAGAAGTAAAGGCTGTTTACGATAAATATTATGCAGATGAAAAATTTGTGCGTGTCCTTGATAAAGACGTATGCCCGGAGACGAAATGGGTAGAGGGCAGCAACTATGTGGATATTGGATTTAAGATCGACCCGAGGACAGGCCGTATCATCATGATGGGCGCTATTGATAATCTGGTAAAAGGCGCTGCGGGACAGGCGGTTCAGAATATGAACCTGATGTTCGGATTAAAAGAGAGCGAAGGTTTGGAATTAGTCCCGATGTTCCCATGATCGGGGACGTAGTCAAATCGGGTTTTACTACGTCCCGAATCGAAGTTCAGGGTGTCCCAAAGCTGTGAGAAGGGTGTCCCTAAATGAAGATGAAAGGAATATTTAACAATGATAAGAGTTATGACAATAGACGATTATGATGAGGTTTATGCTCTCTGGAAGAAGATCCGCGGGTTCGGTATCCGGAGTATTGACGACTCCAGAGAGGGTGTGGACCGGTTCCTGAAGAGAAATCCTACGACCAGCGTGGTAGCGGTGAAAGACGGAAAGATTGTGGGAAGTATTCTCTGCGGTCATGACGGAAGACGGGGCTGTCTCTATCATGTATGTGTGGATGAAGCGTATCGTCGGCACGGGATTGGGCGCGATATGGTGGTCCATGCGATGAAAGCACTGCAGGCAGAGCAGATCAACAAGGTTTCGCTCATCGCATTTACAAAGAATGATATCGGAAATGCATTCTGGAATACGATCGGATGGACAGAGCGTCTGGATTTAAATTACTATGATTTTACATTGAATGAAGAAAACATTACAGCTTTTAATGAACAGTAGAAAACAGACAGATAGATAAAGAAAGCAGAGGGATGACAAATGCAGAAGATTGAAGGCGGAGTGACAGCGGCAAAAGGATTTGAGGCGGCAGCGGCCGCAGCCGGGATCAAGTATCAGGACCGCACGGATATGGCGCTTATCTATAGTGAGAAGCCGTGTAAAGTGGCGGGAACATTTACGACAAATGTAGTGAAAGCGGCACCGGTAAAGTGGGACAGAAACGTAGTTGACAGCGGTATGAAGTCACAGGCTGTTATCGTGAATTCCGGCATTGCAAATGCGTGTACCGGAGAAGAGGGCATGAGTTATTGTAAAGAGACGGCAAAAGAAGCGGCTAAGGTGCTGGGAGTAGATGCCAGAAGCGTTTTGGTCGGGTCCACAGGAGTGATCGGAATGCAGCTGCCTATGGACAGAGTAAAAGAAGGGATCCGTAAGCTGGCGGATGTGAAGAAACCGGATCTTGAGAGCGGTACGCAGGCGGCTCAGGCGATCATGACGACAGATACGAAGAAAAAAGAAGTTGCAGTTACGGTTGAAATAGGGGATGTGACAGTGACCATCGGCGGGATGGCAAAAGGATCCGGCATGATTCATCCGAATATGTGCACTATGCTTGCGTTTATCACAACGGACGCCAAGATTTCGAAAAAGGCTCTTCAGGCCGCGCTCAGCGAAGATGTGGAAGATACATATAATATGATCTCAGTGGACGGGGATACTTCTACCAATGATACTGTTCTCCTGCTGGCAAATGGAGCAGCCGGAAATGAAAAGATCCGTTATGGCACATGGGAGTATGAGGCGTTTAAAAATGCCCTGCATTATGTAAATGAAACTCTGGCGAAAGAGATGGCAGGAGACGGCGAAGGCGCTACGGCACTGTTTGAAGCTAAAATCATCGGGGCAGATACGAAAGAGCAGGCAAAAAAACTTGCAAAATCTATCGTCTGCTCCAATCTGACCAAAGCAGCGATCGCAGGACATGACGCCAACTGGGGAAGAATCCTGTGCGCAATGGGATATTCCGGAGCGCAGTTTGATCCGGAGAAAGTGGATCTCTATTTCGAGAGCGAGGCGGGAAAACTTAAGATCATCGAGAACGGAGTTGCATTGAACTACAGCGAGGAGAAAGCAACAGAAATCCTGTCACAGCCGAAAGTAACGGCAATCGCCGATATCAAAGAGGGTGATGTCGAGGCGGCAGCATGGGGATGCGACCTGACACATGGATATATTGATATCAATGTAGATTACCGCAGTTAAAACGATTTAGAATAAAATGATGTGAACAGGGACAGGGCAAAAGTCGATTTGGGACACCGTGAAGTCCGGTTTGGGACGTAGTCAAATCGGGTTTTACTACGTCCCCGAAGGAGGTAAGTATGAATAAGAATATGCAGCAATATCTCGATAAAGCGCAGGTCCTCATCGAGGCTCTGCCATACATCCAGCGCTTCAACCGCAAGATCATTGTGGTCAAATACGGCGGCAGCGCTATGGTGGATGAGGAACTGAAGAAACGCGTGATCGAGGACGTGACTCTTCTGAAGCTTGTCGGATTCAAGCCGATCATTGTTCACGGCGGCGGCAAGGAGATCAGCAAGTGGGTCGGCAAAGTGGGAATGGAGCCGAAATTTATCAACGGCCTGCGCGTGACTGATGCAGATACGATGGAAGTGGCGGAGATGGTGCTTGGCCGCGTGAACAAGAGTCTGGTACAGCTGGTGGAGAGCCTTGGCGTTCGTGCCATCGGCATCAGCGGCAAGGACGGCGCTCTCCTGAAGGTTGACAAGAAGTATTCCGACGGTCAGGATATCGGATATGTTGGAGACATCAAAGAAGTAAACGGCCAGATCCTCTATGATCTGCTGGAGAAGGATTTCCTTCCGATCGTATGCCCGGTGGGACTGGACGATGACTTTAATACATATAATATCAATGCGGATGACGCGGCGTGCGCCATCGCCCGTGCGGTGAAAGCGGAGAAGCTGGCATTCCTGACAGACATCGAGGGTGTCTACAAGGATCCGTCCGATCCGTCTACGCTTATTTCCGAGCTCCGTGTGGATGAGGCAAAGAAGCTGATGGACAGCGGATACATCGGAGGCGGTATGCTTCCGAAGCTCCAGAACTGTATCGATGCCATTGAAGCAGGCGTTTCAAGAGTGCATATTTTGGACGGACGTATTCCGCACTGCCTGCTCCTTGAGATCTTCACGAACAGAGGAATCGGTACGGCAATTTTAAACAGTGAAGAAAGCAGGTATTATCATGGTGAATAATAAAATACAGGCAGCAGAAGAGAATCTGATCCATGTCTACAACCGTTTCCCGGTCGTGCTGGATCACGGCGAGGGAATGTATCTCTACGACACAGACGGGAAAGAATACCTTGATTTTGCAGCAGGTTTTGCAGTGACAGGGCTGGGATATGACAACAAAGAGTTAAATGAGACGCTTAAGGCGCAGATAGACAAACTGTATCATACCTCCAATCTCTACTATCACGAGAGCTGCGGCGAGGCGGCGAGAGAGCTGAACCGGGTGTGCGGCATGGACCGTGTGTTCTTTACAAACAGCGGCGGCGAAGCCGTAGAAGGAGCCTTAAAGTCAGCCAGACGTTACGCTTATACGAAAGGCACGGGAAGATATGAATTTATCGCCATGGAGAATTCCTTCCACGGCAGGACGTTCGGCGCTGTGTCCGTGACAGGACATGATTCTTACAGAGAGCCGTTTGAGCCCCTTGTACCGGGTGTGAAATTCGCTAAGTTTAATGATCTGGACAGCGTAAAAGCACTGGTCAGCGACAAGACCTGCGCGATCATTCTGGAGCCGCTGCAGGGAGAGGGCGGCATCAATCTTGCCACACAGGAATTTATGGAAGGAATCCGGAAAATCTGTGACGAGAACGGAATCCTTATGATCTGCGATGAGGTGCAGTGCGGCATGGGCAGGACAGGAAGTATGTTCGCATGGCAGGGATTCGGCACAAAGCCGGATATTATGACAATGGCAAAAGCCATCGGAAACGGCATCCCGGTGGGAGCGTTTGCCATGACAGAAGAAGTCGCGCAATACTCTCTGAAACCCGGAGACCATGGAGCGACATATGGCGGTAATCCGCTTGCGTGCACTGCTGTGAAGAAAGTGATCGAGATCTTTGAGCGGGATAATATCGTGGGACATGTCAATGAAGTGGCTCCTTACCTCACGAAAAAGCTGGATGAGCTTGTGGAGGAGCTGGACTGTGTAGTTCAGCGAAAAGGAAAAGGGCTGATGCAGGGCATCGAGATCACAAAGCCGATCGCCGAAGTAAACCGGCGGTGTGTGGAAGGCGGCCTTCTGGTAATACAGGCCGAAGGAAATGTGCTCCGATTTGTTCCGCCTCTGATCGTGGAGGAGAAACATATTGACGAGATGATCGGAAAACTGAAACAGGCGCTGGCAGATTAAACGGCGGACCGGCGATGTATAGGAAAACCATTCACAGGACATACTATCCGGAAAACAGGCATAAAATGCATGGAGGTATGATCCTATGATTGGTTTTTTTATTGCGCTGCTCTCAGGAGCGATGATGAGTATACAGGGAGTGTTCAATACGCAGGTTACAAAAACAACCGGAGTGTGGGTGAGCAACGGCTGGGTGCAGATCACGGCTTTTGCGGTCTGTCTGGCAGCATGGTTCTTTACCGGGCGCGACAGCGCGGCTGCCCTCGGAAAAGTGGAACCGAAATATATGCTTTTGGGCGGTGTGATCGGCGCCGGGATCACATGGACAGTCATCAAGAGCATTGAAGCTCTGGGACCTGCGAAGTCGGCGCTTCTTATCGTCATTGCACAGCTGGCGGTATCTTACGTGATTGAACTCTTCGGTCTTTTTGGAATGGATAAAGAGCCCTTTTCATGGAGAAAGCTGGGCGGGCTTGTCCTGGCTGTTGTGGGGATAGCTGTATTCCAGTGGGAATAAAGATATATTTCTGCAAAACAGATGAAAAATCCGGGGGTTTGCAAAATAACCGTAATAAAATTGTAACAAAGCGTCAAATTCTTAACAAACAATTAATTGTCTATTGTAATTTTGGAAAAAATTCGTTACAATGTTACTGTCCGGCATACAAGGGGTATTTCTCCCGCATGAGAGAGTGGGAGAAGAGCTATGCAAGACAATCTGAAAAAAATAAAAGTATCACGCACTTTTGGTAAAGCACTCATTTGTACAGTGTTTTTCTTTTTCGCCGGCTGTGGCAGTAAAGACACAGAGGAGAACGGAGTTGAAGAGATCGTCTTGACAGACGAGGATGCGGCGGAAGAAGAGGCGGGACAGGACGAAGCTTCAGAAAGTAACGGGAAAGAGCAGATAAATACAGTGGAACAGACCGTGTTCGTGTATGTGTGCGGGGCGGTAGAGTCCCCGGGAGTGTATGAGCTCAGAGCGGATGCACGTGTATTTGAGGCAATCAGTTCTGCAGGCGGTATTACAGAAGAAGCTGCTCCGGATGCAGTCAACCAGGCGCGGGTCATAGTGGACGGCGAGCAGATTTATGTGCCGACAGTGGAAGAAGCGGCATCACAGTCAATAGGGGTTGGAGAAACAACAGTAACCAAGGGTACGGAAAAAGCAAAAGTAAACATAAATATAGCTGGAAAAGAGGAGCTTATGACTCTGACAGGGATCGGTGAAGCGAAAGCGGACGATATCCTGAAATACCGGGAAGAGCATGGAAGTTTCGGGAGTATCGAAGAGCTGATGCAGATCAACGGGATCAAAGAAGGCGTATTTAATAAAATAAAAGATGACATAACAATTTGACACAGGAGTCGTGAAAGTGGAGTATGAGTAAAAAGATATTAGTCGTAGATGATGAAAAACTGATCGTAAAAGGAATCCGGTTCAGTCTGGAACAGGAAGGCATGGAGGTAGACTGTGCCTATGATGGCGAGGAGGCGTTGGAGTGTGCAAGACAATGCGAGTATGATCTGGTGCTCCTGGATGTAATGCTTCCGAAAATGGACGGGTTTGAAGTGTGCCAGCGGATCAGAGAATTCTCAGATATGCCGATCGTTATGCTGACAGCCAAAAGTGAAGACATGGATAAGATCCTGGGACTTGAATACGGAGCAGACGACTATATTACCAAGCCGTTTAACATCCTTGAAGTGAAAGCGAGAATCAAGGCGATCATGCGTCGTACTTCTAAAAGAAAAGAACCAGCCGGAAGCCCTGTGCTGGTGAAAGGAAATATGAAGATCGACTGCGAGAGCAGACGGGTGTTCATCGGGGACAGGGAGATTAATCTGACAGCAAAAGAGTTCGATGTACTCGAACTCCTCGCGACAAATCCAAACAAAGTATACAGCAGGGAAAACCTTTTAAATCTTGTATGGGGATACGACTATCCCGGAGATGCAAGAACAGTAGATGTACATATCCGGCGGCTGAGAGAAAAGATTGAAGTAAATCCGAGCGAGCCGAAATTTGTACATACGAAGTGGGGAGTGGGTTATTATTTCCAGGGCTAGACGTCATTTCAGATTAAGAGATAAAGTCTTTAAAAATATGCGGGTCCGCATTATCGTATTATTTGTGCTGGCAGGGCTTGTGCCCTGTCTTGCTGCGCTGTTTGGAATCGTAAAGTTCTATGAGCTGCATGCCGTGGAACTCAGGACAGCCGAGATCCAGAATCAATGTACGATCCTTTCCAACCAGTTGAGTAATTACGGATATCTGACCGATACTTCATCGGAAGTGATCAATGCAAATCTTGCACAGCTTACCAACATTTATAACGGCCGGGTCATGATCATTGACCGAGACCTGAAAGTCATAAAAGATACATACAGTCTGGATGAAGGAAAAACAGATGTTTCTGAAAATGTGATCCGCTGTATGCAGGGAGAGACGACGAATCAGTATGACCGAAAGAATCATTATATTGAAGTGACGTCTCCGATTCTGGGAGCCGAGGATGATGAAGTGGCCGGGGTTATGCTCGCTACTGTCGCGGCAGATAATATTGAAGCGACGATCCAGATTTTATATACACATGGCGGTGTCGTGGTCGGCATCATACTGATCCTTTTGATCGTTTTTGGCGTGTTCATTGCGGACAGGATGGTAAGGCCGATCCACAGGATCACAGGTGCAATTGAAAATATTACAGAAGGATACAGCGATGACGTACTCCATGTGGATACATTTACAGAGACAAGACAGCTCAGTGAAGCTTTTAATAAAATGCTTGGCCGGCTGAAAATGCTTGATGAATCGAGGGAAGAGTTCGTCTCTAATGTCTCTCACGAATTGAAGACTCCGATGACATCTATGAAAGTGCTGGCGGATTCTCTTCTTGAGATGAAGGAAGCTCCGGTAGAGATGTATCAGGAGTTTATGCAGGATATAGCCAAAGAGATCGACAGGGAAAATCAGATCATCACAGATCTCCTTTCGCTCGTAAAGATGGACAAGACCGGACAGAATCTGAATATACAGACTGTAAATATCAATGAACTGCTGGAGCAGATCCTGAAACGTCTCCGTCCGATCGCAGATAAAAAGAATGTGGAGATGGTTATGGAGAGTTTCCGCCCTGTAAGTGCGGAGATTGACGAGATGAAATTTACGCTTGCGATCTCGAATCTTGTAGAAAATGCGATCAAATATAATCATGACAACGGCTGGGTCCATGTATCTCTCAATGCAGATCATAAATATTTTTATATCAAAGTGGAAGATTCTGGAATCGGAATCCCGGAGGAAGACCAGCCGCATATTTTTGAGCGTTTTTACCGGGTGGACAAGTCTCATTCCAGAGAGATCGGCGGTACAGGGCTGGGGCTTGCGATCGCAAGAAATGCAGTAATCGTCCACCGCGGCGCGATCAAGGTTTACAGCAACGAGGGAGAGGGGACGACTTTTACAGTCCGTATTCCATTGACCTACGTGGCAGCATAGGAGGGTGAGAAAATTGAAGATAAGAAAATTTATTCTCCCCACAGTGATCTGTCTGGCTGTTCTGATCGCGGCATGCGGCAGGCAGGAACAGATCGGGGAAGGGGATTCCTATGTCTATTGTCTGAATGAGAGTGAGACAGGACTGATCAAAGTCGCATGTGATCTGCCGGACGGCGAAACACAGGAGATGGCCGAAGCAGTGCTGGAGGAATTAAGCACCCCGGCAGAAGATATCGAGTATATGACGCCTATTCCTGAGGAGGTAAAGGTACAGAACTGTGAACTCTTCGGCGGGATACTGGAAGTTGATTTCAGCGGCGAATATCTGGATATGGGAAACATCCGGGAGAAACTGATGCGGGCTGCGGTCGTGCAGTCGCTCGTGCGTATCGACGGTGTAAATGCAGTGGCTTTTACGGTAGACGGAGAGCCGCTGACGGATAAGGATGGCGTGGAAATCGGTCTGATGAACGGGGATGACTTTGTGGAGACGACGGCTTCCTCACCGAGTGCATATCAGACAGATACGCTCACACTTTACTTTGCAAATGAGAGCGGCGACAAGCTTGTAGCAGAGAAAGAGGATGTCCGCTATAGCAGTAATGTGTCAAAGGACAAACTGATCGTAGAGAAACTGATGCAGGGACCAAGTGGAGCCGGATATTATCCTACGATCAACCCGGATACGAATCTTCTGAGTGTAACGACAAAAGACAAAATATGTTATGTGAATTTCGATAATACATTCCTGACAGGAGCATATGATATCCTGCCGGAACTTACTGTATATTCGATCGTGAATTCTCTGGTTGAGGGAACAGAGGCCACACAGGTACAGATCACGATCAACGGAGAGACAAATGCCACTTATATGGAGACTGTGGATCTTTCACAGCCTTTTGAGGAAGATATGGATCTCGTCGCAGCCGATGAAGCAGATGAATGAAAAAACGGCCGCTTTGTGCGATATGTATTCTATTTCTTGTGATACAGACTATAAGAGTCCTCTTTTTCGGCGTGGAAGAAATGCAGCCTTCTGCACTGGAAAAGGAGGTCTCTTACGGAGAAAAGCAGGTTGAACTTGCAGGTACTGTATACAGGATCGAAGAAAAGAAAAAAGTAACAGCTGTCTTTCTGAAAGACAGTACTGTGTCTGTTGCAGAACAGATGATCAATGAGTCTGAAATTCTAGTGTATATTTCCAAAAATGAAACAGAACAATTGGCAGAAATAAAGATCGGAAACCGGATCGCAGTCTCCGGAGAGGCGGAAACTTTTGAGCCCGCCCGAAATCCGGGCAATTTTGATCAGAAAATGTATTATCTGCGCCAGGGAATCCATGTGCTTGTATGGGCGGATCAATACAGGATACAGTCAAATGATATAAAGACTGTCCGGCAGTTTCTCTCGGTGGTCAGAGGAAAGTGGAACGAGCTGCTGCTCCGGTATCTCGGGGACTACTACGGGGGGACGATGAGCGCGATCCTTCTGGGTGAGAAGAGCGGACTGGATGCTGAGATGAAGACAATGTACCAGAAGTGCGGGATCAGCCACTTGCTTGCCATTTCTGGCCTGCATATGACATTTCTGGGGATGGGAATCTATAATCTCCTGCGGAAAGCAGGATGTGGATTTGCCCTTTCAGGTTCTGCAGGCGGCATACTACTGATCTTGTACAGCCTGATGATCGGAGCCGGTGTTTCCAGCCTCCGTGCCCTGATCATGTTCCTGGTGCGGATTGGAGCGGAGATCACAGGCAGAGATTACGATCTTTTGACCAGTCTGTTCCTGTCCGCTGCCATTCTCTGCTGCCGCCAGCCACTGTATCTGACCGATGCGGGATTTCAGCTTTCCTACGGAGCCATCCTGGGAATCGCTCTGTTCAGCCCGGTGTTTTCTGAGATGTTTGGCTGTGCGAAGATCAGTGACAGGAAGAGAAGGCTTGAACGTAAAAAAACGGGATGGATCCTGTGGCTGCAGAGTAAAGGGTTCACCGCTCTTCTCTGGATCCTGAACGGATTGAGCACCAGCCTTGCAGTCAATGTGCTCCTGCTTGGACCTCTGCTCTGGTTCTATTTTGAAATCCCGCCATATTCTGTATTTCTGAACCTGATCGTGATTCCTGTCATGCCTGTCGCAATGGGAGCGGGAGTGGCAGGGTCCGCGCTGAGTCTCCTGTCCGGGCCCGCAGGCGGTGCTGTGCTGCAGATCTGCGGCGGGGTGCTCCGGTGCTATGACCAGGTGTGTACATGGGCAGGCAAGCTTCCCTGTAATCGGTTTGTGGCGGGAAAGCCGGACGTGCCCTGGATCGTGGCATATTATCTGGTGCTGTCCGGATTATGGCTTCTGTTCAAGTATATTGTCGGGAAAAGAGAACAAGAGGAAGAAAAGAGGAAAAGTGGGAATAAGATTCCAAATGAAAACCGGAAACCATGCAGACTCCCCGGCTGCGGTATGCTGCTGTTTGCAGTGGGTATGGTACTTGTATGCAGAAACGGATTTCAGTCGCTGGATGAAGTACAGGTCACAGTGCTGGATGTGGGGCAGGGAGACGGGATCCATATCAGACACGCTTCTCTTAATTGTCTGATCGATGGCGGGAGCAGCGATGTCTCTTCTGTGGGGACATATCGCCTGGAGCCTTATCTTCTCTCCCAGGGCGTGGATACGCTTGATTATGTATTCGTGACCCATGGGGATGATGACCATATCAGTGGAGTGAAGGAGATGCTGGAAAATCAGATGTTCGGGGTAAAAATCCGGAATCTGGTGATGCCGCCTTCAGAATATCACGATGAAAAACTTGCCGCACTTGCGCAGGCTGCCATGAAGAACGGAACCAGAGTCACGGTTATGGATCCGGGAGATGAGATCACAACAGGCGAGGGAGACGGAGGACAGGGCCTGACTCTTGCCTGTATTGGACCGGAGTGCGGATTAGAAGTGGAGCCGGGGAATGAGACATCTCTTGTGATGGATCTTTCGTTTGGTGAATTTGATATGCTGTTTACCGGTGATGTGGAAGGCGCCGGAGAAGAAAGTTTGGTCAGCTCCGGGCTGCTGAGGGATTACGATGTCATGAAAGCCGCCCATCATGGATCGAAAAATTCAGGGACAGAGGAATTTCTGCAGATTACAGAACCGGAGTATGCCGTCATCTCGGCAGGAGTGGACAACCGGTACGGACATCCTCACACAGAGACACTTCGGAGGCTTAACGATGCCGGGTGCACGGTATGTTCCACGCAGGACAACGGAGCGGTTATGATCCGAAGCGACGGCGAGAAGATGACGATGTGCGGCTTTATTAAAGAGTGACAGTTCAGCCCGCGTCATTCAGATGGCTTTATAACAGTTCAGCTCGCGCCATTCGTAAAACCGCACTTCGTGCTTATTTCGGCTGCCGCCGCTGTTTTACTCATTAGCAGGCGCTCATCGCATCTGACTGCCAGGCGACGGATCCTTATGCGAGCATAAATCCGTCGCCTGGCATCAGATGGCTGAACTGATATTACAAACCTCTTGTCAAAACGGGAGAGTTTCCTTTATAATACAAGAGTTATGAAAAGCCTGAATGAAGATTTAAAAACAGGACAATTTAAACAGATTTATCTTCTGTACGGTCAGGAGGCTTATCTGAAGAAGCAGTATAAGGAACGGTTTGTCAAGGCAATGGTTCCTGAAGGGGATACGATGAACTATTCCTGTTATGAAGGAAAGAAGACGGATGTCAAAGAGGTCATTGATCTGGCGGAGACACTGCCTTTCTTTTCAGAACGCCGTCTGATCGTGTTCGAGGACACCGGTTTTTTTAAGACCGGAGGAAATAATCTGGCAGATTATATCAGTGGCGGTATGCCACAGACGACTCATTTCATTTTTATAGAAAATGAGGTGGATAAGCGGAGCAAGCTGTATAAAGCTGTGAAGGCAAAAGGACATATCGTGGAGCTTGGCGCTCAGGATGAGAATACGCTCCGAAAATGGGTCTCCGGGCTGATCCGGAAGGAAAAAAAGGAGATGTCACAGCCGGATATCGCCTATTTCCTGAATAAAGTAGGAACAGATATGGAGAACATCACAAAGGAGCTTGAGAAGCTGTTCTGCTATTGTCTGGACCGGGAGGTTATCACACGAGAAGATGTGGATGCCATCTGTGTGACGCAGATCACGAACCATATTTTCGATATGGTCAATGCAGTGGCGGCGAAGGATCAGCGGAAAGCCCTTGATCTGTATTACGACCTGCTTGCGCTTAAGGAGCCGCCCATGCGTATTCTCTCTCTTATGTCGAAGGAGTACAGGGACCTGTTCCACGTAAAGGAACTCTCGAGACAGGGATACGGGAGAAAGGATATTGCTTCGAAAGCAGGACTGCATCCTTTTGTCGCGGGGAAATATATGGATCTGGCAAAAAGATTTCAGCCGGGTGAATTGAGAAAAGTCATGGAGGAGAGTGCGGATCTTGAACAGAGAGTCAAGACCGGTCTCATGACAGACAGTCTTGCAGTGGAATTGTTTATTGTAAAGCAGTCAGCTTAAATATGGAGGAATGAAATTGGCAGTAATAGATCAGAGTAAAATCAGAAATTTTTGTATTATCGCTCATATCGATCACGGTAAATCCACTCTGGCGGACCGTATCATTGAGATGACCGGCCTGCTCACGAGCCGTGAGATGCAGGCTCAGGTCCTCGATAACATGGATCTGGAGCGGGAGAGAGGGATTACGATCAAGGCGCAGGCGGTCCGTACTATCTACAAGGCGGATGACGGAGAGGAGTATATGTTCAACCTGATCGATACTCCGGGACATGTGGATTTTAACTACGAGGTATCCAGAAGCCTTGCAGCCTGTGACGGGGCGATCCTGGTGGTGGACGCGGCACAGGGCGTGGAAGCGCAGACACTGGCAAATGTCTATCTGGCGCTGGATCACGATCTGGACGTGATGCCGGTCATCAATAAGATCGATCTGCCCAGTGCGGATCCGGAGCGTGTCAAAGAAGAAATCGAGGATGTCATCGGTATTGATGCTGAGGACGCTCCTCTCATATCAGCCAAGACAGGACAGAATGTACATGAAGTGCTGGAACAGATCGTGAAAAAGATACCTGCGCCCACGGGTGATCCTAAGGCACCTTTGAAAGCATTGATATTTGATTCCAAGTATGATCCTTATAAAGGAGTAATTGTTTTCTGCCGGATCAAAGAGGGGACCGTGAAAAAGGGAACTCCCATGCTTATGATGGCTACCGGTGCAAAAGCGGAAGTCGTGGAAGTAGGAACATTCGGGGCTGGGCAGTTTATCCCCTGTGATGAGCTGAGCGCCGGAATGGTAGGCTATATTACCGCGAGCCTGAAAAACGTAAAGGACACCCATGTGGGCGATACGATCACAAACGCTGAGAATCCGTGCGCAGAGCCGCTGCCCGGATACAAAAAAGTAAATCCCATGGTATACTGCGGACTTTACCCTGCGGACGGAGCCAAGTATCCGGATCTGAGGGATGCGCTTGAAAAGCTTCAGCTCAATGACGCGGCCCTCCAGTTCGAACCGGAGACGTCGGTTGCCCTTGGGTTCGGATTCCGCTGCGGTTTCCTCGGACTTCTTCATCTTGAGATCATTCAGGAACGCCTTGAGCGAGAATATAATCTGGATCTGGTGACAACGGCTCCCAGTGTTATCTACAAAGTCCATAAGACGAGCGGCGAGATCATCGACCTGACGAATCCTACAAATATGCCGGACCCGTCCGAGATCGACTATATGGAAGAGCCGATGGTAAAAGCAGAGATCATGGTTACTTCAGAATATATCGGGGCGATCATGGATCTGTGTCAGGAACGCCGCGGTATCTATCAGAGTATGGAGTATATCGAGGAGAAGCGTGCTGTGCTTCACTATCATCTTCCTCTCAATGAAATCATCTACGATTTCTTTGACGCGTTGAAATCCAGATCGAGAGGATATGCATCCTTTGATTATGAGATGATGGGATATCAGAGATCCGAGCTTGTGAAACTGGATATCCTCATTAATAAAGAAGAAGTGGATGCGCTCTCCTTTATCGTATTTGCCGGAAGTGCTTACGACAGAGGAAGAAGAATGTGTGAAAAGCTGAAACAGGAGATCCCGAGACAGCTCTTCGAGATCCCGATCCAGGCGGCCATCGGCAGCAAGATCATTGCACGTGAGACTGTCAAAGCGATGAGGAAAGACGTGCTGGCAAAATGTTACGGCGGCGATATCTCCCGTAAGAAGAAACTGCTGGAGAAGCAGAAGGAAGGAAAGAAGCGCATGCGCCAGGTGGGCAATGTAGAAATCCCGCAGAAAGCGTTTATGAGTGTGCTGAAACTGGATGATGATTAAAAAAGATTTGGAACTGTATGTGCATATCCCGTTCTGTGTAAAGAAGTGCGCATACTGCGATTTTTTGTCCGCCCCTGCCGATGTGCAGGAGCGGACACTTTATGTAGACGCCCTGACAGAAGAAATCCGGGCACAGCATGAGGATTATAAAAACTGTCAGGTGCGTACAGTATTTCTGGGCGGCGGCACGCCGTCCATCCTGGATGGAAGAGAAATCTGCCGGATTTTCGACACACTATATGCAAGCTTTGATATTTCTGATAACGCGGAGATTACTATGGAAGTAAACCCGGGGACTGTGACGGGTGAAAAAGCGGCAGCATGGAAAAAATGCGGTGTCAACCGGCTCAGCATCGGGCTCCAGTCTGTAAATGACGATGAGCTTCAGATGCTCGGCCGTATCCACACGTACCAGGATTTTTTAAATACATGGGAGATCGTGCGGGGAGCAGGGTTTCGGAATGTGAATATCGATCTTATATCAGCGATTCCCGGGCAGACACTGGAAAGCTGGTGCAGGACACTGCGTACTGTGGCGGAACTGGAGCCGGAACATATCTCCGCCTACAGCCTGATCATAGAGGAGGACACTCCGTTTTATGAGCGGTATGGAGAGAAAGCGGGCTGCAATTTTGAAACGGAGAACGACAAGGCCAGAGAAGCGGACGGAGGTCAGACTGTCCTCCCGCCGCTTCCGGACGAGGATACTGAGCGTGAGATCTATAAAGCTACGGAAGAGATTCTTGCCGGGTACGGTTATCACAGATATGAGATATCCAATTATGCAAAAGACGGATATGAGTGCCGGCACAATCTGGGTTACTGGGAGAGAAAAGAGTATCTCGGACTTGGACTTGGAGCATCCTCACTGATTGATGAGTGCAGATTCCATAATACGGAAGATATGAAAAAATATCTTGAATTTTTTGAAAAGTCAGCTTCAGATCCGGCGGGACTGCCGAACAGCACAGACTGCTTGTCAGGTATCCGTGAAAAAGTCGAATCTCTGTCCCGTGAAGACCAGATGGAAGAGTTTATGTTCCTCGGCCTGCGCAAGACCGAAGGAATCTCTATGAATGAATTCTGCGAGGCGTTTGGCAGAGATATCTTTGAAGTGTACGGGACGCAGATCAGAAAAATGGAAGAGCAGGGGCTGCTGATCGTGCAGGACGGGGGGATCCGCCTGACAGGGCGGGGAACCGATGTGAGCAATTACGTATTCAGCGAGTTTATACTGGAGTGACAGTTCAGCCGCAGTTCAGCCGCGCCATTCGTAAAACCGCACTGGCGTGCTTACTGCGGACAGCTCCATGACTGAACTTATTTCGATAAAAAATCTATAAACATGGTTGACAAACAGAAATGTGAGTGCTATCTTAATATACGAAAGGTGTTAGCACTCAAAACAAGGGAGTGCTAATAGCGAGGAAAGGAGGAAACATAATGGCAGTCGATACTTCTTCATTAAGTGAAAGAAAGCTTATTATATTGAAAGCCATTATCCAGAATTACCTTGAGACCGGCGAACCGGTCGGCTCGCGTACTCTTTCAAAATACACGGAACTGAACTTGAGTTCCGCTACGATCCGAAATGAGATGGCGGATCTGGAAGATCTCGGATATATTTTCCAGCCACATACATCTGCAGGAAGGATTCCTTCAGATAAAGGATATCGGCTTTATGTTGATATGTTGATGGAGGAGAAAGAACAGGAGATCACAGAGCGCGAGGACGCGATGCTCGAGAAAGCCGACAAGGTTGAAAAAGTATTGCAGCAGGCAGCAAAAGTGCTTGCCTCTAATACAAACTATGCAACTATGGTATCCGCTCCGGTGAACAATCGTAACACATTGAAGTTCATTCAGCTCTCGCAGGTGGATGAGGAACAGATTGTTGCAGTAATTGTGCTTGGCGGCAATGTGATCAAGAATAAGATCATCGAAGTCGGTGAAACACTAAGTAATGAGACTCTGCTGAAGCTGAATATGCTTCTGAATACAACACTCAATGGAATGTCGATCGATCAGATCACACTGGGATTGATCGCCAGATTGAAAGAACAGGCGGGCATCCACAGTGAAGTGATCGGGCATGTATTGGATGCGGTAGCGGAGATCATCCATGTGGACGATGACATGAAGATTTACACGAGCGGCACGACGAATATCTTCAAATATCCTGAGCTGAGCGACAAGCAGAGCGCACAGGAGATCATCAGTGCATTTGAAGAAAAACAGCAGCTTGAAGATCTGGTCACTGAAACCCTTGCAAGCGGAGATGATCATGCGATCCAGGTTTATATCGGTGACGAGGCGCCTGTAAAGAACATGAAAGACTGCAGTGTGGTCACAGCCACATATGAGCTGGGCGAGGGTATGAAAGGAACCATCGGCATCATCGGTCCAAAGAGAATGGATTATGAACATGTCATGAAGACGCTGAAGACTCTTCAAAGCGAGTTGGATGCGATTTATAATAAAAACCCGAAAGAATAGGAAGGTGGAAAGCTGGTGAGTGACCAAATGAGCAAAGAAGATATGGTAAAGGAAGCTGTCGAAGAAGCAAAGGCAAAAGCCGCTGAGGCGGAGGAGGCCGGGAAAGATCAGGAAGAGACGGCAGAGAAAGCAGAAGATGCTGCTGAAAATGAAACCGCTCAGACTGAGACGGATGATACAACGGAAGCAGAGGATAGCAGTTCGAACGGTGAAGACGCCGGAGAGAACGAGTCTGATGCAGACGGAGCTTCAGAAGAGTCTTCAAAGACAGAGAAAAAGAAATTCTTCGGAAAGAAGAACAAGAAAGACAAAAAGGATGAGAAGATCGATGAACTTACAGATCGGCTCACCCGTCAGATGGCAGAGTTTGATAACTTCCGCAAACGTACTGAAAAAGAGAAATCTCAGATGTACGAGATTGGAGCGAAAGATATCATAGAAAAAATTCTTCCGATCGTTGACAACTTCGAAAGAGGCCTTGCCTCGATGCCGGAAGATGAAAAAGCCACTCCTTTTGCTGAGGGGATGGAAAAGATCTATAAACAGCTTATGACTACACTGGAAGGAATCGGAGTAAAGCCGATCGAAGCAGTGGGACAGGAATTCAATCCTGACTTCCACAATGCAGTGATGCATGTGGAGGATGAGGAACTCGGCGAGAATATCATCGCAGAGGAATTCCAGAAAGGTTATATGTACCGTGACAGTGTCGTGAGACACAGCATGGTAAAAGTAGCAAACTGACATCATCAATATTTAGAATAAATAAGAATATTTAAAGGAGGAGCATTACAATGGGCAAAATAATTGGTATTGACCTTGGTACGACAAACAGCTGCGTGGCTGTTATGGAAG
>CAMMSL010000041.1 GCA_946499505.1 uncultured Lachnoclostridium sp.
GTAACTATTAACTCGTAGTCATTATTGACTACACCATTATTATACTAGGAGGTAAAATGATGAAAGTATTAATGATCAATGGAAGTCCTCATACAAAAGGTAATACATACATTGCCCTGCATGAGATGGAACAGGTCTTTTCCGCAGAAGGAATCGAAACGGAGATTGTACAGGCTGGCAACAAAGATATCCGGGGATGCATCGCCTGCAACAGCTGCTTTGAGAAGGGAAGATGTGTCTTTGATGATCTTGTAAATGAGACAGCGTCAAAGTTCGAGGTATGTGACGGTCTTGTAGTGGCAAGCCCGGTATACTATGCTTCGGCAAACGCGACGCTGATCGCGTTCCTCGACCGGCTGTTCTACAGCACGCATTTTGATAAGACGATGAAAGTAGGTGCAAGTGTAGTAGCGGCGAGAAGAGGAGGTCTTTCTGCAACATTTGACGAGCTGAACAAATATTTCACGATCTGCGGTATGCCTGTGGCTTCAAGCCAGTACTGGAACAGCATCCACGGAAGAGAGCAGGGTGAAGCGCAGCAGGATGCCGAGGGACTTCAGACGATGCGTACGCTTGCGCGGAATATGGCATTTCTGATGAAGAGTATCGCACTGGGAAAAGAACAGTACGGTCTGCCGGAGAAAGAGCCGGCCTGTTCTACAAATTTTGTGCGCTAGAGAAATCTAGGAAAACATAAGATCGGAAAAATTTCGGAGTGTAAAATTGAAAAATATATTGCGGGGCAGCAGGCTTGGAAAGAGCCTGTTGCTTTCCTCTTTCCGGAGAAAAGTATATATCAGATCAAAAAATATATGTCGAAAGATATATAACTATATGACAATATAGATACACAATGTTTTAAAGGAAGTATCGGGGCAATTTACCAAACATTCGGCGGGGCAGAAGTCTATCCTACACTGGAGGAAAAAGCTGCGAATCTGCTCTATTTCCTAACAAAGAATCATTCATTTTCAGATGGAAATAAGAGGATAGCTGCCACGATTTTTCTCTATTTCTTGGATAAGAACAATGCCCTTTTTACTGAAGAAAGCGAATTGATGATTATGCCCTTGCGGCTCTTACGATCATGATTGCAGAGTCGAAGCCTGAAGAGAAAGATATGATGGTAAAAGTTGTGATGAACTGTCTGGAGGACAGGGAAAGATAATTGATACGTAAAAGCATATGGACATCCCGTATTTCCGTGGGATATAATGATAGCATATGAAAGAAACGAAAAAGGAGAGACAGATTATGAGAACGATCAAAGCAGAACCACTGACACATGAGGCGTATGCACCATATGGAACTTTTTATAATATGACAGAGCCGTCAGGCTATTCTCTGAACGGAGAACTACACCGGTTTTTCCCGGACCGGATGACGGAATCTTACACAACAAGAACAGCATTTTCACCGATTCTTGTCAGAAAACCGGAAGTGATGAAGATTACACAGGCAGAGTATCACACAACTACACCGGAGATCATTCTGCCGATCAATGATGATATGATCCTCCACGTAGCGCCCGCTTCTGCAGGTACACCGGTTCCGGAACTTACGAAAGCATTTATTGTACCGAAAGGAACTCTTGTAAAGATCAATACGGCAATCTGGCATCTTGCGCCTCTGCCGGTGCATGTGGATGAACTTCAGGCTATGATCATCCTGCCGGAGTGTACCTATGCAAATGACTGCACGGTAGTGGATTATGCAGAAGAAGAGCAGTTTATAATCGAGGTATAATATATGAAGTTTGCGTTGATTATCATGGGAGAATTTGATTATGGAAATGACCGTGCGGCTATACACGACGGAATGGCGCAGATGATCGGTGTCAGCAGTGTGGAAGAGGCATGCGAAGCGGCAAAAATACTTGCAGATGAAGGAGTAGGATGCATTGAACTGTGCGGTGCATTTGAAGAGGATGGTGCCCGCAGAGTGATCGAGGCTTCCGGCGGTCAGATCCCGGTGGGGTATGTCATCCATCTGCCGGAGCAGGATGAACTGTACAAAAAGGCATTTCCTGAATAAAATGCAGCATGATTTGAGGTGTTCAGACTGGCTGATTTGGGGTGCGTAACTTCTGTATAGATAAAAGGAATACATTATCATACATATCACGTATTAGACAGGAATCAGAAAAGAGAATATAATAGAACCGGAAAATAATAAGCAGCAGCGCTGTCAGTCAGACAGTGCAGATTCAGAAAGAGGGAACATACACGATGATTTACAGAGATTTTCAGGATTTAAAGCTCTCGGGTCTGGGAATGGGTGCCATGCGCCTTCCGGTGATTGACGGAGATGACAACAAGATTAATGCAGAGGCTGCAGAAGAAATGGTCGCATACGCCATGGAGCATGGAATCAACTATTATGACACGGCCTGGGGCTATCACGGCGGACAGTCAGAGATCGTCATGGGAAATGCTCTGAAGAAATATCCGAGAGACAAGTTTTATCTCGCTACAAAATTTCCGGGATACGATCTTTCCAATTTCGGCAAAGTTGAAGAAATTTTCGAGAAGCAGCTTGAAAAATGTCAGGTAGAGTATTTTGATTTCTATTTGTTCCACAATGTCTGTGAGATGAATATTGATGCTTATCTGGATGATGAAAAATACGGAACCTATGATTATCTGATCAGACAGAAAAAGAACGGACGAATCCGTCATCTTGGTTTTTCCGCACATGGAAAATATGACGTGATCAAACGGTTCCTTGAAGCATACGGAAAAGATATGGAATTCTGCCAGCTTCAGCTCAACTATCTTGACTGGACATTCCAGGATGCAAAAGCAAAAGTGGAACTTCTGAATGAGTACAATATTCCGGTATGGGTAATGGAGCCGTTAAGAGGAGGAAAACTAGCTTCTCTCTCAGATGAAAATACGCAGAAATTAAAAGCACTGCGTCCGGATGAGGAAATCCCTGCGTGGGCATTCCGTTTTCTGCAGTCCCTGCCGGAAGTAAAGGTTGTTCTGTCCGGTATGTCCAATATGGAACAGCTTAAGGCTAATATTCATACATATGAAGAGGAAAAACCATTGAACGAAGAGGAGATGAAGACTCTTCTCAGTGTCGCTGACAGTATGCTGGAAAAGAAAGTCCTTCCGTGTACAGCATGTCATTACTGTGTAAGTCATTGCCCGCAGGGGCTTGACATCCCGGCGCTGCTTGAACTGTACAATGAACACTGTTTTACAGAGGGCGGGTTCATTGCACCTATGGCGCTTTCTTCCTATGAGGAAGATAAGAAACCGAGTGCCTGCATCGGCTGCAGAAGTTGTGAAGCTGTCTGTCCGCAGCAGATCAAAATATCCGAAGCAATGGCGGATTTTGCAGAAAAACTTGCAATGTAAGTAAAATGTCATCGGAGTGCAGCGCCTATGCCTATATACTTCGATGACAGGAAAGGGATATTACGATGAAGATCAGACGTGAAGAAAATATGGCTGGAGGGAAGGGCCATGTGCTCATAAAAGAACTTCTCGGCGAAAAAGAATTAAACGGAAAATGCGGTCTCTATGCAGAGGTGACGATTGAGCCCGGATGCTCTCTCGGATATCATGTACATCACGGAGAGAGTGAGACATATTACATCCTTTCCGGTGAGGGAAATTATGACGACAATGGCAGGATCCGGCCGGTAAAGGCAGGAGATATTACGTATACACCCGACGGGTGCGGTCACGCTCTGAGTAATTCAGGAAACACTGATCTTGTGTTTATGGCATTGATCATCAAAGATTGAAGAGATAGTTAAAATCAAAAAAATCCGGCTCGTATAATTGATATACGAGCTTGATTTATTCGAAACTAAATGTTATAGTATGATTAATACTAATAACAAATAAAAAACGTTTCATACAAGCAGGAGGGAGCCAGCCATTGAGCCAAAACTGTGAAGAGAAATTTGTCAATACCGAGATGTGGAATTTATTCAGAAATAAATTTAAAAGTGAGACGACAGAAGCGTCATACTGGTCGGATATTCAGGAATTCTGCCGTATAACAGGAAAGGCCTTTACAAAGGGTGACAGCAGCGACGTAAGAAAGTATTATGACTGGATGAATGATCAGGTAAGGAATGGAAGACTCAGTAAGATTACGCTGACAAAGAAGTTCCGTGAACTTCATTCTTACGCCTCATTTCTAATGGAACAGGGTGCATATCTGGAAGGAAAAGAACATGACTATTTCTATCCGTATTTGAAAACAATGAAGAAAGAGTCCGCGCTTGCCGGGGCTGTGCCGGTAGAAGAGATGGACGCACTTTTAAAAGCCGCGTCTGATGATATGATGGCTTACACGATTCTTACGCTTATGTATAGAGCCGGCATGACTTCCACAGAGGTCATCGGAATTTCCGGAGAAGATGATTTTATAGAATATGATGACGGCGTTTATGTGATACTGTCCGGCAGGGACGAGCCTTGTTATATACCTGATGATGCATGGCAGATCTTAAAAGAATATATGGATCAGCGATCGGTCTGCGAAACATTATTCTATAATCGCAGCGGCCGTCCGCTCAATACAATGTATATCAGCCGTATGATGAAGAAGTATTGCTCTCTTGCAGGAATACATAATTACAGTGCGCAGGCGGTGAGAAACAGCTGTGCTTTTAATATGTTTGCATACGGGGCAACAGACGGACAGACGGCAAGACAGATGGGCAGGACCGAACAGCAGATCCGCAGGTACAGGGGAGCACTTTACCGCAAGAACCTGCAGAAGCAGGCAGCGGATCTTGTGAAAATTCATATTGAAAAACCGTAGAAAAAATGCAATCTGACTTTAGAGGGAAGGTTTCCTCAGGCAGATTGCATTTTTCTGAATATCTGAATAGTTAAATTATCAGGCAAAGTATTTACGGACGATACATGAAATGACTCCGGCAGCGCATAATCCAAAGAGTACGTTGTGCATGGAACCATATACATCCAAAGCACCTTTAACTCCGTATACAGCTTCCGGCGCCTCAGGAATGAACGGGCTGAAGAGGAAAGCCAGATAAGAGGCGGCAAACACAAGGATGAATGAAAAAAGTCCTCTTCCGGTATCTTCCTTCCATGTGTCTATGCCATTTCTAACTCGTACTCTTGTCATAGACCAGAGAAGTGAGATCAGCTCAAACAGAAGAAAGAGTACTGCAACGCACAGATAGGACAGCAGTGTAATTGACGGCTGCTGCGTGTGGATCATTTCCATAATATCGCCATAGGGTGTGCTTGCCCTCCAGAAAGTATAGGAGACATATACTATGATCGCGAGAATAAGGATGGCTGTCAGGCTTCTTACTACTGCGGCAGCGAGACGGGAAAGAGTACGCCCGCCTTTTCGGATCGGAGCAGCCAGCGGAACGCCGCGGCTCTTTCTCTGGCGGGAAGATCTCTGCTTTTCTGGTTCATTTTCCCTGTCAGCAGAACGCTTTTTTCTTCCAGATCTGCTGTCATAATCATCTTCGTACTCGTCATCATTTTCATATTCGTCACTGTAGACATAATCATCGTCATCTGCAGTGTCAAAGTCATCTTCATAATCAGTTGCTGTTTTCCAGTGCGGCCGATCGGGGTCAGGCTGTTTGCGGCTTTCCGACATATCAATCGTCATTCCGCTGTCATCTTCATAAGTCACTTCAAAGTCATCATCAAATATATCAGAAAAATCCTTTTTTTCGTTCATAGAATCCCTCTCTTTCTTTATAAGCAGCAGTCTATACAAGTAAACTGAAAAATCCATATTATGTTAGCTCTTTTTTTATATATTCTCAAGGCTTACGGGCAATTTTTTTAAAGAATTCATTTTCCAGCCCTCGCAGGGCACTAATATTCCGGGACTTACAAAAGTGTAAGACCCGGCCGTTAAAATGTAAGATGTCTGAATGGAAGAATATCCCGGCTTTTTGCTACTATAAATATGCAAAAGGAAATTTTGTTCATGCCAAGCAGGAGGAAGAAAACGTGAAAGAACAATCTAAAAAAATTTCGGGCAGACTAATCGGCTGGCTTATGATCATTTTTTTGATCGTTGTGATCGTGCCGGTGGGAGCTGTCATGTTTGTAATATCCGGGACGTGGTCAGCTTTGGATCGCGCATTACTTAAATTTAACAGATAATGCTCTCTTTTAACATCATTAAAAAAATCTTTGTTAAATCTTAAGATTTGTTTTCCTGTTATCTTAAGAACACTAAAGTATGATGAAACTGTTAAAAGTACTGACGCCGATGCCGGCGAATGAGAGAGAAGAGGAGGGTTATCTATGAAATATATTACATTTACAGTGCCGTGTTATAACTCTGAGAGCTATATGAGACGATGTATCGATTCTTTGCTGACAGGAGGAAACGATGTAGAGATTATTCTGATCAACGACGGATCGACTGACGGGACAGCGCAGATTGCAGATGAATATCAGCTTGCATATCCTGATATTGTCCGTGCAGTACATAAAGAAAACGGAGGACACGGTTCAGGAGTGAATAAAGGACTTGAACTGGCACGGGGGATCTACTATAAAGTGGTGGATTCTGACGACTGGCTGGATCCGGATGCATACAAGAAACTGCTGGCAAGAGTGAAGGAGTTCTGCGGCGGCGGACGGGCGGAATTTGAAGAAAATATACCGGATCTCTTTGTATGCAACTATGTTTATGATCATCTGGATGAAGGAAAGACACGAAGTATGGATTACCGGAATGTTTTCCCAACGGAAAAGCTGTGCGGCTGGAATACGATCGGGCACTTCAGGCCGTCACAGTATCTGATCATGCATTCATTAATGTTCCGCACCAGCATATTGAGAAAGTCAGGAGTAAAGCTTCCGGAGCATACATTTTATGTAGATAATCTTTTTTCCTATCAGCCGCTTCCCTATGTTGAGAGTATCTACTATATGGATATCGATCTCTATCATTATTATCTGGGGCGGGAGGACCAGTCGGTCAATGAGAAAGTCCTGATGAAGCGGATCGACCAGCAGATCCGTGTTACAGAACTTGTGGCAGAATGCGTGGATTTAACTGAGGTGAAGAAAAAATATCCGAAGCTTGCCTCCTATATGACCCGTAATATTTCCATCATGCTGTCAATTTCTTCTATCCATCTTCTGCTCATCAAGACGGCAGAGGCAGAGCAGAAACGCAGGGATATGTGGGGAAGGATCAAGGCGTATAATGCCGCCCTCTATTACCGGCTGAGGTACTCGACCCTGAGCGGCCTTACTTATCTGCCGGGCAGACTGGGCGGAAAACTTACGATAAGCGGATATCGTTTCGCAAGGAAGATCTATCAGTTCCAGTAGAAAGTACAGATTGCATACAAACGCTGTTTCAGGCGTATAAAAGGGGAGAAAAAAGTATGGCAGAGATTTACATAGCATTCGTGGATACACCTGGTTTGTTTGCCGGGATCATACGGAGTGTGATAAGACAGAAATACATTCATGTGGCGCTCTCATTGGATCCGTATCTGGAAGAAACCTACAGTATCGGACGCCGGCATCCGTCGGTACCGCTTATCGCAGGATTTGAGAAAGAAGACAAATATAAGATACTCCGGGCATTCCCAGATGCTGATTACATGGTATGCAGCATGAAATGCACGCCGGAACAGAAAAAGTATATTGAGCAGAAATTAAACGAGGCGATGGAGCAGCGTTTCCGTTATCACTATGCTGTCATCGGTCTGCCTTTTATCCTGATGAATATTCCATTCTATCAGAAGAATCATTATACCTGTTCGTCCTATCTTGCAAAACTTCTGGAGGACGCCGGAGTCTGTCAGTGGAATAAGCATTTCTCACTGGTGACGCCAAAAGATTTCTATGAATATGAAGGGAAAAAGAAGATATTTGAGGGGAGTCTCTATGAATTTGCTGCAAAAAGCAGAAGGACGGCGGAAAGGAAGCGGATTCCTGCCTTTTCATTCATGCAGCCTGCATATGCAGGTGCTGCGTATATCATTAATTTCCTGAAGCGGGGTGTGAACTTATGAGTATGAAAAAGAGAGCGCTTCAGATTGCTCTGTTTCTGGTTATTATGCTGATGACTTTTTACGCATTGTTCAGCGGAAGAGATTTATCTGAAATCGGACATGCACTTATGAATATGTCATTCTTGTATCTGGTTCCTTCTATAGCGCTGGCTGTATTCTTTGTATGCGCCGAGGGGTTCATGATATGGTATCTGCTTCGTTCTATGAAAGCTCATAAAGAGGGATATAAAGCAAGTTCTCTTTCCAGATGCATTCAGTACTCCTTTATCGGTTTCTTCTATTCCGGCATTACTCCATCGGCTACAGGCGGCCAGCCGGTACAGCTCTATTACATGAACAAAGACGGAAACCGGGGTTCGGACAGTACGGTTGTACTTATGACTGTAGCGGCAGCATATAAATTTGTTCTTGTAGTTATGGGGCTTGGCATCCTGCTTTTCTGGATAAACCCGCTTCGGCAGGAGCTGGGGAATTATTTCCCGCTGTATTTATTAGGGCTGGCTCTCAATGTGATTCTTGTGATCCTTATTTTGGGAGTCATGCTTTTCCCGAAAGTTATCCTGAAGCTGGCGCTTCTGTTTGAAGGATTGTTTATCCGGCTTAAGATCTGGAAACCGTCAGAGAAGAGGGAAGAGAAGATCAATGATTTTATCAACAGTTACCAGCAGGCGGTAACGTGGCTGAAAGTACATAAAGGAAGTCTGGCAGTCGTGATCCTTGTGACGTTCCTCCAAAGATGCAGTGTGTTCGTGTTAACATATATGGTTTATCTCGGCTTTGGGCTTCACGGAGCCGGTGCAATGAAAGTGATATTACTGCAGGCAGCCGTGTATATCGCAGTTGACATGCTCCCCCTGCCGGGAGCTCAGGGTATCACGGAATTGATGTACCAAGCTGTATTCGTTCATGTATTTACCGGAGCGTACCTGATACCGTCCATGCTTGTCAGCAGAGGTATCAATTTCTATTTCCTGCTGATCGTAAGTCTGATAATCGTACTGGTAAACAGGTTTGTATTTGACAGAAGAAAGACAGCAAAGACAGTCCGCGCGTGATGCGGGCTGTTTTTGCTGCCTAAGGAGAAATAAAAGTGAGCAAGAACCGATAAAACATATGCCGGATTTCGTGATACAATGTCCTCAGTGACATGATGAAATAGAACATAACGCGACACGAGCAAGTGACAGCAACTGTCCAGAGATTGAGCAGAGAAGATATGCAGGGAAGGGCGGTTGGACTTTTGAGTTCCATGTATTATGGTGCCATGCCCCTTGGAATGTCTGTCTTTGGGCCTATGGCAGACAGGTTCCCTATGCGGGGGATTATGATCGGTGCGGGGATTGCAGTTATATGCTGCGGTCTGGCGTTGATACGGGAATGAAAGAAATGTATAATTCTTTACTCTTGAAAAAAAGCAGGGCACCGTTTATAATCAGGAAATCGAACATATATTTTGTGGAGTGAACTATGAAGAAAAAGGCGAAAAGGATATTTCTGCTCATATTTACAGCGCTTTTGTGCTGCGTTTCTTCCGGTTGCAGTCATAAAAACACTGTGGCAGAAGATAAAGAAAGCAATAAAGATACGAGCATTTCAGACGAGACTGAAGATACGGGAGAATTGTCCGAAGCAGAAATTTATGAAAGAGGATATGATCTTCCCATCGACAGCGCTGAGCAGGAAGAGGCGGAAAAGGACTGCGCGGAAATGATGAAGGCGATCCGTGGCATCTATGAAGAAGCAGATAAGGGAACTTCCATCAATGCAGTGATCTCGCAGGAGACAGCGATAAAAATGCAGCAGACTATAGCTGAAAAAGACGTGCCGGCTGCAGTCAGTGGATTCGATGTAGATATGATAAACTATAATGCTGTGGAAGACTTTCTGGATGAGGCGTCGGCAGGAAATCAGTCAGAGATTATCCTATACAGGATACACACGGACGGTACGGTTTCCAGAGAGAAGTTTACGTTTGACGGGAAAGATATGTATTCACTTTATACAAAGGGCAGATGGACAGATGATATGGAGCCTGCTTTCAGCGTGAACAGCCGCTCTCGGATGAGTCAGTGGAAATATACGGAGAAAGGATGGTTCATTTTCGAATACTGTACCGCACAGCCGCCGGAACTTACAGAGGTCGTCGATGCATATGAGATGATACGGGTAAAGCCGAAAACGAGAAAATACAGAGAAATGGAGGAAAAATATCTCGATAGTATCGGATATCAGGGAAATAATCTTCTGTGCTCCGAATGGTCGGAGAATCAGATTGAGGGACTGGATTTTAACGGCCTGTATGAATACTTTTATATGGAAGAATACGGAAGAGGGATAGAAACGGAAAAATGCGCCGAGGGTATCCCGCAGGAAGAGTTTGAAAGCCTGCTGACAAAATATCTGCCGGTGACAGCAGAGCAGCTCAGGGAGTTTGCTTCCTATGATCCTGAAAGTAAAACATATGATTGGGTTATGCTGGGAGTAGGAAATTATGCCCCGAATGCTTTCTGGATCTCTGTGCCGGAAGTGACAGGAATTACAGAAAACGAAAACGGAACCATAACTTTGACTGTGGATGCGGTATGTGAAAAAAAGGGAAACGATGACTTTTATACCCATGAGGTTACGCTGCGTATTCTGGATGATGGAAAAGCGATGTATCTGTCTAATCATATCATGGATGACAGACCGGGAATGATCCCGGATTATCAGTACCGGTGCGGATAACATAGATCCGGGAAATTCAGTAAAATGAGTTTCCCGGTTTTTCATTCTTACATTTTTGTAAGCTGAAGAATTTTGGGAGCGGGGCATGGTATAATGATTGTTGCACAGTTATTATACCGTAAGGAGGATTTGTATGAGCCGGCTTCTTTTATTGGAGGATGATCTGCTCCTATTGGACGTGACGCTGCCGGACGGCACCGGCTTTATGATCTGTGACGAAGTGAGGGCATCCGGGGATATGATCCCGATCGTATTCCTGACCGCCGCAGACGAGGAGACGAGTATCATCCGTGGTCTTGACAGCGGCGGAGACGATTACATTACGAAGCCTTTCAAACTAGGAGAACTGTGTTCCAGAATCCGGGCTCTCCTTCGAAGGAGCACACTGCAGAGTTCTCCTGATACAGGCGCAATATGCTCCGGCCCGGTTACGATCGATCAGACAGCGGCAAAAGCATATCTGGATGGGAAATATCTGGATCTTACCGGAGCGGAATACCGTCTTTTGAGCCTGCTGATCCGGCATGACGGACAGACATTGACCAGAAACTTTATTCTGGATGAGTTGTGGGACGGGCATGGGAATTTCGTGGACGACAATACGTTGTCTGTCTATATCCGCCGTCTGAGGGAGAAGATCGAGGAACAGCCTTCACGTCCGGAGCATCTTCTGACTGTGAGGGGGATGGGTTACCGATGGGAGGGCGAGCGATGAAACTGATGTATGATAAAGAAAACCGCATATATCTGACTTTGATCGGACTGTTCTGTCTGGGGCTGATAGTATCCTGCATAGTTGTGGGGATCCTGCAGGGCCCGGTTGTAAGGGACAGTCTTTTTGAATGGGAGAAAACGACAGCATCGTCGCTTTTGGAGCAGGGAGTGGATACAGGTACGATCGCTGAGGCATTTCACTCGCAAGTGACTACGGCAGAAGGAGAACAGCTGATCAGCAGGATCGGTCATACAGAGGAAAATATATCGCTTCTGTTCCCGGAGGCCAGAATGGCCGTGCTGCAAACAGGTGCCGGATGTCTGGCTTTTGGAATGATAATGTCGGCGTTGCTCATCTCTGTTTCCGTAACCTTTCTCATGAAACGGGAGAAAACCTATGAAAGAGCAACAAAAAAGATTGAAAGATACGCTGAAGGCGACTTTAGTGAACGGCTTACTAAAGGAGGAACAGGCGGGCTGGATCATTTTTATCTTGTCTCCTACGAGGAGAATCAGTTTCGGTGGGCGGAAGATGACCTGATGAGCGGCTCCTTTACGGAAGCGGTAAATGGAAACGGAGTGCTGGCGGTATACATGGATTCGGATCGGAAGTTCGATCCGGGAGAACAGATGACTCTGGAGCTTCCTGAGAAAACAGAGAAAGTGGAAATATGCGGAACACTTTCCGAAAGCATGTTTAATGTTCCGGACGGATCAGTAGTTTTTATCTGTTCAGAGGATATGTTTACGAAACTGACAGGTATAGACGGGTATTCAGTAGTCAATGTGCAGTTTACTTCTGGGGTGACAGACCGGGATGTGGAGGAGATCCGCGCTCTGGCGGGAGACGGAGTCTCCGTCGAGGGCTACAGGACGGGAAACAGTGAGGTAAGGGGAGCTTATTATTCATTTGCCCTGTTCCTTTATGGATTTCTCGCGGTGATCGCGCTGATCTCCATCTTTAACATTATCAACAGCATTGCAATGAGCGTCTCGGCAAGGATGAATGAATACGGAGCCATGCGTGCGATCGGCATGAGTACAGCCCAGATGGTGCGGATGGTATTTCCCGACAGCAGCGGTGGCTGTGATCATCGGAGTTATGATACTCTCAGCTGTGATGGCTGTGCGGGGGCCGGCAAAACGTATTCATGAGATGTCTATTGTGGATACAATCAGTGCACTATAACAAAAGGTGATTATCTTCAAAAAAATGTATATATATAGCGAATATTCCTTCAAAAAAATGTTTTATAAGAAATTTCTGCGAAAATACACCGGAATATACAGTAGTTTCAGCCGGCTCAATACTGGGGAATGTGAAGTTGTACAACATCGAAATCATACTTTTTTATGCAAATATGAAAAGCATGATTTTTTGTATTGTGTAACAGGGAAAACAGCCACAGTATATACACCCCTGCGCGGGTGAAACTGTGGCTGATACGGTTTTTAAAATGATTCTTTTTCTACAAGAACTCTGCAGCTCTTTCTGTTACAGACAATGCCATATTTCAGTACAGTATGAATATCCGATTCTTTGAACGCATCTGTATAATGCTTTTCGTCAATCTGGCGGATTGCTTTTTGACATTCTTCTTCTTCGTGTGAATCAGCATACTTTACTTCTATGATAATTCCGATATCAGAGTGATCGATCCAGATCATAATATCACCGAATCCGTTCCCGGCTTCCCGGTTTGACCTTACAGACCAGCCTGCTTTATAACTTAGAATGCCGAGAAGGATCCCATGATAAAAGTTTTCTTTTGTCGGCTTTCTCACAAATGTGTCACGGACACTGATCGTTTTTTGCATATATTTTGTGAAAAGCTCTTCAACCTTATCAGCTTCTCCATTGATCAGTGAATTACAGAAAGAGTTAAGCAGCTCCCCGTCTTTTTGCACCTCATTCTCAAATAATGCCATAATCTGTTCAGTAAAAATATTTCTGATTTCACGGTTGGGAATGACCAGTTCAAACAGATTATTATCTGAGCGGGCTTTCACAGTCAAATATCCGGTCATGAAAAGAGCACTCCAGATATTTTCAGGAGAAGAAAACAGGTCTTTATAGGTTAATTCCTGCCGTACCGTTTTCTGTACGGATTCTCCGGTAATAAGGTGTTCAATTTCCACTTTGGTAAGTGTACGCTGTTTTCCCATACTTTCTACGAAGCGTTTTATAATATCATTTCCACTGGTATTGATCCAGTAGTTTTCAGGAGGCAGCTGTTTATTCTTTCTGTGCTTCTGACAATAACAGATCACATCCCACGGACAGTAGATATCGGAACTGCCGAAACGATATCCGTCATACCATTCTTTCACAATGCAGTAATTATTTTCCAGACCGTAATATCGGAGCATTTCTTTTACCTCGGCATCTGTAAAACCGAAATACTCGTCAAAGTCCATGTCTGTTATCGTATATACATTAAAATTATTTAATCCTGTAAATATACTTTCTTTCGCTACCCGAAGACAGCCTGTGAGTATGGCAAAATAGAGATTGTCATTGGTCTTCAGGGCGTTGCTGAAAAAATTACGGATAAGATGTACCATTTGTTCATAGCAGCCGTATTCATTTGCTTTCTGAAGCGGAACGTCATATTCGTCAATCAGAAGAATGACTTTTTGACTGTAGTGTCTGTACAGCAATTCTGTAAGTACACGCAGACTGTAACAAAGGGTGTCGTCTGTCATGTCCGGAACCAGCATATGCTGCAGAAGATCTTTGTCATTATCAGAAAGCACGCTGCTTTTAAAAAGAAATTGAAGACGCCGCACTTCTTCGTTGACAACCCTGATAAACATTTTCCGGGCTGTCTGAAAATCTTCAGCATCTATACTTTTCAGGCTGATTGAGATTACCGGAAATTTCCCCATATATTCATTGCAGAGAGCAGTTTCACGGGAAATATCAAGTCCATCGAACAGTCTTTTATCACATCCGATCTCAAAAAAACTTTGAAACATACTCATAGTAAGCGATTTCCCAAAACGTCTCGGCCGCGTGAATAAATTTGCCTTTCCACGGCTTTCCAGAAGTTCTTTGATCAGATTTGTTTTGTCTACATAATAAAAACTACCATTGGCAATCAGGAATGACAAGTAACTTAAAAATTTTCATAAAGTTGTTTTTTCGGAAAGATGATTCGTTATACTTTATAGATAACACAAGGAAGAACTGTTACAGGTATTGAGAGGATATAATAATTGTTTCACATATTGCGGCGGGAAGATCCTGATGATGAAAGGTTCATAGAGGATCTGATCTGCGAGAACTACGAGGATATTTATAAATACTGTTACCGGCTTTTGAGAAATAAGATGCTGGCCGAGGATATTACGCAGGAAGTGTTCTTAAAATTCATGTGCAGTCTGGAGAGATACCGCGAGTACGGGAAGAGGAAGAACTACCTCTATGTAATAGCATCAAATGCCATAAAAGATTATTTCAAAAGAGCGAGTACGATATATGAATCGGCGGCGGAGGAACAGGAAGGACACGGTGAAGAAAAATCCGGCGGAGGCGGAGAAATCGACAGGCTGCTTGACCGGATGCAGGTCATGACAGCATTGGATGAGTTGGAACCGGGAGAACAGGAAATGATCATCCTGCGTTATTATCAGGATATGCGCCTGAAAGATATTGCCTGTGTCATGGATATGCCTGTATCTACAGTCAGATACCGGCTGAAACAGGCGGAGAGTAAGCTGAGGGATAAACTTGCATGATCGTGGACAGAAAGGAGAAGAAAACACTATGGACAGAAAACTGAAAAAACGTCTGATAGCATTTACGGTTCCACCATACGACGAAAAGCAACGAAAAGAAACACTTTTGTTGGCAAAACAGATAAAAGAACATCGTCCGGAAGAGAAGATGTCCGGTATACGGTTCTTTTTTGATCAGCTTCGGTTTATCCGGAAAAGGACATGGCTGCTCAAGATCGCGGCAACAGCGCTTTTACTGGCTATTGTCTTTGGTCCGGACGCAGGAGCGGACAGCTCCCTGCTTCTGCTTGGTTCCGTGTGTATGCCGCTCCTCTGTCTGATCAATGCCCGTGAGCTGTGGGATCTCTGTCAGCCGGGACTTCTGGAGCTGCAGATGACAGTGAGAAATCCGCTGCGTCAGGTACTGTTGATCCGGCTGACGGCTTTTGGCGCAGCGGATCTTGTAATCCTTTTTCTTTCTGCGGCAGTCTTTACGGCGTCAGAACGGGCAGAAATATGGCAGGTGCTTTTGTACGGCACAGTACCATATTTTGCCATGTGCGCCGGATGCATGGCAATCCTTAAGAAATGGGAACAGGAAAACGGCCTTTTCTTCTGCGGGGTATGGGGCGTGCTGCTTGGCGGTGCGTTTCTGTGTATTGAAAATACAGGCGGAGAGATATACAGTATGCAGAATGTATGGATATGGGCTGCCGCAGAGGTAATTACAATAGCAGGAATGGTGCGGCAGGTGACAGATTTAGTGAAAAAGTCAGGAGGAAATGTAGATGAGATTAACGCTGGAACGGCTGTCTAAACAGTTTAAGAACAGAATCGCCGTAGATGATGTGAACGCTGAACTCAGAGAAGGAATCTACGGGTTTCTGGGAGCGAACGGAGCGGGAAAAACGACTCTCATGCAGATGATCTGCGGGATTGTCGCTCCGACAAAAGGCGAGGTAAAAGTAGAAGGAAAAAATAATGTGGAGATGGGTATGGAATTCCGCGATATGCTCGGATATCTCCCACAGGAATTCGGCTATACCCCCGGATTTACTGCAAAGGACTTTATGCTTTACATTGCGTCGGTCAAAGGAATCCCGCCCCGCAGGGCAAAGCGAAAGAGCGAGGAACTGTTGGAACTGGTGAACCTAAAAGAGGACATGAACCGGAAGATACGAACCTTCTCTGGCGGTATGAAGCGCAGGCTTGGCATTGCACAGGCGCTTCTAAATGATCCGAAGATTCTGATCATGGACGAACCTACTGCCGGGCTTGACCCGAAAGAGAGAGCTTATTTCAGAAATGTGATCGCAGAGATGGCGCCGAATAAGATCATCATTATCTCTACCCATATCGTATCTGATATCGAGTACATTTCGGATCAGGTGCTCATCATGAAGAAAGGAAGATTTCTCCTGCAGGGAACTGCGGAAGAACTGGTCGCAGAAGTGAACGGAATGGTCTGGTCCTGCCGTGTGCCGGCAGGAGACTGGCTCTCTTTCGAGAACCGGCACACGATCGTAAATTCCCGTAATCTCGGAAGTGTGGTGGAAGCGAGGGTAATCAGCCCGTTCGCTCCATGTGCGGACTGTGAACAGACAGAACCTACACTGGAAGATCTGTACCTGAAATGTTTTGCCGATGAACAGAGCATGAATGCCCGGGACTTATCGGATAAGAGCATGAGAGTCGGAAGAAGGGGGAAACGGTTATGAAGAGAATGATATGGTATGAATGGAAACGGATATGGCAGAGCAGACTGACACAGTTTGCAGTGATTGGATGTATTTTGTTTCTGTTGTTTTGTACATGGTCGAATATCCGTCAGATTCAGACGACAGACGGCGAGGGCAATCAGGTGACCGGCATGGCTGCCGTGAAAGCCCTGAAAGAGACAGAACGCATTACTCTGGATCAGGAGACAGTGACTGCTATTATGCAGGAATATCTCGATTATACAGAGAATCCCGACACATCCTCCGATGCCCCTGAGCTTCAGTATCTGTCGGAAAAGATGTACCGGACATGGTACCTGCCTAACAGGGGGCTGTTGAATCTGATCAGCGGAACGTATATGCAGGAAGGGCAGGGAAATGTGAGCGACCGTCAGTTATTTGAAAAAAATTTCGGAAAGGATTTTTATGAGGCAAGGAAAGAACGGGTGCAGGAGAGGCTTACTTACTATGTGAACCTTGGCAGTGTGACTCCTTCAGAGGCAGACTGGTGGGATGAACAGGATGATAAGGTTGGCGAGTACACATATGGCAATTATAAAGTGTGGGATATTCTGATCAGTAATCTGCCGTGGGTGCTTTTCATCATGATGATCGTATGTGTGGGCATAGCGCCTGTATTTGCAGGAGAGTATCAGTCGAAATGCGATTCACTCCTTCTGTGCATGAAACACGGGAAACACAGGCTTATTCTTGCAAAGCTGGCGGCATCCGCTGTATATGCCAGTGTCTTATACTGGGGGATCGTGTCTCTGTACTCGGCGGTACTTCTCATTTTTGTGGGAACGGACGGCTGGGATCTTCCTGTACAGCTGATTTATTCGGGAATGCCGTCCAGTTATGCCCTCACCACGAGTCAGGCATATCTTCTCGCCCTTCTGATGGGATATGTGATGACACTCGGCCTTGGAGGGCTTGTATTACTCCTGTCAGCTCTGTTTAAAAATCCTTATGTGGTGATCGTGACAGCGTTTTTGTATCTCTGTGTGCCCCTGTTCCTGTCCACGAATTCAGGGGGATACTTGTGGGTACATCTGCTGGCCCTGCTGCCGGAGAAAATATCGGAGTTTCATTTTGCATCCTACATTGCATACAGCATGGGAAATATAAAGATGACTCTGCCGATGGCGGCTATGATCGTAAACGGTCTGTGCGCTGTAATATTTTCCGGACTGGCGTATCTGTTCTTCCGCAGGCATCAGGTGAATCGCTGATTGCACTTGACAACTCCCCGCAAACTCTGCACAATAGTTCTAAATGCAGAGTCTGTGAGGAGTTTTTTATGAATATTATCAATATAGAACATATCAGTAAGATCTACGGAGAAAAAGTCATCTATGAGGATGCGTCTTTCGGAGTCCAGCAGGGAGATAAGATCGGCATTGTAGGAATTAACGGAACCGGAAAATCCACGCTTCTTCGGATGATCGCCGGAGAGGAAGTGCCGGACGAGGGGCAGATCATAAAGCAGAACGGACTTAAGATCGCCTATGTGCCTCAGAATCCGGTCTTTCCGGATGGAGCGGACATCCGTTCCTATGCATTCTCAAAAGGAGACGGAGAGGACTGGCAGGTGGAGTCCAATCTGATGGAGCTGGGAATTTCTCAATTCGACCAGAAGATTGAACACCTCTCCGGCGGACAGAAGAGAAGAGTTGTGCTGGCGAAAACGCTGGCGGAGGATTTCGACGTCCTCCTTCTGGACGAGCCGACCAACCATCTGGACGGGGAGATGATCACATGGCTGGAGGAGTATCTGCACTCCTGCCGGGGAACTGTCCTTATGGTGACCCACGACAGGTATTTCCTCGACAGAGTGTGCAGCCGGATTCTTGAGATCAGCCGCGGGAAGATGTATGGATATGACGCGGATTATTCGGGCTTTCTCGAACTGAAAGCAGCCAGGGAGGAGATGGAGCTGGCCTCAGAGCGGAAGCGTCAGAGCGTGCTGCGCATGGAGCTAGAGTGGGCGAAGCGGGGATGCCGCGCACGATCCACAAAACAGCGGGCGAGACTGGAACGGCTGGAAGCGCTGAAAAACGGAAAAGCTCCGGTGCAGGATCAGACTGTTGAACTTGGTTCTGTGGAGACAAGAATGGGAAAGAAGACGATCGAACTTCACCATATCAGCAAAAGCTACGGGGAAAAGAAGATACTGGAAGACTTCAGCTATATTGTTCTGAAAAACCAGAGGCTGGGAATCATCGGCCCCAATGGATGCGGTAAATCAACGCTGATCAAGATGATCGCAGGTCTTGTCGAGCCGGATGCGGGACATATCGAGATCGGGGAAACTATTAAGATCGGATATTTCGCACAGGAAGAACAGCATATGGATGACAGCCAGCGGGTGATCGACTATGTGAAAGATATTGCAGAGTATATCACAACAACCGACGGGAAGATCAGTGCTTCGGCGCTCCTGGAGAGATTTCTCTTTACGCCGGACATGCAGTATGCACCCATCGGAAAGCTTTCAGGCGGGGAAAAACGCAGGCTGTATCTGCTGGGCATCCTCGCAGAGAATGCCAATGTACTCCTGTTTGACGAGGCCGGCAACAATCTGGATATTCCGACACTGACAATTCTTGAGGACTATCTGAACTCTTTCAACGGTATCGTGATCACGGTCTCCCACGACAGATATTTTCTGGATAATGTTGTGGACCGGATCTTTGAACTGGATGGAAACGGACATGCGAGGCAGTATGAGGGCGGATATACAGATTATCTTGAGGTGAAACAGCGGGAGCAGGGCGGAGAAAGCAAAATAGTTACACAAAAGACAAAAAAGACGGCTGAGGGTGCCGGAAGTGATACAGGAACAGAGGATAAAAAGGAAAAAAACAGCTCAAAGAACTGGAAACAGCATTCCCAGAAGCTGAAATTTACCTACAAAGAACAGCGGGAATATGAGACAATCGACGATGATATCGCTGCGCTGGAGGAGAAGCTGTCCTCCATTGAACGCAAGATAGAAGCCAACGCAACAAACTCCGTGAAACTGAGGAAACTGCTGGCGGAGCAGGAAGAAACTCAGGCGGCTCTCGATGAAAAGACGGAACGGTGGGTATATCTGAATGAACTTGCTGAGAAAATCGCCGAACAGGGTTGACAAAGCAGGATACACTTGGTAATATAATAAAAGACAAAAACAGAGTGCAATCTGTTTTTTGAAACGGGAAGGAGAGAAATTGATGAGGAAACAGGTATTTTCATTACTTGTAGACAATAATCCCGGAGTTTTGAGCCGGATCGCAGGACTGTTCAGCCGCCGCGGATACAGCATTGACAGTATTACGGCAGGGATGACGGCAGATCCGAGATTCACCCGCATTACGGTTGTATCATCGGGAGATGAACTGATTCTCTCTCAGATCGAGAAACAGGTCAGAAAGCTGGAAGATGTGGTTGCAATCAAAGTGCTCAAAGACGAAGAATCTGTATGCCGTGAACTGATCATGGTCAAGCTCCGCGCCGATGCGTCACAGAGAGGAGAGATCATCTCGGTGGCTGATATTTTCAGGGCGAAGATCGTTGATGTGGAAGAGGATTCCCTGATCGTTGAGCTCACGGGAACACAGAGTAAACTGGAAGCATTCCTGAATCTTCTGAAAGGATACGAGATACTGGAACTTGCAAGAACCGGCATTACCGGACTTTCCAGAGGAAGCAAGGATGTAGCATATTTATAATTTTATCATTTTAGGAGGAATGCAAAATGGCAGCAAAAATTTATTATCAGGAAGATTGTAATCTTTCACTTCTGGAAGGAAAAACAATTGCCATCATCGGTTACGGCAGTCAGGGACACGCACATGCGCTGAACTTAAGGGAGTCCGGATGCAATGTCATCATCGGTCTGTATGAGGGAAGCAAGTCATGGGCAAAAGCCGAGGCACAGGGATTTGAAGTTTATACATCCGCTGAGGCGGCTAAGAAAGCCGATATCATCATGATCCTGATCAACGATGAGAAACAGGCTGCATTATATAAAAATGATATCGCACCGAATCTGGAAGAGGGCAACATGCTTATGTTTGCACACGGCTTTAACATTCACTTCGGACAGATCGTGCCGCCGGCAAATGTTGACGTTACAATGATCGCGCCGAAAGCTCCGGGACACACAGTAAGAAGCGAGTATCAGGCTGGAAAAGGTACACCGTGTCTGGTAGCTGTTGAGCAGGATTATACAGGAAAAGCGCTTGACATGGCTCTGGCATACGGACTTGCGATCGGCGGAGCAAGAGCAGGTATCCTTGAGACAACATTCCGTACAGAGACAGAGACAGACCTCTTCGGAGAGCAGGCAGTTCTCTGCGGCGGTGTATGCGCTCTGATGCAGGCAGGATTCGAGACTCTGGTTGAGGCCGGATATGATCCGAGAAATGCATACTTTGAGTGTATCCATGAGATGAAACTGATCGTTGACCTGATCTACCAGTCAGGATTCGCAGGAATGAGATACTCTATCTCTAACACAGCGGAGTACGGTGACTACATAACAGGACCGAAGATCATCACAGAGGATACAAAGAAAGCGATGAAGAAAATCCTTTCCGATATTCAGGATGGTACATTCGCAAAAGACTTCCTGCTTGATATGTCTGAGGCAGGCGGACAGGCTCACTTCCGTGCTATGAGAAAACGTGCCGCTGAGCATCCGTCAGAGAAAGTTGGCGAAGAAATCAGAAAACTCTACAGCTGGAGTGACGAGGATAAACTTATCAATAACTAATACTTGATCATACAATAGGTAAGCGGCGAAACGTCCGGCAGTGATCTGCCGGGCGTTTTGTCATATTAATGAATGAAAACAAAAGAGAGGAGAGAAGCATTTGAAGGGGGAAGAGAATACGTCCCGGCCTGATCAGCCGGAAGCGGATAATAAAATATCGAACGACAATGATTTCAGTAAAGGCAGTATTGTGAGGCATATACTCGGTCTCGCCGTTCCCATGACACTGGCACAACTGATCAACGTGCTTTACAGTGTAGTGGACCGGATTTATATCGGACATCTGCCCCACGCATCCGCGGAAGCGCTGACCGGGATCGGACTCTGCCTTCCGATCATTACGATCATATCAGCTTTTGCCAACCTGTTCGGAATGGGCGGCGCGCCTCTTTGCTCCATCGCACGGGGCGGACATGAGGAAAAGAGGGCACAGAAAGTAATGGGAAATTCATTTACCATGCTCATCCTTACCGGCGCGGTGCTCATGGTTCTCTGTCTGGCGCTGAAAAGACCGATCCTGTATCTGTTCGGAGCAAGCGATGCGACATACGGATATGCGAATGATTATATTACAATTTACCTTCTGGGAACGATCTTTGTTATGACCAGCCTCGGTATGAATAATTTTATCAATGCGCAGGGATTCGGGAAAATGGGAATGCTGACTGTACTTCTGGGCGCCGTCATGAATATTATTCTGGATCCAATCCTGATCTTCGGGTTTGATATGGGAGTGCAGGGCGCGGCGATTGCCACTGTTATATCGCAGGGCGCTTCCGCACTGTGGGTCTTTACTTTTCTGACAGGCAGAAAGGCGCTTTTTAAGCTTACCCGTGAATCCATGAAACTGAAAGCATCGCTGGTGAAAGATATTTCTTTTCTTGGAACATCGGGATTCGTTATGTCCGTCACAAACGGTACTGTCCAGATTGTGTGCAATGCTGTGCTTGCGCGTTACGGCGGGGATCTCTATGTGGGAATCATGACGGTGATCAATTCTGTGCGTGAGATTGCAACTCTGCCCCTGAACGGACTTACATCCGGAGCGCAGCCGGTCATGGGGTACAATTACGGAGCAGGATGCTATAAAAGAGTGAAGTCTTCGATCAGATTCATTACAGTAGTGGGAATTGTATTCTCACTGATCCTGTGGGCGGTCGTATTTCTGGAACCGAGATTTTTCCTGCATCTGTTTACAAGCGAGCAGGAACTGATCGAAAAAGGAATTCCGGCACTGCAGATCTATTTCTGCGGAATCTTTATGATGGCGCTCCAGTTTGTGGGCCAGTCTACGAATGTGGCACTGAACCGGCCGAAACAGGCGGTGTTTTTCTCCCTGTTCCGGAAGGTGATCATTGTGGTGCCGCTGACGATCCTGCTGCCCATGATCGGCGGTCTCGGAACGGACGGAGTGTTCTGGGCGGAGCCGGTGTCAAACGTGATCGGAGGTACTGCATGCTTTGCGGCAATGCTCGTGACAGTATGGCCGGAGCTGAAAGAATAAAAAAGAAGGCATCCGCCTGACGGTGCGGATGCCTTTTGTAATCTCTCTATGTTAATTAAGCAATGCTGTTTACAGCTTTTGACAGACGGGAGATCTTTCTGGAAACAGTCTTTTTGTGATAAACACCTTTGCTTCCTGCTTTGGAAATCTCCACGATCGCTGCGTGCAGAGCAGTCTTAGCAGCCTCTGCGTCTTTAGCAGCAACTGCAGCGTCAACTTTCTTGACAGCAGTCTTAACTTTAGACTTGATTGCTTTATTTCTTGCAGCCTTTGTCTCGTTTACTAAAATTCTTTTCTTAGCAGACTTAATGT
>CAMMSL010000042.1 GCA_946499505.1 uncultured Lachnoclostridium sp.
GCTAAAGCTTCCACAGAACCACGCGACTATCGCGTGGTTTTCTTTGTATAAAAAAAGACCTTACTGCTCTCGCAATAAGGACGAATATAAACCGTGGTACCACCTTAATTCACCGGAAACAATCGTCTTCCGGCCTCACTCAGACGCGATAACGTGCGCCGCTCCGCCGCAGCCTACTTGCCTTCCACCTCCGGGTATTTTCATCCGGCGCAGGATTTCGGTGCGGGACTCCGAGATGTATTCACAGATACAGTATCATGCGCCTCTCATCTGCCGGCTGCTTTCTGTTTTCGCTGATACCTGCTACTTCTTCTCTTCACTGTCTCTTTCATGATAAATCATATGGTGATATTAGCGTATCTAAAATGGTTTGTCAAGCATCATTTCTCACAAAGCAGTATTTAGGGACAGGGCAAAACGCGGTTGGGGACGTAGTAAAATCGGATTTTACTACGTCCCCAACCACACTCAAAAGGGATTATTTATTATTTTTTATTATTTGCAGAGTTTCTTGAATTCATCTGCAACGAACTGCACTTTTGTTCCGACAATAACCTGTACGGAATTCTTGCCCGGACGGATCACACCTGCAACTCCCGCAGATTTGATCTTTTTCTCATCAACCTTTGTGTAATCCTTGATCTCAAGGCGAAGTCTTGTAATACAGTTATCGATGGATGTTACGTTCTCTTTTCCGCCAACACCTTCAAGCACGATCTTTGCAACTTCTGTAAAGTCATCGTTTGCAAGAACTGCTTTCATCTCTGCATCAGTGTCGTCATCATCCTCACGTCCCGGTGTCTTCAGATCGAATTTCACGATCGCGAAGCGGAATACAACGTAGAATACGATAAACGCTGCGATACCAAGCGGAATGATCATCCATGTATTCTGAGCCGCCGGAAGGGAAGCAGAGAATACAAGGTCAGTCAGGCCGGCGGAGAAGCTGAATCCTGCACGGAATCCTACTACTACCGTGATCACTGTGAAGATTGCGTAAAGCAGTGCGTAGATCAGGTACAGAACCGGTGCAAGGAACATGAAACCGAACTCGAACGGCTCAGTAACACCGCAGACAAATGCTGCGATAGCTGCGGAGCTCAGAAGACCGATAGCAACTTTCTTCTTGTTGCTCTTTGCTGTATGTACCATTGCCAGAGCAGCACCCGGGATACCGAACATCATACACGGGAAGAATCCTGACATATACATACCAAGGCTCCATGATACATCTGCGGATGTCTCGCCTGCCCAGAAGTGAGTCAGGTCGCCAAGGCCGATCGTGTCAAACCAGAATACGTTGTTCAGCGCGTGGTGCAGACCGAACGGGATGAGCAGTCTGTTGAAGAATGCATACAGTCCGGCTCCTACTGCTCCAAGGCTTGCGATACCTTCGCCAAGTGCAACGAGCGCACCGAAGAGGATCGGCCATACAAAGAGCAGAACTACGGAAACAATAATAGATACAACACCGGCTACGATAGCAACACAGCGTTTGCCGCTGAAGAATGACAGCCAGTCCGGAAGTTTTGTGCTCTTGAATCTGTTGTAGCACATAGCTCCGATGATACCTGCGATGATACCGATGAACGGGTTCTGGATTTTATCGAATGCAAGTGTAGCATCCTCTGACAGAGTTCTGATGACAGAAACATTTGCTGTAGAAAGCAGGTTTGTGATCATCAGCCATGAAGCCAGAGCTGCCAGACCGCCGGTACCGTCATTCTCTTCGGACATACCGACACCGATACCGATTGCAAACAGAATCGCCATATTATCGATCAGGGCACCGCCCGCTTTCACCAGATAATAACCGATCTGCTGTACGATTCCTGTTACGTCACCACCCTGCATTGTCGCCGGACACAGAGCGTATCCGATACCCATAAGGATACCGCAAATAGGCAGACAAGCAACAGGGAGCATCAAAGATTTACCTAATTTCTGTAAAAACTTCATTAGTTTCCCTCCTTTTTTGACTCTCGTCATAATCCCTTTTTCTATTTCAACCGGATATCCCGGTTAAAATCAATTTATCTTCTGTTATGATACTATGATCAAATCATCGCCGGCATTCACGGCATCGGCCTGAATTCCTTCTACAGATGCGTAATCCGGTGTATTGCAGACGAGCACAGGTGTGATCGTGTCATACCCTGCTGCTTTCACTTTTTCAAGATCGACCTCCAGAAGAAGATCACCTTTCTTTACATGATCCCCCGCCTTTACATGACCGGTAAATCCGTCCCCTTTCATCTTGACTGTATCCAGTCCGATATGGATCAGGATCTCAGCGCCGAAATCTGTTGTCATACTGACCGCATGAAGCGTGTCAAACACCATTCCGATCTCTCCGTCTGCCGGAGCATATATCTTTCCTTCCTCCGGAATGACCGCCGCTCCTTTTCCGAGCATCTCCTCTGCAAACGTGGGATCATTTACTTGTTTCAGCGATACCGCTTTTCCCTTTGCAGGAGATCCGATCACATGTTTCTTTTCCTTTTTTTTGAATAAGTTAAACATCATTTTCTCCTTTCCTCATGTCATCAGTAAACTACTTGCATCTAATCCTCTGCCATAGTTACCCGTCTGATATGAATTGCGAGATACATAACTTCCTCCCCGGAAAGTCTGCAGGCCGTATTCTCTTCTATATATTCAGCTATCTTACAGCTACAGGCATACTCTTTCGGATATTTCGTGCGCATCAGCTCCGCCAGCTCATTTTCCTCATTCGGCAGAAGTTCTCTCCGGTATACTCTCTGGAGCAGAAATTTTAGATGCGTCACAAAGCGCTCATAGTGCAGCGTCCTCTCATCAAGAACGATTCCAAGTTCATCGCTTGTGATCTCCAAAATATCTTTAAGCTGATTCGGAAAACGGAACGCATCCCTTATATCCGTTCCATATTCTGCATTCACAAAATGCAAAGCAATGAACCCCGCCTCATCCTCCGGCAGTTCCACATCAAGCCGCTCTTTGATCAGCTTTAATGCATACCGCCCAAGATCGAACTCATGTGGATAAAATCTTTTAATCTCCCACAACAGAGCATTCTGAAGATTAATCCCCTGCTCAAAGCGTTCAATTGCAAAATTAATGTGATCTGTAAGAGTTACATAAATACTTTGGTTCAGCTTCAGGTTCAGGTTGCTTTTTGCGTAAGAAATAATATCAGTCGAGATCTGTGCCCTCTCTAATGGCATATCCGCAAGAAGTTCTTTCAGCTGATCCGCCGTATCACGACTCTTGATCCGGAATACTTTTTCTATTTTCTTCTCATTAACAGGCTGTCCCGGCCGTACTCCAAAACCAAGTCCTCTGCCCATTACAACAACTTCTCTCCCTGTGTCATCAAACGCAGAAACGATATTATTATTTATTACCTTTTCTATTAGCATATTGCACCTTTCAGGAGACAAAAAAACCAAACTCCATAAACATACCAGTAAACGCTATGTTTACAAAATTTGGTTTTGCCTGCCATACAGTAACAATCCTACCGTATTTACTTATTGTTTATAATATATCAAATTCATCCGTCAAAGTCAATCAGTTTTTTTATTCTTTGTTTATACAATTTATTCTTTGTTTATTAATTTGTCACTGCTTTTTACCGTTTACATACACAGCCTTAACATTCAGCTTATCATCAAGCAGGACGAAATCCGCATCCTTACCCGGCGTGATACTTCCGCAGTGATCATAGATTCCGATTTCTTTTGCAGGATTCATTGTCGCACAGCCTACAGCATCCTCCAACGGGATTCCCATTTTCTGTACTGCCACACGCATACATCCCATGAGATCAGTTGCCGAACCGGCGATCGTTCCATCAGCCAGTGTCGCTTTCGGTCCTTTTACAAATACGTCCTGTCCCCCCAGTGTATACTGTCCGTCCGTAAGTCCGGTTGCCCTCATACTGTCACTGATAAGGATCACCCTGTCTGCTCCGAACATGGCAAATGTTGCCCGCACAACCGAAGGATGAATATGAACTCCATCACAGATCAGCTCTACATGACATTTTTCATCATCACGTGCAGCTCCGATCACTCCCGGCTCTCTGTGACTGAAAGGCGGCATCGCATTATAGAGATGTGTCACATGGCTCGCCCCTTCTTCCAAAGCCTTTGAAGCTGCATCATAATCAGCTACCGTATGAGCAATAGATATCACGACTTCGTCTTTAACTTCGCGGATAAACTCCAGCGCTCCGTCATTTTCGGGAGCAATATCGACAAGCTTGATCAGATTGCCTGATTCTTTCTGAAGTGTGCGGAAAAGCTCTGCATCGCATTTTCTGATATATTTGGCTGCCTGCGCCCCTTTCTTCTTCTCACTGATAAAGGGACCTTCCATATTGATTCCGACAAGCTTAGCGCCCTCGGTTCCTCGGTACGCTCCTGCTGTCTTCATAATATCATGAAGCTCCTCCTCTGACAGAGTCATGGTCGCCGGGCAGATTGAAGTGACACCTATGGAAGCCTCATATTTAGCCATATTAGCGATACCCTCTTCTTTGGCATCGCAGAAATCATCCCCCACGCATCCGTGGAAATGAATATCTACCAGTCCCGGGATCATATAGCAGCCTTCGCCATCCAGCACTTCACCATCATCTGCAAGGTCAGCAGAAAATCTGCCGCCGCTTACGCTCACTTCACCTGGGATAAATTTCTTATCTTCTGTATATACCTTTACGTTTTTAATTATCATGGTCTGTACCCCCTTAACCTGATCATACAGCGCTTATGCCCGAACCGGTATCTTGGAAAGAGCTGCCTTGTCAGCAACAATAACAACATCGTTATGAAGCTGAAGTACAGAGGCAGGAACTTCCGGTGTCACAGGTCCGAAAAATGCTTTTGCGACAATATCAGCCTTTGCCTCTCCATTTACAACAAGCAGGATCTTCTTTGCTTTCATGATCGTTCCGATGCCCATAGTATATGCCTGGCGCGGGACGTCATCCGCAGATGCAAAGAATCTCTTGTTCGCCTCAATTGTGCTCTCTGTCAGATCTACACAATGTGTTTTCTTTGCAAATGAACTGTCAGGCTCGTTAAAGCCGATATGCCCGTTGTGTCCCAGACCAAGAAGCTGAACGTCAACGCCTCCCATGGACTGGATCAGACTCTCATATCTGTCACACTCTTTTTCCGCATCCGGTTCTGTTCCATCCGGTACGTTTGTATTCTCTGGTTTGATGTTCACCCGGTCGAACAGATGCTTATGCATAAAGTAATAATAGCTCTGATCATTGTCTCGGGTCAGGCCTCTGTACTCATCCAGATTCACTGTTTTCACTTCTGAGAAATCAACATCGCCTTTTTTGTACCACTCGACAAGCTGATCGTATGTACCGATCGGTGTGGATCCTGTAGCAAGCCCCAGTACACAGTCAGGCTTTAAGATTATCTGTGCCGACAGGATATTGGCGGCTTTCCTGCTCATTTCCTCATAGTTTGCTGTTTCATAGATTCTCATTTTTCTTCCTCCTCTTCTTACCGCAAAACAAAATGGCCGGTCCGGGCAGTTTTATCTTACGGAAAACATCTGATTTTTCCGCAAAATAAAAACCAGATTTTCAGGCACAAAGATATACTTCAACACCTGAAAATCTGGTTTTGCCTTCTGGAAGTAACAATCCAGCCTTCTGATAAGTTAATACTAGCAATCACCAGAGCTTTTGTCAAGTTCTATCAGCGTTTAAACTTATGGTTTAAAACAAATCAGTTTTTCTTTCCCGCCAGATAAAAGATGGCCACACCAAGTACCAGTGCGATACAGTCGAAAATACTGAATGTATCCTGTGTCACCTGAAGCCAGATCAGAGATACGAGACCGATCGCAGCAATCACCAGGCCGCATACGCGGCATGCGCCGAGAATGCCTTTCACACACACAACACCGCAGATGATCGCAAGAACCGCAACCACATATGCAAGGACTACGATCAGAGTTTCCTGTGCGTCATGTCCCGGAAGCACTCCTCCGAGTTTTCCCATCAGAGCTACTGTTCCAAGAATCGCATAGATCAGACCGAACAGGATCATCAGAATGCCGAAAAATTTTAAAACACCTGAATTATTATTGTTTCCCATTGTTTCTTTTCATTCCTTTCTTTTCCTTAAGAACCTTTCCGTTCTTTGGACATTTGAGTATATGATTATATATTTGTCCGGTGGGATTATAGCACAGACAATGATAACAGTCTATCTTCTTACTTATATAGACATATTATTACTATTTGTATTCAATACTGATCAGCGTCAAGCCCTGCGGCGGCGCCGTAGCCCCTGACTTCTCCCGTTCTTCTGCTTCAAGTATCTTCTTTACATTCTCGGGTGTCCTGAAGCCTCTTCCCACTTCGGTCAGGGTCCCGGCAATGATACGCACCATATTATAGAGAAATCCATTTCCGCTGATACGGATAACGATTTCATCGCCTGTTTTCCCTATATCCAGCATATAGACCGTCCGCACTGTAGTCGCGGCCCCGGTATGGATACTGCAGAAGCTCCGGAAATCATGCTCACCTTTCAGATACTCCGCCGCCGTTCTCATCTTGTCGATATCCAGCGGGAATGACACATGCCATGTATAATTCCTTCTGAGCGGATCCGGCATCTCCCGATTTAGGATACGGTATTCATAAGTCTTGACAGAATTCTGGTATCTCGGATGCCAGTCCTGCGGCACCTCCTCCGAGTTTACCACTGCGATATCTTCCGGCAAAAGCGGATTCACCGCATAGGCAAAACGTTCTGCAGGTATCGTGGATGCTGTGTCAAAAACCGCTATGTTTCCCCGCGCATGCACGCCCGCATCTGTACGGCTGGCTCCGGTCACCCGGAGTTTCTCTCCCGTCAGCCGGGAGAGAGCGCGGTTCAGTACTTCTTCTACCGTAATGCCGTTAGGCTGAATCTGCCAGCCGCAGTAGTTCGTACCATCGTAGGCAACAGTAAGTTTAATTCTCCTCATAATACCCCCGATTGGGGACGTAGTAAATCTCGGTTTTACTACGTCCCCAATTAAACATCAGCCTGTCCCAAAGCGGATATAGATCAATCATCTCAATTTAAAATATCCACAATTTAAAGGGAACAAATCTTCCAACTACAAATATTACAACAAGATAGATCAACGTCAAAATATATGCGATCCGGTCCCTGCCCTTATACCGGAGCGGTTTCATCTTTGTGCGGCCTTCTCCGCCGTGATAACACCTCGACTCCATGGCCATCGCCAGATCATTGGCCCGCCGGAACGCGGACACAAACAGCGGCACAAGGATCGGCACCATCGCCTTTGCCCTCTGGATAATGTTTCCACTCTCAAAGTCCGCTCCCCTTGCCTGCTGTGCTTTCATGATCTTATCCGTCTCTTCCAGCAGGATCGGGATAAAACGAAGTGCGATCGACATCATCATCGCCACTTCATGGACCGGCACATTCAGTTTATTCAATGGATGAAGCAGTTTTTCCATGCCGTCGGTCAGTCCGTTAGGCGATGTTGTAAATGTCATAATAGACGAACCTGCCACAAGATACATCAGCCGGATTGCCATAAATACAGACGTTCTCAGTCCGCCTTCCGTAATCGTAAATATCCAGAAATGTACCAGAGTGTCTCCGTTCCGTGTAAGAAAGAGGTTCATCACTACGGTAAACAGAAGCAGGATCACGATCGGTTTCAGGCCTTTTACAATATATTTAAGAGGCACTTTTGACAGTCGTATCACGGTTCCCAGATAAATCGTCGCGATCACATATCCCAGCAGACTGTTCTGTATAAAAAGGGACACAAGGAAAAGCAGGGTGCAGACAATCTTCACCCTGGGATCCAGTCTGTGTATCCGGCTCTGGGCCGGGTAATACTGCCCGATTGTTATATCTCTGATCATAATAACTCCTCTGTATCTGTAAACTCAGAATCAGCCCCGGAAAGATCTCATAATCTCGTCCGCAGCCTCTTCGATCGTCGTGGCATCCGGGGAAACATCGAATCCCCTCTCTTTCAGGTCATGCATCACATAAGTCACCTGAGGCGCAGCAAGCCCCACCTCCTCAAGTTCTTTATAATGCCGGAACACCTCTTTCGGGGTACCGTCCAGCATCTTCTCACCGTGATTCATAACGATAATGCGCTCCACATAACGCGCGATATCCTCCATGCTGTGAGAAACCAGAATAACAGTCATCCCCGTCTCTTTATGGAGTTTTTCCACCTGATCCAGAATCTCATCTCTTCCTTTCGGATCAAGCCCCGCTGTCGGCTCATCCAGAATCAGCACCTTCGGCTTCATCGCCAGTACTCCGGCGATCGCCACTCTCCTCTTCTGTCCGCCCGACAGTTCAAAGGGCGACTGCTTATAATACTTCTCCGGGAAACCGACCAGTTCTAGTGCTTCCCGCGCATTCTTCTCACATTCCTCGGGAGACAGCCCCTGATTCTTCGGGCCAAAGCAGACATCGCTGAGCACATCCACCTCAAAGAGCTGATACTCCGGATACTGGAACACCAGCCCTACCTGACTGCGCAGGGCACGCATATTGTATCCCTCATCGTAAATATTCTTTCCTTCGTAGAGCACCTTTCCGGACGTTGCCCTGACAAGCCCGTTCAGATGCTGGATCAAGGTGGACTTTCCCGAACCGGTATGTCCGATGATCCCGACAAACTGTCCCTGAGGGATCTCAAAGCTCACGTCTTTGAGTGCATGCTTTTCATATGCTGTCCCCGGGCTGTATACATAACTTACATGTTCTAACGCAATTGACATAATGCCTCCACCAACTCTTCTCTTCTCAGGATTCCTTTAGGAAGATTTAGTCCCCGTTTCCTCAAGGCTTCCGCAAGCATTGTCACCTGCGGCACATCCATCCGGTATGATTTCAGCTCGTCCACGCGGCTGAATATCTCCCGGGGAGTCCCGTGCATCACAATGTGTCCGTCATCCATGACAAACACCTGATCCGCTTCTATTACTTCTTCCATATAGTGTGTGATCAGGATAACTGTAACATTCTTTTTCTTACGCAGTTCCTCCACCGCACGGATCACTTCTTTTCTTCCGTTCGGATCCAGCATGGCTGTGGGCTCGTCCAGCACGATACACTTCGGCTCCATTGCAAGGACTCCCGCAATAGCCACGCGTTGCTTCTGGCCCCCGGAAAGCTTATTCGGCGAGTCTTTCCGCCGGTCAAGCATCCCCACTGCCTTCAGGCTCTCTTCCACACGCTGCCAGATCTCATCCGTAGACACGCCCAGATTCTCCGGTCCGAATCCTACATCCTCTTCCACCACGGTACCGATGATCTGATTGTCCGGATTCTGGAATACCATGCCTGCAGTCTGGCGCACATTCCACAGTTCATCCGGATCTTTCGTATCTCTTCCGTCCACCCACATAGTTCCTCCCGTGGGAACCAGAATTGCATTCATATGCTTTGCGAGAGTAGATTTCCCGGAACCGTTATGTCCCAGTATCGCCACAAAGGAACCTGCCGGCACATCAATATCCACACCGTCGATAGCGCGCTCGGATCCGATTATATTGCCCTCTTCATCCCGCTTGTCATATTCATAGATCAGTTTCTCGGCCTGTATCATCTCTGTCGGCATGATCCACCCTCCATCCGTTTCATCGTAATATCAGTTTCATATCGGATACCTGCTTCTCTTCCCACAGATATCCGGATTATCTGTCATCTGTCCGGATTGCCCGGATTCACTGGGTTTTATTGTACGGCATCCCGGGGCATTTTGCAATACCGCAATGGAATACAGTATTTAACTGTCCTCCCGCGATACCGCATGCTGAATCCTTGATCACAATCACAATTGCAAAAAAACTCCCGGAGCAGACAGGCGCTTTCTTAAAAACATCCTGCCCGCTCCGGGAGAGGGCTCACTATTATTAATATATCATTTCACTGCATTTTCATCAACGGTTGATTGACGACGCCATCCTGTGATAGGTATGCCTCACGCCACGGATCACCTTGCCATACTCCAGAATATTTTCCGGAAGGGCCATGCCCACATACCCGGAATCTCCCAGATGATGGAGATCTGTCCCCGTCATCTTGCACATAAGGGCGATCTCACGGATCGTTGCGGCATCGGCACCCTCCTGAGATGTTCCCACTGCGGTGATCGTCAGTTTCCCCAGCTTATGGGCACAGGATACCAGCTTCCGGATATATTCTGTAGTAATGCCCGGAACTGTCCCCGGCGCCGGCATGAGTATGACATCCGCTCCCGCACCGGCAAACGCTCTTGTATCCTCTTCTGTAATAATATTTTCTCCGCTTTCCGAGAGAATTCCCGCTGCATGCATTTTCCCGGCAATGAGCATTATCCGGTCGCCGAACTCTTTCCTGAATTTTCTGAGCGTATGGATGATCGCACTGTTTGTCACACCAACCCCCGGATTTCCCGTAAGCACGATAAAGTCTACACCCATCTCTATCGCTTTCCGGGCATTTTCCACAGTTGCCGCGCGGCCTGAAGTAAACTGCCATTCCGCATTTGTCTCCACAGAACTTTCCACATCCGGCTCCAGCGGCTCCAGATTAATCCCCACAGCTCTTCCGGTCAGCCGCTTCACCTCCCGGATCGTGTCTTCCGGCGCAGTATCCGGCAGCCCCAGTATCAGAGGCTCGTTCACATCAAACAGATTGAGGATGAGCAGGTCTGCGCCCATAGCCGCAGCAAATTCGGCATTCGTTACATCTCCCAGCATGGGACGTACAGCGCCGATCGTCTCGCAGACGAGGACGCGTCCTTCACTTCCCGCTATTGCCTCAACAAGCTGTTTTCCATTCATTTTCGCAATTTCTGACGACGTACAGTCCAAATACCTCTTTCCCATGCTTCCTCCTGCATATTATTTCATATATTTTTGTTTTATTTGATCTCAGCTCTCGCCGCTGCGTCTTTATAGTACTTGAACTCTGTAAACACTTCATTCTTGTACGGATTTCTCTTCCTCTTTACAGACACGTAAATGATATATGCCAGCGCAATAATATTTGTCACAAGAGCAAGTACGCTCACCACCGTCATCATCGTCGGGTCCGCATTTGCATTTCCGCCCGCCGTGATGCCATTCAACGTGCCGTCCGCATAGAGCTTCGGAAGCGTTGCCCACGGAAAGATCTGCGTTCCGTCAGAGAGCGTCTCCTGAAAGAGCGGAAATACCTGGGCAAACATACACCAGATACAGAGGGTGTTCGCCCGGTTCATGATCCAGCCGCCCTTGTTCCACAAAAGCGCCGCGATCGTCGGCGCCAGCAGAAGGGCGATGCCGCAGAACCATGCGTGCGTCGGCAGACAGTTATATGTATAGGCAAAATTCCAGATATCATACACGATAATATATACCCAGATCATATCCGGCCAGATCATGTCTTTCTTGTCTTTTGAGGAGTAAACGGCCCACCATCCTGTCATACAGAAGATATTGATAATACCGGCGATGCCGTTAAATATATTGTGCCAGCCGCCGAACAGCCACACATCCTCGGAGGACAGCCACCATGAATACCAGCCGTTGATCGCGGATTCAAAGTCGCTTGCCACAGCGATCAGGATGTTGATGGCAACGATCACAAACGGATACGCTTTAAACCAATGTGTCTTGCCGATTCCCCACTCGTATTTGATCATCATGAATCCGATACAGCCCGCCAGCGATGCATACAGCTTCGCGTAATGGAACCAGCCGTTCATATATACATAAGTCTGATTCTCCAGCGCCCACTGCGCTCCCATCCCCGCGCCTACGGCGATGGCGATAAAATAAACGGTCAGTGCAGCCGGAATAACAAAGAACATAATGATTCCTCCGGCTTTCGTCCGCCTCGCGAATTCATTCAGCAGGATCAGCGCCGCCAGCACGCCCAGCATGGCGATCCATTGCGGTATGGCTTCCGAACCGTAAACATGAAACAGCATAAATATTACCCCCTTTTCTCTCCGGCGGCGTCAAAGCCGCCTGTCACTGTGCCTCGATCTCCCGGATATTGCATTCGTCACCGGTCACCAGATAAGTCTCCCAGCTTCCGCAGTGCGGGCACTGCCGCCCGTACTCCACGGTAGGATATGTCTTCTCACAGGATTCGCAGTATGTGACTGCCGGCATCATCTCGATCTTCATCTCCGCGTGTTCGATCAGCGGAAATTTCTTTCTGTAATACTGCCAGCAGTCCGTGAGATAATCTGGAACGATGGAACTCACTTCACCTACCTCCAGAGTGACCGAAGCGATTTCTCTTAAGTTATTTTCCGCCGCAACACTCTGCAGCGTCTTTGTAATATGTACTATAATTCCTAATTCATGCATGTTTTCTTCTGATAGTCCGCCTTTGCTTCTGCACTGCGGCACTATTCTATTTCTTCATCTTGATCTTTATGGCACGTTTGACCGCATAGGGAAGGATCCCCTTCAGCTTGTCCTCTGCTTTCCGCATCGTGCTCATTTCCGGCAGGTCACGGCTTAAGTGGATTGCGTCGAACTCGCATCTCGTCGTACACAGGCCGCAGCCGATACACTTATTCTCATCTACGATCGTCGCACCGCACCCGAGGCATCTGGCCGCCTCCGTCTTCACCTGCTCCTCTGTAAATGTAGAACGCAGGTCGCGGAAACTTTCTTTTGCAACGCCCGCTTTCTTTCCCGGGATCTGGCGTTTCGCGTTATCGAATTCTTCTACTACGACACTGTCCTTATCCAGCTCAACGAACTGCCGCAGGTCGCGTCCCAGAGTCAGGGAATGTCCCTCATGGACAAAGCGGTGGATGGACTCGCAGCCCTGCTTGCCGGCCGCGATGGCATCGATGGCAAATTTCGGTCCTGTATACACGTCACCGCCCACAAAGATGTCCGGTTCTTTCGTCTGATATGTTACCGGATCTGCTTTTGCCGTACCGTTGGGGTTGAATTCTACCGCCGTATCTTTCAACAGTTCTCCCCAGCAGATGGACTGTCCGATGGAGAGGAGCACATTCTCGCACTTCACTGTGATGCAGTCGTCTTCGTCATACACAGGTGCAAATCTTCCTTCTGCATTGAATACAGAAACACATTTCTTTAAAACGATTCCTTTTACTTTTCCGTTGTCCTCAAGGATTTCTTTCGGTCCCCAGCCGTTCCATACCACGATGCCTTCTTCGCGCGCTTCAGCCACTTCATCCGCGGCAGCCGGCATCTCCGCCAGAGACTCCAGACAGTACATGCTCACACTCTCAGATCCGGAACGGAGAGCCGTCCTTGCCACGTCGATCGCTACATTTCCGCCGCCGATCACGACAGTCCGTCCGGAAAGTCTTACATCAGCTGGGAACATTTCGTATTCCGGCGTTTTTTCACTGTCCGGTCTCCCGGCACTGTCAGCAGACATGACGGCTTCTTCCGCAAGATTGACCTTCCGCAGGAACTCCACTCCCGTCCGGACGCCTTCTGCTTCCTCTCCGGGAACGCCTGCTATTCTTCCGCCCTGCGCGCCTACAGCCACATAAAATGCTTTGTATCCTTCTTCCCTGAGCTCCGGAATCGTAACATCTTTCCCAACTTCCACACCGCACCGGAACTCCACGTCCATCTGCCGGAGCACATCGATCTCCGCCTCAATGACTGATTTTTCCAGCCGGAACGACGGAATCCCGTTGAGCAGCATACCGCCCGGTCTTTTCTCTTTTTCAAATACCGTCACCGGATATCCTTTTGTTCTGAGATAATATGCCGCCGACATTCCCGCCGGACCTGCCCCGATGACCGCGATCTTCTGTTCAAACTGTTTTCCTTCATGATTTTCGCAAAGCGGAACATAGCGGTGCTCCTCATGGAGCTCTTTCTCAGCGATAAACTTCTTGATCTCATCGATGGCAACCGCCTTATCCACGGTTCCTCTCGTACAGGCGTCCTCGCATCGGCGATTGCAGATTGCGCCGCACACGGCCGGGAACGGGTTATCCTGTTTGATCAGCTTCAGGGCATCCATATATCTGCCTTCCGCTGCCATCTTAATGTATCCCTGTACCGCAAGGTGAGCCGGACAGGCCGTCTTGCACGGCGATGTCCCCGTCTCGTAGCAGTTGATCTTGGCATGATCCTTATAATCCGGATCCCACTTGTCTCTTCCCCACTTTTCCGCATCCGGGAGCAGCGCTTTCGGGTATTTAATCTCTCCGTGCTTTGTGCACAGCTTCTGTCCCAGTTTCGCCGCGCCTACGGGACAGACCTCAACGCATTTCCCGCAGGCAACGCATTTTTCTTTCTCTACATGCGCCCTGTATGCAGAGCGGGACATATTCGGAGTATTGAAAAGCTGCGACGTCCTCAGGCCGTTACACACACCGGGCGCACAGTTGCAGATGGCAAATATCTTATCCTCACCGTCAATGTTGGTAATCTGGTGTACAAAACCATTTCGTTCGGCCCGTTCCAGTATTTCCATTACTTCGTCAAAATCAATGTAGCGCCCTTTGCCTGTCTCGACGAGATAATCAGCCATATCACCCACACCGATGCACAGATCTCCCTCGATCTCTCCGCATCCCTCGCCGCGGATCCTCTGCTGCCGGCGGCAAGAGCAGGCGCCCGCTGCATACTTGTCCTGATATTTCTTCAGCCAGTGCGAAATGTGCTCTACGCTTGCAGACTGCTGATGCGCCGGGATTGCCTTCTCAACCGGGATCACGTGCATACCGATTCCGGAACCTCCGGGCGGCACCATGGGAGTCACTTTCTCAAGAGGCAGCCGGGACATATTTTCAAAAAAATCTGCAAGGATCGGATGCTCCTCACACTGCTTCTTGTTCATTACCATGAACTCCGCACAGCCGGGAACAAACATGGGCAGCACATACTGTTTGTGCCGGTCTTCATTTTCCCAGTTGTACTCGATCATACCGATGACGGCCATCTCATCGAGGAGCTGCTGCACTCTCTCCTTATCCTTTCCCGACTTCTTCGCGATCTGCTCCACTGTCATCGGTTTCCTGACTTTCATGGACAGACACACTTCCGCCATCTCATCAGTAAGCACTTCCGCCAGTCCCCAGTACTCGGGGTCGTCCACCGTTACCTTGTGTCCGATGCGGTCCGTGATCATCTGTCCCAGTTTCAGGATCAGCTTTCTCTCTTCACTCATTTACCCGCCTCCTTCCATTCTTTTACCTGTTCTCTTATCCATCCGTACCATTCATCCATTCCTTCGCCTGTCTTCGCCGAAATCGGAATGATCTTCATATCCGGATTCAGCCGCAGCACCCGCTCCCTGCATGCATCGAAATCAAAATCAAAGCAGGACAGGGCGTCGATCTTATTGATCAGCAGACAGTGGGATACCTGAAACATCAGCGGATACTTCAGTGGTTTGTCATCCCCCTCCGGCACGCTCAGGATCATGACATTCTTTACTGCCCCCGTATCAAACTCTGCCGGGCATACAAGATTTCCCACATTTTCCAGTATGGCAAGATCGATATCTTCCGTCCCCAGTTCTTCCAGTCCCTGCCTTGTCATATCCGCATCCAGATGGCACATACCGCCGGTATGTAACTGGATCACTTTTGCCCCCGTCTCACTGATAGCATCCGCATCCACGGCGCTGTCGATATCCGCCTCCATAACACCGATCCGCATCTCCTCCTTTAACGCATCAATGGTTCTCTTAAGAGTCGTTGTCTTCCCGCCGCCGGGTGATGACATGAGATTTATGAGAAATGTTCCGTCCGCTTTCAGTTCCTCTCTTACTTTCTCCGCCTCCTGATCATTGTCGTCAAAGATTCTTTTCTTGATCTCATATACTTTGTACATTGTTCCGCTCCTCTTCTGTCGTAATAACTTCCGTTCTCTCAAAGGCCTATGCTGTCTCAGTTTCCAGTCCTCTGATCAGCAGCTTTATGGCAATCTTCACCTGAAGGATCAGCTCCACCTGGCTGTCCAGCTCAAGCATGCTTCCATTCCACGCGAACCGCTTCATCACTCCGAAAGCTGTATGTGCAAGGGAATAGCATACTTCATTCGGCGACCACTCGAAAAAAAGCGTTCCGTCCTGAAGCCCTTTCTCCAGCGCGTCCGTTACTCTCGGTTTCAGGCTCATAATGCTCTCTTCGTACTCGGCAAGCCGTTCCATGTCAATCTTATACCTGCGCACGAACACCTCAAATTCCTGCAGATATTTGAGGAAACCTCTTTCCCGCTCGAATATCACGATCAGCGCATCCATAATACACTCAAGCTGTTCCCGTCCGGTCATATCAGAATAGCCTTTTATCTCCGTGACATTCAAATATTTTCCCGCAATCTTCCTCCAGTATGCTGCACCGCTCTGGATCGCAAGCTGGGCTTTTGTCTCATAATATCGGTAGATCGTAGCGCTTCCGACTCCCGCCCGCTCCGCGATTTCATCAATTGATGTCTCTTCCAGCCCTTTGTCACAGAAAAGTTCCATCGCCGCTTCAAGAATCTTCCGCGCACGGTACTGTGTCTTGCGCATCCGCGCCGCAGATTCTCTCATTTTTTGTACTCCTTCCAAAGTTAGCTTCTGATAGTTATACTATCACATTTGTATATATTTAGCAATCCATTCCGTGTATATCTTTATTTTTTGTATATTATTACAATATTTTTACTTTGTCTCGCGCTTAAATCCTTCACCGAACACCTCACTTGTCTCGGTAAACATTAAAAAAGCCTGAGCATCCGTCTCCTGTACAGCGCTTTTGACCAGATATGCTTCTGCCTTGGAGCAGGCGCAGAGAAGCACATCCCTGTGCATCCTCGTATAGCCTCCGGATGCCGGGATCGTAGTAACGCCGCGCCTTACATTTTCACCGATTTTAACTGCAATCTCTTCTCCTTTTTTCGTTATGATAATCGCCAGCGTCCCGGCGCCCGTACCATACAGAATCTTATCAATCACAATAGTAGAAACTCCAGTGGACGCTACTCCGTAAAGCACGGCATCGATATCTCCGAATACCGGCCAGCCGAGCAGTATGACCACAAGATCTATAAGAAGTGTGATCACGCCCATGGTCATGTGCGGCTTTTTCTTCTTGATCGTCAGGGCAAGAAAGTCAATCCCGCCGGACGAAGAGCCGCGTATATAGAAGAGTGCCATCCCGGCTCCCATAAAAACGCCGGAACAGATGGCAGCCATCAACCGGCTGCCCGTATACATAGGTATATAAGGAAATATTACATCGAGAAACAGCGAAGAAATCACCATTGTCTTCGCGCTTTTTATAAGAAGTGTCCTGCCCACCGATTTATAGCTGATAACCACAAGAGGGATATTAAACAGAAGTGTTACAGTCCCCACCGGAAGCCCCAGAAGATAATTCAGGATCAGAGCCAGGCCGGACACCCCGCCCGGGGCGAACCCGGCATTGCCTGCAAAGGTATAAATGCCGGCAGCATAGAGTATACTGCCGGCAATATCATAGAGAAGATCCCATAGCAGGATCTTATGATCAAATTTTCTATTTAATTTAGGAAGTGTTTTCTTATCGTTCATTTCACATACACACCTGCCGCTCTGTATCAGTGCCCGATATATGCCGGATACAGGTATAGTATGTTCAATCCTGAAAAAAATATTCTTATTTCAGATTTGCATCTTTTCTGTTCAAGAAACAGTATATATAGTTAAAGAGGAGGAGAAAGCCATGAATGATAAAGAGCTCGAACTGATCCAACGGTTAAAGAAGAAAGACCAGAAAGCACTGGAAGAGATCATCCGTCTGTTTCACCAGTATGTTGCATCAATCGTATGCAGGATCCTGTATGGTCAGACGGATCAGACAGATATCCAGAGCGTAATCAATGATATTTTTTTCCGTCTGTGGGAAAATGCTGACCATATCAAGACCGGGCAGGGAAACAATCTAAAGTCATACATAGGTGCCCTCGCAAGAAACACTGCACTCACGGAAAAGAATAAATTACGGCACACCTTCCCTCTTGAAGAAGATATTTTAGGAGCGGTTCCCGACCACTTTCATCAGATCGAACTTAGGAGCATGATCTTATCCGCATTAAAGGAACTGACTCCTGAAGAACAGATAGTCCTGCTTAAGTTTTATTTTCAGAGCAAAACACTTCAGGAGATTGCCGACGAATCCGGCGATCTTCTTCCAACCGTCAAAAGCCGTCTGCAGAGGAGCCGGAAAAAGTTCAGAAAAATATTGGAAGAAAGGGGTTTTAATTATGAAAGTTAGTTATTATGATCTGTTTGACATGATCGCAGAAGATGCCGGGAAACTCTTATCCCAGGCTGAACAGTCCCCCATACATCCGGAAAATTATTCATCGGACACCACAATAACAGCCGTCAGGGAAAAAATCAAAGAAACAGAGAACCAAAAAAAACGCTCACATAAAAAAACTTTCCGTCTGCGTCTTCTCATCGCAGCAGTTATTGTACTTTCTTTGTCAGGAATTGCATGCGCCGCATATCAGTATGATCTGTTCAAAGACGGCGCCGCACTGATCACTGATGAAAACCGGGATCTTGTGGGAAAAGAAATGCAAAATATGACGGCGAGCATATATGATAAAGACGGGAATCTGGTCAGCGGCCCCGGTCTCGCGCCGGAACCCACACTGGAAGATGTTATCGAAGAAACCGATATCATAAAAGATATAGAACACGCTGCCGGTACGAACGAGCCTTTCCCGCTCCCACATTCCATCACGCACTTTGCCGTCAAGGAAAACGGCAATTCCTGCACTACCCCGGAGATCATCTTTGACAATGGCGTCATGGTCATCTTTACAAAAGAGGATGGGAGCGGATGGCATCTGAAGAAGGGTGAGACACTTGTATTTGAGAGCACGGAATATCCTTCCGAGATCAATGCAGTGACTCCGGATAAGGGACAGTGCGTAGGATTTTACTATGTCTTTAATAACACATTGATGAGAAAAAGTGACACTTCCTTAAGAGAATTGGATTTAAAATATGAACTTACAGCCGAACGGGACGGGGAATATTATATCTGCCTCATAGGCGCCAGTTCTGACCCCATCTCACTGATGGAAGGTAAAATATATAAAAGATAACGGGATAATCCCAAAAAGGTAAAGCTATTTGGGGACTCAAAAATAGCTTTACTTTTTTAGCGGATTCCTTATTCTTCTAAATTCTATTTCTGATTTTCAGGCAGAGAAATCATACGGAGTTTTCGTATTCCTGATGAATTGTCATCATATTGGATTATATACTTTTGTCCGTCCGTCTCTATTATTCTGTTTACCAGTTCTGGAGACTGGAGTGTTATTTTCTGTCCTGCAGCATCTATTATTATGATCTCTCCATTCTGGTCATCTACACTTTCGACAGAAGCAATAACTGTTGTCGTGCCTTTACTATTTTCTTTAATATATAGTCCAATTAAGATCACTGCTGCTATTCCTATACAGAGAAACGGAATTACAGACGCAATCTCGTGTATATTATAACTAATAATGGTATAAAGGCCGTGCCGAGACAGTTCCTCCTGAAATATGTAAAAAATCCACAACCAAATACCAGCTAAAACAACTATTGCTCTTTTTCCATATTTTCCCATATCTCTGTCTCCTCTTATTTCACAGCTTTTAACTTTAGTGTGCAAGACACGTTCTCTAAATCTCCGGAATATCTATTGAAATCGAATCATCATAAGAAAGGATCTCCATCTTTTCTTTTGTCACTTCATCAACAGAAACCACCTTTTGCGCCTCTTCCACCGTGATATTGTCATTCATAACCCTATTGGCGATTTCTGTTTTTTCCTGACGGTCTGATGAATCCGTGATCATACATAGAAGCTGATCCTTTTTCGGATCAACATAGTATTCCTGTGATACAACCGCTGTAATTGGTTCTGTTATTATCGCTTCTCCACTCTTCTGATTTATCTGTCCTGTAAGATTGACTGTATACTCTGCCGTATAGACATCGCAGGGTATACCGTTGTATTCTTCTGTGCGGTCTTTTGACAGGGACAGATTACTGCCATATCCGTAAGGGTAAAAACGTCTTGTATTCTGCAGAACATAATCATTTTCTATATTCAAAATTGCAGTAACATCCTCTCCATCACCATAAAACCAGACTTCTGACCACGATGATTCAGCCGGCTCAACGATTTTCACATACTCTTTATACGGAGAAGCTTCAACTTTTCCCTCTACAACAGCAATGGTATCCTCAATGTCATTTTCTAAAACAAATGTACTCTTCCGGTATTCATAGTCACTGTTGTAAAAACTTTCCAGCCATCCTGGCACATTATCATTTAAAGGCAGGACATCTGTATCATTTTTTTCCACATTTTTTTCTTTGCTTCCACACGCTGATAAAACGCTGATACCGCTTATAAGTAATATCATGCAAATCGTTCTTACTTTCATTGGTATCCCCCCCTTTTCTTACTATTTATTTCACGCTGTTATTTAATAAGATCCGCTTTCTATATTTTGATTATAATCAGCTCTTATTACGCTGTAAAGCAAATCCTTTTTAGGCGCACAAAAACCCCAGAAACCGAAGTCTCTGGGGTTATATTTGTATCAATATTCTGTTTTTTGCCGTGCACAGCTCAATTCCGCTTCGCTCCATTCCCTCTGTGTACCTTCTCACTAGGCTCGAGAATACCTCGCCAAGTGTTCAGGCATCGCTCGCGGGCTGGCACCCTATGAAAACGCAAAAAATACAGGGAAGAATGCAAGCACTCTTCCCTGATTTTATTTGCATTTTCGCACGGCTTATAGCCTTACGCGTATATCCTTACTCAACGATGGATGCAACTGTACCTGATCCTACTGTACGACCACCCTCACGGATAGCGAATCTCAGACCTTCCTCCATCGGTACCGGGTGGATCAGTTCAACTGTCATTGTAACGTGATCTCCAGGCATGCACATCTCTGTGCCTTCCGGAAGCTCGCAAACGCCTGTAACGTCTGTTGTTCTGAAGTAGAACTGCGGACGATAGTTGTTGAAGAACGGTGTATGACGGCCACCCTCATCCTTTGTCAGTACGTAAACCTGGCATGTGAATTTTGTATGGCATGTAACAGTACCCGGTTTGATCAGACACTGTCCTCTTTCAATCTCTGTTCTCTGGATACCACGAAGCAGAGCACCGATGTTATCACCTGCGCGAGCCTCGTCGAGCAGTTTACGGAACATCTCGATACCTGTTACAACTGTCTTCTTAACATCCTCATGGATACCGATGATCTCAACTTCATCAGAGATGTGAAGTGTACCACGCTCTACTCTACCTGTAGCAACAGTACCACGTCCTGTGATAGAGAATACGTCCTCTACCGGCATCAGGAACGGTTTGTCTGTGTCACGCTCAGGAGTCGGGATCCACTCGTCAACAGCGTCCATAAGCTCCATGATCTTGTCTCCCCACGGTCCGTCCGGATCTTCGAGAGCTTTCAGAGCGGAACCCTGGATAACCGGTGTGTCATCTCCCGGGAACTCATACTCGTTGAGAACCTCACGGATCTCCATCTCTACGAGCTCGAGCAGCTCTTCGTCGTCTACCATATCACATTTGTTCATGAATACTACGATATACGGAACGTTAACCTGACGGGACAGAAGGATGTGCTCCTTTGTCTGAGCCATAACACCGTCAGTAGCAGCAACTACGAGGATAGCGCCGTCCATCTGAGCAGCACCTGTGATCATGTTCTTAACGTAGTCAGCATGTCCCGGGCAGTCAACGTGTGCATAGTGACGTTTCTCTGTCTCATACTCAACGTGAGCTGTAGAGATTGTGATTCCACGCTCTCTCTCTTCCGGAGCTTTGTCGATGTTATCGAAAGCAACCTCTGCATTACCTGATACTCTGTGAGAAAGTACTTTAGTAATAGCAGCTGTAAGAGTTGTTTTACCGTGGTCAACGTGGCCGATAGTACCGATATTACAATGCGGTTTTGTTCTTTCAAATTTAGCTTTTGCCATTTTGAATATCCTCCTTAAATCTGCGCCCGCCTTTACGGGCATATTTCTGGTTTTCGATTTTTACCCGGCTAAGTTTGATTATATTTCAAACCTAGCCGTTTTTCAAGCCTTTTTATGCGATTTACGCATTTTTATTGGATAATACTTTTTCCTGTACAGACTTCGGTACCTGCTCGTATTTCTCGAAGA
>CAMMSL010000043.1 GCA_946499505.1 uncultured Lachnoclostridium sp.
TCCGACGGGCAACGGTCATCGAGCGGCAATGCCGCGAGATGAGCGAGGTATCGCGTTGATCGGATAGGGGGAGGAATCTTCCCCTATCCGATCGTGATAAGCCCGGTAAGCGGACAACAAGCGGCCTGCCATGAGCTGCGCGGGGCATCGCGTTGATCGGATAGGGGAGATCCCTTTCCCCTATCCGATTTAAAAAGGAAGTTAAATAGTATCAATGTAAAATATTGTGAATAAAGTATAAAAAAACTGTGAAATCATATAAATTATCTTGACCGTTTTAGCTAATAGTACTAAAATATCGTTTAGTTAACTAACTAATTACAAATACGGAAAGGAGTATGGCATGCAGTGTGAGGAAAAAGATATGCCGGCATTCGGTCTGATGGGCATGCTGATGCACAAGATGATGAACCGTGCAAAAGACATGTACCGGGAATTCGATCTGAATAAAAGTCAGGCGGGAATCCTGTTTACCCTTCATCACAGCGATTCCATGTCGCAGAAAGAACTGGCCGCCCGGCTGAATGTGACGCCGCCGTCTATTACTTCTTCTATACAGAAGATGGAAAAAGAGGGATATCTGACGCGGCATCCTGATCCGGCGGATCAGCGGATAATGCGGCTGACCCTGACGGAAAAAGGAGAATCCTGTATCAAAGGGGTTTATGCTGTTGCAGAACAGATGGAAGAGCTGATGTTCCGGGGAATGACCAGAGAGGAGATCATGCTCTTTAAGCGTCTGCTTTTTCAGATCAGGGATAACCTGAATGAGAAATAAATAGTTCAAGGCAAAATGTAATGAAAGGAAAGACAGACAATGAAGAACTTATTTAAATACGCGGCAGAGCACTGGAAGACTCTGATCGCTATCATTATCGTGCTGTTCATACAGGCGTACTGTGACCTTTCCCTTCCGGCTTACACCTCGGATATCGTCAATGTAGGTATCCAGCAGGGCGGAGTAGAGGATCAGGTGCCTGAGGCGATATCGGTGGATGAAATGAACCGTCTGCTGCTGTTTGTACCGTCCGGGGATCAGGATACAGTACTTGACGCATATGAAGAGGACGACAGTACTTACGATGTAGAAGCTTATGTTTTGAAGAATAATATTTCAGATGAAGATATCAGCAGTCTGGAAGATATTCTGGCATATCCGATGATGATGACTGCAGGATTTGAGTCCGGAAGCGATATGACCGCCCAGATCGAAGAGCAGCTGAAAGCGTCTCTCCCGGCCGGAACCGTGACAGATGACATGACTGTGTTCGACATTCTGCAGATGATGCCGGCGGACCAGAGAGAATCAATGATGGACGCCATGGAAGAGCAGATGGGAGATATGCCGGATACGATCCTTGATCAGGCTGCAGTAAGCTATGTTGGTACAGTCTATGAAAATCTCGGAATGGATATGGATGATATACAGATCCACTATCTTCTGACTACGGGAGGAAAGATGGCCTGTCTGGCATTTCTTGGAATGGCGGCAAGTATTCTGGTAGGATTTATGGCGTCACGCGTGGGTGCCGCGACGGGACGCGACCTGAGAGGCAGAGTGTTCCACAAGGTGGTCGGATTCTCCAACAACGAGTTCGACCATTTCTCCACGGCATCGCTTATCACGAGGAGTACAAATGATATTCAGCAGATCCAGCTTATTATCGTTATGCTGCTCCGGATCGTGCTTTATGCTCCGATCCTTGCCATCGGCGGTATCATTCAGGTATTCCAGACGAATGTATCCATGTCGTGGATCATCGGTCTGGCTGTTGTTCTGATCGGCCTGGTGATCCTGGTACTGTTCCTTGTTGCCATGCCGAAGTTCAGGATCATGCAGAGTCTGGTAGACAAGGTCAATCTGGTAATGAGAGAGATCCTGACCGGCCTGTCAGTCATCCGTGCCTTCAGCACGCAGAAATATGAGGAAGAGCGTTTCGACAAGGCAAACCGTGACCTGACGAGAACGAACCTGTTTGTAAACCGTGCCATGACATTTATGATGCCGGTCATGATGCTTGTTATGAATGGTATCTCAGTGCTTATTATGTGGAACGGCGCCCACGGGATCGATAACGGTGAAATGCAGGTCGGAGATATGATGGCTTTCATCCAGTACACAATGCAGATCATCATGGGATTCCTCATGCTCTGTATGCTCTCTATCATGCTTCCGAGGGCGGCAGTTGCTGCAGACCGTGTACAGGAAGTGCTTGACAGCCAGACGGTGATCCTTGATCCGGAGCAGCCGGAGAAATTCTCCGATAATGAGAAAGGACTGCTCAAATTTGACCACGTATCCTTCCGCTATCCCGGAGCAGATGAGAATGTGATCCACGATATTACATTTACGGCGCGTCCGGGAGAGACGACAGCTATTATTGGAAGTACCGGAAGCGGTAAATCTACCCTTATCAACCTGATTCCCCGTTTCTATGATGTGACGGAAGGAAGCATCACGCTTGATGGAGTGGATATCCGCAATGTGTCTCAGCACGAGCTGAGGGAGAAACTCGGATATGTTCCGCAGAAAGGCGTGCTTTTCTCGGGAGACATTGCTTCCAATATTATGTTCGGCAATCCGGACGGAGGCGAGCAGGAGATGATCGAGGCGGCGGAGATCGCGCAGGCTACAGAGTTTATTGATCAGAAGCCGGATGGATATAAGAGCCCGATCGCACAGGGCGGTTCCAATGTCTCAGGCGGACAGAAGCAGAGACTTTCTATTGCCCGTGCAATTGCAAAGCATCCGGAAATATTTATATTCGACGACAGTTTCTCCGCACTGGACTTTAAGACGGATGTTACTCTGAGAAAAGCTCTGAAGAAGAGAACGAAGAACAGCACAGTGCTGATCGTGGCACAGAGGATCAGCACGATCCTCAATGCAGAGCAGATCATTGTGCTCGATGACGGTAAGATCGCGGGCATCGGAACCCATGAGGAACTTCTGAAGACCTGCGAAGTATATCAGCAGATCGCTGCATCACAGCTCTCCGAGTCCGAGCTGAAAGCGGGACAGAAGGGGAAGGGCAGTCAGTCTTTGGAGAACAACAGTGGTCAGCAGACTGCGGACAATGGAAAGGAGGTGCCGGTTCATGCCTAGAATGCACGGCCGTAATGCGGCAGGAGAGAAAGCAAAAGATTTTAAAGGAACGATCAAAAAACTGATCCGCTATATGAGCGCATTTAAATTCCATATGCTGTTTGTGGCGGTATTTGCAATCTGCGGGACTATTTTTAATATAGCCGGCCCTAAGATTCTCGGAAAAGCAACTACGGAGATTTTTAACGGCCTTGTGAGCAAAGTGTCTGGCGGAAGCGGGATTGACTTCGGTAAGGTAGGACAGATTCTTCTGCTCACGCTGGGATTGTACCTGATCAGCGCTCTTTGTACATTTATACAGGGAATCATCATGACCGGAGTATCACAGAAAACGACTTACCGGCTCAGAAAAGAGATCTCAGAGAAGATCAACCGCATGCCCATGAACTACTTTGATACGAAACCGGTAGGAGAGGTTCTCTCCCGTGTGACGAACGATGTGGATACACTCGGGCAGAGCTTAAACCAGAGTGCAACACAGATGATCACATCCGTTACTACATTGATCGGTGTGCTGATCATGATGCTTTCAATCAGCCCGCTTATGACACTGATCGCGATCCTGATTCTTCCGGTTTCCGTGATCCTGATCTCGTTTGTGATGAAGCATTCCCAGAAATATTTCCGCGGGCAGCAGGCATATCTGGGAAATGTAAACGGACAGGTAGAAGAGATCTACAGCGGCCATAACATCATTAAAGCATTTAATAAGGAAGAAGACGTGATAAAAACGTTCAACGAGACAAACGGAAAACTCTATGATTCCGCATGGAAATCGCAGTTCTTTTCCGGAATGATGATGCCTGTGATGCAGTTCATCGGAAACCTCGGCTATGTAGGTGTGGCGATCCTCGGAGGATTCCTTGCAATCCGTAATGTGATCGAAGTGGGAGATATCCAGTCATTCATCCAGTATGTGAGAAACTTTACCCAGCCGATCCAGCAGGTGGCTCAGGTTACCAATATGCTGCAGCTCACCGCGGCAGCATCGGAGAGAGTCTTCGAGTTCCTTGAGGAAGACGAGGAAGTGCAGACCGTAGAGAATCCGGTTTCCACAGAAGGATTAAAAGGAAGAGTGGAATTCGATCATGTACACTTTGGTTACAATCCGGATAAGATTATTATCAATGACTTCTCTGCAAAAGTAGAAGAAGGACAGAAGATTGCTATCGTAGGTCCAACAGGTGCCGGCAAGACGACAATGATCAAACTGCTCATGCGTTTCTACGATGTAAACAGCGGTGCGATCAAGATCGATGGACACGATATCAGAGACTTCAACCGGAACGACCTGAGAAAGATGTTCGGCATGGTGCTTCAGGACACATGGCTTTTCCATGGAACGATCATGGAGAACCTGCGTTACGGAAGGCTTGACGCTACAGATGAGGAAGTAATTCAGGCGGCAAAGGCAGCACATGTACACCGTTTTGTACAGACCCTGCCGGGCGGTTATAATATGGAGCTCAACGAAGAGGCAAGCAATGTCTCTCAGGGACAGAAACAGCTCCTCACGATCGCAAGAGCGATTCTGGCCGATCCGAAGATCCTGATCCTCGATGAGGCTACCAGCTCCGTTGATACAAGGACAGAAGTACTGATCCAGAAAGCCATGGACAGCCTGATGAAAGGCAGAACGAGCTTCATCATCGCTCACCGGCTCTCAACGATCCGCGACGCTGACTTGATCCTTGTCATGAAAGACGGCGACATCGTCGAACAGGGAACCCACGAAGCCCTGCTCGCCAAAAACGGCTTCTACGCTGATTTATATAATAGCCAGTTTGAATCAACAGATCAGACCTGCGCATAAAAGATGGCGCTTCCCATGCAAGCTCGCTTGCAGATGGGGAGCGTTATCTTTTTATGCATAGGGCGGACGCCCTACAGCGAGAAGGAGCGCAAAGCGCGGAATCGAGCTGGGGTCTGATCGGATGGAAGGGGGCGCCTGCGCCCAGTTCAGCCTGCGCCATTCGCAAAGCCGCACTGACGTGCTTGCTGCGGCTTCGCCGCTGCTTTGCTCATATTCTGGCGTTCAGTCCATCTGCTTGTCAGCCACCGGATTCTTATGCAGGCATAAATCCATCTTCTGATATCAGACGGCTGAACTGTTCTGTGTTAAAATAAAAGATAGCATCAGGCCTGAAAGTGTGTTAGAATACATGCGAAGAACAGCGGCAGAAAGGATGAATGTCATGGGATTTACACATTTTGACGAAAACGGCAAGGCGGTCATGGTCGATGTGACGGCAAAATCCGAGACCGTAAGAGAAGCCACGGCTACAGGAAAGATCCTTGTGAACCGTGATGTGTTTCAGGCCATAAAGGCCGGCACTGTCGGCAAAGGAGATGTGCTCGGTGTGGCGGCGACAGCCGGAATCATGGGGGCAAAACGGACATCAGACCTGATCCCCATGTGCCATATCCTTCCGATCACAAATTGTAAGATCAATTTTGATATGGATGTTGACGAATGTGCCATATACTGTACCTGTACAGTGAAAGTGACAGGTAAGACCGGGGTGGAGATGGAAGCACTGACCGGCGTGAGCGTGGCTCTCCTTACGATCTATGATATGTGTAAGGCCATGGACAAGACGATGGAAATCGGAGAAATTTATCTCGTGAAAAAGACGGGAGGAAAGAGCGGGGATGTGTATAATGACCCGCATGACCGCAGAAGAGCATCTGGTACAAAATCTTCAGGAAATCAGAAGAAAGAGCTGGATATACTTTGAAGAGACGGAGATGAGAATATGGAAGGGTATAGCTGGAAAGCTGCTGTTGTAACTTTGAGCGACAAAGGTTTTGCAGGAGAACGGGAAGACAAGAGCGGTCCTCTTATCTGCAAAATGCTTACGGATGCAGGGTATGATGTGCAGAAGACTGTGTTACTCCCTGATGAGAAAGAAAAAATCAAAAAATGTCTTTGCCAATTATGTGATGAAGAAGACAATGATATAGTTTTCACTACCGGCGGTACGGGATTTGCTCCGAGAGACTGTACTCCTGAAGCAACAATGGAAGTAGCTGAGAGAAACGCTCCCGGAATCGCGGAAGCTATGAGGCTTGCGTCTCTGAAGATAACGCCGCGGGCAATGCTCAGCCGGGGCGTTTCAGTAATCCGGGGGCAGACCCTGATCATTAATCTTCCGGGAAGTCCGAAAGCGGTGAAAGAAAATCTCGAGGCCGTACTTCCGTCGCTGGATCATGGACTGGCGATCCTGACCGGACGAGACGGGGAGTGTGCGCGATGAGAGATCAGTTTGACAGATCGATCGAATATATGAGAATCTCTGTAACCGACCGGTGTAATCTACGGTGTGTTTACTGTATGCCGGCAGAGGGAGTGCCCTGTGTCGGTCATAAGGACATTCTCACCTATGATGAAATAACAAGGATATGCCGGATTGCCTCGACGATTGGGATCAGCAGGATCAAGCTTACCGGAGGAGAACCTCTCGTGCGGCGCGGTCTGCCGGATCTGCTGAAGATGATTAAGGATATTCCCGGCATTGAGCAGGTTACATTGACGACAAACGGCATATTATTAAAAGATAAAATAAACGAATTGATTTCCAATGGCCTGGATGCGGTTAATATTAGTATTGATACTTTAGACAGAGACCGCTATGCGTACATCACAAGAGGCGGAGATCTAGGAGAAGCTCTCTCCGGACTGGAAACGGCACTTTCCTTTCCGTTTTTGAAGGTCAAGATTAACTGCGTGCCGACACAGGATATGCCGGAAAAAGATTATATCAGTCTTGCGCGTCTGGCCAGGGATCAGGAGCTGGATATCAGGTTCATTGAGATGATGCCGATCGGGCTTGGAAAAGAGTTTGGAATTGTCAGCGGAGATTGGGTTTATAGTATATTAAAAAAGGAATTCGGTAAGGCGGTGGAGTGCATCGGCAGATTCGGCAACGGTCCGGCGGTCTATGTGCATTTTCCGGGCTTTCAAGGGAAGATCGGATTTATCGACGCTGTCTCTCATCAATTTTGTGATAAATGCAACCGGGTGAGGCTGACATCAGAAGGATATCTCAAACCTTGCCTTCAGTATGGTACAGGGACAGATCTTAGGAAACTGCTGAGAAGCGGGGCTGATGATGCAGCTATCTGTCGTGAGATGCGCAGGACTATTTATGATAAACCGGCTTGCCATCACTTTGCTGACTGCATTTCCGGTGCCGGACAGACATTTGAGACAAGGGATATGTCTCAGATCGGAGGATAGATATCAGAATGGGAACAGTGATCGCAGTATGTACAAGTCCTGAGAAAGGGACGCAGAAAACGAATATAAACGAGGCAGTATTTATAGAGGATTATGGAATTCAGGGGGATGCCCACGCAGGAAAGTGGCACCGGCAGGTGAGTCTTCTTTCATATGATAAAATAGAAGAGTTCCGTGCACGGGGCGCAGATGTAGAGGATGGTGCCTTCGGGGAAAATCTCGTGGTGAAGGGAATCGACTTCCGTACCCTTCCTGTGGGCACAAGGCTCTGGTGTGGAGAGGTAGTGCTGGAGATAACGCAGATTGGGAAAGAGTGCCACCATGGCTGTCAGATATTTCAAAAAATGGGAGAATGCATTATGCCCAGAGAAGGTGTGTTTGCGAAAGTGATCCGGGGAGGGATCATACGCACAGGGGATGAGATGCAAGTCGTTGGACATGAATAGACGGATATTAGTTTTTGTTTTTTTGATGATAACGGTTCTGATGGCAGGTTGTTCAGTTCAGACAGAAGAGACTTCGGGTGGCGGAGAAGACATTCACATAACAAAGGATGGCGAATACTATACATTTCAGGATGTGGAAGGGAACCGCTATGAAGCTCCGCTCCTGCCGGATGTGCCGCAGTGCACTTATGATTTCGAACATCTGAAAACGGACGAAGCGACCGGGTACAAAAGCTTTGAGGATGACGCAAACGGCGTAACAGCGCGGCTTGGGATTGATGTCTCTGAATTTCAGGGAGAAGAGATCGATTGGAAACAGGTGAAAGAAAGCGGTGTTGAATTTGTCCTCATCCGTCTGGGATACCGTGCCTACGGAGAGAGCGGGGAGCTTGTCCTCGATGCCATGTACGAGCAAAATATTCAGGGGGCGCTTGAGGCCGGGCTTGATGTCGGAGTTTATTTTTTCTCCCAGGCGGTCAGTGCAGCTGAAGCTGTCGAGGAGGCGGAGTTTGTCATGGATAATCTGGCGTCCTATAAGATAACCGGACCGGTCGTCTATGATACAGAGGAGATTAAGTGGGATACAGCCCGCACAGATGATAATACAAAGCAGGAGTTTACTAATTTCTGTAAAGTGTTCTGTGATACTGTGGAACAGGCGGGATATGCTCCTATGATCTATTCCAATATGAAGTGGATGGCGTTTACGCTTGATATGTCCGAACTTTCGGAGTATGATTTCTGGTATGCAGATTACCATGAGATCCCCCAGTGCCCGTATGATTACAAAATATGGCAGTACAGCGAGGAAGGCGTAGTGCCGGGGATCAATGCAAATGTAGATATGGATCTCTGGTTTGAGAAAGAGGATAAGAGCAAATAGAAGACAGAAGGAGAATGAATGATGAAGTGGAATAAATTCCGGTTGAAGACAACGACAGAAGCGGAGGATATCGTCAGCAGCATGCTTATGGATCTTGGTATTCAGGGAGTGGAGATTGAGGACAAAGTTCCTTTGACTCAGTCGGACAAGGAGCAGATGTTCGTTGACATCCTGCCGGAGATCGAGGCCGATGACGGCGTGGCATATTTGAGTTTCTATCTGGAACCTGAGGAGGATAAAGAGAAGATCCTGTCAGAGATCAGACAGGAACTGCAGGAGATGTCTTCTTATTTAAATGTTGGGGACTGCCTGATCGAAGAGTCTGAGACTGAGGATGTGGACTGGGTAAATAACTGGAAACAGTATTTTCATCAGTTTTATGTGGACGACATTCTCATCATTCCTTCCTGGGAGGATGTAAAGCCTGAAGACAGTGACAAGATGGTGATCCATATCGATCCCGGGACTGCATTCGGGACTGGAATGCATGAGACGACCCAGCTCTGCATCCGTCAGATACGGAAATATGTGACAGAGGGAACACGAATCCTGGATGTGGGCTGCGGAAGCGGCATCCTCGGCATGCTGGCACTGAAATTCGGAGCGGCTTATTCTGTGGGAACAGATCTCGATCCCTGTGCGATTGAAGCCACATATGAGAATATGGAAGTCAACGGGATTTCAAAAGACCGCTATGAAGTAATGATCGGGAACATCATTGATGACAAAGAAGTACAGGATAAAGTGGGATATGGATGTTATGACATTGTTGTGGCAAATATCCTTGCGGACGTTCTGGTACAGCTCACGCCGGTTATCGTAAACCAGTTGAAATCCGGCGGTATCTATATTACAAGCGGTATCATTGACGATAAAGAGCAGACAGTAGTCGACGCGGTAAAAGCAGCAGGACTCGAGGTACTTGATGTGACATATCAGGGAGAATGGGTCTGTGTGACAGCACGTAAAAACTGACAGGAGCGAAAAGAGAGTATGCAGCAGTTTTTTGCAGATCCTTCATGGTTCAGGGACGGGAAGATCATATTAGAAGGACCTGATGTAAATCATATCAAAAATGTACTCCGGATGAAACCCGGGGAGGATGTGCGGATCAGCGACGGAAGCGGGAAAGTATATCTCTGTTGTGTGGATGCTTATGAAGAGGGAACGGCAGTTCTGGATATCCTCAAAGAGCTGGACTCAGATACGGAACTTCCTTCAAAGATCGTTTTATTCCAGGGACTGCCCAAAGGCGATAAGATGGACTGGATCGTACAGAAAGCGGTCGAGCTGGGAGCGCATGACATTGTCCCGTTCTCGGCGAAACGTTCAATCGTAAAGCTGGATGAAAAGAAAGCAAAAAAGAGACAGGAGCGCTGGCAGGCAATCGCCAAGGGGGCGGCAGAACAATCCGGGCGCAGCCTGATACCGGAAGTCCGGCAGGTGATGTCATTTGCAGGAGCGTTGGATGCGGCATCTGACCTGGATGTGGTCCTGATCCCCTATGAACTGGAAGAGGGGATGGAGAAGACTGCCGGTATCATTGGGGATATCGCACCCGGCCAGTCAGTCGGAATCTTTATCGGTCCTGAGGGCGGTTTTGAGGAAATAGAAGTGGAACAGGCGAAAGAGCACGGGGCACAGCCGATCACCCTTGGAAAACGTATTTTGAGGACAGAGACAGCAGGATTGACAACACTCTCGATCCTTATGTATCATCTTGAAAGCAGGAATCATAATCTATAAGTAAGAAAAGTGTAAAGGAAGGGAACTATGGAAGTTTATCTGGACAATTCCGCTACTACCATGTGTTATCCGGAAGTAGGGGAATTAGTATATAAAGTGATGTGCCGGGACTACGGAAACCCGTCCTCCATGCACAGAAAAGGCGTGCAGGCAGAGCATTATATCCGGGAGGCAAAAGAGACGATCGCGAAGCTGCTGAAAGTCAATACGAAAGAAATCTTTTTCACGTCCGGGGGCACAGAAAGTGACAATCTTGCCCTGATAGGATGCGCCAGGGCGAACAGGAGGAATGGGAACCATCTGATCACTTCCTCTATCGAGCACCCGGCGATCTTAAACACAATGCGCTATCTTGAAGAGGAAGAAGGATTCCGGGTAACGTATCTTCCGGTGGATTCAAAAGGCAGGATCAAACTGGACGCCCTGAAAGAAGCTCTCTGCCCTGAGACCATCCTTGTATCCATTATGTATGTGAATAATGAGGTGGGAACGGTACAGCCGGTACAGGAGGCGGCCCGGCTTGTCAAGCAATATAAACCGTCTATCCTGTTTCATACAGATGCCGTGCAGGGATATGGCAAGTACAGGATCTGGCCGAAACGGATGGGAATCGATCTTCTGACGGCAAGCGGCCATAAGATCCACGGCCCGAAAGGAATCGGGTTCCTCTATATTGACAGCAAAGTGAAGATCAGGCCTATTGTGTTCGGCGGTGAACAGCAGAAAAATATCCGTTCCGGTACGGAGAATGTGCCGGGAATCGCGGGGCTTGGTCTGGCCTCAAAGATGATCTATCAGGATCTGGAGATGAAGACGGCCCTTATGAGAGAACTTAAGGCACGTTTTATCGAGGGTATATCAAAGATTGAGAATACCACGATACACGGTTTTACAGATGATGGAAGTGCGCCTCACATTATCAGTGTTGGCGTCGCCGGCATACGCAGCGAAGTGCTGCTGCACACACTGGAGGATAAAGGAATCTATGTATCGTCGGGTTCGGCATGTTCTTCAAATCATCCCTCTGTCAGCGGTGTTCTGAAAGGAATCGGAGCGGCGAGGGAGTATCTGGATGCAACACTTCGGTTCAGTATGTCGGAATTTACGACAAAAGAAGAAATTGACTATACGCTGGAAACACTATATAATTGTATACCGATGCTTAGGAGATATACGCGGCACTGATATGGAAAATGCAGGCGGCGTTTACGTGAACAAAGGAGAGAAACATGAGATTTCATTCATTTTTGATCAAGTACGGTGAGATCGGGATTAAGGGAAAGAACCGGTACATGTTCGAGGATGCTCTTGTGCGCCAGATCAGATATGCGTTGAAAGATGTGGACGGAGAGTTTATCGTGCATAAATGCCACGGAAGAGTATACGTGGACTGTGAAGGCGAATATGATTATGAGGAGACGGTAGAAAGCCTTAAGAAAGTATTCGGGCTCGTGGGAATCTGTCCGGTTGTCAGAAAGCCGGTCAGAGAGATCGAAGAACTGAAGAAAGATATTGTGGCCTATGTTGGGGAGATGTACCCGGAGGGAAACAAGACTTTCAAGGTAGAGGCAAGACGCGCAAATAAACGTTACCCTATGAACTCCATGGAGATCAACTGCGAGCTGGGCGAGGCAGTGCTCGACGCATATCCGGAGATGAAAGTGGACGTCCATCATCCGGATGTGAAACTGAATGTGGAGATCCGGGAGGAAGTCTACATCTATTCTGAGATCATTCCAGGCCCGGGCGGCATGCCTGTGGGAACGAATGGAAGCGCTATGCTGCTGTTGTCCGGCGGTATTGACAGCCCGGTGGCAGGTTATATGATCGCAAAGCGGGGCGTGGAGATCGAGGCAGTCTATTTCCATGCTCCGCCGTACACGAGCGAGCGTGCAAAGGAAAAAGTAGTTGATCTTGCAAAACTGGTATCAGCCTATGCAGGTCCTGTCAAACTTCATATTGTCAATTTTACAGATATCCAGCTTTATATTTATGAAAAGTGCCCGCATGACGAACTCACGATCATCATGCGCAGATATATGATGCGGATCGCAGAGCACTTTGCGAAAAAAGACGGATGTCTGGGCCTGATCACAGGCGAGAGTATCGGACAGGTGGCAAGCCAGACAATGCAGAGCCTTGCGGCGACGAACACCGTGTGTACACTGCCGGTATACCGCCCGCTGATCGGTTTTGATAAGAAAGAGATCGTGGAGATATCGGAGAAGATCGACACGTATGAGACATCGATTCTGCCCTACGAGGACTGCTGTACAATTTTCGTGGCAAAGCATCCGGTGACAAAGCCGAATGTGGAAAGAATCGCAAAATCTGAATTAAATCTGACAGAGAAGATTGACGAACTGATGAAGACAGCGATCGAGACAACGGAAGTCATTACGGTCGCGTATGGCGATTAGAAACAATATAAAGTCAAATACCCTGACGCAAGCATCGGGGTATTTGACCCTCACGGCAGTCGCCAAATGGACATGCGAGCATGTCCGCTTGGCTCGTTGCTCGCGGGAATAAAGCGAGCGGGGATAAATGCCGCTCATGCAGGCATGGCAGCAGCTTGCCGGGCGTATTGTGCAAGAAAAAAGCTGCCTCATAAAGAGACAGCTTTTTATGTGCTTTGTTACTTATTTGATGATGTAAGCGTCCAGAGCTGCAAGAATGTCATCTACATTACCGTCAGCGTGGATGTTGAGGTCGATCGGCTTGGAAAGATCCAGGCTGAAAATTCCCATGATTGATTTGGCATCTATAACATATCTTCCGGATACTAAATCAAAGTCATTGTCATACTTTGTGATCTCGTTTACAAAAGATTTTACTTTGTCGATTGAGTTTAATGAAATCTGTACGGTTTTCATTTTAATAATCCCTCCTTGAATCATACAATAAAGTAAGGCTTTGCGCCTCATGTATATTCTACGGGATGCACCGGGAAAAGTCAAGAAACAAGAGGAAAAAAGAGGTAAAATTGTTATGAAAAAAGCAGCGCTGCACAACTTGGGATGTAAAGTAAACGCATATGAGACAGAGGCTATGCAGGAGATGCTGGAAAATGCCGGATATGAGATCGTCCCTTTTAAAGAAGGGGCTGACATCTATATTATTAACACCTGTACCGTGACCAATATCGCGGACCGCAAGTCCCGCCAGATGCTGCACCGGGCAAGGAAAATGAACCCGGATGCCATCGTAGTGGCGGCAGGGTGCTATGTACAGGCCCAGGACGGGAAAGAGGTCGATCCGTGCATCGATATTGTACTTGGAAATAACCATAAAAAAGATCTGATAGAGATACTGGAAGAATATAGTTTAAAGAGAACCGCCGGAGCAGCGGGGGAAGAGCAGGGTAAGGAATCGGCCTGCACGATTTCGGAGATTGAAGACATTAATCAGACTCATGAATATGAATCCCTGCATCTGACAAAGCCCGGGGATCACACACGTGCATATATTAAAGTACAGGACGGATGTAACCAGTTCTGTACATATTGCATCATTCCTTATGCAAGAGGCAGGGTTCGCAGCAGAGAACAGGAAGATGTGGTAAATGAGGTGACAAGCCTTGCGGCCAATGGATATCAGGAGGTTGTGCTGACGGGGATCCATCTGAGTTCTTACGGGATTGACCATGACGGAGAGAGGCATCTCCTGGATCTGATCCGTGCTGTCCATGAAGTGGACGGGATCAGGCGGATACGTCTTGGTTCTCTGGAACCGGGGATCATCACGGAAGAATTTGCAGACGCCTTGAGCAGGCTTCCGAAGATCTGTCCGCATTTTCATCTCTCCCTGCAGAGCGGGTGCGATGCCACATTAAAAAGGATGAACCGGAGATATTCAAGTGATGAATATTATGAAAAATGCTGTATCCTTCGGAAGTATTTTGATAATCCGGCATTGACGACGGATGTGATCGTCGGATTCCCAGGTGAGACAGAAGAGGAATTCCAGGCATCTCTGGCTTTCGTCGATAAAGTAGATTTCTATGAGACGCATATTTTTAAATATTCAAAGCGCGAAGGTACAAAAGCGGCGCGGATGGAAAACCAGATCGATGAACAGGTCAAAGCGGAAAGAAGTGCTGTTATGATTGAACTTGGCCGAAAGAAGAGAGAAGCATATGAGAGAAGCTTTATCGGGAAGACGGTGGAAGTCCTTGTGGAAGAGGATGCAGTAAATGAGGGAAAAAACGTTCAGGTGGGACATACAAAAGAGTATATAAAAATTGCACTAGAATCAGAGAAAAATCTTAAAAATACTATTGTAAAAGTGCAAATTGAAAACGATTCACAAATTATACATTGAATTTTGAAAGGGATTATATTAAAATTGTAAATAGGGGTTCTGCGTAATCAAAGATATACAGAAAAGGAGGAAGATACGATGAGTGATCTTAGTAATACACAATTCTTTCAGGTAGAGCCAGGGCCGCAGATTTCAGCAAAAGATATTCTTGAGATCGTATTTAAGGCCTTGAAAGAAAAAGGATACAATCCGGTCAACCAGATCGTTGGATATATTATGTCAGGTGATCCTACTTATATCACCAGCTACAATGGAGCCAGGAGCCTTGTGATGAAAGTGGAGAGAGACGAACTGGTCGAAGAACTTTTAAAAGCGTATATCGAACATAATTCCTGGGAATAATCTGTTATGAGGATTATGGGACTTGATTATGGAACAAAGACCGTTGGGGTTGCGGTCAGCGATCCGCTCGGCCTTACGGCTCAGGCTGTTGAGACAATAGGCCGGAAAGAGGAAAATAAGTTAAGACGCACATGCGCACGCATTGAGGAACTGATCGCTGAGTACGGCGTAGAAAAGATCGTGCTTGGTTTTCCAAAACATATGAACAATGATATCGGGGAGCGTGCGGAAAAGTCATTGGAGTTTAAAGATATGCTCCAGAGGCGGACAGGACTTGAAATCATTATGTGGGATGAGAGACTCACCACAGTTGAGGCGGAGAGAACACTGATCGAGAGCGGAGTCAGGAGAGAAAACCGCAAGAAACACATCGATCAGATAGCAGCAGTATTTATCCTGCAGGGATATCTGGATCACCTTCATATAACGGCAGAACTGACACCGGAAGAAGATGACAGAAAGACGGATGCAGGAGAATGATGATAAGGGGCATTTTTTATGGAAAAAGTAAGATTTGCTTTTGCAGACGGAAATGGGGAAGACGAGTTTTTCGTACTTGAAGAGACGATGATCAATGGAAGTGAGTACATACTCGTTACGGATTCCGAGGAAGACGATGCAGAGTGCCTGATCCTGAAAGAGACAGGAAAGAAAGGCGAGGGAGACTGCGTCTACGAAATCGTCGAAGACGAGACGGAGCTTCTGGCAGTTTCAAAGGTGTTTGAAGAACTGCTGGAGGACGTGAATATAGAAATGTAAGGCATTTTCAGCCTTTACAATAGATCTATTACTGCGGGGAGACGAAAGAACGCGGATGGAACAACAGAAAAAAACAGAGGAACTGCTCAAACAGAGATTAAAAGAAAAAGGTCTGAAAGTCACGCATCAGCGTATTTTGGTCCTCTCGGTGCTTGAGCAGAACAGCGGCAGGCATATGACTGCAGAAGATATCTATGAGCTGGTATCACAGGATTATCCTGACATCGGACTGGCTACGGTATACCGTACGCTGCAGCTTTTGTGGGACATGCAGCTTGTAGACAGGATCAATCTGGATGACGGATGTGTGCGGTACGAGATCGGTCACCTGATAAAAGGCGACGCGCAGCACAATCATCATCATTTGATATGCAGGAAATGTAATAAGGTGATCCCTTTTACAGACGATCTTCTGGATGACCTGGAGGATCATATTGAAAAGGTCACCGGATTTCATGTCCTGGATCATGAATTGAAGTTCTATGGTTTGTGTAAGGAATGCATGGAAAAACAGAATTAACTGTCTTTAGTGAAAGCAGCCTGTGCATACTGCTGTTCTTTTTGCGCCCGGAAGTAATATGATACATAAATCATAATGGAGGTGCTTATTTTTTGAAAAAAGAGAAAAAAGGAAAATTGCGTATCATACCGCTGGGAGGTCTGGAACAGATCGGTATGAACATCACTGCCTTTGAGTACGAAGACAGTATTGTTGTAGTGGACTGTGGTCTGGCCTTTCCGGAGGATGACATGCTGGGGATCGATCTCGTGATCCCGGACGTAACATACTTGAAGGACAACGCGTCCAAGGTAAAAGGGTTTGTCATCACCCATGGACATGAGGATCATATCGGTGCTCTGCCCTATGTGTTGAAGGAGATCAATCTTCCAATCTACACAACGAAGCTGACAATGGGTATCATCGAGAATAAATTAAAGGAACACAACCTTCTGCGCAGCACGAGACGCAAAGTTGTCCAGCACGGACAGTCCATCAATCTGGGCAAGTTCCGGATTGAATTTATCAAGACAAACCACAGTATCCAGGATGCGTCTGCTCTGGCGATCTATTCACCCGCAGGAGTAGTCGTTCATACAGGAGACTTTAAAGTGGATTACACACCGGTATTCGGTGACGCCATTGATCTCCAGAGATTTGCAGAGATTGGAAAGAAAGGCGTGCTTGCGCTGATGTCCGACAGTACCAATGCGGAGAGAAAAGGCTTTACACAGTCTGAGAGGACCGTGGGCATCACGTTCGACCATATTTTTGCCGAGCATCAGAATACAAGGCTGATCATCGCAACGTTCGCATCTAATGTGGACCGCGTGCAGCAGATCATCAACTCGGCATATAAATATCATAGAAAAGTTGTAGTAGAGGGACGGAGCATGGTAAATATCATCTCCACGGCGTCAGAATTGGGATACTTAAATGTGCCGGAGAACACGCTGATCGAGATTGATGAGATGAAGAATTATCCTCCGGAGAAGATGGTTCTGATCACTACAGGAAGCCAGGGTGAGTCCATGGCGGCTCTGTCAAGGATGGCTGCAGACGTTCACCGTAAAGTGACGATCCAGCCGAATGATACGATCATCTTCAGTTCTAACCCGATCCCGGGAAATGAAAAATCTGTATCCCGCGTGATCAATGAACTTTCCGCAAAAGGCGCAGAAGTAATCTTCCAGGATACGCATGTTTCAGGACATGCCTGTCAGGAGGAGCTGAAACTGATCTATTCTCTTGTAAAACCGAAGTATGCGATTCCGGTGCACGGCGAATACCGTCATTTGAAGGCAGCCGCCGGGGTGATAAAATCCCTGGGGATCCCGAAAGAAAATATATTTATCATTCAGTCCGGCGATGTGCTGGAGCTGGATGAAGAATCCGCAAAAGTCGTGGACAAGGTTCATACAGGAGCAGTGCTCGTGGACGGCCTGGGAGTCGGCGATGTGGGAAATATCGTGCTCAGAGACCGCCAGCATCTGGCGGAGGACGGCATCATCATCGTTGTTCTTACACTGGAGCGCAGAACAAACCGTCTGCTTGCAGGGCCGGACATCGTATCCCGCGGATTTGTATATGTCAGAGAGTCAGAACAGCTTATGGAAGATGCGCGGAAGGCAGTGTCGGATGCGCTTGACAAATGTCTGAGCGGACGCCACACGGACTGGAATAAGATCAAGCTTACGATCCGCGATGCGATGAACGACTATATCTGGAAGAAAACAAAGAGAAGACCTATGGTCATTCCGATCATCATGGATGTAGATGTCTAATGCCAGAGCAGTACCGAAGGCGGAGCATGGATGCATAATGGGATATGACTTTTTGTATATCGTAAATAGGAAATATTGAATCAATTCAGATGCACAGGGGATGTTCTCTGTGCATCTGTGTCGGATGAGGGTATGATTTTATGATAGTAGATGAGCGTATTGTTACTTTCATCAATTCACTGGATACGAGGAACAACGAATTACTGGAAACGATAGAGAACGAGGCAAGGGCGGCAGATGTGCCGATCATAAGAAGAGAGATGCAGAGCTTTCTCAAAGTCCTTCTGATGCTGAAAAAACCTGCGCGCGTGCTGGAAGTCGGGACGGCGGTAGGATTCTCAGCACTGCTGATGAGTGAATACGTGCCGGAAGAATGCCGGATCACAACAATTGAAAACTATGAGAAGAGGATACCTGTTGCCCGTGAAAATTTCCGCCGTGCGGGAAAGGAAGAACAGATCACTCTGATCGAGGGGGATGCAGCTGTAGTCCTGGGGACGCTGGACGGGCCTTATGATTTTATCTTTATGGATGCGGCCAAGGGGCAGTATATCCATTATCTTCCGGATATCCTGCGGCTTCTGTCACCAGGCGGCTGTCTGGTCTCCGACAATGTAATGCAGGACGGCGATGTGATCGAATCAAGGTTTGCCGTCGAGCGGAGGAACCGGACAATCCATGCCCGGATGCGGGAATACCTCTACGAACTGAAACACAACGACACGCTCACGACTTCAATCATTCCTCTGGGGGATGGGGTTGCAGTGAGCATTAAAAACCAGTAAGATGAAATGAATGAAAAGCCCGGGGAAGCGGGCAGAAGATTCGCAAACGACACAGCCCGTCTCAGGGCAGGAAAGGATAGATAAAATGAGCAGACATCCTGAATTACTGATCCCGGCGAGCAGCCTGGAAGTATTGAAAACAGCCGTGATCTTCGGCGCTGACGCAGTGTATATCGGCGGGGAGGCTTTCGGCCTGCGTGCCAAAGCAAAGAATTTCTCTATGGAAGATATGAAAGAGGGAATCGCATTTGCTCATGAGCGCGGTGTGAAAGTGTATGTGACGGCAAATATTCTTGCCCACAACGATGACCTGCCGGGAGTGCGGGAGTATTTTCAAGAATTAAAAGAGATCAAACCGGACGCGCTTATCATAGCGGATCCCGGCGTATTCGATATTGCAAAAGAAATCTGCCCGGAGATTGAGCGGCACATCAGCACACAGGCAAATAATACCAATTACGGGACATACAACTTCTGGTATCGTCAGGGAGCAAGCCGTGTGGTATCGGCAAGGGAACTGTCCATGAAGGAATTAAAAGAGCTGCGTGCCAATATCCCGGAAGATCTGGAAATCGAGACATTTGTCCACGGGGCAATGTGTATTTCCTATTCCGGCAGATGTCTCCTGAGCAATTATTTTACCGGGCGCGACGCTAACAGGGGCGCATGCACACATCCGTGCCGTTGGAAGTATGCGGTGGTGGAAGAGACAAGGCCGGGAGAGTACATGCCGGTCTATGAGAATGAGCGTGGCACATATATTTTCAACTCTAAAGATCTGTGCATGATCGAATATATACCGGAGCTCATCGACGCAGGGATCGACAGCTTTAAGATCGAGGGAAGGATGAAGACCGCGCTCTACGTGGCTACGGTGGCCCGGACCTACAGGAAAGCAATCGATGATTATCAGAAAGATCCGGAACTGTACCGAAAGAATATGCCGTGGTATCTGGATCAGATCTCCAACTGCACCTACCGTCAGTTCACTACAGGATTTTTCTTCGGAAAACCGGATGAGAATACTCAGATCTATGACAGCAACACATACAACAAAGAGTATACGTATCTCGGGATTGTAGGAGAAACGAAAGACGGACTGTGCCGGATCGAGCAGAGGAACAAGTTTTCTGTGGGCGAGACCATCGAGATCATGAAGCCGGACGGCCGCAATGTGGAAGTGACTGTAAATAGGATCCTCAATGAAGACGGCGAAGAGCAGGAGAGTGCGCCGCATTCCAAACAGGTACTGTGGGTGGAACTGAGCGACGTGCCGGAAGAGTACGATATACTGCGTAGAAAAGAGTGAGAAATTCGTATTTGTCGGACTGAATGACAATTGGAATAAGGTCCGAAAACAGACGGAGATGAGGCACTGAAATACTTTATTGAGATGAGCGGCATGTGCTTCAGACTCCGCTCCGTAATTCAGGAAAAATTAAAGACTCCGAAAGCTGATTAAAGACAAAGCCAGAAAATGGGGAACTCGTCTTCGACTCAGACACCCCATTTTCTGGCTTAACATCATCTTCCGAAGCCTTAACTTTTTCCATTGAATTACTTCGAAGTCGCTTTCCTCACATACCAGTCATCTCTTTTTAGTCTTCCTGCACCTCATCTCCGTCCTTTTTCTACTTCATCGAATTTCGCAGTCGCACCGACAAATCAAAACGTAAAAGGAACCGGTTTAAGGGGAAAAGTAATC
>CAMMSL010000044.1 GCA_946499505.1 uncultured Lachnoclostridium sp.
CTGTAAAAATAATATTTTCCGAACGGAATGTATCGCCGGACATATAGGGCTTTATCTTTTCTTTTACCTGATATATCCCGACAATTTCCGCTTCCCGAACAGGTTCCTCCTCTTTGACAGGATGAAATTTCAAGGTATCGCCGACTTTCAGCTGATTCTTTTCTGCCAGTTCTTCGGAAATCACACACGCATTCGCATCTTCCGGCGTTGTCATACGCCCTTCTTTTATGCTGACATTTCCGGAAAGAACATTGGAATCCATCGTCATATCCATGTTCCCGATCAGCGTGACACCCCCGAAATCATTGGTCTGGTCAGTGTCCGGATCTTCAATCCGCTCAAAGTTTTCCTGCTTTACAGCTGTCGGTGCTGTCGTGATATTGTAGTCAGCGATTCCTTCTGTTTCTGCAATCTTCTCAATGTCTTCTAATTTAAGTGATTCAAAGGAATTGTCTGCCCACCCCTGCCAGTTTTCACTGCCATTTACAGTAATCTTTTTAAGGTGATATCCGTCATAGCTTCCCTGCCCGTCCTCATTAAGTTCCTGAATTTTTTTACTGGCTTCTTCCACCCGGCGGGTTCTGTCCTCCGGATTACCTTCCAGTAAAAATCCTGCGCCGACAGCCTGCCGGGTACTGTCATTCACAGCAATATTGGCAGAACGGCTCGCCATACCGGAAAGGAAGAGGAGGCTGATAATACACACAACGAGCAAAAGCAGGATGCTCTTTACCGGTTTTCTATAGCAGGACCGGATCGCTCTCTCAAATAAATTCATCTTGTTATCCCTCCATTCGTGATAAGATATCTTTCGGATTTGCCCGGATCACCGGCATCAAGGATATCAGAACGGCAATGACAACAACCGCACTTCCAATCCCCAGCAGTAAAACAATGTCGGCAAACTGTAAGGAAACATCCAGAGAAATATCTGTTGTCACCGAAGTAAGTAATATACTTTGCAGTGCCTTTGCCGCCAATAATCCGAGTGCGCAGGCTCCGGCTATGGCAATCAGAAATAGAAATGCAGCCTCTAGCAGTGCCTGTAGAAAAATAGTAAATTTCTGTTCACCCATGCTGAGAAATACAGCCATTTCTTTCTGTCTGCTCCGCATCCACATACACAGCAGCAGAGAGACGATCACAGTACCGGTTATAAACGTAAGCATCCGCATCAGTTCAACGACCCTTGTAATCTGTGTGAGCGGAGCTTTCATCTGCTGATATAATGCATCGGATGTAGTAACCTCGGCTTTTTCCTGCAAAATCTTCTGTATCTCCCCGGCCAATGAGCCTAAAAGATCTGGCTGTCCTGTATAAGCCGATACTTTATAAAAGCCGTCACCAAACAGCTCCAGATAAGCTGTATTGTCGATATATATCTGATTCTCCACCCGGTAAACAGCAAGAGTGGACTTTTCCTGCCGGTTTTCATTTCCGGCAAGATACTCTCCGATGATCTCAACCGTAACCGTTTTGCCTTCCTCTGCTTCCAGCGAAATTTTGTCGCCAATCTGTAAGCCGTTTGCTTCAGCAAACCCGGCATTGACGACAGCACTGTATCGGTTATCGGTTCCGATCAGCTGCCCGTCTGTAAGCCGGTAAGACTGATCTTCAAAGGGGCTGTCTGCTTTCATATCATCAAAAGACTGCAGGCAGACTTTCTGATTGTCCGGTTCGGCAGAATCGCTGGCAGTAACCGGGGTAAGATCTGTTAAGTACGCAGACTGCTGCCCCATTCGGTTTACGGAAATAACATTCGCTAAATTCTCAATCTTTTCTGCTTCCTTATCTGTGATCTCATTTGCTGTGTCCGTAATTTCAGATATTACCTTCGCCTTCGTTTTTTCCTGCATAGCGGCCTCTGTTCTTTCTGCGGCGTGCAGGATCATATTTGTACTCAGGATCATACTGTTCACTAAAAGGAAGATCAGCAGCAGCAAAAGTGATTTCGTGCGCTTCCTGATCAGATAAAGGAAACTTCTTTGATAAAAAGGCATTATTCACCCCTCCTGTTACTGAAACCGGGTGATCAGCACTTTTGCAGCATGGATCTCCCCGTTTTTCTGTGTTTCTCCATATACAGCAACCGATGTTGACTTCTTAACATCTGATGAATCGGCATCTTCCAGATTGACCGCTTGAGTATTTATATCTATATCTGCAATCTGAAATACACAGTCTTCCCCGTAGGAGACCGTTGTACTTTCCATGCCGCTTTCACTTTCCATCCCGGGTGCCGCGCCAACTGCTGTCTGCCCGTTATCTTTTGTCTGGTCAGCCATAACCTGAAAACTTCCCTCCTGAAAGTCAGTGACAGAGCCGACTAATACAGCAGCATCCAGCAATGATTGTGCCTCATTCGATGTATCTGCCGGCTGACCGCCGTCCGGATTCTGGCTGTACGAAGGCGCATCTGTGCCTGTATCTTTCCGAATATTTCCACACCCGACCAGAGAAGCCGCACAGGCTAAGATTAAAATAGCTTTCGTAAATATCAAACGTTTCATTTTCCATTCCGCCTTTCTTTTTGTTTTCCCGCTCATCTTACAGAAAAACCTCTCTAAAACTCCTCTAAAAATGAAACTATTTTTCCTTAGTTTTTAGAGAACTTTTAGAGAATTTCTCTGCTATACTAATAACAGTTCAGCCATACACGGCTGAACGGGACTTATAAGGATAAGTAAAGGACAGGATAACTTATGAAAATACTTCTATTGGAAGATGATCTGGATCTCTGCCGTTCGATCCGGGATATGCTCATAAAGAATGGGTATACAGTAGATGTCTGTAATGACGGGGAAACAGCCATGCTTTATGCATTAAATAAAGACTGCGGCTATGAACTCGCCATCGTTGACCGGATGCTCCCCGTAATTGACGGACTGACTATCATCAAGGCAATGCGGAGAAAGGGCATCCGGATTCCTGTGATCATTATTACGGGAATGGCGGCGATCGATGACAGAATTGAAGGTCTGGACGGCGGAGCAGACGATTATCTGGTAAAACCTTTCCATATCAGAGAACTGATGGCAAGAATACGGGCGCTGACCCGGAGATCCGGTAATACACAGGAGTCGGAACTTCTGACCTATGCAGATCTTCAGTTTGACCGGGAGAACCGGCGTCTGACGTGTAAAGGACATGAATTAGATCTCTCAGCCAAAGAAACCGATCTGATGTATACGCTGATGAAACAGCCGGATACAACTTTTTCCCGGGAACAGTTGATCTTAACTGTCTGGGGGATTGATTCTGATATCGCGCCCGGAAATGTTGACAATTACATCTCATTTCTCAGGAAACGTCTGAAAGAGCTGGGAAGCTGCTGCGTGATCAAGACCATCTACGGAACAGGGTATAGATTTGGTAACAGTTCAGCCGTCTGATGCCAGTCGACGGATTTATGCTCGCATAAGAATCCGTTGACTGGTATTCAGATGAGCTGAGCGCCCGTCAATGAGTAAAACAGCGGCGGCAGCCGCAATAAGCACGAAGTGCGGTTTTACGAATGGCGCGTGCTGGACTGTTACCAGATAGGAGAAAGAGAATGCTTAAGAAATTATTGAACAGACTTCATATTATTATGACCGGGATCCTGATGGTGCTCATCTTACTGATTTTGTCCTTTTCCTTCTGGAACACATATCAGTCATCCCAAACCGCCGATGTAACCTATATCCAGCGTATGGCTTCCCTGATTATCTATCAGTTAGAAGCCGATACCGAACAGCCGGAGACTGTTCTTTCTGATTATGAAAAGCAGATGAATGTATATGCCGCGCTCTGGGATTCAGAAGAAAAGCTCCTGTACAAAAGCGGGCCCAACTTTCCCACGGACTTCGATATCCTTTTGCAGAAAGCTGATCAGAGCATCGGCATACAAAATGCTGCCGGTTCTCCTGGCACAACTCAGGTCACAGAACAGGGCGGCTATATAGAATTAGAAGGGCTGCATCACGATCGCTATTACGCCATCCCGGCCACAGTCAGCACACAGAGCGGAGACAGCCTCTCTCTTACTCTTATTTATCCGAAAAGGTCTGTTTTGTCTCTGTTTCTCCATCAGGCGCCTCTGTATCTGGGGATATGGTTGATTTCTTTTGTTGTTATTATGTTTGTCAGTCGTTTCCTTTTGAAAAGAGCCTTTACTCCCAGCGAGCAGCTGATCAAAAGCCAGAAAGATTTTGTTGCGGCTGCTTCTCACGAGCTGAAAGCCCCGCTTGCTGTGATCATGGCAAATACAGAAGCCCTGCAGGAAATGCAGATCCATGACAGTAATGACCCGCAGGCACAGACCTGTCTGGATGTCATTGACACAGAATGCGGCCGGATGTCCCGGCTTGTGCGGGATATGCTGCTGCTTGCCTCATCGGACGCAGACAAGTGGACCATCCAGAAAAGCGAGATCAATGTGGACACTCTGCTGATCACGCTGTACGAAGCCTATGAACCGGTATGCATCAGTAAAAAGATAAGATTGGATCTCAATCTGAGTGAAGATGCGTATCCGGTCCTTACTACTGACCGGGAGCGGCTCTTCCAGATCCTGAGCATTTTTCTGGATAATGCGGTCTGCTATTCCCCGGAAGACAGTTCAATACAGATCATGACCACATTAAGTGAAAAAGAGCTGACCTTCTCTGTCACAGATCACGGGAAAGGAATCCCGGAAGAAGATAAGCCATTTATCTTCGACCGCTTTTACCGCGGGGATAAATCACGCACAGACAAATCTCATTTCGGTCTGGGTTTAAGCATTGCAAAAGAACTGGCAAAAATGCTGGGCGGGGAGATCGGCTTTAAAGATACGGAAGGCGGAGGAGCGACGTTCTTCCTAAGGCTTTGTTTATGAATTCTCTTTTCTGCTGAATAGTTTGCCCTCGGAAAGCAGCAGCCCGGCCAATGTCAGCACAGTCCCGGCTCCGGTCAGCGCCGTAAACGGCTCATGCAGGATCAGTACAGAAGCAGTGATGGTAATAACCGGAGTAAGGTAAATATAAATACTTGTCTTTACTGCCCCCAGCAGTTTTACCGCAAAGTTCCATGTAACAAAGCACAGTGCAGAAGCTCCCAGCCCCAGAAAGAGAATATTCAGTAAATAAACAGGATTTGTGAACCGCATCAGATCAAGTTTAAAATCAAACAGGAAAAGAGCCGGTATCATAAACAGGATACCGTAAAGAAATATCCGTCTGGTCGTCAAAATGGTATTGTAACCATAGCTGCTTATCTTTCTCGTCAGGATTGAATAACACGCCCATATAAATGCAGCCAGAAGCGCCAGCAGATCTCCCGCAGGATTAAGCTCCATAGCCGCGCCGTTAAAGCTGATCAGCACGATTCCAACCATGGCAATAAGAAAGCCGATGAAAAAATTCGCCCTGAGCTTCTCATCCTGTTTCAAAAATATGTGAGCCAGAATCGCCGTGAAAAACGGAGCCACGGAAATGATCACTCCTACATTAGATGCCATTGTATAAGTCAGCGCAATATTCTCCAGCAGATAATACAGACACACTCCGCATAATCCTGCTGCCGCGAAAGTAAGTTCCTGCCTGCGTGTGGTTCCTCTCATGCGATGAGGGCAGACAAGCAGCAGAGCGATCAACCCCATTACAAAGCGGAAAAAGAGAATTTCAATCGGCTGAAAATCCACAAGAAGCACTTTTGTGGAAATAAAAGTCGTACCCCATATTATAATCGTGAGCAGGGCTGACAGATGCCCCGATGCTTTACTTTGTTCCATGTCTTCTTCCTCTCGTTTTCCTTATGACACTCAGAAATACATTTCTTATTTTATCATTTCAGGGCAGAAATGGCTTATAAAATATCACCATTTTCAGATAAATAGACTATCGTAAACAGAGCATTGAGATATACCCGTCGTAGAAGTTCATCACTGTGGCAATGACTTCTGGGTTGGCCTCTGTCGCTGACATGGTCAATATCATGAGTGATCCGTATCAGTATCCCTTCGGACTTCTTCGTGCGGCAGCCTGTCTTTTCATAATTCAGAACCATTTTGGGAAGGGACAGGGGCAGAATCAGGAAAGGAATCTGCAGATCCGGCTCCAGTATTCTTCCAGTTCCCGATTTCCTGACTGATAGATTTCATGTTTTGCTCCGAGAATCTTTACGAGGGAAACCGCCGTGTTTTGACTACATTTTTTCGCAAACGTTTCTGTCTCTTTATTGGATACAAATGTTTCCTTTTCTGCCTGAAATATCAGAAGAGGAGTCCGGATCATCCGGCAGCTCTTTCGCATCAGAAAATGATTTAATTGTCCGACAGACATAAGCCATCCGTAGGAGGCTGCATTCATCTGAAACAGCGGATCCGCGTCACGTTTTTTCCGGTAGTATTCGAATCTTGCCCGTGACGTGGCTGCGCTGTCCTCAAACTGCTCCTGTCCGTCATAAGGCTTCTGTCCCATAACATAATCCCGCTCTTTTCCTGCCATGCAGAATAAGCCGGCGGTTATCTGCGCGGCAGTCCATGGGATATTTCCGGTCAGCGGCCGGATCATGGGAGAACTCAGGACTGCTTTTTTGAACAGTCCGGGATATATGGATGCTGCCGCAGCCCCGATCCCTCCGCCCATAGAATGCGCGTAAAGGAAGAGCGGCAGATCCGGGTATGTTCTCTTCGCAAATTCTGCTGTATAGACAAGATCATTTACATACCTGTCAAAGCTGTCCGTATGTACAAGGGAAAGATCATCTGCCAGCCGGTAGCTGCGCCCGTGGCCGCAGTGCTCGACACAGAAAACATGAAAATTCATTTTTAGGAAATAGTAAACCGGCTCAAGATACTTTTCCGCTGTCTCCGTGAATCCGTGCGAAATCAGAATGACGCCACGGGGTGTATCTGCCCGATAGGAGACACAGTACAGCTTTTTCCCGGCTTCCCGTTCCAGAAAAAAGATCTTCCGGCGTTCTGTCAGGTACGGAATCACCTTTTCCTCCATTGCGGAGACATAATTTCTTTCGTCTATAATAATTACACCCGCTTCTTTCATATATCCGACTTTCATCCTTTCAATCCGATCTCGGCATTGATTTTCTGTTCATTGTAGAAGACCAGCAGGATTCCTCCCAGGAAGCAGAATCCGGCTGCTCCAAAAGCGGCGATCCGATAGCCGGCACCTGTAGCCGTGCCGATGGTGGAGACAGCCGTAAATATCAGCATGGATACGCTCTGCCCCAACTTGAAGGCGAAAGTTCTGGCAGCATAAAACATTCCCTCCCGGTTACTCCCGGTCCTGTTCGCGTCTCCTTCAGCGATATCCGCAATGACAGACTGGGGCAGGATGCCGAAGATTGCCATAGGCAGAGATGCCGCCACGGTAAGGATCCACCCCTGTATCTCCGGCGAAATCACGCTGATTCTTCCCATAAAGCCTGTGTAAAGAAATGCGATGAAAAATACGGCAAATGCAAAGAGAATCAGCTTTTTCTTGCCGGTTCGGGGAGCAATCCTGTTGATGGGTACATAAAAGATCAGAGAGAGCGCTGTCATGCTTACAAAGTAAAGTGTGGTCATGGATTCCGGCAGCTTCAGAAGGCTTGTGACAAAAAAAGGAAGGCCGGTCTGGAACATCGTCAGTCCAATCCAGTACATAATATCCGATCCCACAAACTTGCAGAATTCCCTGTTCCGGAACGTGGCGGCAAGCGACCGGAGAGCGCTGTCTCCCGTAGGCGCGACATTTACATAATCTTTTTCGCGGATCGTCCATACCGGAACCTGCATACAGATAAATGCAATGACCGCCATCACGGCAAATGTAGTGCGGATTGCGTTTACCCTCCCAAGGGCAGGGATCAGGAATCCCCAGAGCACAGGCGCCAGGTAAGCCACCGCTGTTCCGGCGATAAAGGTAAATGAGATGACCGTGGAAATGTCAAGCCTCTCCTTCTGCGTATGCCCCAGTTCCGGGATCAGGGCATTATACGGCGTACAGTAGGCTGTGATCGAAAAATAATAGACAAGAACCATCACAAAGAGAAAGACACCATTGATCCGGCTCAGACCGTTTACCGGAGACCAGAACACCAGCACGGTAGAAAGTGCAAGGGGAAATGAGGCCCACTTAAGAAAAGGAATTCTCCGGCCTTCTTTTGCTCTGCACCGGTCTGACCAGGAAGCCACCATCGGATCTGTGACGGCATCAAATATACGCCCGAAAGCTGTAATGCCGCCGATCACAGTGAATACTCCGAAGATCACCAGACCCTGAGGAACAAATACGGTCTGCCCCTGGCTGACTGCCACCTCATCGGGCTGATAGAAATATACCAGCCAGTTGGAAATAAGACCGGACAGGAGCGCCCATCCGAACTGGCCCGCTGCAAATTGCCAGATTTTTCCTGTTGTAAGTTTCTTCATTTTCATTCCTCCTTCATTTACCGTCAGCTTTGCGTCTGTGTGTTCGACAGTCCCAGAATCAGGAGTTCCCCGGCAATCTTTACCTGCCGGAAAAGAGAGACCCGCTCATCAGAAGGGAGCAGCCGGCCGCCGGCCGCCAGCTTCTGCATCAGACTCAGCATGATGTGAGTCAGTGTAAAATACGTTTCGTCTACAGACCATGAAAAGCAAAGGCTTCCATCTGCCAGTCCCTTTTCCAGCGCCCGGGTCACATATTGCTTCAGATTCAGAATTTGAGCTTCGTACTCCTCCAGCCGATTCCATGGAATATGATATTTCATAATAAATGAGTCAAATTCATAAAGAAACTTCAGAAATGAAAATTCCGTTTCAAACAGCTCCTGAAAAATATCCATAATCTGCTCCATCTGCGCCCTGCCGTCTGCTTCCCTGTATGTCGGAGAATCCAGCTTTTTTACGTATTTGCCGGAGATTGTTTTCCAATAAAAAACCGCGCTGCTGACGGCAAGCTCAGCTTTAGTGGAAAAATAACGGTAGACAGTTGTCGGACCTGTTCCGGCATGTTTTGCCACCTCTTCGATCGAGACATCCTCTATGGTGCGTTTGCAGAAAAGATCAAGGGCCGCAGCAAGGATCTGTTCTGAACGGCAGGCGCGCTGCCGCTCCCGGGTAATTGATCCGCTCATAGTTCCTCCTTCTTCTTTATGGTAGTGTTACTACCAGTTTTGTATATATTGTATATCCGCGCTCGTGTTATGTCAATATTTTTATGCATATTTATTACGATTGCCTGCTACAGAAACATTATTGTACAACTATAAAGGACAGCAATGGAGCCGGTTCCGTATCCTGAAATGTGCATACAGGCGAAAAAAAGAAAAAAAAGAGAAACGTCGATTTTTCAACGTTTCTCCTTATTTTGACAAGAGGCGCAGACCGGATTTGAACCGGTGAATCAGGGTGTTGCAGACCCACGCCTTACCACTTGGCTACTGCGCCATGGTGACCCCGACGGGAATCGAACCCGTGTTACCGCCGTGAAAGGGCGATGTCTTAACCGCTTGACCACGGGGCCACTATGCAGTCACTGCCTTTGCAGTGACCGTTGTTTATATTACCACAGTAAAATCAGAAATGCAAGCACTTTTTTTATTAAACCGTATCCGCATAGTCTTCTTTCTCAAACGGAATCTCAAATGCCTTCATCGCCTCTTCGATCTGTTCTACATTTTTAGGTCCGTACAGTGGTGCACAGTTAAAATCCTGCTGCCCAAAGAATCCAAGTACTACCTGCGACACCGTTGCCTGGTATTTATCACAGAGCGCCTTTACTCTCTCTGCCATTTTAATGTTTCCTTCTGTATAATATGGGCTGTCCTTTACTGCATCCGGACCTTTTCCTATATACTTATGGAAGAAACCGCTGCACACTCCCATATAAGGCATAAGAAGATTTTCCTTATGTTCTCTGTGATACTGCTGCATCTCCTCATCGGCATACACAAGTGTATCATCATCGAGCGGATTCATATATTTATACCCCAGGTTCAAAAGCGCCTGGTTGGCAGCGAATCCTCGGTATCCTTTTTCTGAACAGTACCGGTCCGCCGCTTTTATTCTGGGAGTTGTCCAGTTGGAGCATCCGTAGTAACGGATTTTTCCTTTCCGGCGGAATTCTTCCATCACTTCGATCAGATTCTCCACCGGCTGGCTTTCATCGTCTCTGTGATAAAAATAGATATCGATATGGTCTGTGCGCAGCTGTTTTAAAGACGAATCCAGATCTGCTTCCATATCTGTCTTTTGCATTCTGCTGATATGTGTATCCGGATTTGGGACTGTCATATCCGGATGCCCGCCCTTTGTAACAAGTACGATATGATTCCGTTTGCCGCTGCGTTCCAGCCAGTCCCCTATAACACGCTCACTTCTTGCCCTCTCCGGTTTCACCCAGTCAGAGTATACGTGAGCTGTATCGATCAGGCTGCCGCCCATATCCAGAAACGCATCGAATATCCTGTCCGCGTCCTTCCCGTCCCATGCAAGACCTGCATTGACCGTACCCAGACCGAGCGGATGGATCTCTATATCAGTATTGGGAACCGTTATCTTCATTTTCATTATTTTCATCCTCCTTAGCCCTATCTCGTGTTTATATTATTGTAGCATTACAGGATAAGCAGCGACTACAGGAAATTCTTTTGATTACCAGTATTTTTTCTCCGTCTGTCCATTATCTTGCAGAACACTACCGCCACTCCCGTGCTGATTGCCGTCGCCGCGATTCCTGCCCCGATGATTCCTGCCGGATTTACGCTGCCATACTGGCTCCGATATGCGATCACATTGACGGGAATAAGCTGCAGCGATGAAATATTTATAATAAGAAATGTACACATTTCATTTCCGGCGATTCCCTTTTTTCTCGCCAATCCGTAAACCTTTTTATTTCTTCTTTCTTCTTCCAGTTTACCAAGTTCTTCCATTGCTTTCAGTCCGGCGGGCGTAGCCGCCCAGCCGAGTCCGAGAAAATTTGCAATAAAATTCGTACAGATATGTTCCACTGCTTTATGCTGCTCCGGCAGATTCGGAAAGAGGAACCGGATCAAAGGGCGCATTTTGCGGGCTGCAATCTGTATGATACCGGCACGTGAAGCGATCTCCATGATACCGGTCCAGAATGCCATCACTCCGATCATTGTAATACACAGCGTCACGGCCTCTTGTGATGATTCCAGGGCCGCGTTTGTAATATCCTCCATTTTTCCATTAAACGCGCCGAAAATAATTCCGACAAGAATCATTCCCGCCCACAGATAGTTCAGCATACTAATCTCCCATCTCCCACATGTATTTTTCTACAATGTCAAATGGCGCAGGTCCGACTTTCAGTACAGCCTCATGAAACTCTTTTTGTGAAAATCCTGTCCCCTTTTCCTCAGCCCAGTCCTTCTTAAGTTCGAGGAATTCCACATACCCGATATAATATTTCAGGTAATTTCCCGGCGATCCGATGATAAGCTCATAGATACGCTCGATCGTCTCCGCATCCGTGATACCGTAATTACTGAAAAATGCAACTGTATCCATCCGACTCCAGCCCTCATAATGGATTCCCATGTCAGCCAGAGCATAAAGTCCCAGTATGATCGAACTGTTTTTCTGAAGCAGGACAGCCTGTTCTTTAGACAGCGGGGTCAGGTAATAACTTCCCATCTCTGCATAAGTAGCCCATCCCTCTACGTAACCGCCGAAATCCATCACACTGCGGATCGGGTCCGGATCTGTATTCTCGTAATAGACAGTCTGATACAGATGCCCCGGATATCCTTCATGTGCCAGTGTCGTAAATAAGGTCAGGTCGTCGTTCATATGTGCGCGATTGATATAGATTACATTATCTTCCGTATTATCAATTGCCGGAATCATATAGAATGCCGGACTTAAGTGCTCTTCCATCTCTTCCGGCACATATTTGACTTCCAGAGCTGTATCCGGTGCCTCCGGAAATGCCGCCTCGATTCCATCCTTCAGTTCTGTTAATATGAGTTCAGCGGAATCCTGTGCCATGGACGCTGCTGCCTCCTGCGCTTCTTCAGTCGTAATCCCCAGCACCTGTTCCATCGCTTCAAGGTCATCTGTCATCTGCCGCCGCGTAAGGTCTTCCATTTCTTCCACTGACCGCTCGGACCCTGTAGACTGACGGACAACCAGTTCATAGTAATCCGCGCCGTCCGGCAGATATACAAGCCCTTTTTCGTTCTCACCAGTTCCACGCAGTTCCTCCAGAGCAGAAATCAGTTTTTCATATGCCGGAAATATATGATCACTTACAGCGAGTGCATTATCCTGAATATAGTCACTTATTTCTTCTTTTGTCAACTCTTTTACATCTTTAATGCGATCTGCAAAAGTCGAGTACAGATAATTGCCATCTCCCATATCCAGAAATGCCCTGCACTGCTCAAGTACTGTATCCAGTGCATAATCTGCCATGAACAGACCTGCGTCCGCCTTTTCTCTCTCAAATTTTATCAGGCTGTCAAAATAATCTCCTGTCATCTCTAAAAGTTCAAGATATGTCTCCACATCCTGCCGGTCATAGAACCGGTATTCTGACAAAACAACCGGGAACTGTGTCTGCACGCCGCTTACAAGTCCCAGGGGTTCCTCATACAATATATAATCCGCATTGCGTTCTATCGTTTTTATCTGATACTCCAGGATATCAAATGTTATCCTGTTCTGCAGATCCAGTCCGTCATAGGAAAAATTCTGAAGCGACTGACGCATATTTTCCGCAGAAGCCTTTATCATATCTGTGTCGTTTTCAAAACTGCCCAATGAAACCTCACTGCCGGTAATGCCATAGTCCTCCGGGTTTTTCAGTGTATAATGCAGATTAATCGTGTTTGCCGATACTTCGCTGCAGAACAGTTCTTGCGTATATTCCTCAAATTTTTTATTCTGGTCATCCGTCTCCTCTCTTCCGCACGCGGACAATGACAGCATACTTGTTAAGCCTGCTGCCAATATCAGGTAATTTATATGTTTCTTTTGATTTTGATAAAAGGATTTTATGTAAGAAATCGCAATATGCAGCATATGAACCTCTGCGGAACAGTCTTTACTGCATCTTATGATTTGTTGGCCGGCGATATTCCACAGCAATGGTGCATATAGTTAAAGAGTACACTTTCTGCCACGGAGGCATCTATGAATATTTTAATGTATATCTCTGACTATCTTGTTCCTTTTATCGTCCTGAGTATTGTTGTCTATGGGGTGATGAACGGAGTCAATGTATACGAATCTTTTATCAAGGGAGCGAAAAGCGGTTTTCTCACAGTAATCCGCCTCATGCCCACGCTGATCGGCCTGATGGCCGCCGTAGGAATTCTGCGCGCATCGGGATTTCTTGACTTTACAGCAGATGTGATCGGACAATTTTCCGATATGATCGGTTTTCCCGGGGAACTTGTGCCTCTCACTGTGGTAAAAATGTTCTCGTCCTCCGCCGCAACCGGTCTTTTACTGGACATTTTTAAAGAATTCGGAACAGACTCCCGTATCGGTCTGATCGCATCCATTTCCCTCTGCTGCACAGAAACAATCTTTTATACAATGAGTGTCTATTTCATGACTGCCGGAGTCAAACATTCCCGTTACACACTGGCCGGTGCGCTGCTCGCTACATTCGCCGGACTCGCGGCAAGTGTATTCCTTACAGATCTTCTTCTGCCTTTGGGATTGTAGGAGTCTTTCCTTTGTGCTAAAATGTCTTTACAGGTTAACAGAATACGAAGTTTTTCTGCGTTATAATCAATAAAGATGTGGAGGTTTCCTTATGGCGAGCGTGACATTAGAGCACTTGACTAAAACTTACCCAAACGGATTCGTCTCCGTAAATGACGTCAGCCTTCATATAGAAGACGGCGAGTTTGTTATCTTTCACGGGCCGAGCGGCTGCGGAAAATCTACGATCCTGCGCATGATCGGCGGTCTGGAGGATATTACTTCCGGCGAGATCTGGCTTGGCAAAGATCTGCTCAATGATATCCTGCCCCGTGACCGGCGCCTTGCAATGGCATTTCAGAATTACACCCTGTACCGCCATTTTAATGCATATGACAATATGGCACTCGGTCTGCGACTCAGAGATCTTCCGAGAACCGTGATCGACAGCCGGGTAAAAGCGGCAGCTGATTTTTTCGGTCTCACAGACGTTCTGGACAAAAAGATCAAATCACTTTCTGACACGGACAAACAGCGGGTGGCGCTCGGACGTGCTGTCGTCTGCCAGCCGAAAGTACTTCTTGTAGATGAAGACTTTGCACGGCAGGATGATGCACGGCGCATGGAGATGCTCGGCGATATACTTAAGATCAATGAAGAGCTGCACATTACTGTCCTCTATGTGACAAATGATTATCAGGAGGCTGTCAGCTTAAATAAGAAAGTCGTATTTATGAAAGACGGAAAAATAACAGACATCAGGTAAATTCCTGGTGTCTGCTATTTTTTGCCCCAAATATGTACAATTATATTTTTGATTAATCAATTTTTTTCTTTCTCAAGATAATTATAAATTTCTCTTTTGGGTACTCCACGATCTTTCGCCGTTCTCTTCATAGCTTCTTTCCGTTCCAATCCCCGGGCAAGATAAAATTCCATATGGTCTTCGATACTCATATCCGACCACTTCTCTTTTTCTTCCTGTTCGATCGCCTCACGGCTCAGCCCTTCTATCACAAGAACGCACTCGCCTTTCGGTTCATGAGTCTCATAATATGTCGCGGCTTCTGAAAGTGTTGCACGGTACACAGTCTCATGGCGCTTTGTCAGTTCGCGGCACACGCTCATCTGCCGTTCTACGCCCAGGCGTTCCGCAAGCAGTTTCAACGTCTTCACCAGTCTATGAGGCGCTTCGTATAATACGATCGTCCGTTGCTCCTTCTCCAATGTAAGGAGTACATTTTCCCGTTCTTTCTTATCTGTCGGAAGGAAAGCTTCAAATGCAAATCTCCGTGTCGGAAGCCCCGATACGGTAAGTGCCGTAATACACGCTGCCGGTCCCGGTACCGCCGTAACACAGATTCCGGCATCATGGCACATACGGACCAGTTCTTCGCCCGGGTCGGATATTCCGGGGGTTCCTGCATCCGTGATCAGCGCGATGCTGCTGCCCTCAAGCATTTTATCTACTAATTTACGTCCTTTGTCATATTTATTGTACTCATGGTAGCTGGTCATCGGTGTATGGATATCAAAATGATTCAGAAGTTTCACACTGTTGCGCGTATCCTCCGCCGCGATCAGATCAACTTCCTGCAGTATGCGCACTGCCCGAAATGTCATATCTTCAAGATTCCCGATGGGAGTCGCACACAGATATAAAGTTCCTGACATGATCTTCTCCTTTTCTCTTATCTCAAACCAGCACGCTGTCTGCCGGTATCCCGTTGTCATTCATTTTTCTGTCCGGATCCTCCGTATATAATGATCGGCGGTTCCACGGTTACCCTCGGCCTTGCTCCCCGTACCCCCTCGATCAGGACCAGCACCGGTTCCTTGTCAATATACGGATGGATAAATTGTATCCGTTTGGGTTCTATCTTATAATGATTCATCTTGATCATGATCTCTGTCAGACGGAAGGGTCTGTGGACCATATAGAATCTTCCCTTATCCTGCAGAAGCCTCATGCTCTCCCGCAGGATATCATCCAATGTGCAGAGGACCTCATGTCTGGCAATAGCTTTTGCATCATCTGGATTGCGCAGTCCGTGCTGCGAAAGCATATAGGGGGGATTTGTTGTGATGACATCAAAAAAGGCCGGCTTAAATATCTCCGCCGCCTCTTTGATATCTCCGGTCACAATATCGACCCTGCCTTCCAGATGATTGTATATCACGCTCCGCCTTGCCATATCTGCCGTGTTTTCCTGAATCTCGAGTCCGGTAAATCTTTTCCCGCTGGTCTTAGCGGATAACAGGATCGGGATAATCCCGTTTCCTGTCCCCAGATCGAGCACTGTCTCCCCCGGTTTTACTTTTACGAAGTCTGAAAGAAAGACGGCGTCTACGCCAAAGCAGAATCCTGAAGGATTCTGGATCAGCTCAAGTCCTCCGATCTGCAGGTCGTCCAGACGTTCTCCCGGCTTTAACAGCTCTGTTCTTCTGCTATTTGTCATCTAATTTTGACGCTCCTTGTCCCTTTTCCAGCGACGCCAGTTTCTTCATCTCTTCTTTAGAGACTTTTTTCTTTTTCTTACGCGGCTTAAACTTCAGCTCATCTGCCGGATACTCCCGGATTTCTTTCTCATCGTTGTCAAGATTGACCACGACTTTCACCAGCTTGCGCAGAACACTCAGGGACTGCACTGTACCTGTCAGTCCATCCTTTGTTGTAACAGTATCGCCGACCGATGGAAGCTGGCTGTTCAGCACCTCATATGTCTCTTCCTCGTTTGTAAGACAGCACATAAGCCTTCCACATACACCTGATATTTTCGTCGGATTCAGGGAAAGATTCTGTTCCTTTGCCATCTTGATCGATACTGCCGAAAATTCTGTCAGATATGTGCTGCAGCACAGCGGACGTCCACAGATTCCTATGCCGCCGCGTATCTTAGTCTCGTCCCTCACACCGATCTGACGAAGTTCGATCCTTGTCCGGAATACTGCCGCAAGATCCTTTACGAGCTCGCGGAAATCGATTCTTCCGTCAGCCGTGAAATAAAATAATATCTTATTACCATCAAAAGTATACTCGACATCGATCAATTTCATCTCCAGATTATGTTTCCGGATTTTTTCGAGGCAGATCTTAAACGCCTCTTTTTCTTTCTGCTTGTTTTTCTCGACCGTTCTCCTGTCCTGATCGGATGCCATCCTTATCACCGATTTCAGCGGCTGTACCACTTCCTCGTCTTTCACGTCCTTCGGACCGCTTACGACCCTGCCAAACTCTACACCGCGGGCAGTCTCAACAATAACATTGTCTCCCCGCTTTATCTCAAATTTTCCCGGAGCAAAGAAATAAATCTTTCCCGCTGTCCGGAATCTGACTCCAATTACTTTTGTCATCCTGTCAATTCTCCTTTATTGTCAGCAAAAGCAGTTCCATCACCAGCTCAAAATTGACATTGGCTTTCATTCTTGCCTTTGCCTTTTCCAACGCATCCAATATGTTCTCTATTCCCTCATAAGAACTCTTTCTCGCACGCTCTTTGATATATTTCATCTGATCGGAAAATACGACTCTGTCCACGCTCTTTGTCGCTTTGTATATAAGTACATCCCTGTACCAGATTGCAATGATATCAAGATAATCATTGATCTCCAGCTTATATGTCATGCACCTTTTTACCGCTTCTGTGAGCTCCGGGACTGTCATCTCATCAATATTCCTGAGGAGGTGGACTGCCTCCTCCTTGATCTCGTTGAAATATTCAGAATGGGCCAACATGATCGCCTTGCCCATATTTCCCTGTGCAAATGCCACACATACGTCAGCTTTATAGTCCGGCACCTCAAGCTGCTCCATCAGATATTTCTTCACAAGCTGGTCTTTAATATTGCGAAGCTTCATCATGACGCACCTTGACCGAATCGTCGGAAGGAGCACTTCGGCATTCTCCGTAAGCAGCATGATCACTGCATACTCCGGCGGCTCCTCGATCGTCTTAAGAAGCGCATTCTGAGCCTGCACGGTCATCATGTCTGCATCTGCGATAATATAAATCTTATACTTGCTGCTGTAAGGTCTGATCACGATATCATCATTCACCTGTACACGGATATCGTCCACACTGATCGTATTCGGCTTTTCATGGGTCACCCGGATAATATCCGGATGGTTGCCGCTCATCGCCTGCCTGCATGACTGGCATTTTCCGCAGGCATCACCGTCCTCAGCCCGATTCTGGCACTGCATACTCATGGCAAAGAGATTTGCGAGCAGCTTCTTGCCGGATCCTCTCTCTCCATTCAGGATGTATGCATGAGAGACTGCGTCTGCCGTTACTGCATTCTGTATATATTTAATTATATTTTTGTGGCCGACCACATCTTTGAAACCACTCATCTTATCACCTGCCGTATATTATTTTTTCACAAATTTACTTAATAAGTATAACACATTCTCAAATGAAGTTATAGTCCAATATAATTTTCAATTTCTGTCAGACATTTGGAAAGATCTTCATTTTCAAACCTGTGTGCGATCTCCGCGCGCCGGAGATTTTCTTCTGAGAAATCTTCCTCGTCCGCCAGAAAACGTCTGCACATCTCAGCATATTTGGGGACATGCTGCTCTTTTTCCCTCTCCAGAGCGCGGGTCAGGCGCTCCCCGTCTTCGACCTCAATGTAAATCGGTACAAGTGCATTCTTTCCGAAATAATTCTTCATTGCTTCATAGGAGACCAGCGTTCCGATCACAAGATAATCATATTGTTCCAGATCGATCTGTCCGTCGTCCGCCGTAAAATATGTCCAGATCCCGCATTTTGTATCATAAGATCGAACTTCTATCACCTGGCCGGCCGCCTGCATCTCCCGTAAACGTCTCTCATCCACAAAATAATATTCCACTCCGTTATGCTCCCCTTCACGGATCGGCCGTGTTGTATAGGGAACTATTGTGTAAAATTCCGGATGCCTTGCCAACAGCTTCTTATATATCGTATCTTTTCCTGAAGAGCTTTTGCCCATTACATAATAAATCTTACCCATTATCCAGTACCTCGATGCTCCCTGCTTCATGTATTCCCCGAATATCAAACCCTGTTTCCTGATATTCTGTAAGCTGCCTCATTGTCTTTTCCGATATCCGTTCACCCGGCACGATCAGAGGAATACCCGGGGGATAAATATATGCATACTCTGTGGAAATACAGCCGGAGCAAGCATTAATCAGGACTCTTTTTCTTTTATTTCGAAACTTATTAATTTCCCCGCTCGAATATATCTGCTCATTCTCATGTAAATTTTTTCTATCATTTCCAAATTTTGCATAGAATAATTCATTTTCTTTATTTTTTGCAAGTTTAGAGTCAATTTCTTGTAATGCACTTACAAGCCTGCGCATACCGAATTTTGTATCTCCCGGCGCAGTCATGGCAATTACATAATTTGGGGTTGCCATTTCCAATTGCAAGAAATATTTTTCTCTTAATTGTTCGTATAATTGTTTTCCAGTATATTTTTTAGTTTCCCATTTTTCCATTGTACTATCCGCAGCAGATATCAGTATTTTCGAGCGGTCATAAACTGGACTCTCCCATACTCTCAGATGTTCCAAATCCCTTAATTGATTCCGCGTCTCCTGCAGCATGTCTACGTATCCGGAAAATATCTCTTTACTTTTCTTTTCCATTAAGCGCACGCACTCGTCTATCGATGCCATAAGTACGTAGGACGGGCTGCTGGACTGCAGTATATCAAGATACATATGTACCTTGTCTCTATCTGCGATAGATCCGTTCATATGCAGAAGGGCAGTCTGTGTAAGCGATGGGAGCGTCTTGTGCAGACTATGGATCACTATGTCTGCTCCCAGATCATTTCCGTTTTTCGGAAAGTACGGATGGAATCCGAAATGTGCCCCGTGTGCCTCGTCCAGAATCAGCGGAATGCCCTTCCTGTGCACACACTCTGCAATCGCCCGGACATCTGATACAACACCGTCATATGTAGGAGACGTAATAACTACAGCCCTTATATCCGGATTTTTCTCAAGCGCCTGCTCTACCTGTGATTCCGTAACAGGACCGTTCAGATCGCCCTGTACTCTCTTCCCTGAAGAGAGCAGCTGAGGATAGAGATACACAGGATGCAGCTCGTTCAGAAATACAGCATTATAGACAGACTTATGACAGTTACGCGCCATCAGTATTCTGTCTCCGCGGTGCGTACAGCCCAATACAGCACTGATAAGCCCCACCGTGCTTCCATTGATCAGATAATGGCTCTCATCAGCATGCCAGACTACTGCCGCGCGTTTCTGTGCCTCTTTTAGTATCCCCTCGGCATGATGAAGATCATCGAATCCGTCAATTTCTGTAATATCAATACCGTAAGGCAGATCAGCTCCGGTAAGTGAGCCGTTGCGCTTGTGTCCCGGCATATGAAAGCCGTAAACGTCCGAATTTTCCAGTTTTTTCAGTTTATCATATAAGTATTCCATACTGCGATTTTCCCTTTGTATGCATTAAATAAGCCTTACCTGTATATTCACTGCAGATCCTCTATATTTTATCATTTTTTACATGCTTTTTATAGATTCAACACATATTTCTCACATTTCAAGGTTATATTATAGACAATCAAAGCAGTAATGCTTTTTCATATATATTTCCTCTTTTCTCAGCCGGGTATTCACCGGCTTTTTTATCGCTCTTTTACTATATTTTCATATGTGCAGTAATTACTACAAATTTAATTCATACATATAAAAAATAACCGGGGAATAATTTCCTCGGTTTAATTTTACTGAGCGTGCGGGGATTCGAACCCCGGACAACTTGATTAAAAGTCAAGTGCTCTACCACCTGAGCTACACGCCCTTATTCAATTATGTTCCCTGCTATGCGTTGATTTCTTGCAGAGAAAATGCCCAGAGCCGGAATCGAACCAGCGACACGAGGATTTTCAGTCCTCTGCT
>CAMMSL010000045.1 GCA_946499505.1 uncultured Lachnoclostridium sp.
AAACATCAGATATTCCTCATTTCCCGTCCCCGGCACACTAGGAGACAAAATATTCTGTTGAATATTCTAATCTCTATCCTAAAATAATTATAAAGTATCTTTTTTCATCAATCAATATACCACTTCCATAATTATGAAATATATTCTCATCAAACCTTCCTAAAAACAGATTATCTCTATGCTATAAAGAATTGTGGCTATGTATGATTCCCGCTTACTAAACGGGAATTTTCTCCTCTTCTGTTTCTAACCTCTTATCCTCAATCACGTCATAAAAATCAAAAATAAATTCTGACGCGAAAGATTCCTGCAGTTCTTCCGATTTTTCCAACTGTGCAATCTCCTGCGGATATTCCATACCGGCAATTCCAAACAAGCCTCTTATCATATGAAACGCCTCGCTGATTCTGCCGGTATCAACCAACGCAGCTATGGCAAAATAAATATCGTCCATATCCGAGATTTTCTGGCTATTGGGAAACAGTTTTTCGATCAAGGGAAGTGTATAGGCCCCGGAAATCAGATTTACAGTGTTTCTTACATCTTTGATCTTGTTGTCGTCATTCTTCATTGACATTTCCTCTCTTTCTTTAAATCTGGCAAAAGCCATATATTTATAGAAGGCAAAAAAGCCGCCTGCTCTCTACTATAAAGAACAAACGGCCTTTTGCAAAATCTCTCCATATTCACTTATTCATAAACAGAGTTTGCCTGTTTCTTCTGCTGATAACTTATGATAATTTGGGGGAAGATACACTCACTCACGTTCAAATTTGGGGGATAGCGTTATCCCCCAAAAAGAAACGACACGCAAACTTCTCCTGTTCATTTCAGAAGAAAGAGGCGAAGTTTCACATGGCATTTGGGGGATAGCCTTCCCCCAACTCTTCCCCCAAAAATCCCCCAAATTCGCCCGTAAAATACGATAGTTTATGATACTTTACGGATTCGCTCCAGAACGTAAAAAAGCCCTTGAAAACGCCCGTTTTACGGGATTTTCAAGGGCTTTACGCACCTTTGGTTTTAGGAAATTACATTCCCATCTGTTTTGCTACTTCCTCTGCGAAGTTCTCTTCTTTCTTCTCGATTCCTTCGCCTGTCTCGTAGCGTACGAACTTCGTAACTGTTACTTTTGCGTTGTTCTCTTTTGCTACTTTATCAACATATTTTGCAACAGTCAGATCGCTGTCCTGTACATATACCTGATCAAGCAGGCAGATTTCTTTCATCTCTTTGTTGAGACGTCCGATGATCATCTTCTCAATGATGTTATCCGGTTTCTCCGGGTTCTCTTTCTTAGCCTGAGCAAGAAGAATCTCTTTCTCATGATCCATGTACTCCTGAGATACCTCATCACGGGATACGTATTTCGGAGACATAGCTGCAATCTGCATAGCTACGTTCTTCAGGCATGTCTTGATCTCATCATTTACTACGTCTGTATCAGCAACTACGAGAACGCCGATACGTCCGCCGCCGTGGATGTAGGATACAACGCATCCATTCTCAGCCTCTACTCTCTCGAATCTTCTGATGTTCAGGTTCTCTCCGATAACTGCGATCTTCTCTACAAGAGCGTCTTTTACAGTCTTGGATGTATCTGCTGCCCATGCCTCTGCCATGAAAGCGTCCATGTCAGCCGGATTGCTGTCTGCAACCTGATTTACAACTGTATCTACAAATCCCTGGAACTCATCGTTCTTTGCAACGAAGTCTGTCTCAGAGTTAACCTCAACGATAGCTGCAACCTTGTCGTCTCTTACAACAGTCTTTACAATACCCTCTGCTGCGATTCTTCCGGCTTTCTTCTCAGCCTTTGCCTGTCCGTTCTTTCTGAGGAACTCAACAGCTGCGTCCATATCGCCGTTTGTCTCTGTAAGGGCTTTCTTGCAGTCCATCATTCCTGCGCCTGTCATTTCTCTTAATTCTTTTACCATTCCTGCTGTGATTGCCATGATAAATTCCTCCATTAAATCAAGATATTACTCTTCTACTGCCTCTTCTGCTTCCTCAGCAGCCTCTACTTCATAGTATTCTTCCTCTGCTTCAGCAGCTGCTCCCTGGTTTGCCTCGATAACAGCGTCAGCCATCTTGGAAACGATCAGTTTCACTGCTCTGATAGCGTCATCGTTACCCGGGATCACGTAGTCAAGCTCTTCCGGATCACAGTTTGTATCACAGATACCGATCAGTGTGATTCCCAGTGTGTGTGCTTCCTGTACGCAGATTCTCTCTTTTTTCGGGTCAACTACGAAGATTGCATCCGGCAGTCTCTTCATCTCTTTGATACCGCCGAGGTTCTTCTCAAGTTTAGCCCACTCTTTTTTCAGTGCGATAACTTCTTTCTTCGGAAGTACGTCGAATGTTCCGTCCTCTGACATAGCCTCGATCTCTTTCAGACGTTTTACACGGCTCTGGATCGTCTTGAAGTTTGTGAGCATACCGCCCAGCCATCTCTCGTTTACATAGAACATACCGCAGCGCTCTGCCTCTGTCTTGATCGCATCCTGAGCCTGCTTCTTTGTTCCTACGAAAAGGATCGTGCCGCCCTCTGCAGCGATGTCAGAAACGGCGTTATATGCGTCATCCACCATTCCTACAGACTTCTGCAGGTCAATGATATAGATACCGTTTCTCTCTGTGTAGATGTACGGAGCCATCTTCGGGTTCCATCTTCTTGTCTGGTGTCCGAAATGAACACCTGCTTCTAAAAGCTGTTTCATTGAAATAACACTCATGTTTCTTTCCTCCATTTGGTTTTTGATCTTCCGCATGTTTTGTTCCCTGAGACCGTCCCGTTATCCGGTTTTGGCACCGTCAGAGAAATCCGCATACGTGTTTTTTTGCAACATTCGTAGTATATCACAGATAAATATGCATTGCAAGGAGTTTTTCCTGTTAGTTCAAAGCTCCTGATATACCATTTTTCCATTCTTATGCTCCGACTTCATAAGGGAAGCCCTCTTTACAGTCATGACCGCTTTCCCCAGACGGACCTGATACGGTTTCCTGGCAGACACTTTCCGGATCAGTGTAATATGTGGAACAAAACTGCTTCTGTCATATGGGATGCCTTCTTCATCCAATGCGGCTCTCAATTCCTTTACATAGGCTTTCAGCTTCTGATTGCCTTTCACGCCTGCCCAGAGGATATTGCCGAAATTTCCTTTCTCCGATAAACTGAGCCTGAATTCCGGCATAGGTACCTTTTTGAACACTTTCTTTACTTTTTCCGGATCATCGTATTCACCGATAAAGGCAAGCGTCATATGCAGATTTTGCGCCGGAACATAGTTTCCCTCCACGCCCTGCTTCTTCAGGTCATGCATGCAGTTGATCAGCGCTTTCTTCATTTCGTCTGAAAGTCGTATCGCAATAAACAGTCTCATATTTCTCTCTCCTCAATCTTCCGGAGCTGTCCTTTGTCAGACTCCGGCATACATATTTATAATGTCCACGACACTCCCAAGATACATACTTCCGAATAAGTTCAGATGATTCAGAAGCTGATAAAGATGATACAGATTTTTCCTCTGTGCATATCCCGCCTTGTCGACCGGATTTACTTCATTATATGCCGCATAAAATCTCTCCGGCAGACTTCCAAAGAGCTGTGTCATGGCCAGATCCGCCTCAAAATCTCCCACATAGGCTGCCGGGTCTATGATCCAGGGCACGCCTCCCTTCCCGCACATCATATTACCGCTCCACAGGTCTCCGTGGAGCAGAGAGGGAAATCCGGGCTCCCTCAGATACAGATCAAGATGATCCAGCAGCCAGTCTGCTTTTTTCTTCACAGTAATATCGAAGTATTTCTCTGCCATGGTGATCTGCGGAAGGAGCCGGCATTCGCGGTAAAAATCAATCCAGTTCTTTTTAGGCTGATTTTTCTGGGGAGTAGCGCCGATATAATTGTCCTCGTAAAATCCGAATCTTGCTTCGCTTCTTTCAGAATCCACATAAGAAAGGCACTCTGCCCTGTGAAGTTCGGCAAGCTGATGGCCAAACTTCTCCCAGTAGGAAGGCGTACGGGGAGAACCTTCTATATATTCAAGCGCAAGGAATGAAATGTCCCTCTGTTTATCAGTTCCTATTCCCAGAACTTCCGGCACCCCAACCTTATTCAAAGAGCGAAGAGCTCCCAGCCCTCCGGATTCTGTCAGGAAGAAGTTCAGGTTATTGACGGAATTCGTTTTCACAAAGAGATATGTTCCGTCGGAAAGGCTCATTCTGTAAGCATTGTTGATATCGCCGCCCCGAACGCTGTCTGTTCTTATAATAAATACAGAACTTCCATAATTATCTTGTATCATTTCTTCCAGCGAGTGATACCTTCTCTGCATTCTGCTCTCGTCCATAATCCTCAGCTCCTTCTTTAATACATTCGAATCATTTTCTTTACATTCTCCACGCTCTCACCGATCTCCTTTGGTCTGCCGATCACTACTAACACAGCGCCGGCCATTTCCGCCGCCTCAGCCTTCTCCTCGAATCCGCCGGCTTTCCCGGTCTCTTTTGTGACAAAGTAGGACGCCTTCGTCTGACGCAGCAGGGCGAGGTTCAGATCCCTCGCAAACGGTCCCTGCATAGCGAACAGATGGCTCCCCTCAAAGCCTAGACGCACACTCTCCCTTACAGCAGGTTCTGTAGACAGCACTCTTGCGAAACAGCGCTCCCTGTAATTATCGATTTCCGTGTACAGATGCAGTTCCTTACTGCCTGTCGCGATCAGGATGTTTCCTGTCGTTTTTTTCAGATACTCTACTGCCTCCTGCACAGAACCTGTATATATGATCTGTTCATCCGAAGACCTGTTTTCAAACGGTCTTACGCAGCGCACATAGAGGACTTTTTCCGAGTGTGTCCGGGCTTTTTCACAGGCTGATCTGATATTCTCCGTCACCTCACGTGCAAAAGGATGGGTGGCATCTATGACCAGTCGGATATCATTTTCTTCTATAAAATGCTCCATCTCTTTCTCATCCATCCGCCCGGTAAGGATCGTAATATTCTCAAGGTGCTCGATCAGGCTTTTTCCGTAATCCGTGGCCACACTTACATAACATTTGATAGAATGTAGGGATGCATATTCTGCCAGTTTCCTGCCTTCAGTCGTGCCTGCGAAGATCAGGATCGCAGGATTCATTCTGTCTGTGTTCATACTCTGTCTCCATATCCAGTCGTCAAATAAAAATTCTTTTGTATTTTATCATGGGAACGTGATTTTGTAAAATTAGCTGATAATCAAAATAATTTATCAGATTTTTCCTAAATATTTAACAAAATATTTATTTTTTTCGTTTTTCGCTTGATTTTTCTTTTTCATTCTGCTAGACTATGCCCCATAAAGACAAAGACGTCTGATGTTGAGGCGAATGGAACGCCCTCACCGATCAGGCGTCTTTTCTTTTTTAAAAAGCAGTTTAACTCTTTTTTGTGACAAAGTACCCGGGGAATCATGAAAATCTGTTAGCTCTACAGGAAACGGGAGGTATTTCTATGGACACAGGAAACACAGGATTTATAATGATCTGCGCGGCGCTCGTGTTTATCATGACGCCGGGACTGGCTTTCTTCTACGGGGGACTTGTCAGAAGAAAAAATGTAGTAAACACAATGATGGCCTGCGTTGCTATCATGGGACTGTCCGTATTTATGTGGACACTTTTCGGATATTCACTTTCATTTGGAAGCGATCACGGCGGAGTAATCGGAAGTTTTGAATGGCTTGGATTAAACGGCGTGGGCTGGGATGCAGGTCCGTACTCTGACAGCATACCGCATCTCGTCTATGCAGCATTCCAGATGATGTTTGCAATGATCACACCGGCGCTTATTACCGGCGCAGTTGTGGGAAGAATGAAATTTAAGGCACTGTTTGCTTTTATCGCCCTCTGGTCTGTCATCGTATATTATCCGATGGCTCATATGGTATGGGGACAGGGCGGATTCCTTGCATCCATCGGTTCTGTTGACTTTGCCGGCGGAAACGTCGTACATATCAGTTCCGGTGTGAGCGCACTTGTACTTGCCATTTATCTCGGCAGAAGACGCGGCTATGAGAAGACTTCTTACCGCATTCACAATATTCCTTTCGTTGTTCTCGGAGCCGCTCTTCTGTGGTTTGGCTGGTACGGGTTCAACGCAGGAAGCGCACTTGCAGCAGACGGACTTGCAGCACATGCATTTATGACAACATCTATTTCCGCTGCAACAGCACTTCTTTCATGGATGCTGATCGATACGGTCAAAGACGGAAAACCGACACTTGTAGGTGCTTCTACCGGTCTGGTAGTCGGACTGGTGGCAATCACACCGGGCGCAGGTTTTGTTCCGATCTGGGCATCCTTTATCATCGGCGCTCTTGTAAGCCCGATCTGCTACTTTATGATGAATATCATCAAGCACAAACTGAAAATCGATGACGCCCTTGACGCATTCGGATGCCATGGCATCGGCGGTATCTGGGGAGGTATTGCAACCGGACTGTTCGGACAGAGTTCTATCAACTCCGTTGCTCAGTGGGACGGCCTTGTATTCGGTGAAACAAGACTTTTCGTTGCTCAGATCATCAGTATTCTCGTAACAATCGCTGTGGCAGTTGTCGGTTCCCTGATCTGCATCGGCATTATCCGTATCTTTACGAAACTTCGTGTCGATGAGAAAGAGGAAGCTCTCGGACTTGATGTCACACAGCACGGCGAGCAGGCTTATCCGTCCTTCAACGGTTTCGACTAAATCGAGGCATGCTGTATAATAATGAAAGGATAGGAGGAGCATATTATGTTAATTAAAGTAGAAGCAATCGTCAGAGAAGAAATGTTCGAGGACGTTAAAGACGCCCTCAATCAGATAGACGTCAACGGTATCACCGTATCTCAGGTAATGGGATGCGGTGTCCAGAGAGGATATAAAGAAGTAGTCAGAGGATCCGAGGTTGATATTGTACTTCAGCCAAAGGTCAAATTCGAAATTGTCGTATCATCCGAGGAATGGGAGAAGAAAGTCATCGAAACCATTCGGGAAGCCGCTTTCACTGGTGATGTGGGCGACGGCAAGATCTTCAGCTACGAGATCAGAAGCGCTATGAAGATCCGTACCAAGGAAACTGGATACGACGCGCTGCAGTCGCAGCATGACTAAGGGCTTAATTAAGCCAATATTATACATACATTCTTAACAACCTTCAAAAACCAGCCGGTGGATTGCGCATCCGCCGGCTGGTTTAATTTCTTTATCCCTTTTTCATATTTTCTATTATTTTACAGATTGTGTCTTCACTCTCTTCAAGAGCATCTGCAATCTCGGCAATTGACCTGCCCTTTTCATATTTTTTCATTACAAGCTGGGTGAGAAGCTGTTCCCTGCCCTGCTCTATTCCTTTCTTTATTCCAATTTCTTCCACATAATCACTCAAATTGCACATCTGATTCAACTCCTCTCCCATACCACTTTCCATCGGTATATCAAATTCATGCTCCAACTGATGTATCTTAGCGTTCGCCTTGATTCCCGGTGCCAGCAGAACGCCCAGCATCTTCGTCAGCCGGTTTCCTTTTTTCGAATCAGGGTTCAGACAGATCATAACGACCGTCAACTTGTCATATGCCTTTTTCTCATCCGGTATTCCCGGAACCCTGTCCTTTTTACAAATACTGTATTCGGACACAGCATTTCCGATATAGTCCGGCGCATTCATACAGATCCATATACTGTACACCTTTCGGATATTATCGTAATCTCTTCCGATAAATTCGATTCCCTTCTGCGCAGAAATCATCCGCGCCCCGTAAAATATTCCTCGCGTTGTAATCGAATATCCCGGACGGAATTCCTTCTGAGCTTCCACATTAATGATCAGTTTAATCCTTTCTTTCTGTCGTGCATAATATACAGAAAACCGGATATCATAACAAAGCTCTCCTTCTCCCGGCACTGAATCCTCTTCGGCTTCCCCTGTGATTTTTTCCGGCTCACGCAGGTTCGTTCTGCCGGGCAGGACACTGACTTCTGATATGTGGATATCACTACCGATACAGGTCTTAATCTGACTTATCGACATATCTTTAAATTCCTCAGCAGCATATTTCAGTATCCATGCGAGAATTATCTTGTTTGCCAGAATCCGTTTACAGTATGTATCATACTGGCTTTTTCCTTCCGCCAGAGCAAGATCTCCGGCAAGTTCATTTTTCATAGACTTCTTCCTTTCTTCATTATAACGAATGTATCCAACAGTTACAAGCGGTTGATTTTCGCCCCCGAAATGTGCGAGGCAAAGAACTACCAGAATCTCTGGCGGCATAAGATCCGGCGAAACGCCTGCCGCTTAAGATAAAACAAATCTAACATACTGCTAATGAAATTACAAGTTTATAGTTTCATCAAAGGAGCGGGATTTACCCTGCTCCTCTGAACTACTGGAATTGATATTATTTTCATAGATTAAAAAGTAATCTCCAACGGGCACTTCACAAGCGCCGCTGTCATTCCCTCCCGTATGCATTTCCCCTGTATCAAACTTCCGGAGACACAGCTAAGCCTTGCGGCCCGTTCACACACATTATCCACTCCTGTTATCTTCTTCACAAAATCTGATGCTGCCGTAACACCTGATATGCTGCTCAGCTCTTCCGCCGTGTATGTTTTAAACGGGATATGGTACTTTCCACAGAGATACAGAAGAGCTGGCTCGTCTTTCTTCAAATCTATGCTGGCTATGCTTTTCACCTGCCTGATATCCAGCCCGTTCGCAGCAAGGATTTCCAAAAAACCTTTTTCCAGAGCAGCTTCTTCTATCCCTTTCCTGCATCCGATTCCGGCCGCAATGTTCCGGGGCACAAGCAGCAGTGAACAGCCTTCCCGTTTTGGTTTCTGTACTTCGTTTTTCCTGTCCTGCACAGGTTGTTCTGAACTTCCTGCTATCATAACTTGATAAGAATACTGTTCCGTCTCTTCTAAAGACTCACAAAGAACGACTTCTTCCGGAGGCGTCCCTGTGATACTTACAGACGAATCTTCTATATATAATGCAGCCTTTTCTCCATTCAGTAATCCTGCCGATATTTTCTTGACCGCCTCCCGGTCTGTAATTATCAACCCATTCTTTCTGGCGAACACATCTACGGCAAATTTTCCCTGCACATCTGTGGCCGTAGTGTGAACCGGAACTGCTCCGATCATATCCGCGACTTCATCCGCCAGAGCAGCCGCGCCCCCCACATGACCGGAAAGCAGCGGAATTACATACTGTCCTTTTTCATCAATCACCAACACCGGGGAATCTGTGTATTTATCTTTCACCCACGGAGCGATATACCGGACGGCAATCCCCGCTGCCCCGATAAAAACATACGCTGACTGCCCCCATCTGCTTCCGATCAGGGCTGCTTTATCAGCAGGAAGAGGCAGGATTCCCTCCCCTGCATATTTTTCCGGCGCATAGCCGATACACGCGTTTGATTCTCTTTCTATATGAAAATTCTGTTTCAATTTTTCACATAACCGTCTGTTCAATTCCGTTCCTGTTCCGGTAAAACTAAAAATAATTATACTCATGTCTTTTGAACTGTTCATTAACTCTGTCCTCATCTGCCCGCTCCGTCACAGTCTCAGTCCTTTAATATCCTTGATTCTTGACAAGATCGTATTACATGTACACTCGACCACTCCCGGCAGTTTGTCCATTGTATTACAGATCAGATCTTCCATCTCCTCGTTGGAGGAGGCAACTGCATGGACATGCAGCCTGCTCTTTCCGGTCACGCGGTAAATCTGTGTGACCGTATCGTTCTTCTCCAGAATTCCCGCCACTTCCGCCAGTGTATCGGGCTTTGTCTCTATCTCAAAATAGCAGGAGACCGCGCCACTGATCTTCTGCGGATTAATAATGGTCGTATATTCCTCAATAATGCCCTTCTGCTCAAGCGCCTGCACGCGCATTTTTACAGCCACCCGTGAGATCCCGACCTGCTGCCCGATCTCCGAATACGACATCCTTGCATTCTGGATCAGCAGATTCACGATCTTCTGGTCCAGATCATCCAGTCCGTCCATAAACATGGGAAATACCTCCTTTTTGCTTCATGGCTCTTCCTTATCTGCAATTATACTATGCGTCAAAATTAAGAGTCAATATTGACATTCTATCAGTTGGGATTTATCATATATTACGAATGTTAATTATAAACTTACGAAAAGAAAGCTGTGGATTTAAAATGGAAAATGAACTGACACATGGTCCTGTCATGAAAACGATGCTGCGCTTTGCCATTCCTATGATACTCGGCGATCTGCTGCAGCAGTGCTATAATATTGCGGATACACTGATCGTCGGGCGGTTTCTCGGGGCAGACGCCCTCGCAGCGGTGGGTTCGGCATTTTCACTGATGACGTTCTTAACATCTATCCTGCTGGGCCTTGCCATGGGAAGCGGAACTGTTTTTTCCATCCGGTTCGGCCAGAAAGACGAAACCGCGCTCAAAGAAGGAATTCTGGCGTCCTTCGTTCTTCTCGGAGTCGTAACGGTTGTGCTGAATATCCTCGTCTTTGCGGGCATTGACTGGATCATCTGGTTTCTTCGCACGCCGGATGAGCTGACTGGATTAATGAAGGATTACCTGATTGTAATATTTGCCGGACTGATCGGAATCTTCCTGTATAACTTTTTTGCTTCTCTCCTGCGCTCTCTCGGGAACTCCGTTGTTCCTCTTGCATTTCTGGCAGTGTCTGCGGGATTGAACATCGCACTCGACCTTTTATTCGTCGCTGTGCTGAACCGTGGCGTGGCAGGAGCTGCCGAGGCAACCGTTATCTCCCAGTATGTATCGGGGATCGGAATTGCCGTTTACACACGTATCAAATTCCCCCATCTGCTCCGCAGGGACGGTAAAATACGCCTGCGCAGATCCCGCATAAAAGAGATTACAAATTTTTCTGCTCTCACCTGCCTGCAGCAGTCCATCATGAACCTCGGCATCCTCGCAGTGCAGGGACTGGTCAACAGTTTTGGCACAACCATCATGGCGGCATTTGCTGCAGCTGTAAAAATCGATGCCTTTGCCTATCTCCCGGTACAGGATTTCGGAAATGCATTTTCTATCTTTATCGCGCAGAATTACGGTGCAGGACAATCAGACCGGATTAAGAAAGGCATCCGGACAGCAGTCGTGACATCTGTTGCATTCAGTCTTGTGATCTCACTGCTTGTCTTTGTATTTGCCGGCCCGCTGATGTCACTGTTTATTGATGCGGGTGAGACCGCTGTTATATCCGAAGGCGTCCGTTATCTGCGCATCGAAGGCGCTTTCTATGCACTGATCGGGATCCTTTTCCTGCTCTACGGACTGTACCGGGCGCTTGGGAAACCGGGTATGTCTGTAATCCTGACGATCATGTCTCTCGGAACCCGAGTGGCACTTGCCTATGCCCTGTCAGCACTCCCTGCCTTCGGAGTCGCAGGGATCTGGTGGTCTGTCCCCATCGGCTGGTTCCTCGCGGATGCACTGGGAATCGGATACTACATTGCAAAACACAAAAAGCTGGTCTCATAGACCGGCTTTTTGCATATAAGACAGGAATAATTGGCAAGCTTTTTGGCAGTTCATCTCACCAGCAGCCAGTTGGCCCGGAACGGTCGCATCAGATTCCAGTACCTCGCGCCTGACAGTCCGAACTCCCGGATCAGATCCCACTTTGCCGTGATACTCCGCACATCCTCAAACCATACAACATGTTCCATCCCGTTCTTCCGGTATGTAAACCACGGGCTCTGTGAGATCTGGGCATATTCGATGGTGGCTCCATTTTCTGCCGCAATCTCCACAGCTTCTACGTTTCCGATGGATCTTGCCCTGCTGATTCCTCTCTCGTAGGGCAGCGTCCAGTCATATCCGTAATTGGGGATACCGAGTATGAGCTGTCCCGGCTGAATCTGTGTAACCGCATATTCCACTACTTCCCGTACTTTATCAAGAGGCGCTACCGCCATGGGCGGGCCGTAGGTATAGCCCCACTCATATGTCATGAGAAATACTGCGTCCGCGTTCTGACCCAATAACGCGTAATCCATCCCTTCTACAAGGATTCCTCTCTGCCGCGCAGACACTTTCGGCGCTGCGGCAACGGTCACTTTATAACCGTACCCGTTCATTGTCTCCCGCACTCTGCCGGCAAACTGCGCGTACTGCTCTCGGTTCTCCGGCAGGATATATTCAAAATCGATATCCACTCCTTCGTATCCCTTTTCCTGCATCACAGCCAGCATCTGACCGATCAGTTTATCCTGAAGTTCCTGATTTTCCACAAGGACTTTGATCAGCTGATTGTTAAACGCTCCCTCCGAAGAAAGCGGCGTCAGCACCATCCACGGCTGCGCACCGGCACTCTTCGTCCGTTCGATCATCCATTCATCCCCCTGAGGCGGCGCAATGAGATTCCCTTCAAATGTAAATCCGTAGGAAAACATGAGCATCTCACTCAGAGCCGTGAGAGCTTCTTCCAGTACAGGCGGATCGATAAACGGATAGGCATAGCCGCCGATGATCCGTCCGTCTCCAAGGCCGCCGGTCTCTCCCACTCCTAAAAGAAGCAATGCCTGACCGGGCACAAGTCTGTCACTGTATTTCAACTGATTATCAGCAATGATCTTTTGAACAGGGATCTGTGTCTCCTTTGAGATTTCTTCCAGTGTATCACCATTTTTCACTACATAGATTATAAAAATCACCCCCGCAAGGAAAGCATATGCTCTCCCGCGGGGGAATATGACTTTTCTGGTCAGGGAATAGCTATGCTCGTCACATAGTGCACACCTTCTTTTGTATAATATGAAATATCCACAGATTCGCCAACAGTCAGAACTCTTCCTACCGGATCCCATTCTGTCAGGTCAAATTCCAGTGTCTCTCCCCCATGGTCTCCCTCAGTAACATTCACAGTGATCTGCGTTTCGGACACAGCAGTTATTTCTCCTTTTGACATATACACGATGAAGAAATGTTCCTGTCCGTCTGTTGTGATTTTATCAGCGATATATTCACCGTTTACTGTGTGATAATCAATAGTAACAATCACTGCGGTTCTGATCGGATTATCCCTTTCCGGATTTACATCACTGATATCCGTCTGTATCACTTCCGCACCGGAAATATCAAACGCGACTTTACGGTATTCTCCTTCTCCCGGATAATTGCGCGGGCCCGGATTTTCAAGATCCACATACATGGTGTCACCTTCGACAGAAAACACATAGGCCTCAGCGGTATGCTTCTCCACTCCGGAACCGCTTTTCTCCTCTGTACTGCTTTCAACGGTATCCTCCGATTCTGAAGCCGAATCTGCTTCCTCCGTATCTTCAGAACCTGATCCGGAAATTTCCTGACCGGTATTCGAATTATCTTCGGGTTCTTCCGCAGTGCTCTGCTTTGGAGAGCAGCTGCACAGCAGCAGAACAAAACAGCTGATAACGGCAAGTGCAGCAAACTGTTTCTTCATCTGTATCACACCTCTCTTTCTGATAGATCCAGTATACCGCACTTCACCTCCTATCTCAATCTCTGTTACAACATATTCAGGGCCGGCACCCCGTCTGCTGCAAGATTGTCAAAGCTCCACACATCCTCACTCCAGCCAAGAATCTCCGTATAGAATGCTTTCTCTTTTGTCTGCTCTTCCGTGACCGAGAATACACGGTCCGTGTTTGTCTCATTCATATTGCTCTGGCTGTCCGAAGTCTCCAGCTCATATGCGCTGCTTGTAATGCCGAGTACATCCCAGCCTGATATCCTGTTCGCATTGGCGCCGGTGCTCAGGCTGACCGCGCTTTCCACCGTCGCGCTTCCGCTCTGCGGACCACCGATGATGCCTCCGTTGCCCACCGGTTCCGGAGCTGTGATACTGACCTTCGTCGCCACCCTGCGCATAATTCCGCCGCCCTGCCATCCGGTAATGCCTCCGATGCGGGCTCCCATCTGATGGCTGCTTGTACCCTCGATAGAACCGGTAACAATACAGTCTTCCATAATCCTGCCGTCAAATTGGCCAGCGATACCGCCTATCGTATTATTGGATCTGATTGAAAGGTTCTCCGCCGAAATCCTTCTTATCTCGCTGTTCGAAATAGTTCCGGCAAGTCCTCCCGTCTGGTTGGCATCGTTTTGGATTGTCAGGTCTTTCACCCTGATATCTTCCACAATGGAATTTCTGATATCATTGGCAAGGGCGCCTTTCTGGGTATTTCGAGTAAGGTTCGTTCCCTGAATCGTCAGATCCGAGACTAAAGCCCCGTCCATTCTCTCAAAAAGTACTGCGTCCAGCCCGGATATGGTATGTCCGTTTCCTTCCAGCTCTCCGGAAAATGTTCCGGCCACTGCAAAATCAGAAGACGCCGATGAGCCGAAATCAAGGTCTGCCTCGAGTACGTACTGTTTTTTCAGAGATTCGGCGGAGTTTCCGATGGCAAGGAATTCTTCCACCGTGGTAATTTTTCTGTCATCCACCGTCACGCTCATATCACCGTACTCATAGTATCCTTCTGTCTTGTTCTTCACAAGCGGAAGCGGCATATCCGTGCCCTCCACTTTAACATTCCCAAGTGTTACTTTCTTTGTTTTCACCGCAAAGAGCGCCTGTGCATCTCCCGCATAAGAAGGTGCGGAGATAGTCAGGTCAGTCACCTGCGCATACTGCAGATCCCCGAACAGCGGATATTTCATTCCTGTCACACTGTGGCCGTTTCCGTCCACCACCCCGATGAATCTCCCCGGAATATAGCTTCCGCCGGAGGCCGTTATATTCGTAAAATCAATATCCTGTTCCAGCCTGTAATATCCGTACGGGTTCTGCGCGGCATACTGAACCAGTTCTTCTGCGGATGTGACCGGGATCACTGCCGGGCTCTCATAGATACCGCCGTTTTCAAAATCTCCCGTTACACGCTTAATCATACCGTAGATCATCCGTTTTGTTTCGAAACTCCGGTTCGTGTTTCCATTCACCGTATCCGCTTCAAATGCTGCCTTAAACTGTGCGATAACCGCGTCTTTGTCAAAATACGGAATCTTATCCAGCTTCTGCGCCACATCGCGGTAACGGTTCAGTTTATAATCCCTCCATGTGATATTCGGATCACCGGTAATCTTGCGCAGTGCATCCAGATCATTTTCACTGAGCGCGGATATATATACCTGATATCCCTTTTCATAACCTGCAAGAGCAAGCATCTCCTGCCCCAGCCGCTTGAATGAATGGGTGTCCGGAGAGCCGCTGTCATTGTGCGACTGGTACCAGTTCATCGTGTAAAACGACTCGAATCCATAACTTCCGTCTGTGGCCGTTCCTACCTTTTCCGGATAGGATGCCGCATTCCGGATGGAGATCTTATGATCCCACAAAGCTTCCATACTGTTCAGGTTCATGGCGCCGATTTCCTCTGCCGTAAGCTTCTTATAAGTGGTGCTCATGGATGCACTTCCACCTGCGGTATGCTCCGCCTGTACAGCCACCGCCGCCTGCTGCTGCGGTGTCAGCTCAAAGAATGCCTGGGCCGCCAGATAATCCAGCACGTATCCTGTCTCAAACATTTTCTTATAGTAGCTGTGAACTTTCTCCGCGGAGTTGATCCGTTCATAGCTGAAATTATTGGTCATCTCTGTGCCTATATCCATCTTTTTAGAGATGTTAAACACCATGATGCCGTCCCGCATCTCCTGCGCGATATTTCCGTCCGCATGTGCTTCGCCGCCGGTTCCGATTCTTCTTCCGGCCCCGCCGTAAAAATATTTTCCGTCCTGATTGTGGGCAGTCTCATGACTGAACGTAAAGAACGTATAATCATCTGTTCCAAGAGCCGGACTCCACATCCAGATCACAATCGTTCCATCTGCCACGGCCGCGCTTCCGTTCAGGGCGCTCAGCATATCGACAGATTCGTATACCCATTTCATGACCGGATCACGTGTCGCTCCTTTTTCCTGTGCTCCCGCCGAAGCCGCCGGACTTTCAGGGAAGGAAAGCCTTGTATCAAACTGCAGATTTACAAAACTGTTCAGCTGCTCTGCAGAATTACTCATCCACTGCGATGATACTCCGTAGAATATACCCATCTTTCCGGCATACTCCTCCGCGATGGCGCGGACTCTCTCCCGCTCCTGCCCGTCTTTCTTCAGATACGTCTCGTACCGGTTCATACTTCCGATCACGATCTGAGAAGGAACCGAGATCAGATACATATCCTCCTGCGGGGCGGTCAGGACAGGCAGAACAATATTTTTTCTGCTCTCGGGCAGACCTTTCAGATTGTCCCAGATCCGATATCTGATCCTGCCCTCATCGCCGGATGCATTCTGTTCCACTAAGATACCGCCGAATGTATCCGCAAACCATGTATTTGCATCTTCATAACCGGCGATATTTTTTGAGAAACCGCCCAGAAATTCCATAAAATCCTTTCCAGTGATATTTTTCAGTACATTGTTATAAAATGTTACCGTCTGTTTCGTTGCCCTCCAGTCCGATGAAGCATTGAGAAGCTGCTCCGTAAGCTCAGAAGCATTGATATCCTCCGACAGTACTTCCTTTCCGAAAAACATCAAATCGCTCAATACTACGCCATCGTAATCGATGTGATACCATTTATCATAATAATTGTATGAGTACAGACAGCGTTTCAGCTCTTCCTCATCTTTCATGCGTTCTTCTGTCAGCGCCTTCACAGCCGGGTGTGCACAGTAGGACGGATACCGCTCCTGAGAAGTAAACAGATCCGCCAGCACACGCTCCAGTTTTCCCTTCACACTCTCATTATAATAGTCCGTATACAGCCGGCTCTCATCTTCCTGCGTGATCCCTGCGATTTCTGTATTATAGTCATACCCGGAAGCCAGCGCCGTCAGACCGGATAGGACACTCTCATCGAAAGCCGCCGCATAATTGTGGAACTGATAAGGGAACTTCTGCCCTTCGATTCCGTAAGACGCCACGATATTTCCCACTAATTTTGCTTCAGTAAGGGAATATTCCTGCCTCGTATCATCCTCAAATATGACGCGGATCTTTACCGCTCTTCCCGGTGTTTCCCTGTGGATTCCCGCCACATACGTTCCCTGCCCGTCAAGAGGCAGCACGTATTTGATCTTCTTTGCCGCAAGAGGATCTGATCCGGACAGCCCGTTTCCATATTCCACCCACAGCGCGGTGTCCGCGAACGGCATTATTTCCGACATATTGGCATAAGCCGTCTCCCTGTCCGCCTGATAGTCTTCGTGGTCTTTCACTTCACTATAGGAAGGGATTCCGTAACTGTTGTCCTCGACAGGAGAATCTGAAAGTATCGGAAGCTTCTTAAGGGCAAGCCCCTCCAGATCCCAGACTTTTCCGTCAAACCCGAAGATGTCCTCGTAAAACATCCGCTCATAAACTGCGTCCGTCTCTTTTACACTGTTTCCATTGGCTTCTGTCACATTTGTTGAACTGCCGGAACCGGAATACTCATACACTTCTTTCACGCCGTTCAGAACGTCGAATCCTGCAATCCGGTAGCCCGCTCCTGTGCTCATACTCAGGCTGTACTCAATCACCGGACTTCCCGTATTCGGTCCACCGATAATGCCTCCGTTTCCTTTTTTCGCCGGAGCAATGATCTCCGCATTCGTATAACAGCGGCTGATCTTTCCTCCTCCGTGCCAGCCGGTGATTCCTCCTGTTCTGGCTCCAAGACTCGGATGGTCGTAAGTTCCCTGCACCTTGCCTGTAACATAGCAGTCTTCGATAAGAGCTCCCGCCTCCGTCCTGCCGACGATTCCGCCGACCGCCACCAGTCCTCTCAACGAAACATTGACAGAGGCACTTCTGCGTATCGTCGAGTCCGAAAGTTTACCGGCAAAAGTTCCCATCTCATCCACACTGTTTGACACTGACGAATCTACAATGAAAACATTTTCCACAATGGACTGTCTCTGGATAAAATTGGCGAGGATTCCGCTTCTCTGTGCAGTAACCGCCGCGTCCTCGATCACAAGGTCATGGATATGCGCCCCGCTCAGCGTGCCGAATAATGAAGTCGGCAGGTTCCGTATCCGGAAGCCGTTTCCATCCAGCTCCCCGGTAAACGTGCCTGCGACCGCAGGGGCGTCCGCAGAAATTCCCGAAGCGTCCAGATCCTCCGTCAGTTCAAATGTTCCCTTCGGCTCGGCTGCCATCTTATCAAACAGCTCCTGAGCGCTCTTGATCAGAGGATGATCACCCTCTTTATCTCTGTAAGCAACCGGAAAAGCATACTCTTCTATGCGGTTTCCGTCGGCATCATATCGGATCACATTTTCCTGATTGATCACCGCCGAGACTGTTCCGCTTTTTTCCTGTCTGAATTCCGAGATCCCCGTATAAAGATCCGGCAGGCTCTCCATCCCGATCACTGCAAAGTAATTCTCCGGATCTTCCGGGAGCCCTTTTGTAATGTCCAGTATGTCTATCTCTTCTGTCCTTCCGCCTTCACTGTAATACAGAGTTGTATCTGTGATATCCTTGAGCTCGATAGCTTCCTGTATCTCCTCTTCAGGATTTTCCGGGTCTGATGGTCCTTCCGGGTCCGACGGCTCTCCGGGTTCTGATGGTATCTCGTCATCCGTCTTGTTTTCAATCATGCGGACGAGAAGCGCCAGATCAGTCACTGTAAGTTTCCCGTCATCATTGAGATCCGCAGATTCCTGAGCGTCCTGACCGAGGATCTCCAGATTGATCAGGTGTTTCTGGATCAATTCCACATCTGTATAACCTATGCTTCTATCCCCGTCTACATCGCCCTTATCTCCTGCCGCCTCTGTCCGGGTGCCTGCCGATATGGCAAGCATACTGCAGAGAATTACTCCGGCAAGTATCTGCGGTCCATTCTTATTTCCTTTTCTCTTTCTTGCAATCAGGATTCCTCCCAATACTGACAACGAAATCAGAAGCAGCATAATAAAAATGAATTCCCCTGCATCAGTATCACCTGTCTGTACACTTTTCTGTTCTCCGGACTGCTCTTCGGCAGTCATCTGCGCCGGGGCTTCACCATCTGTATCCCCGTAAGGATCTTCTGTATCCCCAGATATACCGTCTTGATCATCTTGACCACTTTCCACGACGTCATCTTCTCCAGACGCATCTTCCGAACCTTCCGGCATTCCGCCCGGTGTATCCGGTGTCTTCCCTGGATTTTCCTCCGGCTGCTCATCTGAATCTACCGCCATTTGAAATTCAGTATCCTTCAGAAAAATATCTTCTTTTCCTTCAGACACAGAAACATTCTTCAGCGTAATTGTCGTCTCTTTTATCTCAGCCTGAGCCTTTGCAGTCAAAGTCAGCTGAAATGCATCTTCGTCCTCCATGCTCCCATTCTTATTGATCACCGCAAACTGCCCGTTATCGGCATTATACCGAAGCTGTTCCCAGCCGGACAATGTCTCAAAATCCGACTCTTCCACAGCCTCAAAAATATCTGTATCGTATTCAAGAGTCGCTCCCAGCGCGTAAATTCCTTCCTGAATATCGTCATAGCCGGCAAGCGAAAATGTAAGTGTAATATCCTCTCCGGGCGCCGCTTCCGTCGTCTCGGACGACACCTGCATTTCCGGATTGTCCGCTCCAAACACATCCGCGCCTTTTAATAAGAGTCCGCACACCAGTACCTCTGCCAGCAAGGCTCTTACTTTTCTCATTCTCTGTTTCAGTCCTTTCTGCTTTTATTATCCGGACTGATTGTATCGGTTTTCATTTTTGTGTACAATATGATATTATTGGAAATAAATCCGTAATCAACCAATTCAAAACAATGGAGGAAATACTATGTTTCGCGAAATGCGCAGAAAAAAACAGAACTTATCAAAAGAAGAATGTGACCGTATCTTATACAATGGGACGTCAGGAGTTCTGGCTCTTCACGGAGACGACGGTTACCCCTATGCAGTGCCCATAAGTTATGTCTACGATGGAAAAAAGCTCTGGTTCCACAGTGCAAAAAACGGTCATAAGATCGACGCCATATTAAAAGATGCCAAAGCTTCATTCTGCGTCATTGATCAGGATCAGATCGTGCCGGCAGAATATACTACATACTTCCGCAGCGTCATCGCTTTCGGCAGGATACGCATTCTGGAGGATGACATAGAAAAGCGCTCTGCTATCGAAAAGCTTGCGGTTAAATACGCGCCGGATGAAACAGCCGAAAATCTGAATAAAGCTATAGAAAGAGAATGGAAGCCACTGTGTATGCTGGAGATGGAGATAGAACATCTGTCAGGGAAACAGGCGATAGAGCTGGTTTAAGAAAATTTCGATTTTTCGGAATGATAAAGTATCCGCCGGGAGGCAGGCATTGCTAACGCACACATTTTCATTCGGTCGCAGCGTAACGGTACATAAGAGCGCA
>CAMMSL010000046.1 GCA_946499505.1 uncultured Lachnoclostridium sp.
GCGGAATAGGTGAAGATGGATGATTGGTTCTTTGTATGTAGTTTTGAAGGTATACAGATAAATACCGGGAATGAGAGGGAGCACCTGAGAGAGTAATCTTTCAGGTGCTTTTTGTCATTCTTTTTTTATTACACTACCTTAAACTTTACGGACTTGTTAGGGCATGATAAGATAAAATAACGGAAAGTAATATATATTTGTGGAGCAGAAATTATGATAAGAAGATTACAGAAAATAGACATTGATGCAGTATCAGGCATCTGGCTGGATTCAAACAGAGACACCCATGATTTCATCCCTACAGAATACTGGGAAAGTAATTTTCTCCTGGTAAAGGAAATGCTCCTTCAGGCGGAAGTGTATGTCTATATAGACGAATGTAAAAATGAGATTGAGGGATTTGTCGGATTGGATCAGGAATATATTGCGGGCATCTTTGTCCGAAAGGAAGCACGGTCAAAAGGAATCGGCAAAGCACTTCTGGATTTTATTAAGGAGAAGAAGCAGGAGCTGACACTGAATGTATATCAGAAGAATGAGCGTGCTGTCAGATTTTATGAGCGACAAGGATTTCAGATTATAGACAGATCCATAGATAAAAGTACAGCTGAGAAAGAATATTTGATGCGATGGAGCTGTAAGTGATCAATTTGTAAGAAGGAGATTATGAAGATAAAATATGGATTATACAATTCGTGAAATACGGAAGGAAGAATATCCTCTGCTAAAAGATTTTTTGTATGAGGCTGTTTATGTACAGGAAGGAGCTGATCCTCCGAATAGAGCGATTATAGATTCACCTGAATTGCAGGTGTATATCCGCGGCTTTGGAAACTCCAGGCATGATCATGCTCTGACCGCTATAGTGGATGGCGTCATCGCGGGAGCTGTGTGGACACGAATCATGGATGACTATGGACATATCGATGATGAGACACCGTCGCTTGCAATATCCGTACATAAAGGATACAGGAACTCGGGAATCGGAACAGCATTGCTGAAAGAAATGCTTTCATATTTGAAGCTGAAAGGATATCCGGCGGTGTCCCTGTCTGTACAGAAAGCTAACTATGCTTTATCTATGTATCAAAAAGCCGGATTCTATATTGTGAATGAAAATGACGAAGAGTATATTATGGCAGTTCAACTATGATAACAGCCATAATATAGAGAGATAAATCCAGACAGGAAGGAGTTGATATCCTATGTCGAAGAAAAAAATCATTATTTCAACAGTTATTCTGATTCTGCTGGTCGCAGCAGGCTGTATTGCCTGGCGCTGCCGCTACTATTTTATCGGAACGAGCAGTGCGGAAGTTCAGGCAAAAGAGAATAAAGACTTTGGAATAGCGGACTTCCACAGTTCCGTGGACAAGGATGGAGACGGGATTGACGATCAGACGGATATCCTGCAGGGAGCGAGAGACTATATTGCCACAAGACCGGTTTATAAAAGCAAATATTATTCTACAGGATATCCTGACGATCAGTATGGAGTCTGTACGGATCTCGTGGCAAATGCATTGCGAAGTGCAGGCTATGATCTTATGGAATTGGTTAATGAGGACGTCAATGCACATCCGGAGGATTATGATATTGAGGAGCCGGACATTAACATTGATTTCCGGAGAGTGAACAATCTGAAGGTATATTTCGCCCATACAGCAATTCCACTCACAACAGATATTTATGATATCAGCCAGTGGCAGGGCGGGGATATTGTGATTTTTGAGAATCATATAGGCATCGTTTCTGATAAGAGAAATGATGACGGCGTGTCTTATGTAATCCATCACAATGATCCGTTTCAAAAGTCTTATGAGGAGGATATTCTTGAGAGCAGAGATGATATTACAGGACATTACCGGGTCAGTGAATGAGAGCAGCAGATGGAAAATGAAGGGGATTAACAGATGAAAGAGGGGAGCCGGAGAAAAGTTATGGAGAGATGTCCGTGGTGTATGTGCAATGAAAAGATGATCCGCTACCATGATGAAGAATGGGGTGTTCCTGTGCATGATGATCACAAGCAGTTTGAATTTCTGATGATGGAGGTTATGCAGTGCGGACTCAACTGGAATATGATGATCCAGAAGAGAGATATATTTAAAAGCTGCTTTGATAATTTTAATTTTGACAAAGTGGCGGCATACGGCGAAGAAGATATTCAGAGGATCATGGAAACAGAGGGAATGATCCGTTCGAGGCGAAAGATTGAAGCCGTGATACACAACGCCAGGTGCTTTCAGGAGATCCGCAGAGAGTTCGGCTCTTTCAGCGATTATATCTGGGGATTTACGAAAGGAAAAACATATCTTTATACCGGTCATCAGAAAGAAAAGATTCCGGCGAGAAACGGGCTGTCAGATCGGATCAGCAAAGATCTTAAGAAACGCGGCCTGAAGTATATGGGATCTGTGACAGTCTATTCCCATCTGCAGGCGTGCGGAATCATCAATGATCACATGGAATCCTGTTTCCGGTTTGGCGAGCTTCTGGAAGTAACAGATGCGGTACATAAAAGAAGAGACCACGAGTAAAGAGCTGGCAAGTAAATCATAGATGGGGAGGAATCGTCAATGGCTGCACGGATTATTATATTGGAAGTTATGGGAACTGCTTTACTGGCATGGATTATTTTCTGCGGTATCCAGTTTATACGGCACGGCAGGGATGTAGTTGCGGGGGCTGGATTTGTCGGCCATGTGAAATGTGAAAAATGCGGTACAGAGTATGAGGTAAGCTCGGCAGAATTTACAAAGAGCTATATGACCAAATACAGAAGTGTGACGAGGACCAAAATGCAGGGCGGAGCATTTGTAAACCGTCCGCAGTACAAGTATTATGCCAAAAAATTTCAATGCCCCTGCTGCGGGAAAAAGAGATACGCTCAGGTGCTCAATATCAATGAGATCAATCAGATGATGACCAGACCTGTGCTGCGAGCAGGAGTCCGCTGGCTGATCCTGATGTGTATCGGCGGCTTTCTGATTCTGACTGTAGCGTCGATACCACTACATTTTGTCGATCGTGCGAGAGAACAGAGGATAGAAAAACTAAAGGAACAGCAGTATGAGGATTTTAAAGAGAGGTATGGATTGTAACGGGAAAGGCTTTCGCCGAATATTACAGTTTCAGTAAATGCGGGAATAGCAAAGGAGGGGACTATGAAAGTACGCTTTATCGAACCGGGAAATCGGCCGTACAGACCGACGCCATTGAACTATGTCGTATATGACAGGTATATAAGAACTCCGTCTGTGGGATTGAATACGCTGGCAACGATCGTGAAAAAAGAAGTAGATAATACGCTGATGTACAGCGAGTCCATTTCCAGAATTCCGCTGGATGATTTGCTTGACGCAGATGTTATATTCATCGGGATTTTTACATTTGCCGCTGTGCGGGGATATCAGATCGCGAGATACTTAAAGAAGCGGAGCAAAGCGGTCATTGTGATGGGCGGACTTCATGCATCCTTGAATTATAAGGAGGCAGTGCACTACTGTGATTACGTATTGCTGGGAGAGGGAGACGAGACGATCCTTACATTTCTACGTGCAATAAAGCAGAAGCAGCCGATGGATTTTCCAGGAATCGCTTTCCTTAGAGACGGCAGGATCTTCAGTACCGGTTATCCGTCTCCGCCGCAGAATATTAATATTATCCCTGACCGGAATCTGGTCTGGAGATATCAGAAGATGGCGGGACACAACACAATATGGCCTCAGGTGCATGCTTCAAGGGGATGTCCGCACAACTGTGATTACTGCGCTCTTGTCCGGCATTTCGGGCATAAGGTAAGGACAAGGACTCCGGAAAACGTTGTAGATGATATCAGGCAGTCCATTGAGTTTTTTGATAAAAAGCATTTCCGTCCGGTGAAAGATCTGTGGATTACGGACGATAATTTCTTTGCGGACAGAGAATGGGCAGTGTCTGTTCTCAATGCCATTATTGACAGTGGAATCCGCTATCGCTTTAATGTACAGGCAAGATACGAGGTGGGATTTGACGATGAAATTCTGGAACTGCTGAAGAAAGCCGGTTTTTTTGAACTGGATATGGGGATTGAGTTTATTGATGACAAGTCATTTGAGACATATCATAAGAAAAGTACGAAAGAGGAGATTGTAAGATCAATCAGGAATATTCAGAGACACGGGCTCAGTGTAAGAGGACTTTTTATTCTTGGCTCGGACGATCAGGAGAAAGGCGCGGGAGATCAGCTTGCGGATTTTGTGATTGAAAATAATATACAGGGCGTGCTCATTCAGTCCATGTATTTTGTTCCGGGGACTCCGGTCTATGAGACACACAGGGACAGGCTTCTGCACTTAAACTGGTCGCTTTATAATGGGAATACGGTTCATTATCCGAAGAATATGACTCCATATGAACTGCAGTTGGAGCATATCAGAGCCAGTAAGAAAATTTATTCGGTCAAAAGACTGATTCGGGCGCTGGTCTGCGAAGACTATGTACATAAATTTCTATTTCTCGGTGAATTCCTCTGGCATATGAGTGTGAGAGCGGACTTGAAGAGACAGCTCCCGTATCTGAAGAAAATATCGGAACGATCTGAAAAGAGGAAGGCATCAAAATAGAAATAATCAGTACATGGAAGCCGCAGCATTTTCAGTCCGGTACTTCATCTCCATGAAGCTGGATCGATTATATTGAGAGGAATGTTATGAAACAGTTAATTGAAAATAGAGTTGAAGAACTGCTTTCCGGTCAGTACTGTTTATGCAGATCCTGCCTGCAGAGCAATCGGACTGTTTTCTCTGTAAAGCCAGACACAAAAAAGCCGTATCTCAAGATACTGGCGTATAAAAACTGCATTGCTGTCTGTTCATCGGAAGAATTATCCGATGGAATCAGAGCACTTCTGCAGGGAAAAAGCAGAGATGAGATATTTGAACTGCCGTTTGTCTATGGACAGACAATCCACTATGTGCCGGACTACGGCCATTGTCAGTATACATCTGCACATTCTCAATATAAATGTGATGTCCTTTTGGATGAAGAAATCTTGTCTCTGCGCGGCCTGAACGGTTTCGACAATTCACTGGTCTTTGAGGAGAACGGCAGCACGGCGGCAAGAGCGGTCTGTATTGCAAGAGAGGGAAAACAGATTATCGGCATAGCCGGAGCATCAGAGACTTCGGTAGATTCTTTTTGGGAGATCGGCATTGATGTTGCAGGAAAATACCGTGGGAAAGGAATGGGAACATATCTTGTGAGCAGACTTACGGATGAACTTATGGAACGGGATATCGTGCCGTTTTATTCTGCATCTGTAACGAATATAGGATCGCAGAGGACTGCCCACAGGAGCGGATACATACCGGTGTGGGTTGATACATTCGGAACAATACTGGACGGAAGTTCTGTATATGATGATATAGTTGGGAAGATAAGCTTCTGAAAGGGGCAGAACTGTGAATATAAAAAATACACTTGCCGATACTGTTATGGAATATATATGCCGGATCCTGCTGATCGGAACATTGATTTATCTTATTGTGCGCTGGAACGAAATACCGGATCAGATACCTGTCCATTATAATGCATCCGGTGAGATAGACGGCTGGGGCGGTAAAGGAATGGTGTGGCTGTTCGTAGTTATCTCATGGGGACTTTATCTGGGGATTACCTTTGTCGGACGTTTCCCGGAGCTTTGGAATACAGGGGTGAAAATCACAAAGACAAATAAAGAAAAGGTTTACCGCCTCATAAAGTATCTGATCGGAACATCTAAACTTATCCTGATATCGGTATTTACGCTATTGATGGTATTTACCACTTTGGTAAAACCGCTCCCGTTATGGTTCGCAGGGATATATCTTGCAATTTTGATCGCAGATATAGCATTCTGGCTGATACGTATATTTATGGTGCGATAATGAGAGGAAAGAGGGTATTCCTATGAACAGGAAAAGATATGAATATGAGGGGATAATTCACTGCATTCCGGACAGAGGAGGAGCATACGTCATTTTCCCATGGAATATCAGGGAAGAATTCGGCAGGGGGCGGGTAAAAGTCCATGCAGAATTTGACGGACAGCCATATGACGGGAGTATTGTGAACATGGGGGTAAAATATGAAGACGGTTCCGTATGCTATATCATAGGCATTACAAAAGCCATCCGCACTAAGATAAACAAAGGGGATGGCGATTGTGTCCATGTCATGATTCAGGAAAGAGAATAGCTATAGTCCTTTCCAATACTTATCCAGATATTTTTCAGCCTCTTCTTTTGAGAGGCTGTATTTTTCTTTCAGCTTTACCGGTTTCATATCCTTCACTTCGCAGTGTTTTATCGTGCAGTTCCTTATCATATGTTTCCAAAATCATCTGGATCACCTCTGCTTTTTGATCTGTCAGGATATCTGTCAGATACAATACATTCCCAAGCGTATTAACTTCTAATTCGGCAGGGTTACTGTAATTGCTTCCGTTCACCGCATTATAAAGTGAGCAGCTGCAACCTTTCGTGAGCTCAAACAAAAGGAAAGTCTGGCGGAAACCGCCGGATAAGATCTTTAAGATCAAAGACCGCTGCAAAGGCAGCATACGGGAAAAGAAAATTCCGTAGTTGTTTATTATAGTTTATAACATGTGGGAAAAACAATATGGCATATTATACAAAAGTATAGACACTGGATTGTGAAGAATGATACAATAGTTTGGCAGTATGAAGAACAGGACAACCATGGAAGTTTACAGTTGTTCAGGAAAAAGCGAAAAAAGAGATGCTCTCGGCTATGGAGAGAGGACTGTATGACCTTGACAGCAACAGAGCTTGGACTTGGAAGTCTGTGGATCTGTGATACTTATTTCGCATATGAGGAATTAACAGAATGGCTGGGAACAGAGGGCGCACTTTATGCAGCACTGGCAGTAGGATATGCAGATGAAAGCCCTGCTCCAAGACCACGAAAAGATATATACAGTATTACGGAATGGAGATAACTTGGATAGGAGAGACAGAAGTATGAAAGAAAAAATTGTAAATAAGATGATTGATTTTTACAGGGGGAACCGTTCGGACGTGCGGCATTTCCTGAAGGTATATGCCTATGCGCAGACGATCGGACGTCTGGAAGGACTGGATGAAAAGACGCAGAACACGCTGGAGATCGCGGCGATCGTCCATGACATCGCCTGTCCGCTCTGCCGGGAAAAGTACGGTAATACAAACGGAAATCATCAGGAGGCGGAGAGTGAGCCGCTGCTCCGGATCTTCCTTTCAGAGTTTAATATTCCGGAGGAGATGGAAGAGCGCATCATCTATCTGGTGACACATCATCATACTTATACAAATGTAGAGGGCAGGGATTACCAGATACTTCTGGAAGCAGATTATCTGGTTAATGCGGACGAATCCCAGTACAGCCATGAGGCGATCTGCAAGTTCAGGGAGCGTGTGTTTAAGACAGAAAGCGGCACGCATATGCTGGATTCCATTTATTCATTAACAGAAGAGTAACAGTTCAGCTCATACCTGTACTGTTGCGCATAGAGATTTATGTTACGCAGAGAACTGCAGCGGGAGGTGCCGGAATGCAGATTACGGATCTTCGGATACGCAATTTCAAATCAATTAAAGACATGCATATCAGTGATATTGAAAATGCACTTATACTGGTAGGAAAGAATGATACCGGAAAGACTGCTGTTCTTGACGCTGTGCGTGCTGTGGGCGGAGATTATGTTGTCAGGGAAGAAGACTTCCGGGAGAATTTCCCGAACGTGGAGATCAGTGCAGAGCTGCGTATTACGGAGGATGATCTGAAGAGGTTTCACAGATTCGGAGTAGTCAGCGCTTACCGGAGACCTGAAGCATGGTATCGTGAATTCTGCAGAAAGCTTCCTTCCTTTTTGCCTGACGGTGGAACAGAAGCAGGCAGTGGAAAAGGAACAGACAGTGACAGAACTTTTTCCGGAGGCACACTGAAATTTGAGTTCTCTGTCAATCGGGAGGGACGCACACGGTACAGTGACGGAAAGCAGAAGGACAACAGATACATTCCGAAGATTTTTCCGCATATCTATTTTATGGATACCCAGCGTGACCTGAAGAAATTTCAGGATGATCTGCTCTTAATGCAGGAGGACGATCTCCTGAAACGGATGCGCTCCGGATGCTGTATGTTTGATGTGGCAAAGGAATGCAATCACTGCTTTTCCTGTATCGGACTGATCCACAAGAAGACAACTGAGGAGCTGAATGCATTTGAGGCGTCGAAACTCCTGGAATATAAGCTGTACAATCTGAATCTGGATTCATTTTCCAGGAGAGTGAACGAGATTTTCCGCAGGAACGGCGGCAGGGATGAGATTGCCTACTCCATGGATCTGGATATCGAACGGACGCTTTCGGTTACGGCTTCCGTGCGTCAGGCAGGATATCAGAAGAACCGTCCTACCGAGAGTATGGGGAAGGGTATGCGCAGCATCTATATGCTTTCTCTTCTGGAGGCGTATGAAGAGGAAGGCATGAAGAATGCGGACATTATCATGGTGGAAGATCCGGAGATCTTTCTCCATCCGAAGCTTCAGAAGGTATCGGGGGATATTCTGTACAGGCTGTCGAAAAAGAATCAGGTCATGTTCTCTACCCATTCTCCGAATCTGCTGTCGAATTTCAGCAGCAGACAGATCAGACAGGTATTTCTGGATAAGGACGGATTTTCTGAAGTGCGGGAGAAGACGGATATCAGCGCAGTCCTGGACGATCTGGGCTATTCGGCTAACGATCTGATGAACGTAAATTTTGTTTTTATCGTAGAGGGCAAGCAGGATAAGAGCAGACTTCCGCTTCTGATCCGGAAATATTATTCAGAGACATATGACAGCGAGGGAAATCTTTCCCGCATTGCGATCATTACGACCAACAGCTGTACAAATATCAAGACCTATGCAAATCTGAAATATATGAACCAGATTTATATAAAAGATAATTTTCTCATGATCCGGGACGGGGACGGCAAGGACAGTGAAGAACTGAAATCACAGCTCTGTAATTATTACGCCCGGAGAAATGAGGAGGATATAGACCGGCTGCCGAGGGTCACAGAGAAGAACGTACTGATTCTGAAGTACTATTCTTTTGAAAACTATTTCCTTGATCCGAAGGTAATGGCACAAATCGGGATTATTGAATCAGAAGAGCAGTTTTATGAAATATTCATAGAAAAATGGCGTGAGTACCTGTACCGGCTCAGAAGCGGCCGGAAGCTGGCTGAGGTCATCGGACATGACCTCACGTCCGTGGATGATGTAAAGCAGCACATGGAAGAAATCCGGATCCATATGCGGGGCCATAACCTGTATGACATTTACTACGGACGTTACAGGGAGAATGAACAGGAAATCCTGAGCCGCTATATCGACGCGGCGCCGAGAGAGGATTTTGCGGATATTCTGGATTCTATTGACAGGTTTATTTATTTTGAGAGCAGAAAGAAAAAGGAAGAAAATCTGCGGAGCGGGGTGAAAAGATGAAAGCAGCAGTGTTAGTGGACAATATCGGAAACGACGGTCTCCCGGGTGAGTGGGGCTTAAGCTTTTATATAGAATATAAGGAGCAGAAGATCCTGCTGGATGCCGGACAGACCGGTCTGTTTGCGGAGAATGCCAGAAAACTGGGGATACATCTGGCTGACGTGGATTATGCGGTTCTGTCACATGCGCATTATGACCATGCAGACGGGATGCCGGTGTTCTTTGCTCAGAATGATAAAGCAAAACTTTATCTGAAAGAGTCCTGCAGTGAGAACTGTTATGACCGAAAAGAAGGAAAAATGAAATATATCGGTATAAAGAGAGGAATGCTTGAAAAGTACAGAGACAGGATCATCCGTGTGCAGGGAGATCTGGAGATCAGTGTCGGCGTCCGGCTGATCTCACACAGTAAGGAAAGTATGAAAAAGGCCGGAGAGCGGGAGCATATGTATCTGAAAGAAGAAAATGACTGGGTGCCGGACTGCTTTGCCCATGAGCAGAGCCTTGTATTTGAGACGGAATCAGGAATTGTTATCTTCAACAGCTGTTCCCACGGAGGCGCGGATAATATTATAAATGAGGTGTCGGCCGTATTTCCGGGAAGACAGATCCATGCCATGATCGGTGGATTCCATCTGTATAATAAATCAGAAGAATATGTGCGATGCTTTGCGGAAAAAGTGCGCGCTACCGGAGTGGAGAAGATATATACCGGACACTGTACAGGGGAGGAGGGGTACCGCATTCTGCGCGAGGTACTGGGAGACCGGGTGCATCAGCTTGAGGCGGGACTTGAGATCGTGCTATGATAATGTCACTTGCAGCCTGCGCGGCAGGCTTTTTTCTTGATTTTATATTTGGAGATCCGGTGTGGCTCTACCATCCGGTCCGGCTGATCGGAAAAGGAATCTCTTTTGGCGAGCGACAGCTCAGGAAGCTTTGCAGCAGTAATAAAAGCGGGCGTGGGCTTGTCACCGCAGGCGCAGTCCTGTGGGTGTGTATTGCAGGAATTTCCTTTCTGTTTCCGCTGGGGCTGCTCATTCTGGCACAGAAAATTCATCCGGTGCTGAGATTCGTACTGGAGACATTCTGGTGCTATCAGATCATTGCGGCGAGATGTCTGTGTAAAGAGAGCGTAAAAGTCTATGACAGATTAAAAGCAGATGATCTTCCGGGCGCGCGAAGGGCGGTATCCATGATCGTCGGGAGAGACACGGAAAACTTAAGTGCAGAAGGTGTGACGAAAGCGGCGGTGGAGACCGTGGCGGAGAATACATCGGACGGAGTGACGGCACCGCTCATCTATATGCTGATCGGCGGGGCTCCCCTTGGCTTTTTCTACAAGGCGGTCAATACTATGGACTCCATGCTTGGATACAAAAATGACAAGTACCTGTATTTCGGGCGTGTTCCGGCTAAGATGGACGATGTCTTTAATTATATCCCTTCCCGTGTCACAGCCTTGTTTATGATTGTGGCAGCATTTTTCTGCGGCCTGGACGGGAAAAATGCGTGGCGTATCTACAAAAGAGACCGCCGGAAACATGCAAGCCCGAATGCCGCACAGACAGAAGCCGTCTGCGCGGGGGCACTTAGGGTAAGGCTGGCGGGAGATGCAGTCTATTTCGGAAAGCTTTATAAGAAGGAGTTTATCGGAGATAGCCTGCGGGCGATTGAACCGGAAGACATCAAAAGAACAGGGCGGCTTATGTACGTAACAGCTGTTTTGATGCTGATTGTTTTTGGTGCAGTGAAATACATTGTGATTATGTTGTAAATTAATATATCTGACGGGACAATACTTGGATTTAGGAGGAATACGATGGTCTACGGGCATGGCGGAGATATATATACTTATGAAAATATGCTGGATTTTTCTGTGAATCTTAATCCGCTCGGCCCGCCGCAAAGCGTGACAGATGCGGCGAAACGCGGAGTGGAACTTGCGTCGGTATATCCTGACAGTCAGTGCAGAAGACTGAGAAGAAAGCTGGCACAGAAACAGAATATTCCGGAGAAAGAATATATATTCGGAAATGGTGCGGCAGAGCTTATTTACACACTGGTGCTCGCAGAAAAACCGCGCCGCGCACTGGTGCCGGTTCCGGCATTTTCTGAATATGAACAGGCTCTTGATACAGTTGGATGTGAAATTAAATACTATAAAACGAAAGAAAATAATTATTTTTGTATATCGAAAGAGTTTTTATCAGAGCTTGATGAAAGTATAGATATTGTCTTCCTCTGCTCTCCCGTAAACCCTTCAGGGCATGTGATCGACAGGGAGGTTTTGCTGCGGGTTACACAGCGCTGTGAAGAACTGGGAATCCGTCTTGTACTGGATGAGTGTTTTATAGAATTCCTTCCGGTTCCGGAGAGGTATTCCATGCTCAGGGAGACAGAAAGATATCACAGGCTTTTTATCCTGCGCGCCTTTACCAAGATTTATGCTATGCCGGGACTGAGGCTGGGATACGGGCTCTCATCAGATGACGAATTGTTGGAGAAGATGCAGCATATGCGGCAGCCCTGGAGTGTTTCAGTCCCTGCGCAGGAGGCCGGGATCGCGGCGCTGGATGAAGATGAGTACATAAGGAACGGGAGTAATCTTGTTGCTGAAGAGCGGACATATTTGGAGGATGAGTTGAAAAGAGTGAGAATGAAATTTATTTCTTCTAACATAAATTTCATTCTTATTTATACAAAAAAAGATCTATTCGGCGAGATGAAAAAACGCGGCATACTGATACGGAACTGTGAGAACTACCGAGGGCTCGGGAAAGGATGGTACCGCATAGCAGTGCGGACACATGAAGAGAATCTCCGTCTGGCAGAAGCGCTGAGAGATATTACGGACAAGGCCGGGAATGAAAATACGGATGATAGAAGGAACGAGGAAATAATATAGGAAACGGAGGTAGCCGGATGAGAGGCTCAATTATGATACAGGGAACGATGTCCAATGCAGGAAAAAGCGTACTGGCCGGCGGACTGTGCCGGGTGCTCAGGCAGGATGGTTACAGTGTGGCTCCCTTTAAATCACAGAATATGGCGCTCAACTCATTTATCACAAAGGAAGGGCTTGAGATGGGGCGCGCCCAGGTGATGCAGGCAGAAGCAGCGGGAATCGAACCGTCAGCGGCTATGAATCCTATTCTTCTCAAGCCCACGAACGACACGGGGTCTCAGGTGATAATCAACGGGAAACCTGTGGGAACCATGTCCGCTGTGGAGTATTACAGGCATAAACGGGACTATATTCCATATATTATGGAAGCATATGGGAAACTGAGACAGAAGTATGACGTGATCGTGATCGAGGGGGCTGGAAGTCCCGCGGAAATCAATCTGAAACAGGATGATATCGTAAACATGGGGCTGGCGGAGCTGGTGGACGCGCCGGTGCTTCTTGCCGGTGATATTGACAGAGGCGGTGTGTTCGCGCAGCTGATCGGAACCGTTATGCTGCTGGAGGAAAAGGAGCGACAGAGAATCAAGGGAATGATCATCAATAAATTCCGCGGCGATGTGTCAATCCTGAAACCGGGGCTTACGATGCTCGAGGAACGGGCAAAGATACCGGTGCTTGGAGTCGTGCCGTATTTCTATCTGGACATTGATGAAGAGGACAGCCTGACAGAGCGTTTTCAGAAGAAAGAGAATGCAGGTCTTGTAGATATCGCGGTGATCCGTCTGCCGAGGATATCTAATTTTACAGATATCGCGCCGCTGGAGGCGCATGAAGAAGCGGGGGTGCGGTATGTCAGTTCACCGGCAGAGTTCGGGGAACCGGATGCGGTAATCCTGCCGGGCAGCAAGAATACCATTCAGGATCTGCTCTGGATGAGGCAGAACGGACTTGAGGCGAAGATCCTGCGGTTTGCGTCTAAAGGCGGGCTTGTGTTCGGTATCTGCGGCGGCTATCAGATGCTCGGGCAGGAGGTCTCCGATCCGTCAGGAGTAGAGCAGAAAGGTACGGTCAGGGGACTGGGACTTCTTCCGACCCGCACTGTATTTGATAAAAAGAAGACAAGAACAAGGGTGCAGGGGCATTTCCTTTCGACAGAGGGAATCTTAAAGGAACTCTCGGGAACAGAGCTTGAGGGGTATGAGATCCATATGGGAGAGACCTTTCTTCTGGATCACGCAAAATCCCTTGTAGAATTTGCTGATATTACGGATCAGTCTGATAACGATGCATCGGATATTGGCAGCAATGTGCGGGCTGACGGCGCACAGTGCGGCAATGTCTACGGATGTTATGTCCACGGTATCTTTGATGCGCCGGGGTGCGCAAAAGGTTTCCTTGGCGCGCTGTTAAAACAGAAGGGGTATGACCCTTCGGAAATTCAGGTGACAGACTGGAGGGCGTATAAAGAAGAACAGTATGACAAGCTGGCGGATATTATCAGGGAAAGCCTTGATATGGAGAGGATTTATCAGATCATAGAGAAAGGAAATGATGCATCATGCAGTCTGTAATAAAGATCGGCAGCAGGGAAAGCCGGCTTGCCGTGAAACAGGCGGAGATCATCCGGGATCAGATTATAGGCAGTAATCCGGAGATTTCTGTAGAAATCATTACGATGAAAACAACAGGAGATAAAATACTGGATAAAAGTCTGGCAAAGATCGGCGGGAAGGGGCTGTTTGTAAAGGAACTGGACCGTGCGCTCATGGATGGCAGAATCGATATTGCGGTGCACAGCCTGAAAGATATGCCCATGGAAGAGAATCCGGAATTCCCGATCCTCGCATACGGCAGACGGGAGGATCCGCGGGATGTGATCCTGTACCGCCCCGGTCTTGAGGCATTGCCAGAACAGGCGGTCATCGGTACATCAAGCAGGAGACGGATGCTCCAGATGCAGCGGCTGTATCCGGACTGTACATTCCGGGGAATCCGGGGAAATGTGCAGACAAGGATGAAAAAGCTTGAGACAGAAGGGTATGACGGGACACTTCTGGCGGCTGCGGGTCTGAAACGTCTCGGGATGGAACAGGTGATCAGCCGGTATCTTTCCGTGGACGAGATGATTCCTGCGGCAGGGCAGGGAATCCTTGCCATACAGGGAAGAAAAGGAGAAAATTACGGATGGATCGACCGGATTGATGACAGAGAGAGCCGGGCGGCTGCACTGGCGGAGCGCCAGTTTATCCGGGTGACAGGAGGAGACTGCACTTCACCCTGCGCCGCACATGCGCAGGTGAGAGGAAATGAATTGAAACTGACAGGGCTGTACTACAATGAAGATACAGAAGAATATGCTGTAGACGTGATTGTGTCAGATGTATCAGAATCCCGGCAGGCGGGTGAATCTCTGGCGGAGCGTATGATCAAAAAATATGAATGATGGAGGCATAGTTGACGGAAATATGAGTGGGAATAGGAATGCCGGAAAAATAAATGAAAACAGCGCGTGCGGAAAAGTATGGCTTGCAGGAGCAGGCCCGGGGGATGCAGGGCTTCTGACGGTAAAAGCGGCACATCTGATCGAGAAAGCGGATGTTATCGTATATGATGCACTGATCAGCGCGGAAGTGTTAAGCCGCATTTCTCAGAATACAGAGACAATCTATGTGGGTAAGCATTCCGGAAATCATCCGGTGCCGCAGCATGAGATCAATCAGATCCTTGTGAGAGAGGCGAAGAAAGGAAAGAAAGTACTCCGCCTGAAAGGAGGAGATCCGTTTGTCTTCGGACGGGGCGGAGAGGAGCTGGAGACGCTTATCAGCGAACAGATTCCTTTCGAGGTGGTTCCGGGGATTACTTCTTCTGTGGCTGTTCCGGCTTACGCAGGGATTCCGGTGACGCACAGAGATTATACTTCTTCCTTTCATGTCATTACCGGACACGCGAGGAAAGACGGGACACTGAGCATTGATTTTGATTCTCTCGTCCGCCTGAATGGAACACTTGTATTTCTGATGAGTGTGTCCTCTATGGAAAAGATCTTGAAAGGGCTGACTGACGCAGGGATGGATCCTGATATGCCCGCGGCAGTTCTGGAAAGGGGAACAACGGCAAGGCAGAGAAGAGTGACGGCAACCGTAGGAACGTTAAAAGCCGAGTCAGACCGTGCTGGTATCCGCACCCCTGCAATCATTGTTGTGGGAAAGGTGTGTGCGCTGGCAGATGAACTTCACTGGGCGGAGGACAGGCAGCTCGGCGGACGTCAGTTCCTGCTGACCCGTCCGAGACAGAATATATCTGCGCTTGCCGGAAGACTGAGAAATCTCGGGGCTCAAGTCATCGAGATGCCTGCTATCCATACAGAGGCGGTCTGCCCGAATGAGCCCCTGAAATCCGCACTGGAGCGTTTCAGACAGCACAGAGAAGGAAAATGGCTCGTCTTTACCAGTCCTATCGGTGTGAACGTTTTCTTTGACACATTAAAGGAAATGAAAATGGATCTGAGATCGGTTTTTGGAGGGAATGGAAAAGTACGGATCGGAGCCATCGGATCGGCGACCGCAGACTCACTCTGCGAATACGGACTGATTCCTGATGCAGTGCCCGGAACATATAATGCCGGAGAACTGGGAAAAGAACTGGCGGAAATGTCGGAGCCGGGAGAGTATGTACTGATCGCACGAGCCGAGAAAGGCTCGCCGGATCTGATACCGCCGCTTACGGATAAGGGACTTCTTGTGGATGACATTGCGCTGTACCGCACGGTATATGAAATAAATCCGCTGTTAAAGGAAGAAGTTATACGCATGCTGCAAAATGGTGAGATTGATGCAGTAACATTTACAAGTGCATCTACGGTCCGGGGATTTGTCCGGGCAATGGGAGAGAGCGGAATGGATTACCACAGTGTACGTGCAGTGTGCATCGGGGAGCAGACTGCCCGGGCAGCGGCAGAGTACGGGATGCAGATAGAGATTGCGGATCAGGCGTCCATGGATGCCATGGTGGAGAAAATTACGGAGCTGTTCGGTAAGAAGCAGTTGAAATAATGAACAGGGCGGTATACAGCTATGAGAATTGAATATGATGATGAACATTTTTTTGAACAGTATGCGCAGATGACGCGGAGCAGATACGGTCTTTCCGGCGCGGGGGAGTGGCATCAGCTGAAAGAAATGTTTCCGCCTCTGAAAGGCAGCAGAGTGCTGGATCTGGGGTGCGGCTATGGCTGGCACTGCAAATATGCCGTGGATCAGGGAGCTGAGAAAGTACTGGGAATCGATGTGAGTGTCCGCATGATAGAAGAGGCGGAGAAGCGCAATTCAGACAGCCGGATTACCTACCGGACAGGCTCCATGGAAGAGTATGAATATCCGGAAGAGGAATGGGACTGCGTAGTATCCAATCTGGCGCTTCATTATATTGAGGATATTGAGTCTGTATACCGGTTAGTGTACCGTACACTGAAAAGGGGAGGAACATTCCTTTTTAATATCGAGCATCCGGTCTTCACATCAGGTGTACGTGAGGATTGGATCTATGATGAAAATGGCGTTCCTTTATATTGGCCGGTGGACGATTATTTCTATCCCGGAGAGCGAAAGACCTGTTTTCTTGGATGTGATGTTCTCAAATACCATCATACTCTGACTCAGATCATGAACGGACTGATCAGAAGTGGATTTGTGATCGAAATGGTGGAAGAGGCAGAGCCGCCGGAAGAGATGATGGATATACCGGGAATGAAAGACGAGATGCGCCGCCCCATGATGCTCATGATCCGGGCGGGAAAGAAATGATCTGCATTTGATGAATTACATGGAAAGAGGCAGGAAAAGAGCAGACAGGAGGACGCGAGGATGCTGGAAGATAAAGACTATGTAATGCGGATCGTACATGAGTGGATCCGCACGCTTATCAAACTCATTTTTAATAAGGATATTGACAAGGAAGAAGATGCGGAGATACCGCTGGAGGTGATGGAACAGTTTCGGAAACTGCAGGCCATGATCGATGACGGGGAGATCAATGAGGCGGAAAATATTCTGGTGGACGGACTGAAAGAGGGCGATCGCACCTATTTTGAGATGTCTCTTCTCTTTTACGAGAAGCTCAGCGGCAAGACCGATGAATTCCTTGCAGAGCATGATTATTCCAGGCAGGAAGTTGTGGACGGACTGAAGTATGTGGTTGATTATTACGGTTATGGCAGCCTGCTGGAAGCATTTACGGAGGATATAGAGCTATGACAGAGAAAGAACGGATGCTGGCGGGGAAGATTTACTGCCCGTTTAAGGTGGGGGACAATACATGGGAGAAAAGCCGGGAAGTGCTGGAACAGTTTAATTCCATGCCATGGCAGAAAGAAAAAGAGCGCATGGAGCTGTTAAGGAGTATTTTCGGTCATCTGGAGGACGACGCTGTGATCGTACCGCCATTCTATTGCGATAAAGGCACCCAGATCTATGTCGGAAAGCATTTTTATGCAAATACCGGCCTGCTCATACTGGACGAGGCTGACGTGCGGATCGGCGATCATGTATTTATCGCTCCCCGTGTGTGCATCTATACGGCAGGGCATCCCATTGATGCGGATATCCGCAGAATGGATCTGGAGTATGCAAAGGGTGTGACTATAGGAGATGACGTCTGGATCGGTGGAAATGTGGTGATCAATCCGGGTGTGACTATCGGCAGCAATGTGGTGATCGGCTCAGGTTCCGTGGTAACAAAGGATATTCCAGACGGTGTGATCGCAGCCGGAAATCCGTGCAGGGGGTTAAGAGAGATCACGCAGGAAGATAAAGACTACTGGACGCGGCAGGCGAAAGAATATTTTGCCGATGAAGATATGAACAGTTGTAAGGACAAAATATGAACATGGCAGGGACTGCTGTCAGAAACCTCGGCAGCAGTCCTTTTTGTTTGCCCAGCATGGGCGTTCTCTAACGGGTGAAAGTCCCTAGTGCGCG
>CAMMSL010000047.1 GCA_946499505.1 uncultured Lachnoclostridium sp.
GAAGTAAACGCTACTGCCCTTGGGGCGTGCGGAATTTAAAATTTCATTTTTGGAAAAAGTTATACACATTATTTTCCGTTGATTCGCACTCTGTTTTGATGTAAAATGTAATGGAGAGACTTTGCCTTAAGATCTCTCTATTCTATTGATTAGGAGTTACTTTCGATGAACATTGTAGAACAGAATTGGGACCAGATATTAAATAAGATGAAGCTTGAATACTGCTCATCAAACATTTCATATAACACCTGGATTGCGCCCCTGACCGTATATGAGGTTACAGATGACACTGTGTATATCCTTGTGAAATTAAGGGCGAGCCTGGAACATATTGAGGAAAAATATCTTCTTCCTTTTAAAGTCTGTATCGCGGAAGTAACAGGAATCGAATATGAAGTTGCTTTTGTGACAGACAATCAGACTGTCATTCAGGAAAAGAAAGAAAACATTGTAAAGAAAAATCGGGCCAACTCACTTTTTGAGAAGGCAAACCTGAATCCAAAATATACTTTCGATACCTTTGTGGTGGGAAGTAATAATAACTTTGCACATGCAGCTTCTCTGGCAGTTGCAGAGTCACCGGGTGAAATTTATAACCCTCTCTTTATATATGGAGGCGTCGGGCTTGGTAAAACGCATCTTATGCATTCCATCGCCCATTTCATCCTTGAAAATGATCCGACAAAACAGGTTCTCTACGTCACCAGCGAGACATTTACAAACGAGCTGATCGACGCACTGAAAGCAGGTAAGACAGGAAGCGAACTTGCCATGACCAAGTTCCGTGAGAAATACAGGAACAATGATGTTCTTCTTATCGATGATATCCAGTTTATCATCGGGAAAGAAAGTACACAGGAAGAGTTCTTCCATACATTTAATCACCTGCATGTCTCCGGAAAACAGATCATTATATCAAGTGATAAGCCTCCGAAAGATATCGAGACATTGGAAGCCCGTCTCAGGACCAGATTCGAATGGGGACTGATCGCTGATATACAGTCGCCTGATTATGAGACTCGAATGGCTATCTTAAGAAAAAAAGAAGAACTGGACGGCCTCGACCGGTACCATATTCCGGATGAAGTCATGCAGTATATTGCCAACAATATTAAATCAAATATCCGTGAGCTTGAGGGTTCTTTAAATAAGCTGATCGCGCTCTCAAATCTTGAGAACAAGCCTATTGATATCTCTCTTGCTGCAGAGGCCCTGAAAGATATGATATCACCGGATAATAACCGCCCGGTCACACCGGAGCTGATCATAGATATCGTGTCAGAGCATTTCAATATTCCAATCTCTGAACTGAAAGGAAAAAAGAGAAATGCTGAAATCGTCCTTCCACGGCAGATCGTGATGTATCTGTGCAGGACTCTCACTGATACACCATTAAAGGCGATCGGAGCTCTTTTAGGCGGTAAAGATCACGCTTCCGTTAACCACGGAGTTAAGAAGATTGAAAATGAGCTTAAAACAGATGAAGCTCTCAACAATACAGTTAATATTATAAAGAAGAAGATCAATCCGATCTGATGTGTATAATACATATTCAATCGATTTATTATGTTGATAACTCTGTAGACAAGATGTGGAACAGTATGTGAATAACAGATTTCTATGATCTTAACTTCACAGTGATCTTAAAATTATTCCCACTGTTTCTTCATCCTGTCCAACAGTGACCAACATACTTATCAAAACGGAAAATCCTTTATTTCAGAGGCTTTGAAGCAGTTATTAACATATTCACAGCCCCTAATAATACGGAGGCGGAATTGATATCCTGTCATAATATACAGCGCGCGTCCGCCTTACGTTTTTCACACACTGTACATACGCAAAAGTTATACCACAGTACCGTAGGAGATACGGCAACGAAGGAAAGGAGTTACAATCACATGAAGATCATCTGTACGAAAACAAATCTGTCAAAAGGAGTCAGCATTGTCTCTAAAGCAGTTCCATCAAAAACGACAATGCCGATCCTGGAATGTATACTGATCGATGCATCTACTGATGTGATAAAGCTGACAGCCAATGATATGGAACTCGGTATCGAGACATCAATAGACGGAGAAATCGTTGAGAGAGGTATTATCGCATTAAATGCCAGAATTTTCTCGGAAATTGTAAGAAAGCTGCCTGACAATGAAATCGTGATAGAAACGCAGGGAGACAGCCAGGTCCTGATCACATGCGAAAAAGCGAAATTCAATATTGCTGCACAGCCGGGGGATGAATTCTCATATCTGCCTGCTGTAGAGAAAGATGACTTTATTACAGTATCTGAATTTACACTCAAGGAAGTGATCCGTCAGACAATCTTTTCAATCGCGGACAGCGATACAAACAAAATGATGACAGGCGAGCTCTTCGAAATCGAGGATAATATCCTGAAAGTGGTATCTCTTGACGGACACAGAATCTCGATCCGTAAGATCGAGCTGAAAGATTCCTATTCACCGAAGAAAGTAATAGTACCGGGCAAGACGCTTCAGGAAATCAGCAAGATCATCGGAGGGGAAGCTGAAGCGAATGTAGATATCTCATTTACGAAAAATCATATCGTGTTTGAATTTGACCGGACAGTTGTTGTCTCCAGGCTGATCGAGGGCGAATATTTCAGGATCGATCAGATGCTCTCAAGCGATTACGAGACGAAAGTAAGGATCAATAAGAGAGAGCTTCTGGATTGTATCGACAGGGCAACTTTGCTGATCAAAGAAGGAGATAAGAAACCGATCATCATTGATATCAGGGACGAGTCCATGGAGTTTAAGATCAAATCCCAGATCGGATCCATGGATGAAGAAATCATGTGTATCAAAGAAGGAAAAGACCTTCTGATCGGATTCAATCCGAAGTTTCTTATCGATGCGCTGCGTGTCATCGATGATGAAGAAGTGGATCTGTATTTCATGAATGCAAAAGCGCCGTTGTTTATCAAGGACGAGGAACAGAGCTATATCTATCTGATCCTGCCTGTAAACTTTAACGCGGCAGTATAGAGGGAGAAGAAAATGGAGAGTTTTAAGTTGAGAGCCGGAGAAGAATTCATCCGGCTCGGACAGGTTTTAAAAGCAGCAGGATTTGTTGAGTCCGGAGCAGAGGCAAAAGAAGTCATACAGGACGGGCTGGTCACGGTGAATGGAGAGACAGAGACGAGACGGGGAAGAAAACTCCATCCGGGGGATATCGCGTCCTATGAAGGCAGAGAGATAGAGATAAGCTGAAAGATTAATCCGCCATACGTTGAAAAAAGTGTAAAAAAAGTGTAAAATAGATTAGATGGGAAAGTTATGGTAATCAAATCTTTAAAGCTGAAAAATTACAGAAATTACGATCTGCTGGACTTAAATTTTGATCCGAATACCAATATTCTGTATGGCGATAATGCACAGGGAAAGACAAATATCCTGGAGGCATTATATCTGTCGGGAACAACGAAATCACACAGAGGAACAAAAGACAGAGATATCATACAGTTTGGATATGATGAATCCCATATAGAGACAATCGTAGAAAAGAGAGGAATCTGTTTTCAGATCGATATGCATCTGAAAAAGAACAGCCCCAAAGGAATCGCGATCGATAAGATTCCGATCAGGAAAGCGGGAGAACTGTTCGGTATTGTACATTTCGTATTTTTCTCTCCGGAGGACCTGAATATCATCAAGGAAGGACCGGCGGGGAGAAGGAGATTTATTGATCTTGAATTGTCTCAGCTTGATAAAATATATCTCAGCAACCTTTCAAACTATAATCGCATCATCAATCAAAGAAATTCCTTACTCAAAGATCTATACGGACAGAAGAACCTGATGGATACTCTGGATATATGGGATATGCAGATGGCTGCATATGGGACAAAGGTTCTGGATGCAAGAAAGAAATTTATAAAAGAAGTAAATGAAATAATTTCCGACATTCATTTTAAATTAACAGGTGGAAAGGAAAGAATCTCTATTTCTTATGAGGCAAGTAATGGAAAGATGTCTCTGGAGGAGGCATTAAAGCGTTACAGGGAAAGAGATATGAGGATGAAGAGCACTACAGTAGGTCCTCACAGAGATGATATCTGTTTTACCACGGACAGCGGACTGGATGTAAGGAAATTTGGTTCTCAGGGACAGCAGAGAACCGCAGCACTGTCGCTGAAAATGTCTGAGATAGAACTGGTAAAACAGGTGATAAAGGATACCCCTGTGCTGTTACTTGACGATGTATTGTCTGAACTGGACAAACATCGGCAAAACTATTTATTGGACAGCATTAACAATATACAGACGATAATCACATGTACCGGGCTTGATGAATTTGTAAATCATAGATTTTCGATAAACAAAATATTCCACATCAAGAACGGGCATGCAGTAAATGCAAATTAGGAGGTTATTAAATGGGTGCATCAAGTACAGAATTTGACGCTGAATATGGAGCGGATCAGATCCAGATACTGGAAGGTCTGGAAGCTGTAAGAAAAAGACCTGGTATGTATATCGGCAGCACTTCTACGAGAGGACTTCATCATCTGGTATATGAGATCGTGGACAATTCAGTGGATGAGGCACTGGCGGGCTACTGCGACGAGATACAGGTGGATATCAATAAAGACGGTTCTGTTACAGTAAGCGATAATGGAAGAGGTATCCCTGTAGGAATCAACCACAAAGCAGGACTTCCTGCAGTTGAAGTTGTATTTACGGTGCTTCATGCCGGCGGAAAATTCGGCGGCGGAGGATACAAGGTATCCGGCGGTCTCCACGGTGTAGGTGCATCTGTCGTAAATGCCCTCTCCGAATGGCTGGAAGTGGAGATTTACCATGAAGGACAGGTATATAAGCAGCGATATGAAAGAGGAAAAGTGTGCTATAAACTGAAAGTCATCGGTGAATGCGAGCCGGAGCGGACCGGTACAAAGGTCACATTTTATCCGGATGCGGAAATATTTGATGATATTATATTTGATTATGATACGCTGAAACAGCGGTTCAGAGAAATGGCATTTCTGACAAAAGGCCTCAAAATCGTATTGAGAGACTGGAGAGGTGAGGAGCTTCATGAGCATACTTTCCACTATGAGGGCGGTATAAAAGAGTTCGTCACATATCTTAATAAAAGCAAAACTCCGCTTTACGATCAGATCATTTACTGCGAAGGATTTAAAGACGGCGTTGCAGTTGAGGTGGCGATGCAGCACAATGATTCCTACAGTGACAATACCTACGGGTTCGTAAATAATATTACAACTCCTGAAGGTGGAACTCATGTAGAGGGATTCAGAACTGCTCTGACTAAGACATTTAATGATTACGCAAGAAAAAATAAACTTATCAAAGATAATGAAAAACTTTCGGGAGAGGATATAAGAGAAGGTCTGACTGCAATTATCAGCGTAAAGATTGAAAACCCTCAGTTTGAGGGACAGACAAAGCAGAAGCTTGGAAACAGCGAGGCAAGAGGGGCAGTGCTTGGAGTACTGAGCAGTCAGCTGGAGATATTCCTCGAGCAGAATCCGAACGTGGCAAAAATCATCGTAGAAAAATCTGTATTATCACAGAGAGCAAGAGAAGCTGCGAGAAAAGCAAGAGACCTTACAAGAAGAAAATCAGCCCTTGATTCCACATCACTTCCGGGAAAACTTGCAGACTGCTCTGACAAGAATCCGGAAAACTGCGAGATCTATATCGTAGAGGGAGATTCCGCCGGTGGTTCCGCGAAGACAGCGAGAGACCGTGCAACACAGGCAATCCTTCCACTGAGAGGTAAGATCCTTAATGTAGAGAAAGCCCGCCTTGACAAGATCTACGGTAATGCCGAGATCAAGGCGATGATCACGGCATTCGGAACAGGAATCCATGATGATTTTGATATCAGCAAGCTCAGGTATCACAAGATCATTATTATGACAGATGCCGATGTAGACGGCGCTCATATCAGTACATTATTATTAACGTTTCTGTACCGTTTTATGCCTGATCTTATCAAAGAAGGATATGTATATCTGGCACAGCCGCCGCTGTATAAACTGGAGAAGAATAAAAAAGTCTGGTATGCATACAGCGATGAAGAACTGAACCAGATTCTTCTGGAAGTGGGAAGAGACAGCAATAATAAAATTCAGCGTTATAAAGGTCTGGGAGAGATGGATGCTGATCAGCTCTGGGAGACGACAATGGATCCTGAGCACAGAATCCTGCTGAAAGTAACAATGGATGAAGAAACATCGTCCGAACTCGACCTTACATTCACAACCCTCATGGGAGACAAAGTAGAACCACGACGTGAATTTATCGAAGAAAATGCCAAGTACGTTAGGAATCTGGATGTATAGCGATTAACAGCGACCGGCTCTGTGGACGCTATGGGACAGGAAGCAAGTTTACTTGCTTGTCTGGCACAGAGTGGACACAGGGGCTGGCATTGGGAATGCCAGCCCAGTGAAAAAACCGTAGGTTTTTGAACTGGAAAGCCGGGAGCGGAAGAAACCGCAGAGCGGGCATTAAGCCGGGAGCGGAACCAGTCAATAACTCATAAAGGAGATAAACTATGGAAGACAATATTTTTGATAAAGTTCACGAAGTCGATCTGAAAAAGACAATGGAGATTTCCTATATCGACTATGCGATGAGCGTAATCGCATCCCGTGCTCTCCCTGATGTGAGAGACGGTCTGAAGCCGGTACAGAGAAGAATCCTTTATTCAATGATAGAGCTGAACAACGGTCCGGATAAGCCGCATCGTAAGTGTGCCCGTATCGTCGGTGATACAATGGGTAAATATCATCCTCACGGTGACAGTTCTATTTACGGAGCTCTTGTTAATCTTGCACAGGACTGGTCTACAAGATATCCTCTTGTAGACGGCCATGGAAACTTCGGTTCCGTGGACGGCGACGGCGCGGCGGCTATGCGTTATACAGAGGCGCGTCTGAGTAAGATATCCATGGAGATGACGGCAGATATCAACAAAGACACTGTTGACTTCGTCCCGAACTTTGATGAGACAGAGAAAGAGCCGACCGTACTGCCTTCAAGATTCCCGAATCTTCTGGTAAACGGTACTTCCGGTATTGCTGTGGGAATGGCAACAAATATCCCGCCGCACAACCTAAGAGAAGTGATCAGTGCGGTGGTAAAGATCATAGATGACCAGATCGATGAAAACGGCGAGACAACCATCGAAGATATTTTAAAGATCATAAAAGGACCTGACTTCCCGACCGGAGCAGAAATCCTCGGTACAAGAGGAATCGAAGAGGCCTACCGTACAGGACGCGGCAAGATTAGAGTACGTTCTGTAACAAATATCGAGCCGATGGCAAACGGTAAGAACAGGATCATTGTGACAGAATTGCCGTTCATGGTAAACAAGGCAAGGCTGATCGAGAAGATCGCAGAGCTTGTAAGAGATAAAAAAATCGATGGAATCACGGACCTGAGCGATCAGTCCAGCCGTGAGGGAATGAGAATCTGTATCGAACTCCGCCGTGACGTCAATCCGAACGTCATTCTGAACCAGCTCTATAAGCATACACAGCTTCAGGATACATTCGGTGTGATCATGCTTGCCCTTGTAAACGGACAGCCTAAGGTCATGAATATTCTCGAGATGTTGAATTATTACCTTCAGCATCAGGAAGATGTCGTGACAAGAAGAACAAAATATGACCTTAACAAGGCAGAAGAGAGAGCTCATATTTTAAAGGGATTACTGATCGCTCTCGACAATATTGATGAAGTAATAAAGATCATCCGCGGATCCAAGACAGTTCAGATCGCTAAGGCTGAATTGATGGAGAGATTTGAATTATCTGATGTTCAGGCTCAGGCTATTGTAGATATGCGTCTGAGAGCTCTGACAGGTCTGGAGAGAGAGAAGCTTGAAACAGAATATGCTGAACTCATGAAAAAGATCAATGAGTACAAAGCAATCCTTGCGGACCGCAAACTTCTTCTCGGTGTCATCAAAAAAGAGATTCTTGTTATTTCCGAAAAATACGGGGATGACAGAAGAACTAAAATTGGATATGACGAGTTCGATATCTCTATGGAAGATCTTATCCCGAGAGAAAATGTTGTGATCACAGTCACAAATATGGGATATATCAAGCGGATGAGCATGGATACCTTCAAGAGCCAGAACCGCGGAGGTAAAGGCATCAAGGGCATGCAGACTCTGGAAGATGACTTTATAAGAGAACTTTTTGTTACAACAAGTCATCACTACATCATGTTCTTTACAAATAAGGGACGTGTATACCGTCTCAAGGCATATGAGATACCGGAAGCAGGAAGGACTGCAAGAGGAACGGCAATCATCAATCTGCTGCAGCTTATGCCGGAAGAGAAGATTACAGCTACGATTCCAATCAAGGAATATGAAGACGGAAAATATCTGTTCATGGCAACGCAGAAAGGTCTTGTGAAGAAGACTCCGATCAAAGATTACATGAATGTCAGAAAGACAGGACTTGCGGCTATCGTTCTCAGAGAGGATGACCTCCTGATACAGGTTAAAGTAACAGACAATGCTCAGGATGTATTCCTTGTGACAAAATATGGTCAGTGTATCCGGTTCAATGAGACCGATGTCCGCTCAACCGGAAGAGTTTCCATGGGTGTACGCGGCATGAACTTAAGCGACAATGATGAGGTCATCGGCATGCAGGTGAGCAGCCAGGGCAAAGATCTCCTGATCGTGTCTGAAAAGGGTATGGGCAAGAGGACGAGCATGGAAGAGTTCACGAGACAGAACCGCGGCGGAAAAGGTGTGAAGTGCTATAAGATCACTGAGAAGACCGGAAACGTAGTGGGTATGAAAGCAGTGGACGACGACAGCGAGATCATGATCATCAATACTGAGGGAATTGTGATCCGCATGAAGTGCGAAGACATTTCCGTATATGGAAGGATAACTTCAGGTGTGAAGCTCATCAATTTACCTGAAAATGATATCGTGGCAAGTGTTGCAAAAGTAAGAAAAGCATCAGCCGAGATAGACGGGGAACAGGTAGAGATAAAAGAGGAGACTGAGGAAGAATCCGATAAATAAGCAAATATAAAAATGAAAACTGCCATATGGTGCAGGGATAAGGTGGTAAAAATCCCGTGCGGCGTATGGCAGTTTTTTCTTGCTATAAATTATTGCATTGTATTGATGTTTCGAAAATATAAGATATAATGTTTATATGTGACATACTGCATATAAGGAATCAAATACTAAATCTAAGTATACTCTATTTTGATCATGGCTGATTCAGCCGCTATTCCTATTTTATTTACGAAAAATGAGTAATGGGAAAATACAAAGAAACAGCACATTGTAAAAGGAAAAATAAGATATTATAATCAAAGGAGAAATATATGGGAGATACAAGAAAACTGAATATGCGGATGAAAGATGCAGAGGACGATTCCTGCTTTATAGTAAATCCTCTTCAGAACATGAATCTGATGGACGACTTTCTTTTTGATGTGGCGACAGTAGATCTGGAGACGTGTAAGATTATAATAGAGCTGTCTTTGGGGATCACGATCAAAAAAATCCGGTGGAAAGAAGGGCAGAAAGTTGTACATAATATGCCGGGAAAACGCGGAATCCGAATGGATTTTTATGTTGAAGACGATAAAGGACAGGTCTTTGACGTCGAGATGCAGAAGAGAAATCAGGGGAATATTCCGAAAAGGACAAGATTTTATCAGGCTCTTATCGACGCCCCGATGTTAAAGAGCGGCGAGCGTGGATTTGATAATCTGAAACCTGCCTATATCATCGTAATCTGTGGATTTGACCAGTACGGATATGGTCTGTACCGATACACTTTTGAGAATCGGTGTAAAGAAATCCAGGATCTCACAATGGGAGATGAATGCAGAAAAATCATCCTCAATACAAAGGGAAAGAATGATGATGAGGTAGAGAAATCATTAGTAGATTTTCTTCATTATATCGATCATAGTTCGGAGGAGAATGTTCCGGAGGACTGCGATGAGCGTCTGAAACATCTGCATAAGAAGATTTATGAGATTAAGTCAAACGAACAGATGGGAGTGAGCTATATGAAGATGGAAGAAAGGGACCGGCTGATACAGGAAGAAGGAGAAAGAAAAGGAGAGATTAAGGGAGAAATCAAAGGAAAAATCAGCACAATTGTTTCAATTGTACGAAGAATGATAGAAAAAGGATATGATGTAAATAAAGCTGCTGATGATTTTGAACTTGATAAGAGATATGTAAAGATGGCGGCTGATGCGATAAGCGAATATGGGGATAAGCCGGATCAGGAAATAGTCGAAATGATTTACAGTCAGATAGAGTAGTTGTAAAGAGAGTGATATGATGTGTTAAAAATGTCATATCACTTTTTTGTGCAAAATATATAAAAAAAGAAATTAATTTTTAATCAAATAGTGCAATTGCATAATATGAGTAAGTATGATATTATTTAAATATAAAGAACATTGTTCTATAATACAGAACAAATGAATGCTTGAATCAAATGATTCAAGCAAAAAAATCAAAAAGTACAAGAACGAAGTTCTTTATTACAGAACGATAGGAGGCTGAATATGGAAATAAGGTTTTCAGATGGAATGTGGCCCGTGATGTTGACTCCGTTTCAAAACGATGGAAGTATTGATTATGAGGCGTTGGAATTACTTATTGATTGGTATATCGAAAAAGGTTCTTCCGGATTATTTGCAGTCTGCCAGTCTAGTGAAATGTTTAACTTGTCTTTGAAAGAAAGGGTGGAACTGACAAAATTTATAAAAAGAAAATCTAAGGGGAGAGTACCTGTAATTTCATCCGGACATATATCCTATTCATTGGAGGATCAAATTGAGGAACTGAATGAGGTTGCTAATGCAGGGGCAGATGCAGTAATATTCATTTCCAACAGACTTGCTCGTATAAATGAATCAGATGATATTATGCTGGAAAATCTGAAAACAATCGTAAGTGAACTTCCGAAAGAACTTCCGCTAGGATTTTATGAATGCCCTTACCCGTATAAAAGAATTTTATCAGATAAAATTGTTGAGTATTGTGCTGGAAGTGAGAGATTCTATTTTCTGAAGGATACAAGTTGCGACATTGATAATATAAGGAATAAGCTCAATATTATTAAAGGAAGTTGTATGAAGCTATTTAATGCAAATACATCTACTCTTTTAGAAAGCCTGAAACTTGGAGCATCAGGATACAGCGGAGTAATGGCAAATTTTCATCCCGAATTATATTCATGGCTTCTGAATAATTGGAAAATTTACCCAGATAAAGCAGAGTATTTACAGGATATACTTACAATGTGTTCATTTATAGAGCTTAAAAATTATCCGTTAAATTCAAAATATTATCTGAAAGAGACAGGAATTCCAATCCAGACAGTCACAAGAAAAAATGTCAATAATACTATAAGCGAAACAGAGATATCGGAACTGCATCAATTGAAACAGTTGTCAGACATAGCTTTAAAAATGATTAAAAAGGAGGAGTGATCAAGATGAAAAGGATTTATGATGTGATCGTTGTAGGAGGAGGACCGGCAGGAATTATGGCTGCAATGGCATCAGGAAAATTGGGAGCAGATACTCTGCTGATCGAGAAAAATGGATTCCTTGGTGGAGCTGCAACAGCATGTGTCCTCGGGCCAATCTCACCGTTTCATTACAAAGATGAGCAGGTTATAAACGGGATTCCTCAGGATTTTATGGACAGGCTTGTCGCAGAAGCGGGAAGTACAGGACATATGAAGACATTGGATCCGTATGGAAGCGGAGATTCGCTTGGTTTTTATGACAGAGAAAAATACAAATATGTAGCTGCTGAAATGTTATGTGAAGCCGGGGTCGACATTCTTTATCACTCAATGATTGCATCTGTGGACTGTATAAATAATAAACTTACAGGACTTACGACAATGTCGAAAGGCGGAGATCGTCTTCATTTTTCGGCACATGTAATTGTAGATGCCACAGGCGATGGTGATATTGCCGTAAAGTGTGGAGAAAACTATGTAATAGGTGATGCAAAAGATCATAAATTCTCCCCGTCTTCTGCTATGTTTGAAATGGCAAATGTCGATACAGAAAAAGTTTTCCGGTATATCCAGGAAAATCAAGATGATTTTGAATTTCTGAGTGATATTGTTCCTATGAGAGAATTCTCAGACAGATTAAAACAACACTATTTTGTAGGACAGGGATTTAAAAAGCTGGTTAAGAAAGCTGTGGAGGCAGGAGATTTAGAGTTCGGAAGAGACTCTGTTATCGTTTTGAATGGGATCCATCCAAATACAATGCATTTTAATGCAACAAGAATCTGCGGTCTGGATGCAACAGATGTAGTAAAGAGGACAGAAAGTGAACTAGATGGAAGAAGGCAGATCAATTCTGTTTCTGAATTTATGATCAAGTATGTTCCCGGATTTGAAAATGCATTCGTCAGTGTTACTAATTCGGAAATCGGCGTCAGAGAATCGCGTCATATAGAGGGAATGTATACACTGACAGGAGAAGATGTGTATGAGGGAAGAAAATTTAAAGATGTATTATCAAGAGGATATTTTCCGATTGACCTTCATAATCCGGACGGAAAAGAAGGATATGGAAATGGAGGAGTATGGAAGGTTCCGAAAGATACATATGATATCCCATACAGATGTCTGATACCAAAGCATATTGACGGATTGATATTGTCAGGAAGATGTATTTCAGGTACAAGTGAAGCACATGGATCCTATAGAACTCAGGGAGGTATTATGGGAATCGGACAGGCATCAGGTGTTGTTGCGGCTGTATGTGCTAGAAATCATGTTCAACCGGGAGAACAGGATTATAAAGAAATTCAGCAGGAATTGATAAAATTAGGTGCATCTGTATTCAGAGATGAGGAAAAGACGAAAAAAGAGAAGGAAAATGCTAGAAAGATCGCTCAAAAATATATTGAGGATCACAGGGGAAATTTGATTACACTTCCTGAAATTCTTAAACAGTATGAGGACTAATCATGGAAAGAATGAAAAAAAAGAAAAATGATACATTAAGAGCAGTTATATTCCTTGCACCTGCATTGCTTCTGATTTTCTGCTTTACGATCATACCGATAGCAGAAGCTGTATATACTAGTTTTCACGCGACACGATATGCAGTTGTGGGTGATTTCGTTGGAATTGATAATTATATATCTGTTATGACGGAAAATGACGGATGGAAAAATATTATCAATTCTATAGAATATGTTGTACTTTCTTTATTACTGGCTCTTCCGATCGGTGTGGCAATAGGAAGTCTCCTGAACCGCAAGATAAAAGGTATAGCTATATTAAGAACATTGATCGTGATACCATGGATTCTTTCACAGACGGTTACGGCACTTCTGTGGGGATGGCTTTTAAATGGAAACTACGGACTGATCACATACTGGGTTTATCTTCTTACAGGACAGAAGATTGATCTATTCAGTACAGCTATTCTGGCAAAGATTCTTGTAGTTATAGTAAATGTTTGGAATACTGTTCCTGTTATCATAATTCTTACAATAGCGGCTTTACAGACGATATCACCGGATTTGATCGAAGCGGCAAAAGTTGACGGAGCATCAAGAAGAACAATCTATTTTAAGATTACACTTCCGATGATCAAACCAACTATGGCTACAGCACTTGTAATGCAAAGTATAGAGTATTTCAATATGGTAACGCTGATTTATGTGCTGACTGCGGGAGGACCTTTTAAAGAAACACAGACATTGAGTTTGGCGGCTTATCAGAATGGATTTGATTACTGGCATATGGATATTGCAGCTGCATACAGCATTATAATTTTTGTGCTTAATATTGTATTCAGCCTATGCTATGTACGAATACTAAAGGCTAAAGATGACTAAAGGAGGCAGAAGATGAATAAGAAAAACAGCAGTCTGGGAAAAACACCCGGCCTTGACTTTTTAACAGTGATCATATTGATCGGTGCTTCTGTAATATCTCTGTTTCCTGTATTATGGGGACTTTCAACTGCATTAAAAACAGATGATGCAGTAACGATGTTTCCCCCTGAAATCATTCCGAGTAATATAACACTGGACAATTTTGTATCAGTATTTACTAAGTCTGATTTTATGATTTACATGAGAAACAGTATCCTTGTTACACTGATAGGAGTTGTCGTGGCAACAGTTGTGGCTGCTCATGCGGCATACGCATTGACATTTTTCAAAATAAGATTCAGAAAAGGAATATCCTTCTTTATTTTGATGACGAGTATGGTACCGCCGGTAGCTCTTTTGGTACCTCTCTATATGCTGAGTGTAAAATTAAATCTTTATAATACAAGGATACTTTTAATTCTAGTTTACACAGCATGGAGAACACCTGTACTTACATGGATCATGCAAGGATTTTTTGAAAAACTGCCTATGGAGATTGTTGAGGCAGGAATCATTGATGGATGCTCAAAGACAAAAGCATTTTATAAACTGATTCTTCCGATTTCCCAACCAGGTATCGTATCAGCTGCATTGTTATCAGCGGTTTATGTGTGGAATGATTATCTTGTATCAAGTTCATTTATCACAACAAATGAAAAGAAAATGATATCTGTAGGACTTTATCAGTATATTACACAATACGGAATCAAGTGGGGGCTGCTTATGGCGGCAGTCATGGTTTCAATTATACCTATTATTATTTTATTTGTATGCCTGCAGCGTAAATTCGTAGATGGAATGGCGGCAGGAGCAGTAAAAGGCTAAAAAGGAGGAATATTATGAAGCTTAAGCATTTGAAAAAAACAGTAAGCGTATTATTGTCAGCAGCATTGATCGCAACTTTGGTTGGGTGTTCATCTTCATCAAATGATGGAAGTGATACAGCACAAAGTGAAGAAAATGCAGAAGGGATTGATATGACATTCTGGATCTTCCTTGATCCGAATTCAACAGAAGACCCGAGAAGTGTTGTTCTTTCCGAAATTGTTGAAGAATATAATGAGACGAATGAATATGGAAATACTGTCACTGTAGAGAGCTTTAACTACAGTGAATTCGAGGCTCAGGCAATACAGGCAGCAGCGGCAGGAACAGGACCTGATATCATCAATTGCTTTTCAGATCAGCTTATGCAGCACATAGAAGCAGGTACGGTTCAGCCGATGACAGAGTATGCAGCAGATTTTATTGATGAAATGGGAGATTATATCCATACAGCGGACAAACTTACACAGGCTGATGGAGAAATTTATTCTCTTCCGTGGGAGAGCCGTGTCACAACTCTCTGGTACCGTTCAGATATCTATGATACTGCACCGGCATCATGGGATGATCTTCTTACAATGAGTTCAGAAGCATCAACAGATCTGGCATTGGGATTTGGAATCGGACTTAGTGAAGATGGTAATGGAGCAGGACTGATTGAAACATTTATTCCGTGGATACATTCTGCAGGAGGAGAATTCCTTGATGAAGATGGGAATGCGGTATTTAACAGTGACGCGGGTGTCCAGGTTGTAGAATATATTAAAGAACTCGTTGACAATGGATCTATGGACCAGACAATGATGAATATGTCATATGATGATGTTGTCGATGCATTTAAGAGCGGTACATTATATGGAGTAAATGCAGGAACACAGAGAGCTGCTACGATTCTTGAATCAAGTTATGCTGATAGTTTTGAAACTTGTCCGATGCCTGGAGTTACAGCGGATGATCCTGCACCTGCATACAATGCAGGACAGACACTTGCAATTGGAGCTTTTGCCCAGAATCCTGAAATGTCAATGGATTTCATAAAATTCTTCCTTTCAGAAGAAAATCAGGTAAAATGGGTTGGAGCTAACTGCCTGCCCGTACGTACAGGTGTCTTTGATTATGATGAAGTAAAAGAAAATCCGATGTATGATGATATGATGGAATGGAGCGAATATGCTCAGACAGGTGAAATCACATTCTATCCGGCTGATTACACAGAGCTTTGTACAGAACTTGTAGGAGCTGTTCAGAAAGTTGTATATCAGGGAGCAGATGCAAAAGAAGAATTGGATAGTGTAGCAGAATGGTATAATTCAAAATAATAATTAATTAAATAATAATAGGTATATCAGATCAGGCAGAGCATCAATTAATTCTCTGCCTGGTCTTTTATTTTAAGGAATGGAAATTGGCAAATTTAGGTGATATAATATTTAAAATGGTGTTCAGTAAAAAAGAACAGGATTAACAGGAGGGGCAGATGGCAGAAAATTCTGAAATTAAAGTGAAAAGCCTTCAAAAAGCCTTGGAGATTCTAAACTACTTTACAGAAAAACCGATACTTGGAGTGACTGAGATAAGTGAACATTTTGGCTTGTATAAAAGTACGGTGCACAACATACTTTCTACGTTAAAAGCAATGGAATATCTGGAGCAGGATGAAGCATCGGGAAAATATTGTCTGGGAATGCAGATTTTTAACTTAAGCAAAGCTCTTGGCGATACATATTCGATCACGAAGATTGCCATGCCTTATATGCAGGAGATTGCAAACCAGACAGGAGAAAGGGTCTATCTTGCAGTTCCCTATCGTGAGGAAGTACTGTATCTTGAAGCTATGTATCCGGCAGATTCAGTGGAGCTGATGAGATCAATCCTTGGAGAAAGAGCAAGGATGTATTGTACCGGGCTTGGTAAAGCAATGTTGGCAAATATGGGAGAGCAGGAGATACAGAATTATCTTGAACATCAGGAACTGGAAGCATTTACAGAGAACAGCATCACGAATAAAGAACAGTTATATCAGGATCTGGTGAGAACCAGACAAAGAGGATATGCAATTGATGATATGGAACATGAATTCGGAATTAAATGTATTGCAATGCCGGTCTTCAGTAGAAATGGATCTTTGTATGCAGCAATAAGTATCAGTGGACTGGCAACTCATTTTACTGAGAAAAATATTTCAGAATGGGCAATCATACTCAAAAAATATGTAAGAAAGATAGAGAGTAGATTGTAAGATTATATGACTGTCGCAAGCGTCTAAAACATCTGCATAAAAAGATTTATGAGATTAAGTCAAATGAACAGATGGGAGTGAGCTATATGAAGATGGAAGAAAGGGACAGGCTGCTGGTAGAAAAAGGGGAGATAGCAGTAATAGTAGCGGCGTTGCGCAAAAAGATAGATAAAGGATATACTGTAGAAAAAATGGCTGACGAACTTGAGCTGGAAAAAAATGATGTAAAAATAGCAGTTGATGCCATTAATAAGTATCAGGAAAAATCAAATCAGGAAATTGCTGAGATGATTTTATATCATGAAGTTTAATAACTGACTAATTCTAAAGAGTGGTGTGATATTTAAAAGTATCCCTTAAAAGTATCATCCTCAATTGTAATCCGAGATTCCATACCTGCTATCCCGGATAAGTGTGAAAAGTGAATAGTTATTGATGTAAAAGAAAGGCATGGATTTTCTTTTACAAACGAAATGAGACTGACTGGATAGTTGGTCTCTTTTCTGTTATGCTTTGGTTTCTGGCGGCGGGAAAGGAGCCACCATGTCAAAGTTTTTATCATATGAAGATCGAATGATTATTGCACAACGCCTTCAGGAGAATGCTTCCTTTGGTGCAATCGGAAAAGAGCTGGGGAAGGATCGTACAACGATTGCCAAGGAGATTAAAAAGTATTCCTATGACAAGAAAAGCGGTCGTCCCGGATATCCTTATAACCCTTGCAAATTCCGTACTACATGCAAAGCAAAAAAACTGTGTGGAACGAGTTGCACTCATCAGTCAGCGTATAAATGCAGTCTGTGCTCTGAGTGCACACTTCATTGTCCGGATTTTATAGAAGACGTTTGTTCTGTCAAAAATAAACCGCCTTATGTTTGTAATGTAACCGCCAAATAATACCGCGGTAAAATTTAAAATTACCCCAGCCCTGCAAACAGCCACTTTCTACGGACAGCAGGGCCGCATTTCCCGGACAGTCCGGG
>CAMMSL010000048.1 GCA_946499505.1 uncultured Lachnoclostridium sp.
GGTGTGAGAGGTCGGAATTTCTCAACTATGGGAAATTCCTCCTACTCGATTTATAGTCTATTGTGTCTTATTCCGCAAGTTCTTCAAGCGTGATATCTCTTCCGTCTTTCCAGATTCTTTCCAGATCATAGAACAGGCGGTTTTCCTTGTCGAATACATGGACGATGATATCGCCGAAATCAAGCAGGATCCAGCTTGAATTTGCGCGTCCCTCGCGCTGCTTGAGATGATAGCCGGCTTTGTGCAGCTCTTCCTCGACATTGTCAACAAGAGCATTTACCTGACTGTCGCTGTTTCCGTTTGCTATAATGAAATAGTCGGCGAGTACAGAGACTCCGGTGATATCAATGATTTTGATATCTTCCCCTTTTTTGTCGCTGAGTGCATCATATGCGATGCGTGCCATCTCTTTTGACTGGTTCATTTCATACCTCCTTCTGTGATATATAAACTGTACTTTTATTATTATATTATCTGTTCTTTTTATTTTCTATAATATTCACAGGTGCTTACTGTCGTGGAATCTACTGCTTTTCCGCCGTCATTCAGATACCGGACAGTATTTTTCGCGGACAGATATACTGCCCTGTCGATATCCTGAAATACAATACCGCGGATTTCTTCAAGTCCGGGAATGATTTTACGGTTTGGTTCAATATAGTCAGCAATATATATGATCTTTTCAAGCAGTGTCATGTCTGGCCTTCCGGTTGTATGATAGGTGATTGCATCAAGAATTCCCTGATCCTTGATCTTATATTCATGGCGGGCCAGATAAGCGCCCAGTTTTGCATGGACAAGCGCCGGCATCTCCAGTTCTGATTCAGTGAGATGAATATCGTATTTTCTGCACAGTTTGATCTGATCCTTTGCAGAACAATATTTACCGCAGTCATGAAGGAGTCCTGCTGTCAGCGCTTTCTGAATGTCTTCACCATAGCACATTGCAAGCGAAGATGCAGTATACATGACGCCTATTGTATGTTCAAAGCGTTCTTTTTTGAGTTTTTTAGACAGATCTTTACGGATCTCGAGAAGCTCTTCTGTCATAACTGTCAGATTCTCCTTTACTCTGATTTTATCTTATAGAGTGCGTTGCTTTGAATATATTCTGATACAACGTCCGGCACCATATAGCGGATGCTCAGACCCTTCTCTGCTCTTCTGCGTATTGTAGTAGAGGAAATCTCAACAAGCGGCGCCTGAAGGAGACGGATATCCGCTCCGTATTTTTCGTTGAGATAACGGATCTGGGTCTGCATACTCTCTGTGTCTTTATCATCCCTCATTGCCGCCAGGATCGTGCAGGAAGGAAAAATCTCGCGGAAGTTTTTCCACTGCTCGATGGAAAACAGAGAATCAGCGCCGAGTATGAAGAAAAATTCATGCTCCGGATACATTTCACGCAGCGCTTTCATTGTACTGTAGGTGTACGAATGTTTTTTTGCCGTCGCCTCATAAAGATTCAGATGAAAATACGGAACATCGTCCGTTGCAAGTTTTACCATCTCAATGCGGTCGTTCAGAGACACCCCGCTCTCATCTGTCGTCTTATGCGGCGGATTCCCGTTGGGGAGAAACCATATTTCATCCAGACGGAAGTTTTCATATGCAAATTCTCCGAGGAGAAGATGTCCGATATGAATTGGATCGAACGTACCGCCCATGATTCCTATTTTCATATTATTCACCCTGTGTATCTACCGGGGGAGGACGATCTTCTTCTTATCGTCTTTTCCCTCGCGGTAAAGCACGATTTTCTTGCCAATGACCTGAACAATCTGCGAACGCGTGCGCTCTGCGATTATTTCAGCCAGTTCACGGGGATCGTCGGCACAGTTCTTAAGGACACTGATCTTGATCAGCTCCCGGGTTGCGAGCGCCTCTGAGATCGCCTCTGTGAGCCCCGGTGTCATACTGGATTTTCCGACCTGAAAGATCGGTTCCATTGTCATGGCAAGGCTTTTTAAATAAGCTCTCTGTTTTGTTGTCATCGTTCTCTCCTTCTTTATCTGTGATAACTGTTATAAGTTTTATAGTTTAAGACAGCGGTTTATTTATAATAATCAAACTGCAGGCCATACATTCTGACTGTATCGCCCTCCTGAATGCCTTTTGCTTCCAGTTCATCGAGAATACCGGTTTCTTTTAAAAACTTCTGGAAGAATGCAAAGCCCTTCTCTGAATCGAGATTCGTATAACCGAGCATTTTCTCGATCTTCGGTCCCTCCACAACATACATGCCGTCTTCCACTTCGACTGTATAAGGAAGCTCTTCGTAGATCAGCTCATCCTCCGGGAAATACTCCTGTTCAAATACTACAGGAGTGCGGTCCATGGTATCGAGCTGTGAGCTTACATAATAGAGAAGCTCGGACACTCCTTTTCCTGTAGCTCCGGAGATTGGAAATACGCGGATTCCCTTTGGTTCGAATTCCTGTTTCAGGCGTTCTACCGGATCTTCCTCCGGATCATAGATCAAGTCTGTCTTGTTAGCTGCGATCACCTGCGGGCGTTTCGCAATATCTGGATTGTAAGCCTCGAGTTCCGCATTGATCTTATAAATGTCATCGATAGGATCCCTGCCTTCTGTTCCGGCGGCATCGACCACATGGATCATAAGCTTTGTCCGCTCGATATGACGGAGAAATTCATGGCCCAGGCCAACTCCCTCGGAAGCTCCTTCAATAAGCCCGGGAATATCAGCCATAACAAATCCCTTTGCTCCATCCAGATCCACGACACCGAGATTAGGGCTCAGTGTGGTAAAATGGTAATTCGCAATCTTCGGTTCTGCGTTTGTCACTCTGGAAAGGAGGGTGGATTTTCCTACATTCGGGAAACCGATCAGTCCGACGTCGGCAATTACTTTGAGTTCAAGGTTGACCTCAAGCTCACGTGCCGGCTGTCCGGGCTGCGCGTATTTCGGCACCTGCATGGTTGCGGTTGCAAAGTGCTGATTGCCAAGGCCGCCTTTTCCGCCTTTTAATACAACCTGCCGACGGTTCTCTCCCGACATATCCGCAATGACTTTTCCCGAGACTGCCTCTTTGATGACGGTGCCTTCCGGTACATACAGCACAAGATCTTTGCCGTCTTTGCCGTGGCATCTGCGCTTCCCGCCGGGCTCTCCGTCTCCGGCTGCATATTTGCGTCTGTGGCGGTAGTCAGACAGGGTATTAAGTCCTTCGTCTACTTCAAAGATCAGATCACCGCCCCGGCCGCCGTCACCGCCGTCCGGTCCGCCGTTGGGCACGTAGAGTTCTCTTCGGAAGCTGCAGTGTCCGTCACCGCCCTTGCCGGATCTGATATATATTTTAGCTCTGTCAGCGAACATAACGTCTCCTTTTCTCTGATAATGTGATAAAAGCCCCAGACTGTAAATGTCTGGGGCCTGACTGTTTTACTCAGCTGCCGGATAGATAGAAACCTGTTTCTTATCTCTTCCTTTTCTCTCGTATCTTACAACACCGTCTACCAGTGCAAACAGAGTGTCATCTCCGCCGCGTCCTACGTTCACACCCGGGTGAATCTTTGTTCCGCGCTGTCTGTAGAGAATGTTTCCGGCTTTTACAAACTGTCCGTCAGCTCTCTTCGCACCCAGTCTCTTAGCCTCTGAGTCACGTCCGTTCTTTGTAGAACCAACTCCCTTTTTATGAGCAAAAAACTGAAGATTCATTTTCATCATGGTTCTTACACCTCCTTGAAAATAATGTCAATGTATGGTTCGTATTCATTGCTGTCCTCTATCTGTTCCAGACCGAGAACCATGGAATCCAGCAAAAGTGAGGCATCATGCGAGGGAATCTGTCCGAATCGGAATTCAATTTCCCCTGACTCCTCATCAGAAACACTGCTTGTCTTATCATCCGTAAACTGATCAATGGAATTGATCGTATTGATCACAATGGCGGATACAGCCGCACATACAATATCGCTCCCGGATTCAGAATACTCAGCGTGTCCTGAAATATCAAAGCCCGCATATTCATGCCTGTCGGTCTTATAGATGGTTACTTTAATCATATGGATGATTAAGCGTTGATCTTGTCGATCTTAACAGCTGTGTACTGCTGTCTGTGACCATTTTTCTTATGATAGCCGGTTTTTCTCTTGTACTTGTAAACGACAACCTTTTTTGCTTTTCCGTCGCCGATTACAGAAGCTGTAACTGTTGCACCTTCAACAGTCGGATTACCAACGACCAGCTTGTCATTATTTACAGCGAGAACCTGGTCAAATGTGTAAGTCTCTCCGGCATCTACACCAAGTTTTTCTACTCTAATGATATCGCCTTCAGCTACTTTGTACTGTTTACCACCTGTTGCTATAATCGCGTACATATGGCACCTCCTATAAACATTACTCGCCAGCTTCGGTGTCTGCAGGCACTGCAGAACTTATTAAACCTCGCTGTGCGGCATACTAGTGTAGTATAGCATACGAATTTTTATCCAGTCAATACTTTTCCGGTAAATTTTTCAGTTTTTCGTAACAATATTCAATGATACTCCGACGCGTCACGATGCCGATAAACTTTTTCTGGTCATCAATGACAGGGACAAAGTTCTGGTCCATGGATTTGCGGATCAGGTCTTCCATATCAGAGTCTATGGAAACCGGTGCGTAATCCGCTTTTCTCGGGAAATCTTGAATAAATATATTTTCGGCTTCTTTCAGGTTTAAATTTGTATAGCGCTTGATTCCCCAGAGGAGGTCGCCTTCCGTGATCGTTCCGACATACTCTCCTGCCTTGTTCAACATGGGAATGGAGGCGTATTTATGATATTCCATTGTCTCGAGTACCTGACGCAGAGTGCCGTAGTCATACACATAGGCAACTTCGCTTTTCGGTTTTAAAAAGAAAAGAATATTCATTTATCTGTTTTCCGCCTTTCCTAGAGCTGGGTAAGGACAAAAATTTCATACAGCGCGCGAATTGCCGTTTTGAAATCTTCATGCCGTACGCCGATGATGATATTCAGCTCGCTGGAGCCCTGATCGATCATTTTAACGTTGATATGGGCATGAGCCAGCGCGGAAAAGATCCTTCCGGCAGTACCTCTTGTCGACTTCATTCCGCGTCCTACAACAGCGATCAGTGCAAGATCAGACTCAAGCTCGATGTGATCCGGGTTTACGGTCTTATTGATATCGGAAAGGATTTTCTGCTCTTTCTCTTCAAACGTATCTTTGTTTACGAAAATCGACATCGTGTCAATGCCGGACGGCATATGCTCGATCGATACTCCGTTGTCTTCAAACACCTGAAGCACTTTCCGGCAGAATCCGACTTCGGAGTTCATCATTGCTTTTTCGACTGTGATCGCGGCAAAGCCGTCTGTTCCGGCAATACCTGTGATCGTGTATCTCGGCTGGCGGCATGTACTCTCGACGATAAGAGTACCTTTGTCCTGCGGTCTGTTAGTATTGCGGATATTGATCGGGATGCCTGCCTTGCGCACCGGGAAGATCGCATCCTCATGAAGTACGCTGGCTCCCATATAGGACAGCTCGCGCAGCTCTTTGTAGGTGATCGTCTCGATAGATTTCGGGTTCTTGACAATCCTTGGATCTGCGATCAGGAATCCGGATACGTCTGTCCAGTTCTCATAGAGATCCGCTCCGACGGCGAGGGCTACGAGAGAGCCTGTAATATCAGATCCGCCGCGGGAAAATGTTACAACCTCACCGTCTGCTTTTGCGCCGTAGAATCCCGGGATCACCGCATTATGCTTATCTTTCAGCTTCTCAGAGAGTAGTTCGTTTGTAATATCCGCATTAAAAGATCCGTCGTCATCAAAACGTACCACTTCCGCTGCGTCCACAAAATCAAAATCCAGATAGGCAGCCATGATCTTTCCATTCAGGAACTCACCGCGTGACGCAGCATAATCCTGTCCGGCCTGATTGCTGAAATCTTCACGGATTTTTTCAAAATCCTTATCCAGTGAAAAGGAAAGATTCAGCCCGTCGATGATCTCCTGATAGCGCTCTTTGATCTGCTCAAGCTGCTCTGAAAAATCTGAGCCGTTCGCGGCAGCCTCATAACAGGCATAGAGCATATCTGTCACTTTGATATCGCTGGAAAAGCGCTTTCCGGGAGCTGACGGCACTACATATCTTCTAGACTCATCCTCGCTGATGATAGCGCCGACCTTTTTAAACTGATCAGCGTTAGCCAGAGAACTTCCGCCGAACTTAACCACTTTCTTCATTTCTTTCACTTCCTCCAATTGTGTCTCTTCATTATATAATAGTCTGTCATTACGAAACAGTCCGTCCCGCATCTGATGCAGAAAAATACTATAGTGTTATCTGTATACCTCTGCGCGGGCGCTCTCGACTCAATATTATAGCGCTGTATTCACGGGTTGTAAACGGAAAAATGCGAAAAATTCAGCTATAAATGTCCTGGCAGCGGTGGAATGTTTTACTGCCGTTCCTCTTCATACAGCGGACGCCGTATTTTTTTCCTTGTGACTTCCACAAGGCCGAGCGCTGTCATATCAACGAGTGTAGTCTGGACAGGATCCTGTGACAGACAGTATTTGAACTCATGAAGCAGTTTCTGCGTGTTTTCTTCATCCTTTTGGTTAATAAAATCTACAAGGATGATTCCCGACAGATTGCGAAGCCGGATCTGACGGGCAGCTTCCCGCGCTGCCTCAAGGTTTACTTTCAATGCGCCTTCTTCGCTGTCCTTTTTCGATGTATTCTTTCCGGAATTGACGTCGATCACGGTCAGTGCTTCTGTGGGCTGTATGATCAGATATCCTCCGGTTTTCAGCCATGCACGCTCCATGAGCGCCTTGTCAAGTATTGTCTGCGTGCCGTAAAGCTTATCAAGGGGAAAAGACGGATCGTCATAGAGTTTCAGAAGCCCTGTCTTCTCGGGAAGTTCTGATTGGAAAAACAAACGTATACGTGTATACAAATCTTTATCCCCGACAATGATGGCTTCCATACCGTCCATATATACATTTTTCAGATCTGCTATGTATGTCGGCGGAGCTGATTTCAGACAGGAAAAGCATACTCTTGTCTGAGCCGTGTGTATGAGACTGTAATATTCATCCTTCAGCGCGCTGATTTCCTCCGTTACGTCCTGAAAGGGTGCATCCTTTGCATTTGTGCGGACAATGATGCCGAAATCATCATTCTGAAGGCCGCTCAGCTCTTTCTTATAAGTTTCTCTTAAAGACTTCGAGATCTTCGAGGAAACACCGATCCGCGTGTTCCCGTGAGTCAGCACCGCATATCTTCCGGTAAAGCTGAGATTACTCGTTACAGTGGGAGCTTTTGTTTTGATCGCCTCGCGGCTGATCTGCACGACAAGCTCGTCGCCGATACATAACGGCTTCTTTCCTGATTTGTGTGTAAATATGGCGGTATCTGCGTCTTTCATATCGTAGTAGCAGTTAATGCCCTTCTCGATCTCAATGAAGGCGGCACCGATATTGGGAACAATATTATTCACTTTACCGATATAAATATCACCCAGACGGTGCCTGTCTTCTTCCCCGCCTGATGCAGGAGAACTGTGTATCTCGACGATATCATCATTTTCGATGAAATAAGTTCTTATCTTACCGTCTCTTTTTTCAATCAGAAGCTTTCGTTTCAATGAATTTCACCTCCGAGGGACTCAAGTGTAACGAGATTTCTCCTGCCGTCTTTTCCTGAATCTGCATACATTTCAAGCCGCCTGTAAGTAAATGACTGTGCGTTTAAAGCCTGAGCGGCTCCGGAGGCTGCCTCTGCTGAGTCTGCCTTTTCAGAAACAGCGCCGGTATATTTCAGAAATGTATCCATAACCAGGTCGGGCTTTAAGTTCTCGGTGCTTCCTGCGGCTGTGCGGATAAAGATTGAGTTGCCGCGGAATTCCCAGTCATAGATCAGCGGGCGCAGGTCAACTTCTCTTTCGCTGCGCTTTGTCTGTTTCATAACGCGGATCTCATTCTGTTCCATAAAATCACTGAACTGCTCTTTCCAGTCGTGGGAGAGACTTCCTTCTGCGGAGCCGGCATCCGGAAGTATATCCTTTTTCGGGGTGATCAGATAATCAGCTGCGGCGAGAATTGTCATGCCGGTCATCTTCTTCTCTTCTGCAATCTGACGAAAGCTTATTACTTCGATCCCTTCCACACCGGCCTCATTCATCCTGCGTACAGCTTCCTCGCTTTCGATCGGATCAGTAAGCTCAATATCCATATATTCTCCATCGCTCTCAAGACCGATTCCGAGAGGACTGGCGAAAGACATGATCATATGAGGACTGAAACCGCCTGTGAAGGCAATCGGGATATCTGCCCTGCGCATGACTTTCTGAAAGTAACGCATTACATCAAGATGTCCGATAAACTTCAGGGCACCGTATTTTCTGAATTTAATTCTTGCCTTCATAGCAGACACCTCCTCCGAAACCTGCTGCCCCGCAGCCAGAACATTTCTCCCGGCAGTTCGGAGTTACAGTCTCATTCATTGCACGCTCCCATTCCCGATAGAGGAAAGAGCGGCTCACACCGATATCGATGAAGTCCCATGGGAAAATCTCATCTTTTCCACGCTGGCGCTGATTATAGAAAGAGATATCCACATTTGTATTTTCAAATGCCTCCATCCAGAGATCATTGCGGAACGTCTCTGTCCATGAGTCAAAGAGACAGCCCAGACGGTATGCCTCCTCGATCACCGGTGCGATCCTGCGGTCCCCTCTTGCCATGACGCCTTCAAGAACAGTCACCTGCGCGTCATGCCAGTTGTATTTCAGACTCTTGCGGTTCAGCTGCTCACGAAACTCATCATTTACAATGTGCGCCCTGCGGTCATACTCTTCTGCGGTATACATGGATGCCCACTGGAACGGTGTAAATGGTTTTGGCACAAAGAAAGAAGAGCTTGCAGTGATCTGGCATTTCCCGTGTCGCTGCTCTTTCGGGATTTCATAATATCTGCGCGCCACACGGTCAGATAGTCTGGCAATCTCTTTCATGTCTTCTTCCGTCTCAGTGGGAAGCCCCAGCATGAAATAGAGCTTCACTTTTGTCCAGCCGCCTTCAAATGCCTGTCCGGCACCGGTAATGATATCTTCTTCTGTCAGACCTTTGTTGATGACATTTCTCATACGCTGGGATCCTGCCTCGGGGGCAAATGTCAGGCTGCTTTTGCGCACGTCCTGCACCTTGCTCATGACGTCCAGAGAGAAAGCGTCGATACGGAGAGAAGGCAGAGAGATATTGATCCCCTTGTCTTTAAACTCGTCGATCAGGAAAGTCACAAGCTCGTTCAGTTTCGAGTAGTCACTGGAGCTTAAGGAACTGAGGGAAATCTCTTCATGTCCCGTATTTTTGAGCATTGTACGGGCATATTCTTTCAGTGTTTCCACGCTGCGTTCTCTGGTCGGCCGGTAGATCATCCCCGCCTGACAGAAACGGCAGCCGCGGATACATCCCCTCTGGATCTCAAGTACAACTCTGTCCTGTGTAGCCTTGATATAGGGAACGACAGGCTTCATCGGATAAGAAGCATCGGTCACATCCATGACCACCTGTTTTCTCACTCTCTCAGGAGCCGCAGGATCATTAGGCGCAAAGGACTCTATGGTGCCGTCCCCGCGGTAGCTTACATCATAAAACTGCGGTACATAGAGCCCTTCGATCCGGGCTGCCTGACGCAGAAACTCTTTTCTTGAAGCACCGGATTTCTTCCACTTTTTGTATGTGTCGAGAAGTTCATCGTAAACCGTCTCCCCTTCGCCGATATAGAAGATATCAAAGAATTCTGCCAGTGGTTCCGGATTGTATGCACATGGGCCGCCGCCGATCACAATGGGATCCTCTTCTGTTCTGTCAGCTGCGTGGAGCGGGATATGACTGAGGTCGAGAATCTGGAGGATATTTGTATAGCACATCTCGAATTGGATCGTAATGCCGAGAAAGTCAAACTCTCTTACCGGATCCTGAGATTCCAGCGCAAAGAGCGGAATGTGTTTTTCTCTTAATACCTTGTCCAGATCCAGCCATGGGGAATATACGCGCTCGCACCACGTGTCTTCCCTGCGGTTGAACATATCATAGAGAATCTGGATGCCCAGATGAGACATGCCAATCTCATAAACGTCCGGGAAACACATCGCAAAACGGATATCCACTTCATCTTTGTCCTTCATTACAGAATTAACCTCGCCGCCGATGTACCGGGCAGGTTTTTCTATGCTTAATAATATTTCATCACTTAAGGCTAATTTACGCATTGCTCCTCCTGTTCTCTTCTGCTTTTTACGGAAGTATCCTGTGTAAGTATACACGAATCAGCCGCTTATGACAAACAAAAGTTGAATTGAGTTATGGTAAATCATTATAAAGCATTATATTTTTCCAGATCTTCAGCCTGAGGGTATATTTCCGAAATATCCTCAATAACAGAATCATTTTTTGAAATAAATAATGTACAAGTGCTATCCCATGCGACCAGCTCGATTTCAGCGAGAGGATGCTGTAAAGTTATCGGATTTTCCCAAAAGCCGGTATATCCGTCAGCATAAGGGAGAGGATATTTCAAAATATCTTCTAATGTGATATTTTCAGGAAATCCAGATAATACGCCCCATATCCATAGAAAATCTTCTGTATGAAGTATTTCTTTCAGCTTTTTGCCTGACAGCCAGACATAATTTTCTGTAAATGTTTCAAAAAGTTCTTTATCCGAAGGACAACATACAGGATAGGATATCAGCCAGTTGTATTTTTCGGATAATACATTGATATTATCAAATACTCTGCCAAATAAGGAATAGCCCTTCTCTCCTTTGTCAAGGATAATACCTTTCATTTATTTGCCTCCTTTGTTTACAACAAATAAAAGTTTACCACTTTAAATCGTTCCGCTTTTTAGGCAATAACAGTGTCCATTAATATCCTCATGTGTTTTTATTAATGTCCAGGTCATATTTTTGTCAAAAATATAGATATCTTCCGGTAAATATGCTTCCCCTTCTAATAACACATTAAAGTCTATTTCTATTACTGAATCCTTATCAAATTTCCAGTAATCTTCGATCAATATTCTTTCACATGAATGGATATCCCAAAACACAAATACTCTATTTATTTTTTCAGCCAATGCCTCGAAATATTTTTTGTCAATGATGATAGGGTTTTTTATATAGTCCCACAAATATCCTGCATAACAATATCCATCTCGAAATTTATGTTTTAATTGTATTTGCTGATGATATTGCTCATGTTCAGTATTTACAAACTCATTTATATATTTGCTTCTGATTGTATTTCCGGTTTGTTTATCCAAAACCTTTAAATTTGATTGAAAAGTTTTAAAATCCATATTAGCTGTCCTTATAATTCTATAGTTTATTTAACGATTCGAAGTATCGGTTCAAAGGTAGATATTATATCGATCAATTCCTCGCTCGTAATTATGCAATAATGCCTTAATTGATGTTCCCCATAAAATCCACAACTTTCCCGAATACACCACTTCACTAAATCTGATTTTTTTACCTCAAAGAAAAAAGATTTTCTAAAAAAGGATTTATCATTATATTTTAGTTGAACATTACCCCATGTTCTCATTCTACATCCTTCAATTGTATTTCGCACTAGAATCGGGATGCCATCAAAAAAGACCTCTATGTTGTGTTCCCCATCATTAAGAAATATTTTTGTTCCCTCCAAGTCCTGTACAAAATTTGTCACGATATATTCCCCTTCTGGAATATCATCCTTTTTAATTTTTATCCATTCTTCTGAAAAATCAGTTCCTTTATTCTCCATATCTTATATCTATTCCTCTTCTATTTGAATTTCGAATCTTGAGTGTTGGACGATCTAAGTAAATACTGTAAAACCTCATTTGATTTGGCAGCTTTTTATATAGCATAATAAATCATCATGTCCTTTTTTAATTCATCTCCGTTTACCAGACATCCAGCATATTCTCCATCCCACCAAGGTAATATCAACTGATTAAATTCTTGAAGTATTACTTCTTTTGAAGAAAGGTCATCCTTCAAAAAATCGGTATAGTTGCTTATTATAACAACTATTTTCTTTTCTTCAATCCATGTCAAATCCCTCATCCAATCATTATAACCATCAACGCCTTTAGCCTCAATGGGAAAGCTGAAGCTATCTGACATTATTTTTAAGTAGTCTGCTAATTTACTGCACTGCTTACCGTTAATTTCAACCATAAAGATGCCCTGATCCTGTTGAAAATTTTTTTTCAGTTGTGGTACTTCTTGCATAGATATATATTTTACTGTATTCTTCATCTTTGGATTCCGGTATTTTTTAGTTACAGTGTTTAAATCCACTTCATTCACCTCCATGTTTTTACATATAAGTTTAGTATCCATAATATAGTTACTTTATAGAATGTTTGCATATATCTCTCTCTTCCTGCTTTTATTCAGAACCTAATTATTAAACAATTAATCCCCAGTTGAAGAATTCTTTAAAATCATGAAAGCACTCCTCACACACCCAATATTTTCCATCTGAAGAACAATATCCATAACTTGAACAGTCCTCTATTCCTTCAGATTTTTCCATAAACTTATGCCAGCAAAATTCGCAATGAGTGTGTAAGCTTCCATAATGGTCGGGAACAAATTTCGCGTAACGAAATTTCATATTTGTCATATATTCATTTTGACCTCTGAGTCTCCAGTCATCAGTTTTAATTTTGGACATATTCGATTATCCGCACCTCGCTTTATTTAGTTCATTTTCAGGGAATGATATAAAGGACCGCCAAGCTTCTCATAAGTCCGGCGGTCCGATGCTCTGTTATTATTTTACAGGATTTCTCCATTGGTTTCTATCACTTTCTTATGCTAACTGAAAGAATCTTTTCTCGTGTTAGAATTGAAACTATAATGGCTGGAACAGTTCAAATTCGTTTATTCTTTCTTCTAACATATCTCATCCTCCCATATTTACTTCCGGTTTGTCATTCGGTGTATAGGTTTTAACAATAAATACACCAATACAACAGGCTTCCAGATCAAAAGTCATCTGGTGCAATATCAATATATTTTCCATTCTTTTTGTATAGAATTGTACCTTCAACAACTCCATCAACTCGGCTCTTGGTATAACCTTTTTTAACCGTTTTAGCAAATTCTTCTGCCTTTCTTAAATATTGGTCGCGACTTGTAGCACCAACTTCATCACCATGCTTACGATAATGGTAGTCCAAAGAATCTTCTGGAGAATCAAAGCTTCCTTTATTCCAGTTTCAAGTCTCACTTTCCCCCTCTAAAGAATTTGTGTTGCCAGAATTCGACTTTGATATCGACACCTTAAACATATTCCCAAAAGCCGATCTTACTGTTACTGCGCCCGTACCTACCATTGCAACGCTTTCCCATGCAACAGGAACTGTTACTCCAGCAACCGAATCATATTCATAGCTGTATGTATTTGTACCTTTATTTTCTTCCTTCTCGGTACACTTTGTCAACTGCCAGTTTTCGTCATATTCGTAGAACCGCTCTGTTGTGACCACACGGATCGCATTTGTTCCATCTTTATCATGCTTGCCGTTATGCTTATTTCCATGAGGATATTCGCTGTCATGTTTGCCATCCTCATGCTTGCCATCGTGCTTATCATCATACACGTAGGCTGCAAGAGATTCCGTTGCTTTTTCACTTATGATATATCCATGGGCGTTATAAGTATACTCATAAGTCGAAAGCACTTCTTCACAGCCCGCACAGCTTGTCACCAATTTGGTGATATGATCCAAAGCATCATAAGTCACATCCGTTACGATCTCGTTTGGCCGGTCGTTTTCACCATACGGTTCAGTGCATCGTACTGATATTCCGTAACCGCACCCTGCCGGTCTGTGATCTTGATCAGATTATCGTTCAAGTCATACTCATAGGTAACCTTTGTTCCATCCGGATATCCCATTTCCTGCAGGTTACCGCTTTCACTGTATGCATAGGTTACCGTCTGTCCGGCGCTGTCTTTGGCTTTTGTAACCCTGCCAAGCGTATCATACTCATATGCAGCCGCTCCGATGGCATCCGTCATGGAGACTCTCTGACCTGCAGCATCATAAGCATAAAGAACATCGTCGTCTGCTTTCTTACCTTTTGCTGTCTCGTAGGATTTTTTGATCAGCGCATTCAGTTCGTAATAATCGTAGCTGATCTTCTTCCCGGAAGGTGCTGTATATTCTGTTAATTTTCCGGACTCATCATAACCAAACTGTTCTGTGCGACCGGCTGCGTCTTTCCTTGATGTAAGATTTCCTTCCAGATTGTAGGTATACTCTGTTGTCTTTCCAAGGGCGTTGGTATAACTGGTCATCCAGTCCATGCTGTCATACCCATAAGTCGTTACGCCGCCCATGGCATCCGTAACTTTGGTCAGGTTATCATTCGCATCATAATCAAACTGTGTATTCAGGCCCGTTTTGTCTGTAACAGTCTTGACATTGCTGTGATTATCATATGCATATCCTGTGCTGTGTCCAGCCTTATCTGTCAGCTTCGTAATCCGTCCGTCTTTGTCATACTGGTAGGATACGTTGTTGTCTGATCCAAGCTGTTAATTTTCGAGTTGATAAAGAGAATTTTTTCTTGATAAAAAGAAGGAAGATAATTGGAATGTTGATAACTACAGAAGAAAAGCCCCGGGGTAAACCGGAGCCTTTGTCTACAGTCTGCATCGCCTGGCAAAGCCGGGCGATTATATCATACCCAAAATTTTTTCTCAAACACTTCATACTCTTTTAAAATAGTCAATGCTTCTTGTTTCAATTCCTCAATGCTGTCAATATATTTCTGTGGTAGCAAAGAAGCAATATCTTCTAATTCACATCCTTTCTCTATTATGAAAATAATTGATTCATTACACTTGTTTTCTTTTAACATTTGAACCATATGAGGAGAAAACAAGTACTTTTCAGCCTCATTAATTGACAGCCCCTCTCCCTTTAATGATTCTAATGTTCCAATAATACTTATTAATAACATTTTTTCATTTAACGATTTTTTAGTCATATGTACTCCCTTAATTGCTCCATCCGGGTTTCACCTTTACGTCAAAAACCTTTCCGGATTCGCTTTGAAAATAGTGTATGGAAATTTTCCGAAATTGGTTACTGCTTTTTGCGCCGATTTGAGCAAATTACTTGCTCCTTTTCTTATGCAGCTCCACAAGGAATGTCCTGTCGGGTCAATGTAGTTCAGCGGATTGTTGTTAACGTATCCATACCGATTCCGTGTCAGCGGGTTCTCCGTTGTTCCGGTATTTGTATCCTCTGTTGTGAAGTTTCCATTTACAGGATTGTAATATCTTGCTCTTAAATACTGATAGCCTGTATTTGTGTTCGCAGACTCGCCGTTGTATCCGTAGTAATTGATGTTTACCGGTGTACCAAAGATCGTATTTCCATATGGATCATACTGGTAACTTTTTGTAGTAACACCGTCTGCCGAAGTCAGTCCCGATACGCTTCCACGGCCATCATACAGATAATAGGACGCTCCATCGGATGTATCCCTGCTGTTTCTGCTGTATCCATATGTATACGCCGCATTCTCTATTTCATGCTGGGACTTTCCACTGAGACGGAAGAAGACATGAAAGAGATTGCCAGACTATCTGACCGCGTGGCGCGCAGATATGCTGTCCCGTCCGTCTTCAGTTCCATCAGGGTTTCCGTATTATCCCGGTTGATGTCATTGACATACTGTGTGATGGAATAATATTCTTCCTAATTCTTCTTCGAAACCAGATCTGCCAGCTGTTCTTGCAGATTGTCGGGCTAAACGGACACCTGTGCCATATTCGGCGGACAGTCTGAG
>CAMMSL010000049.1 GCA_946499505.1 uncultured Lachnoclostridium sp.
ATTTTCCCTCTTTCGCAACTTTGCGTACACGTACATCTGTGATCTGCATACTCTCCAGGTCTCCTTTCTCTATTGCATTACTCGCGGGGCCTGTCTGTTTTCTATATGTCAAGTCTCAAATGTCCAGTCTCTAATCCTCCCTTACGCCCCTGCGGTTTTTCACCTATACAAGGTCATAATGCATATCGTTCATTCTTTTCAACTACAACTTTCACACCATTTTCTCCGACGTGCCTTGTATTCGCCCTGATCGTATCACGGCTCTCGACAATACAATTTTCAATGTAAGTATTATCCCCAAGGTATACATCATTCAAAATAATGGAGTTCTTTATCACACAGTTATTTCCTACAAATACTTTTTTAAAGATGACGGAATTCTCTACTGTTCCGTTAATAATGCTGCCGCTTCCCACAAGGCTGTTTTTTACGACAGCACCGGGATTATATTTTGCCGGCGGCTGATCGCTCACCTTTGAATAAACACTCGGGAGCTCTTTAAAAAAGTAATTGCGGACTTCCGGCTTCAGGAAATCCATATTTGTCTGATAGTACGCGTCTACTGTTGAGATGTTACTCCAGTAGCTGTTTATTTTATAACCGTAAATCTTCTTCAGATTCTTATACCGAATCAGGATATCGGTTACAAAATCATGTCTCTCTTCCTCCGCGCAGCGCTCAACCAGATCGATGAGCTGTCTCCTGCGGATCACATAAATCCCGGTAGATACAGTCTGTGAATGTGCCACCATCGGCTTCTCCTCAAACTCTTCGATTCTTGAGCTCTCGTTCATACGGATCGTACCGAATCTTGTTGCATCTTCATTCGGGCCGAGTTCCTTGCACACAACTGTGATATCTGCCTTCTTTGCGATATGATATTCCAGTACCTTATTATAATCCAGCTTGTACACTGCATCACCGGAAGTGATGATCACATAAGGTTCATGGCACTTTCTCAAAAAATCAAGATTCTGATAAATAGCATCCGCCGTCCCTCTGTACCAGTAGCCGTTATCAGCAGTGATCGTAGGCGTAAACACGAACAATCCGCCCTGTTTCCTGCCAAAATCCCACCACTTGGAGGAATTCAGATGTTCATTTAATGATCTTGCATTATACTGGGTCAGCACTGCGACTTTCTGAATATGAGAATTTGTCATATTGCTGAGTGCAAAATCGATCGCCCGATAACTTCCGGCTATCGGCATAGCCGCAACAGCACGCTTTGCAGTCAGTTCATGCATCTTCCTGCTGTTTCCGCCTGCAAGGATAATTCCTACCGCTCTCATACTCTGTCACCTGCCTTTATCAATGTCTCGCCGCTCTCCAGCACGCCGTTCGGATAATCCTCGGGAACGGTCACGCCGCTGACAGCGGTATTCTTTCCAATCTGTACTCCGGACGGGATAACGGAATTCTCACCGATCGTTGCCAGTCCGCCGCTGTAGATATTCGGCTTGAATTTATTGGGGACATCACTGCCGATTCCGATCACCGCGTTGTCTCCAACTACTGTGTCCTCTGCAATGATCGCTTTTTCTATCACACAGTTCTCACCGATCGTCACGCCCTGCATGATAATGGAATCGCGCACCACGCTGCCCTTTCCGATCGTCACACTGCCGCCCAGGACCGAGCTGTGCACTTCTCCGTATATTTCAGATCCGTTGCTGATAATGCAGCGATCTACCACGCCCTGCTCCGCGATATACTGAGGTGGAATATTCGCGCTGTTTGTGTAGATCTTCCAGAATTCCTCGTACAGATTAAATTCAGGAATAATATCAATCAGCTCCATATTGGCCTCCCAGTAGGAGCTCAGTGTTCCGACATCTTTCCAATACCCGTTATATTCATAGGCAAAGAGCCTGTACCCTTTTTCATGACAATAGGGGATGATATGTTTTCCAAAATCACAATTCGGCTGGTCTTTCAATTTGATAAGTGCTTCTTTGAGCACCGGCCAGCTGAAAATGTAAATTCCCATGGAAGCGAGATTACTGCTCGGTTTCTCCGGCTTCTCCTCAAACTCCTTGATCTTGCTGTCACTGTCCGTGACAACGATACCGAACCGGCTTGCTTCCTCCATCGGGACCGGCATTGCCGCGATCGTCACGTCTGCCTTATTTGCCTTATGGAAATCCAGCATTACTTCATAATCCATCTTATAGATATGGTCGCCTGAAAGGATCAGTACATAATCCGGATTGTAGGTCTCCATATAGTTCATATTCTGATAGATCGCATTTGCCGTTCCTGTATACCATTCGCTGTTGGAACTTTTTTCATAAGGCGGAAGGATCGATACACCTCCCACATTGCGGTCCAGATCCCACGGGATACCGATACCGATATGCGTATTCAGCCGAAGCGGCTGGTACTGTGTCAGTACCCCCACCGTATCGATTCCCGAGTTGATACAATTGCTCAGCGGAAAATCAATGATCCTGTATTTACCGCCAAAAGCTACTGCAGGTTTTGCGACTTTTGCCGTAAGAACCCCGAGTCGACTGCCCTGTCCGCCCGCCAACAGCATGGCAATCATTTCTTTTTTATACATTGCGTCACCTCATTTCTAGTTATATGCGTTTATTATACCATATATTTGTCTTTAGAGAATAATTATTTACAATTTTTTCTTGTTTTTTTTTAACTTTTTATTGATTTCGCACAAAAAAGAACTGCTTTAATTTTTTTCCATATATAGTATAATATAAAAGGCTGAGGTATTTTATGACTGTAAAAATCAAAAAATTAGAAAGAGGAATACCTATGTATAAGATTGATTTTAAGAAACCTATCCATATCCATTTCATTGGCATCGGCGGGATCAGCATGAGCGGACTCGCTGAAATCCTGCTGGAAGAGGGCTTCACAGTATCCGGCTCTGATTCTAAAGAGTCCCCACTTACAAAGAAGCTCGAATCCGAAGGTGCACATATTGCCTATGGGCAGAAAGCAGAGAATATCACTCCCGGCATCGACTGCGTGGTATACACAGCCGCGATCAACAAGGCCAATCCCGAACTGATGGAGGCTGTTGCACAGAAGATTCCCATGCTGACACGCGCAGAACTTCTGGGGCAGCTCATGAAAAACTATGACATGCCGATCGCCGTATCCGGAACACACGGAAAGACAACGACCACATCCATGATCTCCCACATCCTGCTGGAAGGAAACATGGATCCGACGATCTCAGTAGGCGGTATCCTGAAAGCGATCGGAGGAAATATCCGCGTCGGCAATTCAGAGACTTTTATCACCGAGGCCTGTGAATATACAAACAGCTTCCTCCACTTCTTCCCCAGGATCAGTGTAATCCTGAATATCGAGGAAGATCATCTCGACTTTTTTAAGGATCTGGAGGACATCCGACACTCATTCCATCAGTTTGCCGAACTGCTTCCGGAAGACGGTACACTTGTCATCAACGGTGATATCAAGGACTATCAGGACATCTGCAGCGGGCTCAACTGTAATGTTGTAACTTACGGTTCATCCGCAGATTTTGACTACAGTGCCGATAATATCACTTATGACGAAAATGGACATGTCTCTTTTGACCTGATCAGGCACGGAACGCATACAGACCACATTGCCCTGTCTGTGACCGGCGACCATAATGTATCCAACGCGCTCTCCGCCATCGCTGTGGCAGATCTGCTGGATATTCCTATGGAAGTGACCAAGAAAGGGCTTCTCTCTTTTTCCGGCACGGACCGCAGATTTGAATATAAAGGGGAATTTAACGGGGTCACTGTGGTCGACGACTACGCGCATCACCCGACGGAGATCGCAGCCACATTAAAAGCAGCTCAGCACTATCCGCACAATAAAGTGTGGTGCGTATTCCAGCCTCACACCTACACACGCACCAAGGCATTTTTCCATGAATTTGCCGAGGCTCTGTCTCATGCGGATCACCTTGTACTGGCTGATATCTATGCCGCACGTGAGACTGACACACTTGGGGTCTCCTCCGCCGGGCTTGCCGAAGAGGTAAAGAAACTGGGGACAGATACACATTACTTCCCCAGCTTTGAAGAGATCGAGAACTTCTTAAAAGAGAACTGCAAAACAGGAGATCTGCTCATCACTATGGGCGCCGGCGATATCGTCAAAGTAGGGGAAGACCTGCTGAGCTGAAAAACCATCCCGAAATATTGGCAGCAAAAACGTCCTGTTTATCGGCTGTGTAAGAGTTATCCACACTTTCTACACAAAGTTATCTACAAAAAAGAGCTACTTACCCACGAAAAAGTTCTTTTTAACTTGTATAGAAAATGCTATTATTATCTAAGCACAGAAAGCGGATCTGGGCGGTCCGCTTTCTATTTTAGACTCTTAAGATAAATAACTGAGACAGAAAGAAAGCGGGACGAAAAAGATTATGAAGACATTAACACTGAAGAATAGATTCCAGACAAACGCGACTTTACTTCCGAATGATTTTATAGATAACTACATGGTCGATGCAAACGGAGAATTTGTAAAAGTATACCTGTTTTTACTCCGTCATCTGGATGATCCGTGTTCTTCCATCACGATCTCCACGATCGCCGACTGCCTCAACAATACGGAAAACGACATCCTTCGTGCCTTTCGTTACTGGGAGAAAGCAGGGCTTCTCTGTGTCGAACGGGATGCAGACGGCAAGATAACAGGGCTAGAACTGCAAAAGACCGCCCGCGTCGTCAAAACGGCATCCTCTTCTTCAAAAGGAACAGAAGCTCAAAGCAAACCTGCCCCAAAAGCCCCGGAGAGCCCGAAAGTAAACTCCAAGGCTGTTCAGATCGACACGTTCCGGGCACAGAAGGAGATCAAGTCACTATTGTTCATCGCAGAACAGTATCTCGGAAAAACGCTGACACATACCGAGATGGAAACGATCACTTATTTTTATGACACTCTGCATATGTCGGCAGACCTGATCGAATATCTTCTCGAGACTTGTGTCGAGAACGGTCACAAAAGCATGCATTACATTCAGAAAGTTGCTTTTTCATGGGCCGAGTCCGGGATAGAGACGGTTGCACAGGCAAAAGAACAGTCAACCATATACAGCCGCAACTGTTATACTGTCCTCAATGCATTCGGGATCAAGAACCGCGGGCCGGCCGCTTCGGAGCTTACATATATCAAAAAGTGGGCAGAGGAATTTGGGTTTTCTCCGGATATCATTGAAGAAGCCTGCCGGCGCACCATAAGCGCGACGCATCAGCCCAGCTTTGAATATACAGATAAGATCCTGACGAAATGGCATGACCGGAACATCCGTCATCTCCGGGACATCACCTCCCTGGATGAAGAATATCAGAAAGAACATGCTACCGGAAAAGTATCTGCAAGATCGAGAAATGTAACAAGAAATCTCAATAATTTCGAGCGGCGCAGTTATGATATGGATTCCCTTGAGGAACAGTTATTAAACAGCAATTAAAGGAGTATATCCATGGCACTTAAGAATTCACAATATTATGCGATCATGCGGGAATATGAGCAGATCCGTCTGAAAAATCATGATCTTCAGAATGCCCGTTATGAAGAAGTTTATAAAAAGCTTCCCGAATTTAAGTCACTGGATGAATCCATCTCCGTTCTCTCCGTCCAGTACGGGAAAAAACTTTTAAACGGCGACGATACCGCTCTCTCCTCGCTGAAGGAGGAATTGGAGATCCTGCGGAGCAGTAAGAAACACCTTCTGATCTCCGCCGGATTCCCGGAGGATTATCTCGAACCGATCTATGATTGTCCCGACTGCAAGGACACCGGATATATCGGGAATCAGAAATGTCACTGCTTCAAACAGGCCGTTATAAAGCTTTTATATGAGCAGTCAAACATTAAAGAATTCCCGACTGAAGCATCTTTTGATCATTTCAGGCTTGATTTTTACCCTTCAACACTTTATGATAAAACAACCGGGCGCAGTGCCCGCGCCATGATGGAAGATACTTTGAAGATCTGTCACCGCTTTATAGAAACATTCGGAAAAGATTTTCAGAATCTCTTCTTCTATGGCAGCGTAGGCGTCGGAAAAACTTTCCTTTCCACATGTATTGCCCGGGAGATTATGGAGCGTGAATTCTCAGTCGTCTATTTCTCCGCGCCGCAGCTTTTCAACACGCTGGCGCAGACAAAATTTGACAAAAATGATGTAGACGCAAAAAACATGGCAGATTATGTATATAACTGCGATCTTCTAATTATAGATGATCTGGGAAGTGAATATACAAATGCCTTTATCACCGCTCAATTTTTTACCTGCATCAATGAAAGACTCATACACAGGAAGTCAACGATCATCTCAACCAACCTGTCTCTGGAATCGATCGCCGATCTCTATACAGAGCGGTCTTTTTCCAGGATCACGAGCAATTATGCTCTGTTGAAGATCATCGGTGACGATATACGTATCAGAAAAAAGTTAGAACATAGGGAGGAACATTAATGGTACGCCGAACAGAACGAATCTTGGAAAACATCCCGGTAGGAAGCCTCGGACTTATCTCACTGGAAGGATGTGAGGAACTCGGAAAGAAAGTAGATGATTATCTTGTACAATGGCGCCACGAAAGTGCACATGAGTATAAGGATGACGTTGCATTTTCCGGATACGAAAAAGATACTTATCTGATCAATGCAAAGGTACCTCGTTTTGGTTCCGGTGAAGCCAAGGGCATCATCGGAGAATCCGTCCGCGGAAAGGACCTGTATCTGATGGTGGATGTGTGCAACTACAGTGTCACATATTCTCTGACCGGACAGGTTAATCACATGTCACCGGATGACCATTTTCAGAATCTGAAGAGAATCATCGCAGCGATTGGAGGAAAGGGCAGACGAATCAATGTCATCATGCCATTCCTCTATGAAAGCCGCCAGCACAAGAGAAGCTCCCGCGAGTCTCTTGACTGTGCACTTGCCCTGCAGGAGCTCGTACGTATGGGAGTTGAGAATATCATTACTTTCGATGCTCATGATCCCAGAGTCCAGAATGCGATACCGTTAAGCGGTTTTGAGACCGTTGCACCTACTTACCAGTTCATCAAAGGACTGCTGCGCACTGTAAAGGATCTTAAGATCGACAGCGAGCACATGATGGCGATCAGCCCGGATGAGGGCGGTACCAATCGTGCCGTTTACCTCGCGAACGTGCTTGGCCTTGATATGGGTATGTTCTATAAACGCCGTGATTATACACGGATCGTAAACGGACGCAACCCGATCGTTGCCCACGAATTTCTTGGCAGTTCTGTAGAAGGAAAGGACGTGATCATCATTGATGACATGATCTCATCTGGAGACAGCATTATCGATGTTGCCACAGAGTTGAAACGCAGAAAAGCGAACCGCATCTTCGCTGCTGCCACATTTGGTCTGTTCACAAACGGAATGGAGAAATTTGATAAAGCTTATGAAGAAGGAATCATCACCGGTATCCTGACGACCAACCTGATCTATCAGACGCCGGAGCTGCTCTCCAAACCTTACTACATCAACTGTGATATGAGCAAGTATATCGCTCTTATCATCGACACTCTGAACCATGACGGTTCGATCAGTTCGATCCTGAGCCCGAATGAAAGAATTCAGAACGTCCTCCGCAAATACAAGAACGGAGAACCAATTTAATCCCGGCATATTCTGACATATTATTTATTCAGAGCGCGCTCATACAAAGCGCGCTCTGACTATCGTACAGCTATGAACAAAAAACTTATATCTGAGATTATATTTACCCTAGTGATGATGGCGGCCGCAACCGCCATATCTTTTGGTTTCTTTTATCTTGGCAACAAGAATGTGGCAAATATTGCTATTGTTTATACACTTGCGCTGATTCTGACCGCGCTCTACACTTCAGGCTATCTGTTCGGGATCATCGCTTCACTGTTCTGCGTGATCGCTGTAAACTACTTTTTTTCTTATCCGTATTTCAGGATCAACTTCTCTCTGGACGGATATCCGGTTACCTTTATCGGCATGCTCGCTATCTCGTTGATCACAAGCGCTACGACCACTACTCTGAAAAGACAACGGCAGGCGATCGCTGAGCGCGAAAAAGAGCTTGTCGAGGCAGACAAAGAAAAACTGCGCGCCAACCTTCTCAGAGCCGTTTCGCACGATCTGAGGACCCCTCTTACGGGTATCATTGGTTCTTCCTCATCTTATCTGGAAAATTATCGCGACCTTTCAGACGAAGACCGCACAGAGCTTGTCTCGAATATAAAAGAAGACTCCCAGTGGCTCCTCAATATGGTAGAAAATCTGCTCACAGTCACACGCATCAAGGACAACGATACAGATAAGGTCAAAAAGACACCAGAAGTAGTAGAGGAAGTCGTCTCAGAAGCAATCCTGCGTCTTCGCAAAAGACTGCCCGACATTAAAATACGTGTCGATATGCCCAACAATTTTCTCATGCTTTCCATGGATCCGACACTCATCGAACAAGTGCTGATCAATCTTCTGGAAAATGCTTATGTTCATTCCGGAAGCCGTGATCCTATCGATCTGACCATAGCTGAAACACCGGATTACATCTCATTTACGGTGCGGGATTATGGCCGGGGCATCAACGAAAAACATCTCCCGTATATTTTTGAGGGCCAGCAGACTGTATCAGAAAATGCTGACGGCCACAAGGGGATCGGAATCGGACTGTCTATATGTAAGACAATTATCCGGGCGCATGACGGGGAGATCACAGCCGCAAATCATTCCCACGGAGCTGAATTTACTTTCACTCTCCCCAAAGAAAAGGAGGATCAAACTAATGTCTAAATGTTCTGTCCTGATCATCGAAGATGAAAAAAATATACAGATCTTTATGGGGAAGGTGCTCAAACGCCACGATTATCGTGTCCTGTATGCAGATACGGGATCTTTAGGTCTGGAAGTGATCTGTTCCCAATGCCCGGATATCATTCTTCTTGATCTTGGTCTTCCGGATATGAATGGCGACGATCTCATCCGGGAAGTCCGGACTTGGAGCAGCACACCCATCATTGTAATTTCAGCGCGTACTGCTGAGCGGGAAAAAGTAATTGCCCTCGACCTGGGCGCAGACGATTATATCACCAAACCTTTTGGTACATCCGAACTGCTCGCCCGCATCCGTGCTTCTCTGCGGCACAGCAACCGGCTGCGAACAGACAGCACATTGTATATCCGTCCATATAAGCACGGTGGTATGATACTGGATTTTTCAAAACGCCTGCTGCGGGTAAATAATGAAGAGATACATCTGACTCCTATCGAATACAAAATTGTTGCATATCTGGCACAGAATTCAGGCAAGGTGATCACATACTCTGCTATCCTCTCGAATGTCTGGGGCCCCTATGCTGATGGAGATAACAAGATACTCCGCGTAAATATGGCTAACATTCGAAGAAAGATCGAAGACGATCCCGCTCAGCCAAAATACATTTTCACTGAAGTCGGCGTGGGATACCGGATGGCTGAGGATGAAGAAGAATAAATATAAAGAGTAACAATATTCAAGAATAACATACTGTCCCATATAGAAAAAGGCATCCGCCGGATTTCTGGTATCAAACCATTCTCCGTACGGATGCCTTCTTTATCATTCATTCTGCTGTCTATTCTTCTGTAGTCTCAGTTGCTTCTTCTCCTGTTGTCTCAGGAACGTCAGCCTCCGATGTTTCTTCTTCCGCTGTTACAGCCTCAGTGTTCACCTCTTCTGCAGCAGATGAAGTATCCATATCAGTTGCTACAGCTTCATCTGAAGCATCGCCGAGATCAAGCTCCAGCTCATCATCCAGATTCAGCTCCTGCTCCATATGGATGTCTGTATTCAGAGATACATCACGGTATTTCTTCATACCCGTACCTGCCGGGATATGTTTACCGATGATGACGTTCTCTTTCAGGCCCTTCAGATGGTCAACTTTACCCTTGATTGCCGCCTCTGTCAGTACCTTCGTCGTTTCCTGGAAGGATGCTGCAGACAGGAAGGAATCTGTCGCAAGGGATGCCTTCGTGATACCGAGCATGATCTGCTCGCCTACTGCCGGTTCTTTGCCCTCTGCTTCAAGCTGCTTGTTCACATCCTCAAACTCAAGCACATCAACCATTGTGCCCGGAAGGAATTCGGAATCACCCTTCTCCTCCACGCGGACTTTCTTCAGCATCTGACGCACGATAACCTCGATATGCTTATCGTTGATATCAACACCCTGCAGACGGTATACGCGCTGTACCTCACGGAGCATATAATCCTGAACTGCACGAAGTCCTTTTATCTTCAGGATATCATGCGGATTTACACTACCTTCCGTAAGCTCATCACCGGCCTCAAGCATATCTCCGTCCTGGATCTTGATACGTGATCCGTACGGAATGAGGTATGCTTTCGATTCGCCCGTCTCGTCGTTCGTGACGATAACCTCGCGTTTTTTCTTTGTATCACTGATCGTCGCCTTTCCGGCAAACTCTGTGATGATCGCAAGTCCTTTCGGCTTTCTTGCCTCAAAAAGCTCCTCGACACGGGGAAGACCCTGTGTGATATCATCGCCGGCAACTCCACCGGTATGGAACGTACGCATGGTAAGCTGTGTACCCGGCTCACCGATGGACTGGGCAGCCACGATACCGACAGCCTCTCCGACCTGTACGACTTCGCCGGTCGCCATGTTGGCACCATAGCACTTCGCACATACGCCGTCCTTGCAGCGGCAGGTAAGGATTGTACGGATCTTGACCTTGCTGATCGGTTCTCCGTTCTCATCCACACCTTTCTTGATCACACGCTCTGCACGATGCGGTGTGATCATGTGATTCTTCTTCACAAGTACATTGCCGTCTTTATCTTTGATATCCTCGCAGGAGAAACGTCCTGTGATACGATCCTGCAGGCTCTCAATCTCTTCATTTCCGTCCGTAAATGCATGTACATACATTCCCGGAATCTCCTCATCCGGTCCCACACAGTCTGTATCATGGATGATCAGCTGCTGGGATACGTCTACCAGACGTCTGGTCAGGTAACCGGAATCGGCTGTACGCAGAGCTGTATCGGACAGACCTTTACGTGCTCCATGAGCGGACATGAAGTATTCCAGTACGTCCAGACCTTCACGGAAGTTGGACTTGATCGGCAGCTCGATGGTACGTCCTGTTGTATCGGCCATAAGACCACGCATACCGGCAAGCTGTTTGATCTGCTTATCGGAACCACGGGCTCCGGAATCTGCCATCATATAGATGTTATTATATTTATCCAGACCGGAAAGCAGTGCCTCTGTCAGTTTATCATCGGTTGCTTTCCATGTCTCTACGACTTCTTTATAACGCTCTTCCTCTGTGATAAGACCGCGCTTGTAGTTCTTCGTGATCCGGTCTACAGTATTCTGGGCTTCCTCGATCATCTGCGGTTTCTGCGGCGGCACAGTCATATCTGAAATAGATACGGTCATGGCAGCTCTTGTAGAATATTTGTAACCGATGGATTTCACATCATCAAGTACTTCCGCTGTCTGTGTAGCACCGTGTGTATTGATGACCTTTTCGAGGATCTGCTTTAACTGTTTCTTACCTACATGGAAATCAATTTCCATCTTCAGCTCATTGCCCGGCACGTCTCTGTCGACGAAACCAAGGTCCTGAGGAATGATCTCATTGAAGAGCAGGCGTCCCAGTGTCGCATCGATGGTTCCTGTCTTCACAGTGCCATCCGGCATTGTCTTGGAGACACGTACCTTGATCTGTGAATGCAGGGTAATATATCCGTTCTCATAAGCAAGAATTGCCTCGCTCACGCTGCGGAAGAACATTCCCTCTCCCTTGGCACCCGGTCTTACCTGTGTCAGATAGTAGATACCAAGGACCATATCCTGTGACGGAACAGCCACCGGACCACCGTCTGACGGTTTCAGCAGGTTGTTCGGAGACAGGAGCAGGAAACGGCACTCAGCCTGTGCTTCCTGTGACAGCGGTACGTGGACCGCCATCTGGTCTCCGTCGAAGTCCGCATTGTAAGCAGTACATACGAGCGGATGAAGTTTGATTGCCTTACCTTCTACAAGGATCGGCTCAAACGCCTGAATACCAAGTCTGTGAAGTGTGGGGGCACGGTTCAGCATAACCGGATGCTCCTTGATCACTTCCTCGAGCACATCCCATACCTCCGGCTGGAGTCTCTCGACCATTTTCTTGGCATTCTTTATATTGTGTGCTGTTCCGTTTGCAACAAGCTCTTTCATAACAAACGGCTTGAACAGCTCGATCGCCATCTCTTTCGGAAGACCGCACTGATAGATCTTCAGCTCCGGACCCACAACGATAACCGAACGTCCGGAATAGTCGACACGTTTTCCGAGCAGGTTCTGACGGAAACGTCCGGACTTACCTTTCAGCATATCGGAAAGAGATTTCAGCGCTCTGTTTCCCGGGCCTGTGACCGGACGGCCGCGGCGGCCGTTGTCGATCAGGGCGTCTACCGCCTCCTGGAGCATACGTTTCTCGTTGCGCACGATGATATCCGGCGCGCCCAGCTCCAGCAGTCTCTTCAGACGGTTATTTCTGTTGATAATTCTTCTGTAAAGATCGTTTAAATCGGATGTAGCGAAACGGCCTCCGTCCAGCTGCACCATCGGACGCAGATCCGGCGGGATGACCGGGATAGCTGTCAGGATCATCCACTCCGGGCGGTTACCGGACTCGAGGAATGCCTCAACAACTTCCAGTCTTTTCACGATCCTTGCTCTCTTCTGGCCTGTCGCGTTCTCCAGAGCTTTCTGCAGCTCGTCACACTCTTTCTCCAGATCAATCGCCTCGAGGAGTTCTTTGATCGCCTCGGCGCCCATTCCTACACGGAATGCGCCGCTGCCCCATTTCTCTTTCTGCTCCTGATACTCCGCCTCAGAGAGGATCTGCTTGTTCTGCAGATCCGTCTCTCCTTTATCCAGTACAATGTAGGATGCAAAGTAGAGGACTCTCTCCAGTGTCCTCGGAGAAATGTCGAGGATCAGTCCCATACGGCTCGGGATTCCTTTGAAGTACCAGATGTGGGATACCGGAGCCGCAAGAGCGATGTGTCCCATACGCTCACGGCGTACACTTGACTTTGTGACTTCAACTCCACACCTGTCACATACAACACCTTTATAGCGGATCTTCTTATACTTACCGCAGTGACACTCCCAGTCCTTGCTCGGTCCGAAGATCCTCTCACAGAACAGGCCGTCCTTCTCAGGCTTTAATGTCCTGTAGTTGATCGTCTCCGGCTTTGTAACTTCGCCTCTGGACCATTCCAGAATCTTTTCCGGTGAAGCCAGCCCGATCTTGATCGCATCAAATGTTAACGGTTGATATTGTTGTTCATTGTTATTTGGCATAGATATGGCTCCTCCCATTAGTTTTCATCATATCCAGAATACTCGTCGAATTCGATCCCTTCCAGATCACTGTCGTCCGGTTCTTCTTCCGGTTCAACATCCTCCAGTTCTTCTCCCACGAATTCCTGTTCTGTAAATCCATGGTCACCGAAAGATTCATTGTCATCGCGGTACTTTCTGTCCCCTTCGATGATGTGGCGCAGATCTGTCTCGCCGTAGTCGACATTTTCCATGATCTGGACCTCTGTATTGTCATCGCGCAGTACACGGACATCGAGCGCCAGTGACTGCAGCTCTTTCAAGAGTACCTTGAAGGACTCCGGAACTCCCGGTTCAGGGATATTCTCGCCCTTGATGATAGCTTCATAAGTCTTCACACGTCCGACAACATCATCGGATTTCACTGTCAGGATTTCCTGCAGTGTGTAAGATGCACCGTATGCTTCAAGAGCCCAAACCTCCATCTCTCCGAAACGCTGTCCACCGAACTGCGCCTTACCACCCAGCGGCTGCTGTGTAACAAGTGAGTAAGGACCAGTGGAACGCGCATGGATCTTATCATCGACAAGGTGATGCAGCTTCAGATAATGCATGTGTCCGATCGTGACCGGGCTGTCGAAGAACTCTCCGGTACGTCCGTCTCTCAAGCGGACCTTACCGTCTCTGGAGAGCGGCACTCCCTTCCACAGTTTTCTATGTTCTCTGTTGTCAGAGAGATACTGGAGAACTTCCGGAAGAAGTTCCTCACCGTGTTTCTTCTCGAATTCATCCCACTCAAGGTTCACATAATCATTTGCGAGGTCAAGCGTATCCATGATATCCACCTCGTTCGCGCCGTCGAATACCGGCGTGGAGATGTTAAATCCGAGCGCTTTCGCTGCAAGACTCAAATGGATCTCAAGTACCTGTCCGATATTCATACGTGACGGCACACCCAGCGGGTTGAGCACGATATCAAGCGGACGTCCGTTCGGAAGGAACGGCATATCCTCTACAGGAAGCACACGGGAAACAACACCCTTGTTACCGTGACGTCCGGCCATCTTGTCACCGACAGAGATCTTTCTCTTCTGTGCGATGTAGATGCGTACCGACTGATTTACTCCCGGTGACAGCTCGTCTCCATTCTCCCTCGTAAATACCTTTGCATCAACAACAATACCATATTCACCGTGCGGCACTTTCAGCGATGTATCCCTTACCTCACGGGCTTTCTCACCGAAGATCGCACGGAGAAGTCTTTCCTCTGCTGTCAGCTCTGTCTCTCCCTTCGGAGTCACTTTACCGACAAGAATATCACCGGCGCGTACCTCAGCACCGATGCGGATGATACCTCTCTCATCCAGATCTTTCAGCGCATCGTCGCCTACACCAGGGATATCTCTCGTGATCTCCTCAGGTCCGAGCTTTGTATCTCTGGCTTCTGCCTCATACTCTTCGATGTGGACAGAAGTATATACATCATCCTGTACCAGTCTCTCACTTAAGAGAACGGCATCCTCGTAGTTGTAACCTTCCCATGTCATGAAGCCGATCAGCGGGTTCTTTCCAAGAGCCATCTCACCGCCGGAAGTGGAAGGACCGTCTGCGATCACCTGTCCTTTTTCCACTACATCGCCTTTGTCAACGATCGGTCTCTGGTTGTAGCAGTTGCTCTGGTTACTTCTCTGGAACTTTGTCAGCTTATATGACTTCTTCGTTCCATCCTCCTGACGGATCACGATTTCTGTGGAAGTGGAGCTTTCAACTGTTCCCGCCTCCTCGGCAACGATACATACGCCTGAGTCAACGGCCGCTTTAACTTCCATACCTGTACCGACTACCGGAGCCTCTGTTGTCAGCAGCGGCACTGCCTGACGCTGCATGTTGGATCCCATGAGGGCACGGTTCGCATCGTCGTTCTGCAGGAACGGGATCAGCGCCGTAGCCACGGAGAA
>CAMMSL010000050.1 GCA_946499505.1 uncultured Lachnoclostridium sp.
TGCATATCAACTGTTTCGATATTTACGGATTGTGTGAGGTTACAGGCCCGGGCGTGGCTCAGGACTGCATCCACAAGGCAGGACTCCATGTACATGCGGATTATTTCTATCCGGAAGTATTAAATCCTGTGACACATGAAAAATGCGCGGAAGGCGAAACAGGAGAACTTGTATTTACGACACTTGCAAAAGAGGCAATGCCGCTGATACGTTATCGTACAAAGGACCTGACAAGCATCACTTACGGAAAATGTGAATGCGGCAGGACACTTCCGAGAATTTCCAAGTTCACGGGAAGAACCGACGATATGAAAGTTATCCGTGGCGTAAATGTATTCCCGACACAGGTGGAGACGGCACTTCTTTCTATGGGCGGAGTCATTGCACCGCATTATATGATGATCGTAGACAGGGAAGACAACATGGATGTTCTTACAGTTATGGTGGAAGTGGACGAGAGTGTATTCTCCGATGAGATCAGAAAACTGGACGCACTGCGCAATAAGATCGCCGCTGTTCTCAAACAGGCGCTGGGTATTTCGGTACGTGTGAAACTGGTTGAGCCGAAGTCCATCCAGAGAAGCGAAGGCAAAGCTGTCCGCGTGATCGACAACAGAAAGCTGTAAAAGGGAGGTAGAAACTATGGGAATTACGATTCAACAGTTATCCGTATTTCTTGAAAACCGCGAAGGACGACTTGACGAGGTGCTTTCTGTTCTGGCGGGAAACGATGTCAATATTGTAGCCTTGAGCCTTGCCGATACGACGGAGTATGGTATGCTGAGAATGATCGTCTCAGATCCCAATAAGGGCAAGGCGGTGCTCAGAGACAATGGTATTACAGCTATGCTGACAGATGTTGTTGCACTGAGAGTGCCGCATGAGACCGGTTCTTTGAGCCGTGCTATGCATCAGATCGTAGAGGGAGATATTAATATCGAGTATATGTATGCGTTTGCCAACGGTTCCGATGCGTCGGCGGTCCTTAAATGTGACGATCCGGCGAGGGTAGTCGATATTTTGAGAGGAAGCGGCTTTGACGTGTGGGAAGCTCCCGAGGCCTATGTGTCAAATACAAAACTGTAAAACGGTGAAAGAAAACCGTCCGGCAAAAATTCCGCCGGACGGTTCCTTTTTAATCTCATTTCTCTGTAATGCTTTTTTATATAAATCTAGTCGGTTTATATATTAAAAGGTACATTAAAAAATCTGATTAAAGTTTTACTACATTAGTTGCCTGTGGTCCCTTAGCGCCTTCTGTCACCTCAAATTCGACAGCCTGGCCCTCTTCCAGAGTCTTGAATCCATCCATAACGAGTCCTGAGTAGTGAACGAAGATGTCATTACCCTCAGAGTCAGAGATGAATCCGTAACCCTTCTGGTTGTTAAACCATTTCACTGTACCTGTCATTGTGTTACCCTCCATAAGAAAAATAAATAAGTTGCTGTACCGGTTCCTTTATTGAACTGATACCGCCTCAGTTTAGCATGTTTAACAATAAAAGTCAACGAGTATCTGGTCTGTTTCGTAAGAATATACAAAAACTGCTGAGGTGTTGTAATTGAAATGATACTTGATTAAAATAATAAGAAAAGCCATGATATCAGGAAGGAGACTTTGAAAAATGAAAATATATGAAAGTGTAACAGAACTGATCGGTAAAACGCCTCTTCTGGAAGTGAAAAACCTTGAGAGAGAGGAAAAACTAAAAGCAAAACTGCTGGTAAAGCTTGAGTACTTTAATCCGGCAGGAAGCGTAAAAGACCGTGTAGCACTGAGCATGATAGAGGACGCGGAGAAGAAAGGACGCATCAGACCGGGGGCCACGATCATAGAACCGACCAGCGGTAATACAGGAATCGGACTTGCCGCTGTCGCTGCCGCAAGAGGATATAAAGCAATATTTGTCATGCCGGAGACAATGAGTATCGAACGGAGGAAACTGCTGCTTGGGTATGGAGCGCAGATCGTACTCACAGAAGGCAGTAAAGGAATGTCAGGCGCTATAGAGAAAGCGGCAGAACTTGAGAAGGAAACAGAAAATGCGATCGTTCTCGGACAGTTCGTTAATAAGGCAAATCCAGAAGCACATTACAGGAGTACCGGGCCTGAGATTTGGGATGACACAGATGGAAAAGTAGATGTTTTTATTGCAGGAGCAGGAACAGGAGGTACTGTTACAGGTGTAGGACGGTATTTAAAAGAAAAGAATCCAGATGTCAAAGTGATCGTAGTAGAACCGTCGGGCTCCCCGGTCCTCTCCGGAGGAAAGGCAGGGCCTCATGGACTGCAGGGAATTGGGGCCGGCTTCATTCCTGAAATCCTTGATACAGGAATATATGATAAAATAAATCAGGTGAAAGAAGAAGAGGCGTATGCCGCAGCAAGACTTTTAGCAGCTAAAGAAGGTATCCTTGTCGGTATTACATCCGGTGCCGCGCTCCATACTGCACTGGATGAAGCGCGAAAGGAAGAAAACAATGGAAAAGTAATCGTTGCGCTGCTTCCAGATACCGGGGAGCGCTACCTTTCCACTCCTTTATTTGAATAGTGTGTTTGTTTTGAAAATTGTGCAGATATACAAAACAAAGAATAATCGGTAATTGAAAATTTATTTAATCTGTTATATACTAAAGCAAGGATTAAAATCAAAGGAGGATATATAAAATGAAAGAATTCAAATATGTGATCACAGATCCGGAAGGAATCCATGCAAGACCTGCCGGGATCCTGGTAAAACAGGCTGCAGGCTATCAGTCAACTGTTAAGATCACGAAAGGCGAGAAGAGCGCGGATGCGAAGAGGATCTTCGGAGTTATGGGCCTTGGCGTGAAGACAGGGGAAGAAATTACGATCACTGTAGAGGGTGCTGATGAAGATACAGCAGCAGCAGAACTGGAGACATTCTTCAAGGAGAATTTATAAATCATGATTACGATTAGCGGTAAAAGTGTGTTTGGCGGTGTGTCGATCGGAAAGCTTTTATTCTATCAGAGAAACAATAAAGTGATCAAGAGGACACACGTCGATGATGTTGATGCAGAGTGGAAAAGATTCCAGGAAGCAAAAGATACTGCTGTTGAACAGCTGAAGGGTCTGTATGACAAAGCGCTTGCAGATGTCGGAGAGGCTAATGCCATGATCTTTGAAATCCATCAGATGATGCTCGAGGATCTGGATTATCTTGAATCAATCGAGAATATCATCCGTACTCAGGAAGTAAATGCTGAGTACGCAGTTGCTACTACTGCAGATAATTTTGCAAAGATGTTCGCAGCTATGGATGATGCTTACATGCAGGGGCGAGCTGCAGATGTAAAGGATGTTTCTGAACGAGTGCTTGATATCCTCTGCGGTGTGGATACTGGTTTCAAGGAGATGACAGAACCTTGTATTATTGCGGCGGATGATCTGGCTCCGAGCGAGACTGTGCAGCTGGATAAGAGCAAAGTGCTCGGGTTTGCTACCCAGTATGGATCTTCTAATTCTCATACAGCGATTCTCGCGCGTACCATGAATATTCCCGCTGTGATCGGTCTGGGAGAAGGGCTGCTTAAGGAATATAGCGGCAGAGATGCTATCATTGATGGATTTACAGGAACTCTTTACATTGATCCTGATGAGAAGACACTCAAAGAGATGCAGGAGAAGCGGGAGAAAGATCTTGAACAGAAAGCGCTTCTTGAACAGCTGAAAGGCAAAGAAAACGTCACAAAGAGCGGTCAGAAGATCAATGTGTATGCAAATATCGGAAATGTATCAGATCTTGGCGCCGTACTTAAGAATGATGCCGGCGGGATCGGACTTTTCAGAAGCGAATTCCTCTATCTGGAAAATTCTGATTTCCCGACAGAGGAACAGCAGTTCGCAGTGTACAAGCAGGTGGCGGAGAGCATGGCAGGGAAGAAGGTTATCATCCGTACACTTGATATAGGTGCAGATAAGCAGGTTGATTATTTCGGACTTGATAAGGAAGACAATCCGGCACTCGGATACCGTGCGATCCGTATCTGTCTTACAAGGCCCGAAATCTTTAAGACGCAGCTGCGTGCACTTTACCGTGCTGCCGTGTTTGGCAATATTTCAATCATGTTCCCTATGATCATTTCTGTAAGTGAAGTGCTCAGGATCAAAGAGATCATTGCGGAAGTGAAGGGAGAGCTGAAGAGCGAGGGCATCCCTTATAAAGAAGATGTGGAGCTCGGTATTATGATAGAGACGCCCGCCTCTGTTATGATCAGCCGTGATCTTGCGAAAGAAGTAGATTTCTTCAGTGTAGGAACCAATGACCTGACTCAGTATACGTTGGCGATCGACCGTCAGAATTCCAAATTGGATGAGTTCTATGATCCACATCATCCGGCTGTCCTGGCTATGATAAAGATGGCGGCTGAGAGCGCACACGCGGAGGGGGCATGGATCGGTATCTGCGGCGAGCTGGGAGCTGATCTTGAGCTTACGGAAGAGTTCCTTAAGATGGGGCTGGACGAGCTGTCCGTATCACCGTCTATGGTACTGCCGCTCAGAAAACGGATCAGAGAATGCGAGTAAAACTACAGAGATTATTGAAATGTTTACAGGTCACATATATTAATAATATCAGGACGTCCCGGGAGACCAGAAATGGTTTCCCGGGATGTTTGCATTTCCTTGCATTAATCCGTATTAAATTCCACTTACACTTGCAATATCCGAACATATGTGCTATGATACATAAAAAGAACGTATGTTCGAATTACGGAGGGCGTTATGCATGATACGATACAGAAGGAAATGACATTAAATGAGAAATTAAATATACTGTCTGACGCGGCAAAATATGATGTTTCGTGCAGCTCCAGTGGTGTTGACAGGAAAGGAGACGGCACAGGGATGGGAAATTGCAGCAAGGCCGGGATATGCCACAGCTTTTCGGCAGATGGACGGTGTATTTCTCTGCTGAAGATTTTGTTTACAAATGAATGTATCTACGACTGCAAATACTGTATCAACCGCTCTTCAAATGATGTCAGAAGAGCCTCTTTTACACCGGATGAAATATGTACGCTCACGATGGAATTTTACAGGCGGAATTATATCGAAGGTCTGTTTTTGAGTTCAGGCATTTTAAAGAGTCCCAATTATACAATGGAACTGATCTATGCGGCTCTGTACCGGCTGAGGCATGTCTGCAATTTTCAGGGATATATCCATGTAAAAGCAATTCCCGGTGCAGATCCGGCACTGATCCGGATGACCGGATATCTCGCGGACAGGATGAGCGTAAATGTAGAACTGCCGACAGCTGAAGGGTTAAAGCTCCTTGCACCGCATAAATCGAGGAAGAATATACTGACACCTATGCGTCTTGTTCAGAACCAGATGACAGAAAATAAACAGGAGATTGCGCTGTATCGGAATGCACCCAGATTTGTCCCTGCTGGACAGAGTACCCAGATGATCATCGGAGCAACACCCGAGAGTGATTATCAGATTTTGAATGTAGCGGAAGCGTTGTATAAGAAATTTGATCTAAAGCGTGTGTTTTATTCAGCTTTTGTTCCTGTAAACAAAGATCGGGCGCTTCCTGCTCCTATTGATAATAAGCCGCCTCTTTTAAGGGAACATCGACTGTATCAGGCTGACTGGCTGCTGCGTTACTATCACTTTGAAGCGCATGAGCTTCTGGACGAAAAAAATCCCAATTTCAATGTTCTGCTGGATCCGAAATGCTGCTGGGCGCTGAAGCATCTGGATATCTTTCCGGTGGAGGTCAATCGGGCCGATCACAGAGTGCTGCTGCGTGTGCCGGGAATCGGTTACAAATCCGCAGGGAGGATTGTAAAGGCAAGAAAGCTGGGAAATCTCAGCTTTGAAGATCTCAGGAAAATGGGAGTGGTCCTCAAGCGGGCTCTGTATTTTATCACCTGTTCAGGAAAAACAATGTATCCGATACGTATTGACGAGGATTATATCACACGGAATCTGTTGAATACAAAAGAAAGACTTCCGGAGGGAGCAGACGGCATGACGTTTCATCAGTTGTCTCTGGTTGATGATGTGAACTTTAGCGGGGTGAACAGATTATGAGAGAAATCTATATATGTACAGATACGATCACCGGCCTTTGTTCGGCTTTGCACGATGCATGGCTTGAGAACAGAAACCGTGAGGCAGGCATCGGACTGCGAGGCAGGATCCAGCAGCAGCTCTTCTGTCAATATAAGACTGTGGTAGAGACGGCCGAAAAGACCCGGCGATTACAGCGTATGTTAAAGCGGTATCTCGGATATAACGCTTACTGGGATATCTATTACGCACTTCTGTCGGATGATCAGGAGAAAGGAACTGAAGTGTTCCGGGTCATGCAGGAAGCAAGAAATATTCCGGACAGCCGCAAGATCATGGATCATCTGGGTAATTCCGATGTGGCGAAAGTATTTGCAATGAGCCGCAGCGTGTCCAATGAAGCCCATATGTATGAAGAATTCATCCGTTTCCGCGAGCTGAAAAACGGAATCCTGTTTTCGGAGATCACTCCGAAATCTCAGGTGCTTTCCTGCATCGGAGATCACTTTGCAGACAGGTTTCCCCTTGAAAATTGGGTGATATACGATAAGACACATGAAGTCTTTCTTATTCATCGGAAGCAGGAAAGATGGGGGCTCGTCTGGGGAGAAACACTTGATCCGGATGCAGTGTCGGAAGTATCGGAGGGGGAAACGGATTATGCGGCTCTGTGGAAAGAGTTTTTTGAAGCTGTTTCGATCAAAGAACGTGAGAATCCAAAATGTCAGCAAAATCATCTGCCGCTCCGGTTCCGGGGGAACATGACCGAGTTCAGCCCGCGTTTATAGATCTGCCCGGCTGATCTGTTACGAAAAAATGTTGTATTAATTCGAAAATGAGATTATGATAGATACATCATCGCATCTGCATGCAGGATGAAATACATGCCACGAAAGAGGCGACAGCGTAGAAGTGGGAATTGAAGAAGAAAAAACCATCCGTGTCTCTGTGAGAAATCTTGTCGAGTTCATAATGAGAGGCGGAGATATTGACAACAGGACGTCCGGCAGTATGGAGAAAGAGGCAATGCTGATGGGCGGCCGTCTGCACCGGAAGATCCAGCGGAGTATGGGGTCGGACTACCATGCTGAAGTCCCTTTGAAGATCGTGGCCCCGTGTGACGGGTTCCGGCTGCAGGTGGAAGGACGCGCAGACGGCATTATCATACATGAAGAAGATGGGAAAAAGGAAGTCTCCATTGATGAGATCAAAGGTGTGCTTCGTGATCTGGAACATATAACAGAGCCGGTGAAAGTACATCTGGCACAGGCAAAATGTTACGCACATATTTATGCGTGTCAGAACAGAATGCAACAAATTAAGGTTCAGATGACTTACTGTCATCTTGATACAGAAGAGATAAAAAGATTCGTTATGGAATATACGGCGGAAGAACTGGAAGAATGGTTCAATGAGCTGATACGCCAGTATGAAAAGTGGGCGAAATTCCAGATCGAATGGGAGATCACAAGAAATGCGTCAATAAAAAAGACAGAGTTCCCGTTTGTCTATCGGCCTGGACAGCGTGATGTGGCAGCTGCAGTTTACCGCACGATACTGCGGAGAAAAAAACTGTTTATCCAGGCACCTACCGGTGTGGGAAAGACAATCTCTACAGTATTTCCAGCAGTTAAAGCAGTCGGGGAGGGACTGGGAGATAAGATTTTCTATCTGACAGCAAAGACAATAACCCGAACTGTTGCTGAACAGGCATTCCGTTCGATGAAAGACCAGGGGCTATGTATGAAGGTGGTCACTCTCACTGCAAAAGAAAAAATCTGTTTCTGTGAGGAAACAGTCTGCAATCCGGAAGCCTGCCCTTATGCAAAGGGGCATTTTGACCGGGTAAATGATGCAGTATACGATATGCTGGCGAATGGTGACGATATTGACCGTGGAGCGATCGAGAGGCAGGCTGAGAAGTTTAAAGTCTGTCCCTTTGAGCTTTCTCTCGATATTTCTACATGGGTTGATGCTGTGATCTGCGATTATAATTACGTGTTTGATCCGAATGCACATCTGAAACGCTTTTTTTCAGAAGGGAGCAGCGGAAACTACATTTTCCTGATCGATGAAGCTCACAATCTAGTAGAGCGCGGAAGAGAAATGTACAGTGCAACACTATACAAAGAAGATTTCCTGGATTTGAGGAAACAGGTGAAACATCTGGATGGGAAATTGGCGCGTCGTCTCGGAGACGTGAACAAACTCTTCCTGGAGTTGAAGCGTGAGTGTGAGAATTACCAGATCCTGAGCAGTGTCTCGCATATTGTCCTGAAACTGATGAATCTTCTGACGGAGATGGAACGGTTTATGGAAGAGCCTTCTGATGATGAAACGCGCGAAAATGTGCTCTCTTTGTATTTTCAGGTGCGATCATTTGTAAACATTTATGATATCCTTGACGAAAATTATGTGATATACAGTGAACTTGAGGAGAACGGAAGATTTAAAATAAAACTTTTCTGTGTAAATCCTGCGGTAAACCTACAGGATTATCTGGATTATGGAAGCGGTACAGTGTTTTTTTCTGCGACTCTTCTTCCAATCCATTATTATAAAAACCTTCTGTCGGTAGAAAAAGATGATTATGCAATTTATGCACAGTCCTCTTTCCCAGAAGAGAATATGCTGCTTCTACAGGCACGGGATGTGAGTACCCGATATACGATGAGGGACTCAAATATGTATCGCAGATATGCAAAGTATATCGAAAAGACGGCCCGGTGTAAAAAGGGAAATTATATGGTATTTTTTCCATCTTACAAGTTTATGCAAGAGGTATACGGACAGTTTGTCCGCAGCGAAGAGAAGATTGACATTATCCTGCAGTCACAGAATATGGGGGAGCAGGAGAGAGAAAAGTTTCTCGAGGAATTTGACCGTGACAGGGATAACAGCCTTGTAGGTTTCTGCGTAATGGGCGGGGTATTCTCGGAGGGAATCGATCTGACAGCAGACCGATTGATCGGCGCGATTATTGTTGGAACAGGACTTCCACAGGTATGTAATGACCGGGAAATCCTGAAAGGATATTTTGATGCACGAGGAATGAGGGGGTTCGACTATGCATACCTTTATCCGGGAATCAACAAAGTACTTCAGTCCGCCGGACGCGTGATCCGCACAGAAACGGACCGGGGAATCATACTTCTGCTCGATGAACGTTTTTCCCAACGACAGTACAGAGACAGTTTCCCACGGGAATGGAAAAACTGTCAGGTCTGCAATGCCGCCACATTGGAAGATCATTTGGAATCATTTTGGAAATAACTCAGGAATTCCATCGATGCTCTTGATAACGGGAGCTGGTCATTGTAAGCGATGGCCAGTTCACGGAAAGGAAGTTCTTCTTTTGTCTTCAGGAGGAACAGATCGTCGGCCTGTTCGGTGACACAGTAATCCGGTACAAATGCGATGCCGAGACCGATCCGTGCCAGATCGACCAGCAGATCGTTGCTTGTCAATTCAATCTCAGGGACAAGATCCAGCTGATGTTGTTGGAATACCTGGTGGATAAACTCATTTGTCGTGCTGTTTTTGTCCAGCATCAGGATCGGATAATGTAGAAGTTCAGAGAAAGAAACTGTCCGATCTTTTAACTCCCGGAATGGACTGCCCGCGATAAATACGTCATGGAATTGTTTGATTCTGAGGACAGAAGCGGCAGTACCCAGATGATTGTTCGGGTAATTTATTACGATCAAGTCCACCTGACCATTTCTCAGCAGTTCTGCACATTTCATGGATGTCTGATTGACAACCTTGATATGTGCACCGGGAAATGCCTTGTGGAAACGCTCGAGATACGGGATCAGGAAGTAGCGGCAGATTGTATCACTGGCTCCTATGCGTATCTGACCGCCTGTTGAAGCGGCATCAATAAGCTGTGCTTCTCCTTTCTGGATCAGGTTCATGGCAGGTTCTATATGCCGCATGAGAATTTCACCTTCGGGTGTAAGCTGGACTTTTTTTGTACTGCGTATGAAAAGCGTCTGATCCAGTTTGCGTTCCAGCGTCTTAATGGACTGGCTCACTGCTGACTGGGAGATGAAGAGCTGCTTGGAGGCCTCAGAAAAATTCAGAGTTGACGCCACGTGATAGAATACTTTATATAGTTCATAGTTAATATCGATCATTATAAGACCTCCTAATAAATGATGATTCTATTATAAGCTATTGAGAAGAGAATTACAACAATGCACTGAAAGGATTGAAGCAAGATGAAAAAAATACATTGGTGTGCAGGGATAATCCTGGGATTTTCAATCATTGCGGCATTACTCATTACAAGTTTTGAGATAGCCATGTATTCGGATTTTGATGTATATCGGCAGGAATATGAGAAGTATGATGTGCTATCCGACCTGGATATGACAATGGACGATGTGATGTATGTGACTCATGAGATGATGGATTACCTGCGGGGAGATGGAGATACTCTTTCTGTGATGACGACAGTTGAGGGTCAGGAGCAGGATTTCTTTAACGAGCAGGACAGGTTTCACATGGGAGAGGTACGGGATCTGTTTATCGGAGGACTTAATATCCGGCTTGGAGCTTGTGTGGCTGCTGTCCTCTGTATTTTGTTTTTGATCATTACCCACGCAGATTTTAAAAAGATCATACCGCGGTCGTACTGGATTGCTCTGGGAGTGACAGGGGCGGCAGTCCTTCTGATCGGAATCGCGGCCGTGATTGATTTTAATGCTGTGTTTGTACAGTTCCATCACATATTTTTTGACAATGATCTGTGGATTTTTGATCCGGCTGAAGATTATATGATCCGTATGCTTCCTGAAGGACTGTTCTATGATATGGTAATACGGATCGGTGCTATTTTTGTGGTGGGCCTTGTGGTACTTCTGGTGCTGAGCTTTATCCCTAAAATACTGGACTGGAAAAAGAAATTAGCATGACTTATAACTAATTTAAGTTATATTAATTGTACTAATGAAGTGAAGTGTGGTACGATACTAACAGATATTATTTTGGGTGCACGAGGCACGAATAATCATGCAAAGGAGATTTTATATGGGCAGCGTAAGACGTGTATTTGTAGAAAAGAAACCAGATTATGCCGTAGCGGCAAAGGAATTGCGTCACGAGATCAGACGTTATCTCGGGATTATGGATGTGACAGGAGTACGTGTACTGATCCGGTATGACGTAGAGAATATTTCGGATGATACATTTGAAAAGGCATGCAGCGGAGTGTTTGCAGAGCCGCCGGTAGATATCCTCTACAGGGAGGAGTATCCTATGGCTGAGGGAGACCGCAGCTTTTCTGTCGAATTTCTCCCGGGGCAGTTTGACCAGAGAGCGGATTCAGCAGAACAGTGTATCCGTTTTATCAAAGAAGATGAAAGCCCTGTGATCCGTACGGCAACTACCTACGTGATCGAAGGAAATATCTCAGAAGATGAGTTCGAGGCAATCCGGAATCACTGCATCAATCCGGTGGATTCCAGAGAGGCATCAGAAGAAAAGCCGGAGACTCTTGTTACATCGTTTGATGAGCCCGCAGATATCCTTGTGTTTGAAGGATTTAAAGATATGCCGGAGGATGAACTGAAGAAGTTGTATGATTCACTCGGCCTTGCTATGACATTTAAGGATTTTCTTCATATTCAGAATTACTATAAAGGCGAAGAACACCGGAATCCGTCCATGACGGAGATCCGTGTTCTCGATACGTACTGGTCTGATCACTGCCGCCATACAACATTCTCGACAGAGCTAAAAGATGTACAGTTCGATGAAGGATATTACAGAAAACCGATCGAGGACACATATCGCGAATATCTGAAAGATCACAGTGAGATTTTTGCCGGCAGAGAGGATAAGTTCGTCTGCCTGATGGACCTCGCACTTATGGCTATGAGAAGGCTGAAACGGGAAGGAAAGCTTGCAGATCAGGAAGAATCAGATGAGATCAATGCGTGCAGTATCGTTGTTCCGATCAAGGTTGATGGAGTAGAAGAAGAGTGGCTCATCAACTTTAAGAATGAGACTCACAACCATCCGACAGAAATCGAGCCTTTCGGTGGTGCTGCAACCTGTCTGGGCGGTGCGATCCGAGATCCTCTCTCAGGAAGGACCTATGTATATCAGGCAATGCGTGTAACCGGTGCGGCAGATCCTACCGTATCCGTGAAAGATACACTGAAAGGAAAGCTCCCGCAGAAGAAACTGGTGCGCGAGGCGGCGCATGGCTACAGCTCTTACGGTAACCAGATCGGCCTGGCGACCGGGCTTGTAAAAGAAATTTATCATCCGGATTATGTGGCGAAACGTATGGAGATCGGAGCTGTGCTCGGTGCAGCACCGAGACGTGCCGTCATCCGCGAAAACTCTGATCCGGGAGATATCATCATCCTGCTCGGCGGCCGCACAGGACGTGATGGATGCGGTGGAGCTACAGGTTCTTCCAAGGTTCATACGGAAGAGTCAATAGAGACCTGCGGCGCAGAAGTTCAGAAAGGAAATCCGCCGACAGAGCGTAAAATTCAGAGACTGTTCCGCCGCGAGGAAGTCAGCCGGCTGATCAAAAAATGTAATGATTTCGGTGCAGGCGGAGTGTCTGTAGCTATTGGAGAACTTGCAGACGGACTGAGAGTAGAACTGGATAAAGTCCCGAAGAAATATGCGGGACTTGACGGAACTGAGATTGCGATTTCCGAGTCACAGGAGCGTATGGCTGTTGTCGTAGATCCGAAAGACGTAGATGCATTTATGGCTTATGCGAAAGAGGAAAACCTGGAGGCGACAAAAGTTGCTGTTGTAACGGAAGAACCGAGACTTGTCCTGATCTGGAGAGGAAAAGAGATTGTGAATCTTTCCCGTGCTTTTCTGGACACAAATGGAGCTCATCAGGAGACAAATGTAGAAGTTGAGATGCCGGAGCAGGAAGGCAGTCTTTTTAAACGAAGCGAGATAGGCGATGTAAGAGCAGCCTGGCTGGATACGCTGAGCGACCTCAATGTATGCTCCCAGAAAGGCCTTGTCGAAATGTTTGATGGTTCCATTGGTGCAGGTTCGGTGTTTATGCCGCACGGAGGAAAATATCAGCTGACAGAGACTCAGGCGATGGTGGCCAAAGTTCCGGTCCAGACAGGAAAGACAGACAGTGTTTCTATGATGAGTTATGGATTTGACCCATATCTGTCAAGCTGGAGCCCGTATCATGGTGCTGTCTATGCAGTGACAGAGTCTATAGCGAAGATTGTGGCTGCAGGTGGCGATTACAGAAAAATCCGCTTTACATTCCAGGAGTATTTCCGCCGCATGTCGGAGGATCCGAAGCGTTGGAGCCAGCCGTTTGCTGCTCTTCTCGGAGCGTATGCGGCACAGATCGGATTCGGCCTTCCCTCGATCGGAGGAAAGGACAGCATGTCCGGAACTTTCCAGGATATTGATGTACCGCCTACACTTGTTTCTTTTGCTGTTGATATGGCACTTGATAAAGATATCATCACACCGGAACTTAAGAAAGCCGGAAACAAACTTGTATGGCTCAGAATAGAAAAAGATGAGTACGATCTTCCGGTTTATGATAAAGTCATGGAACAGTATGGAAAAATACAGGAGGATATCAGCTCCGGAAGGATCGTATCTGCCTATGCGCTTGACCGTCACGGTGTGATCGCCGCAGTCAGCAAAATGGCATTCGGCAACCGCATGGGTGTCAAGATCGAACATAATATGGATCCGCGCGATATGTTTGCTCCGGCGTTTGGCGATATTATAGCTGAGGTGGAGGATGGCCAGGTCGGCAATCTTCAGATCACATATACTGTGATCGGCGAGGTGACAGATAAAGCCCGCTTTGAGTATGGCAATGTACAGATCGGCATGGACGAGGCTCTTGAGGCATGGACTGGAACACTTGAAAAAGTATTTGCCACAAAGTCTGAGGAAAGCTCGGAGAAGCCGGTTGAAGAGAAACTGTACAATACTTCCGATATTCATATCTGCAGCCATAAGATTGGTCAGCCCACTGTTTTCATACCGGTATTCCCAGGGACAAACTGTGAGTATGACAGCACTCGTGCATTCGAACGTGCAGGGGCGAAAGTTGTGACAAAAGTATTCCGTAATCTGGATGCAGAGGATATCCGGTCATCGGTAGACGAGTTTGAGAAAGCAATCGGGCAGGCGCAGATGATCATGTTCCCGGGTGGGTTCAGTGCCGGTGATGAACCGGATGGATCGGCCAAATTCTTTGCGACTGCTTTCCAGAACGCAAAGATCAAAGAGGCGGTAGAAAAGCTCTTAAATGAACGGGATGGACTTGCCCTTGGAATATGCAATGGTTTCCAGGCCCTGATCAAGCTGGGGCTGGTTCCGTACGGTAAGATCGTCGGCCAGACAGAAGATTCACCGACACTGACATACAACACGATCGGACGCCACATTTCCAAGATGGTATATACGAAAGTTGTGACGAACAAGTCTCCATGGCTTGCGGGAGCAGAACTCGGCGGCGTCTATACAAACCCGGCATCACACGGGGAAGGCCGTTTTGTAGCCGGTGAGGAATGGATAAAACGTCTGTTTGAAAACGGCCAGGTGGCAACACAGTACTGCGATCCGGAAGGAAATATCAGCATGAATGAAGAATGGAACGTAAACGGTTCTTATTGCGCGATTGAAGGAATCACCAGTCCTGACGGACGTGTCCTCGGAAAGATGGCTCATTCTGAACGGCGTGATTCTTCTGTTGCGATCAATATCTATGGAGAGCAGGATATGAAGATATTTGAGTCCGGTGTGAAGTACTTTGAGTAAGTAAAAAACGTCCGAAAAACAGCTCAAATAAAAAACTTGAAAATAAATGAAAAAAAGTGTTGACATTTGTTGGATGATGATAGTATAATAGCAAAGCGGGTTGCGGAAAAGAACTCCGAAACCCGCAAAAATATGGGGTCTTAGCTCAGCTGGGAGAGCATCTGCCTTACAAGCAGAGGGTCATAGGTTCGAGCCCTATAGGCCCCATATAAACCGAATATGGCGGAATAGCTCAGTTGGCTAGAGCACACGGTTCATACCCGTGGTGTCGCTGGTTCAAATCCAGTTTCCGCTACT
>CAMMSL010000051.1 GCA_946499505.1 uncultured Lachnoclostridium sp.
CCGAGTGAAAACGAGTGCGTTAGCAATACCTGTCTCCTGGCGGATACTTTGCTAACACGAAAAATACGAATTTATAATATATGCTTCTTTTTGAAGATAATGATACATCCGACGATGACCACTATACTCAGCACGACAACAAACGGGAACCCGTCATCCAGCCCCGGCATATCCTTGAAGTTCATCCCGTACCATCCGGTGATCAAGGTCAGCGGGAAGAAGATCGTCGATATCACGGTCAGGAACTGCATGTTGCTGTTCTGTTTTGCGTCAATCTGCGCCTGATAAGAATCTTTTACCTGCTGGGCGTATTCAAGCAGGTGGCTTGTCCGGCTCATGAGCCGGTCCGCACGGTCAGTCAGAGTACCGAAATATTTCAGATGTTTCTTTAAAAAAAATCCATTTTCATTTTCCTCGAGCTCTTTTGTCAGATCCATGATCTCATCGTAATAGCTCCGGAGATTTAACAGTTCGCGCCGCAGAGGCATCAGTTTTGTCTGAAAGTCGGCAGTATGCTCCTGACTCACATCCTCTTCCATCCGCAGGAGCCTGCGCTCATATGCCACGAGCATCTCCAAGTCTCTGCTTATAAACTCAGAAATATAATTATAGAGAAAACGCTCCTTTGTCTCTCCCTGATGTGTTCTTTTCCGCTGGATACGGCGAATCAGCCGTTGGGAAAAGTCGTCATCATCCACGATCACCACATTACTCCGATTGACAAAAAAGTACATCCGGTATCTGCTCCCGAGCACATCCAGAAGCTTCGGTATACAGAGCGTTCCTACCACGCAGTCCTGCTGGTTCTCAAGTCTGCAGAACCCAATCTTTGCCACCTGAATTTCATTTTCATATATAATCCCCGCTTTTGCGAGAACTGCGTCAGCATGTTTTGAGTCTGTGACAAAAACAGCCGGCGCCTGATCCGTCTCCCACTCTTCCTCCGTCACCGGAAGAAGCTGCTCGCCAAATCTGTAAATCATCCTATCACCTGTTCGTTTTTATTCTTCTCCTTATTACTCTTCGTCCGCGCTGTCCGATGTCTGGACTGCATTTCTCTGGGCTGCCTTATCATATGCTTCCTGATAGAGAGCCTCCTGGGAATTGATCGGCTCTCCCTCACATTTTACAAGAGTATAATTTCCTTCTGAATCCTCTTCTCTTGCCTTTTTATTGTCGCTGAGCATCAGATCAAAAATGCCCTGAATTCTCTCCTGGATCGCCGGTGCGCAGACCGGAGCAGCAACCTCCACACGTTTTACTGTATTTCTCGTCATAAAATCTGCAGAAGAAATGTAGTACTTTCTTCTCTCTCCGCAGCCAAAGATATAGATTCTGGAATGTTCGAGGAAACGTCCCACTATACTTATGATACGGATATTCTCTGTCTGTCCCTTCACTCCCGGGATCAGGCAGCTGATTCCCCGGATGATCATATCAATATGAACGCCTGCCTGAGATGCCTCTACAAGCTTATCGATGATCCTCTTGTCTGTCAGGGAGTTCAGTTTCAGGCCGATATAGGCGTCCTCTCCATTCTTTTTATGTTCAATCTCTTCTTTGATCATATCGATAATACGGTTCTGCAGGCATTTCGGCGCTACGAGCAGATGGGCGGATTCTTCCACTGTCTCTCCTTTTGTCAGTGCCTGGAACACTCTTGCCGCGTCCATACCGATCTGTTCATCAGCCGTCATCAGCGACAGATCCGTATAAAGTCTCGCCGTCTTTTCGTTGTAGTTTCCGGTTCCGATCTGTGTGATATATTTGATCCCGTCTTTTCCTTTCTTCGTGATCAGGCAAAGCTTGGAATGTACTTTGAATCCCTCAAGGCCATAGATAATCTGGCATCCTGCCTTCTCCAGCATACGTGACCAGCGGATATTGTTTTCCTCATCAAAACGTGCCCTGAGTTCCACGAGGACGACGACTTCCTTTCCGTTTTCTGCTGCTTCGCAGAGAGCCTCAACGATCTTACTCTGTTTCGCCAGACGGTACAATGTCATCTTGATAGAAATGACACTGTCATCCTCTGCCGCCTCATTAAGCATGTTCAGGAACGGACGGATCGACTCATACGGATAGGACAGAAGCTTGTCTTCTTCTTCGATCTGTTTTAAGATGCTCACACCATCGCGGAAAGATGCCGATTTCTGCGGTACTCTCCTCTCATAGAACAGTTCCGGATTCATACGGAGATGATCCTGGATCGTAAAGATAAAGGACAGATCCAGCGGAGCCTCGCTGCGGAATACCCGTTCCGGTGAAACATCCAGATACCGGCACAGGGATTCTACGACTGAACTGTCGATTTCCCGGGACATATCAAGACGTACCGGTGAGAGTTTCTTTCTCTCTTTCATCAGATCCGCCATAAATTCACGGTAATCCAGATCTTCATCATACAGAGCGTCTGCATCGATATCTGCATTTCTCACGACACGGATCAGAGACTTTCCGATTACCTTATATCCCTTAAACACCTTTCCGATATAATGGAGAACGATGTTCTCTGAAAGTATATATCTTCCCTTTCCTCCCGGAAGTTCGATCAGACGCTCCACCATATTGTTCGTACACGGAATGATACCGATCCTCTCTTTTCCGCTCCTTGTCTGAAGAACGACAACCGCATAGATTTCCTGATTTCTCAGGAACGGGAACGGCTGTCTCTTTCCCACTATAGTCGGAGAACTTAAAGGTACGATCTCATGATTGAAATACTGCTCGAGAAATTTCTTTTCCTCAGGCTTTGCTGTTGTAAAGTCAATCAGTGTGATGCCATATTCTGCCACTTTATCCATCAGGCTCTTATATGCGGCGTCTTTTCTCTTATTGAGCTTTTTCACTACTTTCAGAATAGCCTTGATCTGCTCTTCTGACGTCATTTTTGTCTTATTATCCCTGATCTTTTTATTGACCAGCATCTGGTCCTGAAGAGATCCTACCCTGACTCTGAAAAACTCATCCAGATTGCTCTGATAGATCGAGACAAAATTCATGCGTTCACAGAGCGGCACTTCGTTATTTTCCGCCTCTTCCAGTACTCTTTCATTAAATTTCAGCCAGGACAGTTCCCTGTTCATATAAATATTTTCCATTTTTTCCTCCTTTGTAACTAACACAACTTGTTTCCATTTGCCACCAGCTTAAATTTACAGTTCAGCCGTTCTGCAGCTCTCCTGCACATCATCATGCGCTTCAAAAATATTTCAAAATAATCCATCACTGTACAGATGGAATCATCTAATTCAAGCTCCATTTGTATAATACGCTTTTCTTTCTGAATAATCAACTTCGAAGATAAAGCCGCGTAATTTACTCTGTCATGAATATCAAATGTAGCCTTATTCCTGTTCTGTACTCTGTTGCGCCGCACATCCGTCTTATCTGCCAGGATCAGCGCCGCAGACACGCCGTCCACTGCTGCCCCTGTGGCCTCATCATGATGGCCGATGGCTGTCGTCACAACGAGAATGTCCTTGAGCGGCATATCTGTATCCTTCAGAATCTGATAGGCAAGGATCGCGCCGCTGTGCGCATGGTCATGCCGGTTGATGCTGTTGCCTATGTCATGCATGTACCCGGCAATCTTTGCAAGCTCTGTCTTATGCTTTCCATATCCCAGTTCCTTTAATATCTTTCCTGCAGTTTCAGCGGTTTTCGACGCATGCTTTTTCGAATGTTCCGTATACCCCAGCTCGTTGAGCGTGGCGTTTCCCTTCTCGATCAGGAGATTGATCTCCTCGTTCATCCTGATCTGCTTGTAATCCGTCTTCATCACAGTCGCCTCACCGCCTCCATCGCAAGGGCTGATCTCTCGCATTCCTGTGCGGTCATGGTGATCTGCCAGCACAGAGGGCTTCCTTTCATATGTTCAGATGCATAGCTCAGCCCGTTCGTCCGTTCGTCAAGAAACGGACGGTCGATCTGGTTGGGGTCTCCAAGCAGTATGATCTTTGTGTCCTTACCTGCCCGCGTAATGATCCCTTTGATCTGATCCGGCGTTGTATTCTGAGCCTCATCAATGATCAGATATGTTTTCACGATGGAACGTCCTCTTATGTAGTTGAGCGCCTCAGCCTGAATAATGCCCCTGCCAAAAATTTCGTCGACCTTCCCTTTCAGCTCCTCCTCATCCTGATACCGTTCCTCTTCACTGGAATCAATGAGCTGTTCGAGATTATCAATGATGGGCCGCATCAGAGGAGATATTTTTTCCTGCTCATCTCCCGGCAGGAAACCGATATCATCGTCGAACTGCGCATTGGGACGGCAGACCAGGATACGTCGGTACTCACCCGTCGGATGATTCAACAGTTTTTCAAGTCCTACCGCAAGAGAATAAAACGTCTTGCTGGTCCCCGCCATTCCTTTTACGATGACCAGCGGAGCTTTCTCCGCCGGCTGCATCAGAGCCTCCTGCAGGAAATATTGTCCTGCATTTCTCGGCGAGATACCATAAGGGGCGCTTTTACGGAACTCCAGCTTGCGGATCACTCCGTTTACCACGCGCCCGAGCTGTGTTTTTTTCGCTGACTGATCTGCCTTTAAAATGACAAACTGATTTTCCTCCAGCTTCGGTACATAGCTTTCCCCGTCTTCACCGAGCACATACGTCCGGTCGGCCGGCACACCTTTTTTCTTAAACTCCTTAAACAATTCTTCCGGTACGTACACTTCACTTCTGCCGCTGTACTGATTCTCATGCTCCAACACCTGATCTGTGGTGAAATCTTCTGCGCAGATTCCCAGGATCTGGGCCTTGATCCGCAGGAGCAGGTCTTTCGTCACGAGAATGACCTGTTCGTCCCGGGATCCAGATAACCCAACACAGACTTTCAGGATCCTGTTGTCTGCCACTTCATCTGACAGATCTTCCGAAAGTTTTACATTGACAAAATTCTTCTCCACGCAGAGTGTCCCGCCGCCATCCAGCGCCACTCCTTTCAGCAGATCTCCTTTCTGGCGGAGCTGTTCCAGATAACGGATTACTTTGCGGGCATTGGCACCTGTCTCTCCTTCCGCTTTCTTAAAGTGATCCAGCTCCTCCAGTACGACCATGGGCAGCACGACAAGATTGTCTTCAAAGCTGTTGATCGCATAAGGTGCCTGCAGAAGTATATTTGTATCTACTACATAAATCTTTACCATACAGTTTCCTCTCAAGTTTTCAGTTTTTAATTTTTGTATGTAGTCTATTCTATAATAAAGTTCTGAACGTTGGGATGATAAAAATGTTAAATGTAAGTAAAGGCACCGGATCTGTGCAGCTTTTTTGTAATAAAACTACAAAATCCGGTGCCTTTTATGTTTTTTCTGTACTGTCTTTTCTTAAACTCTTTTCTGTTCTGCTATACCGCCGTCCGGTGAAGCCTGCTCCCGAGCCTGCTCAGGATCTCATTTGTGATAGTTCCGGCTTTCTCAGCCATATCCTCCGCCGTAAGTCTGAACCTTCCCGACTTGCCGATAAATACAGCCTCATCGTCTGGCAGGATTTCCGGCACATCTGTAACATCCAGAGTAAGCTGGTCCATACAGATCCGTCCGATGACTGGAACTTTCCGTCCTCTTATAAGAGCTTCCCCGCAGTTCGACAAACTGCGGGGGATTCCGTCTGCATATCCCGCTGAGACGATAGCAATCCGCCGCGCACTGTCCGCAGTATAGGTAAGCCCGTACCCGGCAGATTCTCCCGCCGGCAGTTCTTTTATGCTTGCCACTCTGGCTTTCAGAGACAAGACCGGCTTCAGTCTGTTTGCCGTCCTCACTCTGTCATCCGCAGAGCTTAAGCATCCGTAGAGGGCAATCCCCGGTCTGGAAAGATCATAAGAATATTCCGGATAGTTCAGAAGGCCGTAACTTCCCTGAATATGACATTTGAATCCCCGGATGCCTTTTTTGTGCAGGTAATCCGTAACCCGATCAAACCTCTGTATCTGCTCCCGGGTATATTTATCCTCCGCATCTGTAAGCCCGTCAGATACACAGAGATGGGAGAATATTCCCGTTACCCTGAGATTCTGCAATTCCCATACTTTTTCTATAAGTTCAAGCCTGTCATAAGGGATTCCCAGCCGGTGCATCCCGGTATCTACGCCGACATGCACCGCGATCGTATCACAATTTCCGGCAGTGCTCCCGCAGTTGACCTTTCCGGCGTATGCTGACAGCCTGCCGGCATAGTCAAGGTCCACCGCTGTCTGGGTCAGACTGTAGTGCATAAGCTCCGCAAATCCGTCCGGATGGGTATACCCGAGGATCAGGATCTGACCGGATATTCCTGCCTGCCGGAGACGTATTCCTTCATCTACAGACGCCACACAGTAATCACGGATCCCCGCATCCTGAAGAATACGGGACACAAGGACATCCCCATGTCCGTAGGCATTCGCCTTTACCGCAGGCATAAGGTCGCATCCGGCTCCCGAAAGTCTCTGCAGTTCCTTCGTATTGTGCAGCAGATTTCCTTTATTTATACTGATCCATGCCCTGTCTGTCTCACGCATTTTCATGCGCCTCCTTTCGTATCCTGATACGGGTGTAAACCAGATCAATAAGTACCGCAACAGCAAAAGATGCCGTAGAAACAGTTATAAACTGAACGAATGCATTTTCCGCAAGAAGCCAGTCCAGACCGGCGGCCCCTGCGATTCCCCTCAGCACGATCAGCACGCCAGGATGTATGATGTATACGATCATGGAGACATCCCGCGTCCACCCCGGCGCGCATCCCGGCACAGAAAGCAGCAGACGGAACAGAAAGTACATGACCGGCGGCAGGAACAGATACATACTATTGTGGCGCTGCAGTCCCAGACTGAATGTCAGATATCCCTCGATGAGCATCAGAGAGAGGCACAGACACAAACCTGCAATATCCCATCCCGTACTGATATCCCGCACTGTACTGTTCTTCCGTCCTGTCCGGCTGTCTGTCCTCGCTGTACCTGCTGTATTTTCTGTCTTTTCTATGCTTGCCTTTCTCTCCCTGAGCATCCGTCCCATGAGCAGGAAAATCGGAGCATAGAAAATGCCGTTTCGTGTGTAGCTGCTCACTGTAAAGATCACATCATACATATGCTCCAGAGCAGGAATACGGGCTGCAATCCCGTAGTAACTGTCCCCGCCTGCTCCGATCAGATAAAGCAATATCGTAATAACTAAAACTGTTCTCGCCGGGAATTTCTTCAAAAGCATCATGACCACGAAACATCCGATGATCACCGCCGGGAAATACCACAGATGGTAAAATGTCCCGTCAAAAATAAGCATCCTGATAAATTCACCGGCACTTCCGGGAAGTCCTCCTGAATAAAAATTAATTGGGAGGTAAAGCACAATTGATACTGCATACAAAAACAGTGTCTTCTTTATAAATCGAATCACTTTACTGCCCGCATTATTTCCGTTTTTTCTCCATGAGCCAAGTACAAAATATCCGGTCGTCATAAAGAAGAAGGGGACCGCCACTCTTCCGGCACAATAGGTCAGTAAAAAATCAAAATCTTTGCTGATACCCGAAAATGGAGCTGTGTGGATCGCAATTACCATAACAGCAGCCACGATACGGAAGTAATCAACCCCGGCATAATTCACCGTCTGCGCGTGTCCTCTGCCGCTCATCTCGCCTTCCTCTCTCCCCTGCAGACGCCGCTTATATTTCCGGCACTGCCTGCATTGCCGCAGAACAAATATTGTCTTGAATTCGCCTGCATATTTTTCATCCTGCGTTCTACATACTCTTCAAGAGACAGACCCTTCTCTGCGATGACTACGGAATGAGGGGTACCCACATAGCGGAAATGCCACGGTTCTTCACTGATCCCGGTAATCGGTTCTTTTGCCTTCTGATAGCGCTCGATGAACCCGTAATAAGGCGCCAGTTCCCGGAATTTTCTGCAAATGCCTGTCCGCGGAAATTCCGGACAGATAAAGTCGATGTCGGGTGCATTCAAGGCAAGATCGATAGCAAGTCCGGTCTCGTGTTCGCTGCACGCGGGAAGAGCCACATATTTTCTTGCAAAGTCGATCCCCCGTTCTGCCACTGTATCTTCCCAGATCTTCTTCTGCTCCTCTCTGGATCGCCAGCCGCTGACAGGGACAATCTCGTCTTTGCTCCCAATATCTGCGAGCAGTTTCCTCAGCGCTTTTGCAGCGGTTCGCTCCAGTAAGATTCCCGGATATTCATCGAATGCACATACTAGCTCCGACGGATCAACAGGATGAAAAAGCGGATGCTCTGCATTTACAAGTACAAGATAATTTTTCATCATATTCACACCTCCATCTCGATCAGACGGCTGATCAGCTCCTGAAAAGAAATTCCTGCAGCTTTCATCATTCCCGGATAACGGCTGTGGGCGGTAAATCCCGGGATCGTATTCACTTCATTAAAATAAATCTTTCCTTCCGGCGTCAGAAACATATCTACTCTTGCAAAATCCCTGCACTTTAATGCCCGGTAGATGACTGCCGCCATGTGGCGGATCTCTTCTGCTTTTTCAAGCGGGATCCTTGCCGGGACATAGATATTGGATGTCTTCAGCGTATATTTCTCCTCGTAATTAAAGAAACCTTCCGACAGCTCGATCTCGTCCACTTCTCCAATGGTAAGTTCCCTGTTTCCCAGAACAGCGCATCCCACCTCAAACCCGCGGATCTGCTCTTCCAGGATCACTTCCGAATCATGCTCAAATGCACTCTCCACAGCGGGGATCAGCTCATTCTCTTTGCAGACTCTCGTAATGCCGAAGGAAGATCCGGCACGAACCGGCTTTACAAACAGCGGATACCCCAGCCTGCGCGCATATTTCTGTATCTCATGCGCATCATACGGTTTCGTTACAGTCACTGTCTCTGCCACCGGAACGCCCGCGGCTGCCGCAATACGATGTGAGAGCTCCTTGTCCATCCCCACGGCAGAGCTTAGCATTCCGCATCCGATGACCGGGATGCCGGCAAGCTCCAGCACACCCTGTACAGTGCCATCTTCTCCGTTCTTTCCATGCAGGATCGGAAATGCCGCATCCAGTGATACAGCGTGGATTCCGTCCGTTCTCTGGTAACAGATGCCATGGACCGTCTTATCTGTGGATACCCATACCGGCGTGCATGTCCTTTCACTGTACCATCTGTCCTCTGGTATATCATCGATATTTCCCTGATACAAATACCACTGCCCGCTCTGACGGCTGATGCCGATCAGGATCTGTTCATAACGGTCTGTATCCATGTTCTCAATCACAGCATATGCCGACTGGAGGGACACTTCATATTCTGTAGAACATCCGCCAAACAGCACGGCGATCCTTTTCTTTCTGTCAATTTCATTTTTTGCTATTCTGTTATCATTCATTTTCTTTCACTCCTTCTTTTCTTCAAGATGCCGGTGTCACCTGTGAAATATCCGGTCATCCCTGTCCGATAAGAAAATGATATCAACGGCGGATTAATGATTTTTAATGAAATTATGACGATTTAGAGTGTAGAATTATTAAGATTTTCCTAAGCAGGGCGGCTTTCCACGCGGCGCCATATTGCCCTGCCCTCAGGAAATGTGATATCATACCGACTATACCTATCCGGATTTACTTCATTACAAAAGAAAGGAAACTTGTTTTATGGACTTCACATTTACAGAACTGCTCTGGCTCTTCCTTATCTACTCTTTTCTGGGATGGAGCTTTGAGGCAGTTGTCGGAACTATAAAGAACAAAAGATTTACGAACCGAGGATTCTCCACAGGACCATTCTGTATTGTGTACGGCATTGCAGCTGTCACAATGCAGGTTACGCTTGCAGACCTGATAGATAATCCGGTCTTTCTATTTATCGGATGCGGAATACAGGCCACATTTATTGAATGGTTTACAGGAAAATTACTGGAACTCATAAACCGACGCAAATGGTGGGATTATTCAAATAAGAAATGGAATTTTGACGGATATATCTGTCTGGAATACACATTGCTCTGGGCTATTCTGGGGTCTGTCAGCGTAAAATACGGGAATACATTTTTCCTGTTCTTGTATAAACTCATTCCCGAACCGGTTCCTGCTGTCCTCACATGGATAATCTCAGGTTATGTCGCACTTGATTCTGCGGTTTCCCTGGCCGCTGTGTTTCATTTGCGCAGAAGCAAAAAGAAGACGGGCAGCCTTGACAGCAGCCTGTCTTCGAAATTATACAAAGCCGCTCTCGCGGTCATCAGATATGTAGAGCGCCGTATGGCAAAGGCTTACCCGGTCATCGAAGAGAAATCTGAAGAGATCTTAAAAGAAGGAAAATTTGCAGAGGGATGCGGTTTTTATAAACTGTTCTGGCTTTTCCTCATCGGAGCGGTTCTGGGAGATATCACAGAAACGATCTTCTGCCGTCTGACGGCGGGCGTCTGGATGAGCAGAAGCAGTCTTGTATGGGGACCTTTCAGCATTGTATGGGGACTTGCCATCGCCCTTGCCACATCGCTCTTGTACAAGGGCAAAGACAAGCCGGACCGGCACATTTTTCTGATCGGCGCCCTGCTAGGCGGAGCTTATGAATATGTGTGCAGCGTATTTACGGAGCTTGTATTCGGACAGGTTTTCTGGGATTATAGTAAAATCCCGTTCAACCTGGGCGGCAGGGTCAATCTCCTCTACTGTTTCTTCTGGGGAATTGCCGCTGTTGTCTGGATCAAGTTCCTGTATCCGAGATTTTCCGGATGGATCGAACGTATCCCTAAGCTCGCCGGATACATAACCACCTGGATCCTGGTCGTCTTCATGACCGCGAATATCCTCGTCTCGTCCGCTGCACTGATCCGCTATGATCAGAGAGCCGGAGGTCCCGCTGCCCGAAGCGGATGGGAGCAGATCATAGATGAAAGTTTTGACGACAGTACAATGCAGAAGATCTATCCGAATGCAAAGCAGAGATAAAAAACGGAGGTCCATAGCCTGAAATGGCAGTATGGATCTCCGTTTTTTATCATGTGCATTCCGCAGGAACGCGGGAAACACCTCTCTGCTAAAGGTCAATCTTAAGATTCTGTTCTTTGATATTATGTCTGTCTGCATACCCGGATAAGATCATGGTAAGTGCGCCGTCTCCGGTAATATTGCATGCCGTACCGAAACTGTCCTGGAGCGCGAAGATGGTGAGCATCAGGGCGGTTCCGGTCTCATCGAAACCAAGCACACCCGTGATCAGACCGAGCGACGCCATGACTGTTCCGCCGGGCACTCCCGGCGCTCCGATGGCAAATACTCCGAGCAGCAGGCAGAACAGGATCATTGTTCCGACATCCGGCATCTTTCCATATAAAATCTGGGATACCGTCATCACAAAAAACACCTCGGTCAGCACTGAACCGCAGAGATGGATATTGGCAAACAGAGGAATGCCGAAATCTACCATATCATCTCTGAGCGGCGGTTCTGATTTTTTTGCACATCGCAGCGCCACACCCAGCGTCGCCGCCGAGGACATCGTACCGATAGCGGTAATATATGCAGGTCCGTAATTCCTTATCACATCCAGCGGATTGCTCCGTGAGTAGATTCCCGCAGCGATATAGAGCACTGCCATCCAGAGATAGTGCCCCACGATCACAAGCAGCACAACCTGCAAAAATACCGGAAGCTGTTTCGTGATCGTCCCCTCATAGGAAAGTGCACAGAACGTAAAGCCGATAAATACAGGCAGGAGCGGAATCACTACCCTTGTCACGATCTGCAGGACGATCTTCTGAAATTCTTCCAGGAGATTCGTAACTGTCACAGCATTTGTCCATGTGCAGGCAAGTCCCAGAAGCACAGACAGTACAAGCGCACTCATCACCGTCATGATCTCCGGGATTTCAAGCCGGAATACTACTTCCGGCAATTCCTTCAATCCTTCTACTTCAGAGACAATAGACAGACGCGGGATAATCCCGTATCCGGCAGCCACAGACAGAAGCGAAGCCAGAATGGATGACATATATGCGCAGAACAGCGCCACTCCAAGCATCCGCGAAGCATTCTTCCCGAGCCTTGTAATAGATGGCGCAATAAAACCAATGATAATCAGAGGCACACAGAAGTTAATAAGCTCTGACAAAATAAATCTTACAGTTACAACGATATTCATTACAGCGTTGCCGGCGGCCTTTGCGGACTCAATCCCGGCAAGTTGTCCCGCAATGATTCCAAGCACCACTCCTACAACCAGTTTGAACGGAAGACTGGTAAATATTTTTTTCATGTAAAATCCTCTCTTTATCATAATATGCCGTCCCATTATAATCGATATACATGGTGCCTGCAATGGAGATTTTTCCCATTATTCTTGACAAAAGTCATTTCTGTGTTACGATATCACAGTAAGTGTCCGCACATCTTGCGCGGACAGGCCGTTACACGGTTGGCTGTAGCGGCAGATCAGTTCTAAAGGAGTAAGCACAATGGCACTTTATAATAACAGGATCGTAGTAAAAGTAGGAACTTCAACACTCACCAATGACGCAGGAAAAAGCGACCTGCGCGCCACAGACAGGCTTGTCTGCACGCTGGCAGATATCCATAACATGGGATACGAGGTCATCCTTGTATCATCCGGGGCCATTGCCGTCGGCAGAAACAAGCTGAACATGCATGGCAGACCGGACAGCACCAGCATGAGAATGAAGCAGGCCGCAGCAGCCGTCGGGCAGTGCAGCCTGATGTATCTCTATGATAAGTTCTTCGGTGATTATGATAAGACTGTAGCCCAGATCCTTCTGAATGCAGAGGATATCGAGCAGGAAGAAAAGAAAGAAAATCTGACAAATACATTTAATGCGCTGCTTGAGATGGGTGTGATCCCGATTGTTAATGAAAATGATTCCGTAAGCTATACGGAAATCGAATCCGAGGACAGACTGTTCGGGGACAACGACATGCTCTCTTCTGTCGTTGCAGTCCTCTGCCGGGCAAAAAAGCTGGTGATCCTTTCCGATATCGACGGATTCTATGACAGTGATCCGCGTCTGCATCCAAACGCAGAACTCATCGAACAGATCGATACCATTGACGAGAGCGTATACTCTCTCGCAGGAGGCGCCGGTTCCAGAAGAGGCACCGGAGGCATGCGCACAAAACTTCAGGCAGCACAGCTCGCCACATCCAACGGAATCGATACGATCGTCACAAACGGAAAACGCCCGGAAGCGCTCTATGACATTGTCAAAGGCGGGAAAGCCGGCACACTGTTCACAGGGAAATTGTAATACATCTGCTCACCAGCATACATACGGATATGGATAAAGCGGATCCCCAAGGGAACCGCTTTTCTGTTACTTTGTGAACGCAGCCTTCTCCAATGTGAGGAGGCTGATTTTTTTATCAATTCCGCCGGCATAACCGGTCAGACTGCCGTCTGTTCCCAGCACCCGGTGGCATGGTACGATAATCGACACAGGATTGTGTCCCACCGCGCCGCCCACCGCCTGAGCAGACATAGTCTTTATTCCCCGCTGCTCTGCAATCCTGCCGGCAAGCTCTTTGTATGTAGTCGTCTGTCCATATGGAATCCCAAGCAACATCTCCCAGACAGCGAGCCGGAACTCACTTCCTGTCAAATGCAGCGGCGGTGTAAAATCCGGTTTTCGCCCCGAAAAATAAAGATCCAGCCACTTCACCGTCTGTTCCAGCACAAGCGATCTTTTTCCCTCTTTTTCCTCTGCTCCCTGTTCTTTCTTGGCTCCACCTTTAAGTATTCCACCGCCAAAATACTTCTGTCCATCGAACCAAAGGCCGGTTAAACCTTCCTCATCACAGGCAAGTGTGATTCCACCCAGTGGCGAATTGTAATGACAGATACTGTACATAAAGCATTTTCTCCTTTCCAATATCCACTCTCCAACAACTCTCTATTGTCGTACCGCACCACTGCTCCATTATCGAGTCTCCGGCTTTAAAGCTTTGTCTCAAGGAGTTTCAAGGAATTCTTCCACCGCACGGTTGAACTCCTGATACTCCTCTTTCGCTATAAAATGCGTACCATGCAGTACCCGGATCTGAGCATTCGGAAGGCTCGCATAGATCAGCCTTGTGTGCTCGTCCTTAATCATATCCTTATCCCCGGCAATGACCAGTTTTTTCATTCTGGTGAAGTCTGCATTGTTATTTTCAGACAGTTCTTCCGGCCGTATATTCGGATCATTTACCATCAGGCCCAGTATTTCTGCATTTTTCCGCGCCTTTTCGGCAAATGATCTTCCGCCACCTTTCTTCCCGGCCTTTTTGATGGGCAGATTTTTCCCAAAAGAGGCGAAAGCAGAGGCCATCCGGTATCCTATAACGATGGGGATCTGGGTAGACGGCTTCACACCCGACGCATCCAGATTCGCCCCGTTTAAGACAAGATGATCCACCCGTTCCGGATATTTCATGGCAAAGACAAGAGCGATATTGCCGCCGTCCGAAAAGCCGAGGATATGCGCCCTGTCAATATGCTGTTCATCCATAAAATCATGCAGATCCTCGGCAAACTGCCGGATGGTGAACGGCTTCTCCCCACGGGGCGACTGTCCGTGTCCCCGGGTGTCCAGAGCAATCACCCGATACCTGTCCTTAAAATATTCGATCTGATGTACAAAATAGCTGCCGTCCTCCCCGTTGCCGTGGAGGAGAATAAGCGGTGGGCCTGAGCCCTGTTCTGTATAGTGAAGTGTAATATCCATAGTAATCTCCGCCTCCTGTTCTGCTCTTTCTACATAGCCTGCACAATCTGCCAGATGTAATCATTATAATATAGACAATAACAAAAATCTACCGGGGCAACTTTAAGTAAATTTCGATTTTTCGGCCTGATAAAGTATCCGCCGGGAGGCAGGTATTGCTAACGCACACATTTTCATTCGG
>CAMMSL010000052.1 GCA_946499505.1 uncultured Lachnoclostridium sp.
ATTCCTTACTGGCTGTAAGGGGTATTAACCATAAATATATTGTAGTAGAAAGAAGGAGCAAAGCAAATGGCAAAATCAAAACTTGTAAAAGCAAATGAAAAAATTGCCGATGCAGTGGTCGGCGGTTACAGGAAAATCGAGGAAGGGGTAGTCGGAGGATACAAGAAAATTGAAAACGGCGCAGTAAACGGATTTACAAAAAATTCTGACTCCTTTGTAGACCAGTTCCTGACAAAAGACGGAGAGACCGTCGAGGAAGCAAAAGCGAGACTGGCAGCAGAACAGAAAGATAGAGAAGAAAAGAAAACAGCAAAGGCGGAGGAAATAAAATAATGAAAAAGAGTACATTTGTCGCAATGATTTTAGGAACAATAGGTGGTATATTATTTGCACTTGGCATGTGCATGGCACTGATCCCGGAGTGGAATGCATTCCGGCCCGGGGTTGTCATGGGGGTGATCGGTGCGCTCGTGCTTCTGGTCATGGTAATTGTCTGGCGGAAGATGGAAAATAAAAATCCAATCCAGCCGTCAGGAAAGATGATAGGAACAGTACTTCTTGGGATCATCGGAGCACTTCTTCTGGGTGTTGGTATGTGTCTGACTATGGTATGGAGCAATATGATCATGGGAATCGTGATCGGCATCGTAGGGATTGTCGTATTGTTGTGCCTGATTCCGCTGACAAAAGGATTGAAATAGTACATTTAGGGACAGGGCTTCGTAAGATTTATGCATCACCGAAAGAACTCCTGCACCATCCGGCTGACGAATTTGTCAGCAGACTGGTAGAGCAGGAGCGGAGGCTGTGCCATCTTCCGGACGACCGTCTGGAAGAATGCGAATACAGCGGCGCGGGAGCAAAGTAAAACGCGGCGGCGCCAAATACAGCACCGCCGCGTCTGTCGGTACACACCGCGTTTACGGAGAAGACGCAAATATAACACTGCAGTATTTATCAGCACTGCTCCGCAATTGTGTACAGCAGTTTTTCTGTATCCTCCCAGCCGAGGCACGGGTCAGTGATAGATTTTCCGTATACATGGCTGGTTCCGATCTGCTGGCATCCCTCTACAAGGTAGCTTTCGATCATGACGCCCTTGACAAGTTTCCGGATGTCTTCATCGATCCGGCGGCTGTGCAGGATCTCTTTGACAATGCGGATCTGCTGCTCGTATTTCTTGCCGGAGTTGGAATGGTTGGCGTCGATGAGGACGGCCGGGTTCTGCAGATTTCTTTCTTCATATTTTTCCAGAAGAAGCTGGATGTCTTCATAGTGATAGTTGGGGATCGTGTTTCCGTGTTTGTTTACGGCCCCTCTGAGGATCGTGTGGGTAAGCGGATTGCCTTCCGTACGTACTTCCCAGCCTCTGGAGATGAAATCATGTCCGCCCTGTGCCGCGACAACGGAGTTGAGCATAACGGAAAAGTCTCCGCTGGTGGGGTTCTTCATACCCACAGGAATATCCAGACCGCTGACCATCAGACGGTGCTCCTGATTTTCCACGGAGCGGGCGCCGATGGCTACATAGGAAAGGATATCGGAGAGATAATGCCAGTTGTCCGGGTAGAGCATCTCATCTGCAGCAGTAAGTCCGGTCTCTGAGATGGAGCGGATATGCATATGGCGGATCGCAAGGATGCCTGCAAGGATGTCCGGCTTTGCCTCCGGATCCGGCTGGTGGAGCATTCCTTTATATCCTTCGCCTGTCGTACGGGGTTTATTTGTATAGATACGGGGCACAAGCACAAGGCGGTCTGCAACCTTTTCCTGTACTTTTGCAAGACGGTTCGTGTATTCACATACAGCGTCTTCGTTGTCGGCCGAGCAGGGGCCTACGATCACGAGAAACTTATCGGATTCTCCTGTGATCACGTCACGGATAAGCTTGTCGCGTCCGGCTTTTATTTTTTTCATTTCTTCGGACATGGGCTCCAGCGCTTTGATCTCGTCCGGAGAAGGCAGTTGTCTGATAAATGTAAAACTCATTGTATTTTCCCTCTGTAATTCTTATTTTTGTTCGTTGGTGAAACGGCTGATTCCACCGGATATAACAGTTCAGCCCGCGCCATTCGTAAAACCGCACTTCGTGCTTATTGCGGCTGACGCCGCTGTTTTACTCATTGACAGGCGCTCAACTCATCTGAATGCCAGTCGATGGATTCTTATGCGAGCATAAATCTGTCGACTGGCATCAGATGGTTGAACTGTTACCAACGGACAAATTATAATACAGAGAAGGGAAATTGTCGATACTTCCGCATAAAAAGTCTTGACAGATGAGAAAAAAACGTTTATATTAACTCCCATAGCAAGGGCGCTTGATCATTTGGTCAGGTGCCCTTTTTACATATATTCTAATATAAGACCGTCCTTAGACGGTCAGGAGACAAAGGCGTTTCTTCTGCATAATGCAGCGGAGCGTCTTTTTTATTTGGTCAGGAGGAAACATGGTATGAAAGAACTGGTAGAACACACAGAAGGAATTAACCGGCTGATGGCGCGTTACGGCGTCAAATTCGGGATTTATAAAGGCGGTGAATTCCATGAGCAACTCTTCCCGTTTGACGCAATCCCGAGGGTCATCACGCATGATGATTTTCAGCAGCTTGAAAAAGGACTGATCCAGCGGGTGGACGCCCTGAATCTGTTTCTGAATGATAGCGGCATATTTCGAACATTCTTATCTGGCGGAGCGGACAGGCAGCGAACTTGCCACCTGCACGGATCTGTTCGTGGAAGATAATTATCTGTATTACAAAGATTACCGGGAAAAGAAGCAGAAGGTGGGAGTGATCTACCGGAGGATCTCGGATGAATATCTGGATCCCATGACATTTAATCCGGAATCACTGATCGGCATTCCGAATATTATGGACGTGTACCGCAGCGGCAACGTTGCGATTGTGAACGCACCGGGAAACGGAGTGGCTGACGACAAGGGAATCTATTACTTTGTTCCGAAAATGATCCGTTATTATCTGGATCAGGAGCCGGTTCTGAAAAATGCGCCGACTTATCTGCCGTTCTATGAGGAGGACAGAAAATACGTGCTTGATAATCTGGAGAAGCTGGTCATTAAAGATGTGGCGGAAGCCGGAGGCTATGGCGTGATCTTCGGAAATGAGCTGAGCAGTGAGAAACTCTCGGAGATGAAGAAACTGATCGAGAAAGAATCCAGACGTTTCATTGCGCAGGAGGTCGTTGATTTTCAGGATATGGAAGTCATGGAGGGTGAGGACAGAGTGCTCCGGAAAGCAGATCTCCGCGCGTTCGTCCTGACGGGTGAGACTACGAGGGTATGGCCCAGCGGTCTTACAAGATTTTCAAGAAATGCAGATTCATTTGTGGTGAATTCATCACAGGGAGGAGGATTTAAAGATACATGGGTATTATCTCAATGGAAAAAGTAGATCATCTGTACTGGCTCGGACGCTATACAGAGAGAGTTTATACAACACTGCGGATGTTCTTTCATATTTATGACAAGATGATCGAGCAGCCGGAGGGTATTTATGCGAAATATTGTGAAAGGCTGAATATTCCGAATATCTATACAACCAACCGCCAGTTTGTGCGGTCATATCTCTTCGGGGAGGATAATCCGGATTCTGTGCTTTCCAATATGAGACGGGCGTATGACAATGCTGTGGTACTCCGTGATGAGCTGAGCAGTACGGTGTTGTCTTACGTACAGCTTGCGCTGGATACATTTGAGTCGTGCAGGAAGACGACAGCTCCGCTTCTGGAGCTGCAGCAGGTTATCGATTATCTGCTGGCATTCTGGGGCGGTGCTGACGACTATGTGGAGCATGAGGACTGCCGCAATATCCTCAAATGCGGTAAATATGTAGAGCGGCTCGATCTCTGTATCCGTCTGGATTACCACACGAAAGATCTGGAAAAAGAGTATCGGAAGCTTTGCAACAGACTGGACAAGACAAACCTGATCTATCATCAGCCAAGTCTGGACCGTCTGGAAGAAATCATATTCCGGGAGGAGCATCCGGAACAGCACTACAGGGAAGCACTGGGATGTCTGGGGTGTCTGTTCTCATAGAGACTTTATTATGAGAAAACTAAAATTCGAGTACAGTATGGAACTGAAATTTTCATCTCCGGTGAGCAGCCATTCTTTTGCACTGCGCTGCGTCCCCGGGGATTCTTTGCGGCAGAAGATCGTGCTGACTAAATGCCGTGTAAGTCCTGCCGACTATACAAGCACAGCCAGAGACGGGTTCGGGAACCTGAAGATCAGCGGAGGCTGCCGGAAACCGCATGATACTTTCGGCTATCATGTCGAGGGAACAGCTGTTGTACAGGGGATGACCGTGCAGAAATGCCCTCTTCATCCTATGTACAGGTATCCCACAAAGTATACAAAGTGCGGTCCCGGACTCACTGAATTTACAGAGAAAGTAATGCGGGAATGCACAGTACAGGGGGCAGAGACCGCCATGGAGAGGGCGGTGTGCGCCATGCATTATCTGTACGCCCATTTTAGATATGCTTCCGGGGTGACAGATATCAGGACCACTGCAGAGGAGGCAATTGCACTGGGAGAAGGAGTCTGTCAGGACTATGCCCATATCATGATCACGGTGATGCGGCGGCTGGGAATTCCGGCACGGTATGTAAACGGGCTGATGATCGGGGAGGGAGCTACCCATGCATGGGTGGAAGTATATACTGACGGAGGCTGGTACGGACTGGATCCGACCAATGACCTGTATATCGATGATTACTATATCAAGCTCGCCCACGGGCGGGATTACGCAGACTGCGTAGTAGATAAAGGAGTCTTTCTGGGAAATGCATCCCAGGAACAGAAAATATATGTGAATGTGGAGGAAATCAGAGATGGTAGAGACAGTAGTGTCAATGGAACTGCCGGTAGACGAGAAACTGACGATCCGGAAGAACCGGATCATGCCGGCTCATCCCACGGGGAATGAAAAGAGAATCGCGATCGTAACAGGGACTCATGGCGATGAACTGGAAGGACAGTTTGTGTGTTATGAGCTGCTCAGAAGGCTGAAGGCAGAACCCGGTTATCTGAAAGGAATCGTGGATGTCTATCCGGCGCTCAATCCGCTGGGGATTGATTCGATCACGAGGGGAATCCCTATGTTTGATCTGGATATGAACCGGATCTTTCCGGGCAACGCGGAGGGCCCTATGATGGAATCTGTCGTATACGGGCTCATGGAAGACCTGAAAGGCGCGGATCTGTGTGTGGATATCCATGCCAGCAATATCTTCCTGATGGAGCTGCCTCAGGTGCGAATCAATGAGATGACGGCGGAAACCCTTGTTCCACTTGCCAGGAAGATTAATGTGGATTTTGTGTGGGTCCACGCGTCGGCCACGGTGTTAGAGTCCACCCTCGCCTACAGTCTGAACAGTATCGGAACGCCTACGCTGGTCGTTGAGATGGGCGTGGGTATGCGGATCACAAAGAAATACGGATATCAGCTCGTGGAAGGAATCCTGAATGTGATGAAAGAGCTGGGAGTCTGGGAAGGTGAAACGGAAGAAGTGCGGGAGCCTATTGTATCTACGGATCGTGAAGTGGGATATCTGAACGCGGACAGCGCCGGAATCTATGTGCCCCATGTAAAGATCGGGGAGCAGGTGGAAGAGGGAGCGCTCCTTGGAGAGATTTTAAATCCTCTGACCGGGGATGTGGAGCAGTCGGTGACAGCGCCGATCCCGGGGCTTGTATTTACGAGGAGAGAGTATCCGGTCGTCTACAGCGGTTCACTGCTGGGGAGGATACTGGGAAGCAGAGAAAAAGAAGAGGAGGCGGCTGACAATGCGTAAGACGGAAATATATAAGCTGGGATCCCCGTACAGGGAAGATCTCACGATCAGCGGTTACACCTTCGGACACGGTCGCAAATCGGCGTGTATCGTGGGTAGTATCCGGGGAAATGAAGTGCAGCAGCTCTATGTCTGCTCACAGATCGTAAGGAAGCTGGAAGAGCTTGAGGCGTCCCACGCCATTGCCTCCGGCAAGGAGATCCTTGTGGTACCTTCTGTCAACCATCATGCCATGAACATCGGCAAGAGATTCTGGCCGGTGGACAATACGGACATCAACAGGATGTTTCCGGGATACGATCAGGGAGAGACGACACAGAGAATTGCGGACGGCGTATTCCGGACGGTAAAAGATTATGACTACGGCATACAGTTTGCCAGCTTCTATATGCCGGGAGATTTTATCCCCCATGTCCGCATGATGGACACGGGAAGGCAGAACACAAGTCTTGCCGGACTGTTCGGACTGCCCTATGTAGTGGTAAGAAAGCCCCGGCCCATTGATACGACAACACTGAACTATAACTGGCAGATCTGGGATACCAACGCATTTTCCCTGTATACGACAGAAACAGATTTTATCGATGAAGTATCTGCCCGGCAGGCGGTATCCGCAGTGCTGCGTTTCCTGACCAGAATGGGGATACTGAAATACAACAGCCATAACGGCTATATCTCTACGGTGATCGGCGAGGAAGAACTGGCGTCCGTGCGGACAGCTTCCGGCGGCATATACAGGAGATTATGCCATCCCGGAGATGAAGTGCGGATGGGAACGCCCCTTGCCGAGATCGTCCATCCCTATGAGGGAAATGTGATTTCGACTGTGCTTTCTCCAACAGAAGGGATCGTGTTTTTTACACATAAGAAACCGCTTGTGACAGAAAATGAAGTGATATGTAAGATCATACGCAGACTGCATGCGTAACATAAAATGCGGTCCGCATAAATTATATCCGAAAACGGGTAAAACGGTTGACAATCATCAAAAACGGGTATACCATGAGCGTAAGATAGAAAGGGGGAAGTCTTATGCTCTATGAGAACCTGAATCAGCGGAAGAAAGAACTGGGACTTACTACAGAACAGCTTTCCCGTCTGTCCGGAGTGCCGGTGGGAACGATCAATAAGATCTTAAGCGGGGAGACGCGTTCTCCGCGATATGATACGCTTCGTGCTCTTGAGGATGTCCTGTATGGCGCTGCCGGCGATGAGGCATATCGGAATCTGCCGGATGCTGTCAGAGAAGCGGCTGCTCCGTATGTTACGAAAAGACAGGGAGAATATACGGTAGACGATTACAGGAAGCTGCCGGAAGATGTCAGGGCTGAGATGATCGACGGCGTACTTATTTTTCTCGAAGCTCCTACATTTACCCATCAGGAGCTGGTGACAGAACTGCTGTTTGAGATCAAGCTGTTTATCCGTGCAAAAAAGGGCCCCTGCCGTGTGCTCCCGTCGCCTCTGGATGTGCAGATTGACTGCGACGACAGAACCATCGTGCAGCCGGATATCGCTCTGATCTGCAAAGAGGAAAAGATCACGCGGAAAGGAATCTACGGAGCGCCGGACTTCTGCATTGAGATCGTCTCGGATTCCAGCAGGAAGAGGGACTACGGGATTAAGGTACAGAAGTATATGAATGCCGGCGTGCGGGAATACTGGATCGTGGACCGGAAGAGGGAAAAGATTGTATGCTATTGGTTTGAGGGCGAAGATGCGCCGGAAATCTCGATGTATACGTTCCGTGAGAAAGTGCCTGTGAGGATCTATGACGGACAGCTTGAGATCGACTTCCCGGGAATCATGCGGCGGTTGTGGAAAGAAGAGTAAAAGAACGGCTGATATTGGCAAAAGAAATATGAAAGAAAAGGGGCGGCAAAGCCCCTTTTTAAAGTGATATTATCCAAGTATCTCTTTCAGATCCTGCTCCGGTGTTGTAGTCGGGCGGATACCGTAATTTTTCACAAGGAAATCCAGCACTCCGGGTGACAGGAACGCCGGCAGTGTAGGTCCGAGGTAAATGTTCCGGATACCCAGATGAAGGAGTGTCAGCAGGATACATACGGCTTTCTGTTCATACCATGACAGCACGAGAGTCAGCGGCAGGTCGTTGACGCCGCAGCCGAACGCGTCAGCCAGTGCAAGGGCAGCCCGGATCGCGCTGTAAGCGTCGTTGCACTGTCCCATATCCATGATCCTCGGAAGTCCGCCGATGCTGCCCAGATCAAGGTCGTTGAACCGGTATTTTCCGCAGGCGAGAGTGAGTACTGCCGTATCAGACGGCGTCTGCTTTACAAAATCCGTGTAATAGCTGCGGCCTTTTCTTGCCCCGTCGCATCCTCCGACAAGGAAGATGTGCTTTAAGGCGCCGTCTTTTACCGCATCTACGATCGTACCTGCGGCGGATAATACGGTATTGCGCGCAAATCCCGTGGTGACTGTCTTTCCGCCGTTGATTCCGGTGAATTCCTGATCTTCCGGATATCCGCCCAGTTCCAGCGCTTTTTCAATGACCGGTGTGAAGTCTTTATCCTCTCCGATATGGATGACTCCCGGATAAGAGACAACTTCCGTTGTGAATATACGATCCGCATAGCTGCCTTTCGGAGGCATCAGGCAGTTGGTCGTAAACAGGACCGGAGCAGGAATGTCAGCAAATTCTTTCTGCTGATTGTGCCATGCGGTACCGAAATTTCCTTTCAGGTGAGGGTAAGCTTTCAGTTTCGGATATGCGTGCGCCGGAAGCATTTCGCCGTTGGTGTAGATATTGATCCCTTTTCCTTCTGTCTGTTCCAGAAGAAGCTGCAGGTCTTTCAGGTCGTGCCCGCTGATCACGATAAACGGTCCTTTTTCTACTGTGAGGGGAACAGTGACAGGAACCGGATTCCCGTAGGTCTCTGTGTTTGCCTGATCCAGAAGCGCCATACATTTCAGGTTGACCTCGCCCACTTTCATTACAAGGGGGAGGAGCTGCTCCATGTTCAGATCTTCGCCGATGGCAAACATTCCTTCATAGAAGAAAGTGTTGACTTCTTCGTCGGAATATCCCAGTACCATAGCGTGGTACGCATATGCCGCCATTCCTCTGAGTCCGAACAGAATCAGAGATTTCAGGGAACGGATATCTTCATCTGCATTCCAGAGAAGTTCCATATCATAATCTTCCGTCCTGCCGCAGGACTGCGGGCAGGATCCGCACCCGGGGGTAAGGGCGTTTTTCTCTCTTGTTACATTTTCAATCTGCTGACAGATTGTATCTTCGTTAAAGTTTACATTGGTAACGGTTGTGAACAGTCCCTCGATCATTGCTCTGTGAGTGGACGGAGAGGGCGTATTTCCGCTGGCTGCCCGGGCAAGGCCGACCAGGGCGCCTGTAAGTTTATCCTGAAGTCCGGCCACGTCCGCAGTTTTCCCGCATACGCCGGCATTCCCTGTGCATCCGGTACATCCTGCAGTCTGTTCACATTGAAAACAAAACATTTTATCTGACATTTTCATAACCTCCTGTCAATGCCGGAATTTTTTGTATGGGTACCGGCACTGTGCTTGTTGTTTTTATTGCATTGCTTGACTTTACAAGGGGAGTATAATACGATGTTTAAAACAAGACGGTTGGAAATACAACGGGAAGGCAATTATGGAAAAATATTTATCGCTATTAAAGAATTCAAAATTGTTTCAGGGAATCAGCGAGGACGAACTTAGATCCATGCTGGACTGTCTGTCCGCTGTTACACGGGATTATCATAAAGGAGAATATGTATTCAGCAGGGGAGAGCGTATTGACAGTGTGGCGCTGCTTCTGGAGGGCGGCATCCATATCCAGAAAGAAGATTACTGGGGAAATCTGAGTATTCTCAGCGAGATTACGGAAGGAGAAATATTCGGTGAAGTGTACGCCTGCCTCGGGAGTGATGAGCTGCTGAACAATGCAGTTGCCGTAAAGCCGAGCAAAGTGCTTTTTCTGGATGTGAAGCGGATTCTTACCATGTGCCCGTCGGCCTGTCAGTTCCACGGGCGTCTGATCCGCAATCTGCTCACCGTGCTCGCGCAGAAGAATAAAATGCTTACCCGGAAACTGGAGCACATGTCCAGAAGAACAACGAGGGAAAAGCTTCTCTCCTATCTGTCGGAGCAGTCCCAGAGAGCCGGGAGTCCGGTATTTGATATCCCCTTTAACCGGCAGCAGCTCGCGGACTTTCTCTCCGTGGACCGGAGCGCCATGTCCGCAGAGCTGTGCAGGATGAGAGATGAGGGAATCCTGTCTTTTGACAGAAATCATTTTATATTGAACTGAAGATCAGCAGACCGTTTTGTCAGTCTGCTCTTTCTTCTGCATATATTTTTACAAGTTCCAGCACAACTTCACACGCCGCTTCCATGCCTTCGACTGTGATATGCTCGTAAGGTCCGTGATATCCGTGGCCGCCGGTTCCCAGATTGGGACAAGGCAGTCCTTTGAAGCTTAGCTGGGCGCCGTCTGTGCCTCCCCGGATGGGAAGTATCAGCGGTGTAACGCCAGCATTCCGGCAGGCTTTCTTTGCGTTTTCGATCAGGTGCATGCAGCCGGCAATGATTTCCGCCATGTTGCGGTACTGGTCGGTTATGGTGAGAGCAGCAGTGCCGCGGCCCCATTTCTGATTGATCTTTTTCTCTATATTTCGAAGTGTCTCTTTGCGCTCTTCAAATTTCGCTGCATCATGGTCGCGGATGATATAGCGCAGTACCGCATGACCCACATCACCTTTCATGTCGATAAGGTGGTAAAATCCTTCATATCCGTCTGTATCCCGGGGCGTCTCTCCCTCAGGCAGCATAGAGTTGATCTCCATGGCAACGAGAGAAGCATTTACCATAATGTCTTTGGAAGAGCCCGGATGGACATTCACGCCGCTGATCTCAAATTCCGCTTTGGCAGCGTTGAAGTTCTCATACTGGATCTCGCCTTCCGTATCGCCGTCCAGTGTGTAAGCGAAATCAGCGCCGAATTCTTCCACATCAAAATGAGCGGCGCTCATTCCTATTTCCTCGTCCGGAGTAAAGGCAATGGAAATGGTGCCGTGAGGGATATTTTCATCAAGGATCCGCTCTGCCATAGTCATGATCTCGGCAATTCCCGCCTTGTCATCTGCACCGAGGATCGTAGTTCCGTCGCTTGTGATCAGGGTGCGGCCCTTCAGGTCTTTTAAGTGTGGAAACATATCCGGCGACAGGACGCGGCCGCTTGTGCCAAGGGGAAGTTCCCGGCCGTTGTAATCCTCATGGATTTCGGGGGTGATCCGGTGGTCACAGAAGTCGGACACTGTATCCAGATGTGCGATGAATCCAAGTTTAGGTCGGTCTTCATAGCCTGGCGTGGCGGGAATGTGAGCGTACAGATAGCACTGTGTATCCATTTTCACATCTGTGATCCCCATTGTAAAAAGCTCCCGGTACAGATGCTGTGCCAGCTCAAACTGGCAGGCGGAGGAGGGGGCGGTGTCGCTCTCTTCGTCGCTGGGAGTTCTGATTGCTGCGTATTTTAATAATTTCTCGAATGCTTTCATTTTAATTGTCTGATCCTTTCCTGATAATTGTCTAATATATCCTGAAGCGTAATGCTTTCCATCTCTTTTTCCGCTTTTTGCTGTATCTGGTCAAAATAGTCCTGAAGCGCCAGCTGTATATTGACGCCTACTCCGCATTCCGGATTCGTATGGGTATCCAGATGGAGCAGAGGTTTCCCGCCTTCCACAGCCTTGTATACGTCCAGAAGTGTAATCGCAGACGGCTCTCTGGTCAGTGCAGGTCTGGGGTGGCCCTTTACGCTGGAGAGGAGCCCTGATTTCCTAAGAGCGGACATCATCTGTCGTACGTAGCCGGGATTCGTCCGGATGCTCTCCGCGATTTTCCCGCTGGGCAGAGGACAGCCGCCGCTCAGGGCAATGTAGGCCATGATGTGGACGGCGTCACTTACCTTCGTAGAATACTTCATCTTGTTTCCTCCTTGAGAATGAGAGTTCAGCCCGCGCCATTCGCAAAGCCGCACAGGCATGCTTACTGCGGCTGGGCCGCTTCTTTGCGCACTGCCGCGTAACAGTTCAGCCCGCGCCATTCGCAAAGCCGGCACTGACGTGCTTACTGCGGCTGCGCCGCTTCTTTGCTCATAAGCCGGCGCTCAGTTCATCAGAGAGGGGAGGGGCTGCTGCTTATGCGAGCATAAATCAGCCCTCCCCTCTCTGATGGCTGAACTGTTAGTGTTAAAAATATTATAACAGCACATTGACAGAGATACAAGGCGATGATAAACTGACAGTGATGTTATAATATAAATAACAACAAGTGGAGAGGAAGTAAATATTATGAGTTTTTATGAAGATCTTGTCATGCAGACACAGATGAATTATTCCAGATATTACAGTGTTTATGCATCAGGCGGCACGCCCTATGAATTATCTGATATGAAACCACTGCCTTACAAAGAACAGATAGAAGAGCTCGTCCGGCAGGTGAAAGAGGCGGAGTGTGTTGTAGTGGGCGGAGCCTCCGGTCTGTCTGCGGCGGGCGGCGGGGATTTTTATTATGGAGATACTCCGTCTTACCGTAAATATTTCGGAAAATATGCGGAAAAGTATGGTTTCAAAGGAGCTTTTGACGGGATGATGCATCCGTTTACAACGAGGGAAGAATACTGGGGATACCTTGCAACATTCCTGAATACGACTCTTCACGCACCGGTGAGAAAACCCTATCTGAATCTAGACACGGTGCTCAAAGGAAAAGACTTTTTCATTCTGACTACGAATCAGGACACGCAGTTCGTCAAACTGTATCCGGAGGAAAAGGTCAGCGAGATACAGGGAGACCATCGTTTCTTCCAGTGTTCAAAATGCTGCTGTGACGATACATGGGATGCGGTGAAACCGGTGGATGATATGATCCGTGCCATGGGCGGAGGGACATATATTCCCACAGACCTGATCCCGCGATGTCCCCACTGCGGTGCAGAGGCATTTCCGTGGGTGAGAGGATACGGCAATTTCCTTCAAGGCAGAAAGTATAATGAAGAATATGAAAAAATATCAAAGTACATTATGGACAATGGAAAGAAAAAGATTCTTTTTCTGGAACTGGGGGTCGGCAGAATGACTCCTATGTTTATTCAGGAGCCGTTCTGGAATCTGACCATGAATCTGCCGGATGTAAGGTATATCGCGGTAAATGATAAGTATGATTTTCTGCCAAAGGATATAGAAGACAAAGGAATGGTTATTTGTGGAGATATCGGGAGAACGCTGGAGGATGCGGCAAAGAGGATGGAGAGATAGATCATGAATGATAAAGATATGAAATTCAATGAGATTGCAGAAAAGATCAGAGAAGCTGACGCTATCCTGATCGGAGCCAGCAACGGCCTGTCTATCACTGAAGGGCTGCATCTTTTCGCAGACAATCAGGCGTTTGAAGAACTTTTTGGCGACCTGAAACGAAAATACGGGCTTCAGTGCATCCTTCACGGAATGGGAGCCCGCTGGCCGTCAGAAGAGGAAAAGTGGGGGTTCTGGAGCCGGCTGATCCATCACTATTGCGGGGAGTACAAGGAGACTCCGGTGATGGCAGATCTGAAAAGAGTTGTGGGAGAGAAAGATTATTTTATAGTTACATCCAACGGGGAGTGTCATTTTGAAATGTGCGGATTCGATCCTGAGAAAATCTATGAGATCGAGGGAAACTGGCTTACCATGCAGTGCGCATCACGATGCCATGATACCGTTTATCCGTCTTTTGAACTGACAGAGAAAATGGCGGCAGCGGAGCAGGGGGGAAAAATCCCTTCGGATATGGTCCCAAGCTGTCCGGTCTGCGGCGGTCCCATGCAGATCCATATGGAAGGAGACCGGAATTTTATTCCGGATACGGCGGCTGAGAGCCGGATGGCGGCATTTCTTCAGAAATATCATGGGAAGAAACTGATCATACTGGAATTGGGAATCGGCCGGCGTAATCAGCTGATCAAAGCACCGTTGATGCGGCTGGCTGCTAAGGAGTCGGAAGCGGTGTACATTACTATTAATCTTGGAGAAATTTACATACCGGATGAGATACGGGAAAAGTCATACGGGCTGGACGGCGATCTGAGAGAGATGCTGAGAAGGCTGTGTGGTTGACGGTTTGTCTCAGAGGTGTTATTCTAAAACTTACAATATGTGATCTGCTTTGATATTATTGAGAACGGCATAAAGATCAGACATGACAGATTACAGACAGGAGGAGATCAGGATGGAAAAACATAAGAAAATCGGACTGGTGGTAGAAGGAGGCGGAATGAAATGCGCTTACAATGCTGGAATTCTGGATGCCTTTCTTGACCATAAGATCACCTTTGACTACTGTATCGGTGTATCGGGCGGATCGGGAAATGTAGCGTCTTATATAGCAGGGCAGAGAGGAAGGAATCTCCGGTTCTTTACAGACCATATTCATTCGCCGAAGTATTTCGGACTGAAAAGCCTGCTAAGGACGGGAAATCTGTTCGGGCTTGACTACATTTATTCCGAACTGACTAATTCCACGGGGGAGGATCCGCTGGATTTTGCGGCGATCATGAAGAATCCTACGGAATATGAAGTTGTGGCGACGAATGCCCTGACCGGAGAGGCAAAGTATTTCGGAAAAGAAGATATGAAACAGGATGATTACAAGCCGATCATGGCGTCCAGTGCGATTCCTGCGGCCTGCCGTCCGGTTGAGATTGACGGTATACCTTATTATGACGGCGGTATCGCTGACGCCATTCCGGTGCGCCATGCGTTAGAAAAGGGGTGTGACCGTCTGGTGGTCATTCTGTCCAAACGCCGGGATTATGTAAGAAAGCCTCAGGGAATGCGGTTCCTGTATTCCACAATCTGCCGGAAATATCCGAAGATCATAGAGGCGATCGACCAGAGACACATTACATATACCAAAAATCAGTCTGCAAATAAAAAGTCAAGCAGAAATAAATGAGCTTTGAAAATTTTATACAG
>CAMMSL010000053.1 GCA_946499505.1 uncultured Lachnoclostridium sp.
TTAGCAATACCTGTCTCCTGGCGGATACTTTGCTAATACGAAAAATACGAATTTACAGTCTCTTTGCGATTGCTTTGATAAACTGCTCACTATTCAATACGGTCGGATTTTCGATCGTTGTGATCAGCGCCAGGTCTTTTGTCATCTCACCTGCCTCGATCGTATCAATCGTTGCTTTCTCCAGACGGTCAGCGAATTCCATCAGTTCTTTATTGCCGTCCAGCTCGCCGCGTTTACGGAGAGCGCCTGTCCATGCGAAGATCGTTGCTACAGAGTTTGTAGATGTCTCCTCGCCTTTTAAGTGTTTATAGTAATGACGCTGCACTGTACCGTGAGCCGCCTCGTACTCATAGTATCCTTCTGGGGATACGAGCACGGATGTCATCATGGCAAGGGAACCGAATGCGGAGGAGATCATATCGCTCATCACATCACCGTCATAGTTCTTGCATGCCCAGATATATCCGCCCTGGGATTTCATGACACGTGCTACTGCATCATCGATCAGAGTGTAGAAATACTCAATTCCTGCTTCTTTAAACTTCTCATCGAATTCTGCATCATAGATTTCCTGGAAAATATCTTTAAATGTATGGTCATATTTTTTAGAAATTGTATCCTTTGTAGCAAACCACAGATCCTGTTTTGTATCAAGTGCATAGGAGAAACAGCTTCTTGCGAAACTCTCAATGGACTTGTTCAGATTGTGCATTCCCTGTACGATGCCCGGGCCGTCAAAATTATGTACCAGTTCTTTTGTCTGGCTTCCATCTTCAGCCGTGTACACAAGTTCCACTTTACCGGCTCCCGGTATCTTCATCTCAGATCCCTTATAAACGTCACCGTATGCATGCCTTGCGATCGTGATCGGTTTCTTCCAGTTTTTCACACATGGCTCAATGCCTTTTACAACGATAGGAGCACGGAATACTGTTCCGTCAAGAATCGCACGGATTGTCCCGTTCGGGCTCTTCCACATCTCTTTTAAGTTATACTCTTCCATACGTGCGGCATTCGGGGTGATCGTTGCACATTTTACGGCCACTTTATATTTCTTTGTAGCCATTGCGGAATCTACCGTAACCTGATCATTTGTCTCGTTTCTGTGTTCAAGTCCCAGATCATAATACTCTGTCTTAAGATCAATATACGGGATGAGCAGCTCATCTTTGATCATCTTCCAGAGAATCCTTGTCATCTCGTCTCCGTCCATCTCTACAAGTGGTGTTGTCATTTTAATTTTCGCCATTGTCTGTCTCCTCCTGTTCTTTTAACTACAGCATAGCTGAACTATTACATTTCTTGCATTGTAGTGCTATTCCGAACGATAGCCCTGTTTTTTCAGATTCTGCATTACGTGCAGGATATGCTCGTTTGCGAGCTGTTCCGCCATTTCTGCATCGCGGTCTTTGATCGCCCGCAGGATCTGCCGGTGCTCCCGTATGGATTTTCTTGCTCTCTCTTCTGAGACGATCGATGACTTTCTCGCCATCTGCACATAATTATGAAAATCTGTCAGAACGTGGCTTAATATCCTGCTTCCTGAAGCTTCATAGAGAATTGCATGAAATCTTCCATCAAGAGCAGCTACCTGCTGCACGCTGAACCCGCTTTCTCTGTTCATCTGAAATTCTGACAGCATCAGCGTCTCTTCCAGCTCTTCAAGCTGTTTCTCGGTTATATGTTCTGTAGCCCATCTGGCACACAATCCTTCCAGATGAGATCGAACCATATAGATATCCCAGATATCCTTCTGGCTGATGCCTGTCACATAAGCTCCCCTGTTGGGAATGATCGTCACAAGTCCCTCCAGCTCAAGCTGTCGCAATGCCTCTCTGACGGGAGTCCGGCTTACTCCTAATTCCTTGCCGATCGTATTCTCCCTGAGTTCATCGTTTTCCTTATATTTCCCATTGAGGATATCCTCACGGATCTTCTGAAAAACGCGCCCGCTCAGGGAATGATCCTGGTATTCTTCCATCCTGAAGTCCTCCTGGTCACAATGTCATATGCAGCTTTTCGCACACACTTTCTATTTTGTCAATTAATTCTTCGTCTGTCAAGACCGTAACTCTGCCATCCTCGTATTCTTTATCCACACTCGCCTTTACCATCTGTACCAGCTCCGAATTTTTATCTACTTCACGGTCTCCGGAAAGTTTATAATATGTATTGATCCAGTAGGCGATACCGGCAGCCCCGGAAGTATTGGAAACTGATACAAGAGCCGGTCGGTTCAGGAATTTGTCTGTATCAAATATATTGTAGATTTCTTCGTTCTTGAGCATTCCGTCCGCATGGATCCCGGCTCTTGTCACATTGAAATTCTTCCCCACAAAAGGGGTTCTTGAAGGAATATGATATCCGATTTCCTTCTCATAATACTCTGCCAGTTCCGTGATCACCGTCGTATCCATACCATCCAGAGTTCCCCGAAGCTGTGCATACTCAAAGACCATTGCTTCCAGAGGTGTGTTTCCTGTACGCTCCCCTATGCCGAACAGAGAACAGTTGACACCGCACGCGCCGTAGAGCCATGCTGTACTGGAATTATTAACCGCCTTATAAAAATCATTGTGTCCGTGGAATTCGATCAGTTCACTGGGTACCCCCGCATGAGTCATCAAACCATAAATAATGCCAGGAATCGATCTCGGGATCACTGCACCGGGATAATTAACTCCATAGCCCATCGTATCGCAGACACGAATCTTCACAGGTATCTTATACTCTTCCATCAACTTCATAAGTTCTACGCAGAACGGAATCACAAATCCGTAGATATCTGATCTTGTAATATCTTCCAGATGACATCTGGGCCTCACACCAGTCTCCATACATTCACGCACAACAGAGAGATAATGCTCCATTGCCTGTCTTCTTGTCATCTTCAGTTTGTAGAAAATATGATAGTCTGAGCAGCTCACAAGGATTCCGGTTTCTTTCAGCCCGATTTCTTTTACAAGTTCAAAATCTTTCCTGCTGGCACGGATCCAGCTTGTCACTTCTGGAAATTCATATCCCTTTTCCAGGCAGCGGTACACAGCATCTCTGTCCTTTTTACTGTAGAGGAAGAATTCACTCTGGCGGATTTTCCCTTTAGGACCGCCCAGCCGGTGCAGATAATCATAGATCGTCACAATCTGCTCCGAGGTATATGGCGCCCTGGACTGCTGTCCATCACGGAAAGTCGTATCAGTGATCCATATCTCATCCGGCATATGATGAGGCACGATCCTGTCATTAAACGCTATTTTCGGTATCTCATCATACCGGAACAGATTGCGGAACACGTTCGGAGTTTCTACATCCACCAATGGGTACATGTGTTCCTCCAGTTCCAGGAGATTTGTATGTTCATTCAAAAAAACTTTTCTGTCTTCCATTTCTCTCTTCCTCCAACTGATATATGTAACATATTGTGTATCCGTGTATAATTGTATACAGGGATACAATTATTGTCAACAAAGAAATCCAAATTCATATAATATTAACAAATTTATACATAAATAAAAGAAGCCGGACAGATACAGGTTTATCCTGTATCTGAACCGACCTCTCTGTCGCTGTCATGGCCTTGCTTTAGGACATGGCGTATATCTTCTACTTATCTTCTCGATCAACCGCTTTAAACAAACCGTTTTTCTATCGGATCACTCTGACTTTGAGCACTCCGTCCACAGATGCGATCTGTTCTTCCAGCTCTGCAGAAACCTGCGTATCCACATCGATCATTGTATAGGCATACTCTTTCCTGCTCTTGTTCGTCATAAGAGCGATGTTCATGCCCTTTTCTGCTAACAGTGTAGTAAACTGTCCCAGCATATTCGGGATATTCTTATGCAGGATCGTAATTCTCTCTCCTGCCCCTTTGACGCCCATATTACAATCCGGATAGTTTACCGAATGTGTGATATTTCCATTCTCGAGGAAATCTCTCAGCTCTGCTGCAGCCATCTTTGCACAGTTGTCTTCTGACTCTTCTGTAGAAGCACCGAGATGCGGGATCACGATGGCATTTTTCACGCCTACAATTTCCTTTGTCGGAAAGTCCGTCACATAAGAGCGGACTTTTCCGGAAACAAGGGCATCCACAATATCTTCCTGATCGACCAGCACATCGCGGGCAAGATTCAAGATCACCACACCGTCTTTCATCAGGCCGATCGCATTTTTATCAATCATACCTTTTGTATCCTCTGTTGCAGGCACATGGATTGTGATATAATCACACTCTTTGTACAGTTCATCTACCGTTTTTGCATGGTGGATGCTTCTGGAAAGCATCCAGGCAGCGTCAACAGACACATAGGGATCATATCCATAGACATCCATCCCAAGATGAACGGCCACGTTCGCAACGCGGACACCGATTGCTCCCAGTCCAATCACGCCAAGTTTCTTGCCCTGCAGCTCGGTTCCTGCAAAGGCCTTTTTCTTCTTCTCTGTGATCTTTGCGATATCTCCGTCCTCTTCATACTCCTGCACCCAGTTGATACCGCCAATGATATCACGGGCAGCCAGCAGCATTCCCGCAATCACAAGCTCTTTTACGCCGTTCGCGTTCGCACCCGGCGTATTGAATACAACAATTCCCTCATCTGCACAGCGGTCCAACGGAATATTATTCACTCCTGCTCCGGCACGGGCAATCGCCTTTAAGTTCTTACTGAACTCCATATCATGCATTTTGGCGCTTCGCACGAGAATGGCATCTGCCTCTTCAACATCTCCGGTAACAACATAGTTTTCATCCAGCTGTCCTAATCCCACTTCCGAGATCGGATTCAGGCAATGATATTTATACATCCTACAGATTCTCCTCTTCAAATTTCTTCATAAAGTCAACAAGTGCCACAACACCCTCATAAGGCATTGCATTGTAAATGCTCGCACGCATGCCGCCGACTGTCCTGTGTCCTTTCAGATTCTCGAGCCCTGCTTCTTTTGCTTCTTTTACAAACTTCGCATCCAGATCGGCATTTCCTGTCACAAACGGCACGTTCATAAGAGAACGGTCTTTAGGAACTACAGTTCCCTTAAAAAGCCTGCTCTGATCCAGGAAGTCATAGAGAACTTTTGCTTTCTTCTCATTTCTCTCTTTCATTGCTGCAAGGCCGCCCTGGGCTTTCAGCCACTTAAACACCTTACCGCAGATATAAATTCCGTATGCCGGTGGTGTATTGTAGAGCGACTTGGCATCTGCATGTGTCTTATAGGTAAGCATCGTCGGAGTTCCCGGAAGTACATCCTCAGTGATCAGATCCTCACGGATGATCACGATGACCACTCCTGCAGGCCCGATATTCTTCTGAACGCCGCCATAGATCACGCCGTATTTTGTCACATCAACAGGCTCGGACAGGAAACAGGAAGAAACATCTGCCACCAGTGTCTTTCCCTTCGTATTCGGCAGCTCTTTAAATTTGGTTCCATAGATGGTATTGTTCTCGCAGATATACACATAATCCGCATCCTCGGATATCGGAAGATCCGAGCAGTCCGGAATATAAGAAAACGTCTTATCCTCCGAAGAAGCGATCCTGTTGACTTTTCCGTATTTCTCTGCCTCTTTTGCTGCTTTCTTCGCCCACTGGCCCGTGATAATGTAATCTGCCACACGGTTCTTCATCAGATTCATCGGGATCATAGCAAACTGCTGGGACGCTCCGCCCTGCAGGAACAGTACTCGGTAATTATCCGGGATTCCCATAAGATCCCTGATATCCTGCTCAGCTGTTGTGATGATTTCCTCGAATGCTTTGGAGCGGTGGCTCATCTCCATCACAGACATCCCGGTTCCTTTGTAATCCAGCATCTCTGCTGCCGCTTCTTTAAGCACTTCCTCCGGCAGTACTGCCGGTCCTGCTGAAAAATTATACACTCTGCTCATTTTTTATATCCTCCTCGTCAAATGCCTCTTTGATATCTGCTCCCGGTGCCACCATCGGCCACACCTTGTCATCACTGCCGATCTGGCAGTCGATCACGACCGGACGGTTCAATGAAAGAGCTTTTTCAAACGCCGCTTTAAACTCATCCTGTGTTTCTACATGGATGCCTACCGCACCCATCGCCTCCGCCACTTTTGCAAAATCAACACAGTCTCGTAACACCGTGGCAGAATAACGCTCATCATAAAACAGGTCCTGCCACTGACGCACCATACCGAGCACATGATTGTTGACTACAACTTCAATGATCGGAATGTTATGTCTGACTGCCGTTGCAATCTCATTCAGATTCATGCGGAAACATCCGTCACCGGCAATATTTACCACTGTTTTGTCCGGGCATCCGACTTTGGCGCCCATGGATGCTCCCAGTCCGTATCCCATGGTACCCAGTCCGCCTGATGTAAGAAGTGTCCTCGGCTTTGTATATTTATAATACTGAGCCGCCCACATCTGATGCTGCCCTACTTCCGTGACGATCAGTGCTTCGCCCTTTGTCTGGCGGTAAATCTCTTCCACGATAAACGGTCCTGTCAGGACATCCGGATGATATTTCAGCGGATATTTCTCCTTGTAAGCCTCAATCTTCTTGAGCCATGCGCTGTGATCCTGCTGTTTCAGATTACGGTTCAGTATATTTAAAACTTCTTTCACGTCCCCGATGACTTCCTCTGAAACAAGAATATTCTTGTTGATCTCAGCCGCATCGATATCGATCTGGAGTATTTTGGCATTCTTCGCAAATGTCTGTGTATTTCCCGTAACACGGTCGCTGAACCTTGCTCCTAATACAACAAGAAGATCACATTCGCTCACACCGTAATTTGAAGTCTTGGTCCCATGCATACCGAGCATCCCGGTATAACGCGGATCCGTTCCTGGGAAAGCACCTTTTCCCATAAGAGTATCTGCCACAGGAGCATCCAGTTTATCTACAAACTCCATCAGCTCACTGCTCGCACCGGAGAGAACAGCGCCTCCTCCGACAAACACATACGGCTTCTCAGACTCTTCCAGCATAGAAAGGACCCTTTTGATCTTCTCTTCACTGATATGCGGATGTTCAGGAACATATTTTCCAAGTTCCTGGCGTTCATATTCCGTAACTGCAGCTGTCACATCTTTCGGAATGTCGATCAGTACCGGCCCCGGTCTCCCGGACTTTGCGATCCGGAATGCCTTACGGATCGTATCCGCAAGTTTTGTCACATCTTTCACGATAAAACTGTATTTTGTGATCGGCATCGTGATGCCTGTGATATCGATCTCCTGAAAACTGTCTTTTCCCAGAAGAGATACACCCACATTACAAGTGATCGCAACGATCGGAATGGAATCCATATACGCTGTTGCGATCCCGGTCACAAGATTTGTCGCTCCCGGTCCACTGGTGGCAAGGCACACGCCGACTTTTCCTGTAGCACGTGCATAGCCGTCCGCAGCATGGGACGCTCCCTGCTCATGGGAGGTCAGGATATGCCGGATCTCATCCCTGTGTTTATACAGCTCGTCATAAACGTTAAGGATAGCTCCGCCCGGGTACCCGAATACCGTGTCTACCCCCTGCTCTTTCAGGCACTCTATTACTATCTCAGCTCCATTTAACTGCATGCTTTTTTCTTACGCTCCTTTCAATTCAGACTTGCTCAGTCTGCCTTCTTACCCGGTACTTCAAGGATGGCACCTCTGTTGCCGGAAGTAACCATGGCAGCATATCTTGCAAGATATCCTGTCTTGACCTTCGGCTCTCTCGGCTGCCATTTTGCCTTTCTTGCAGCCATCTCTTCATCAGAGATATCAAGCTCCAGCTTCAGCTCCGGTATGTTGATCTTAATAATGTCTCCTTCTTCTACCAGTGCGATCGGGCCGCCCACAGCCGCCTCAGGTGATACGTGTCCGATGGAAGCACCGCGGGACGCACCGCTGAATCGCCCGTCCGTGATCAGGGCGACCGTAGATCCCAGGCCATATCCTGCGATCGCAGAAGTCGGGTTGAGCATCTCTCTCATGCCCGGTCCGCCTTTCGGTCCCTCATACCGGATCACAATAACATCTCCCGGGTTGATCTTTCCGCTCTTGATTGCTTCCGTTGCCTCTTCATCACTCTCAAAGATTCTGGCCGTTCCTTCGTGTACCAGCATTTCGTCACAGACAGCGGAACGTTTTACTACACTTCCGTCCGGCGCCAGATTTCCCTTCAGAACAGCAAGCCCGCCAGTCTCGCTGTATGGATTGTCGATCGGACGGATCACTTCCGGATTCATGTTCTCGCATCCGGCAATATTTTCTCCCACTGTTTTGCCCGTAACTGTCATGCAGTCCAGGTTTAACAGATTCTTCTTGCTCAGCTCATTCATGACCGCATACACTCCGCCGGCCTCATTGAGGTCTTCAATATATGTATGCCCCGCCGGTGCCAGATGACACAGGTTCGGTGTTTTCTCACTGATACTGTTTGCAAAGTCAATCTCGAAATCCATGCCGATCTCATGGGCGATCGCCGGGAGATGAAGCATACTGTTGGTGGAGCACCCGAGCGCCATATCTACTGTCAGCGCGTTGAGGATTGCATCCTCTGTCATAATGTCACGGGGCCTGATATTCTTTCTCACCAGTTCCATAACCTGCATACCTGCATGTTTTGCGAGCTGCAGCCTTGCAGAATATACAGCAGGGATCGTACCATTGCCGCGAAGCCCCATTCCCAGTGCTTCTGTCAGACAGTTCATACTGTTTGCAGTGTACATGCCGGAGCAGGAACCACAGGTAGGACATGCCTTATTCTCATATTCACACAGTTCCTCATCCGTAATCTTGCCTGCTGCGTGTGCTCCCACTGCCTCGAACATGCTGGAAAGGCTTGTGCGTCCGCCTTTTACATGTCCTGCCAGCATAGGGCCGCCACTGACAAAGATCGTCGGAATATTGACGCGGGCTGCCGCCATCAGAAGCCCCGGCACATTCTTGTCACAGTTGGGAATCATCACAAGGCCGTCAAACTGATGTGCCATTGCCAGCGCTTCTGTAGAATCCGCGATCAGATCTCTTGTAACGAGTGAATACTTCATTCCGATATGTCCCATAGCAATGCCGTCGCATACCGCAATGGCCGGAACAACGATCGGAGTACCTCCTGCCATGGCAACGCCCATCTTTACTGCTTCGGTAATCTTATCGAGATTCATGTGTCCCGGTACGATCTCATTATAAGAGCTGACTACACCGATCAGCGGTCTGTCCAATTCTTCCTGTGTCATACCCAGAGCATTAAATAAAGATCTGTGGGGTGCCTGCTGTACACCTTTTGTCACTGTATCACTTCTCATCTGTCAATTCCTCTCTTTCTCATGTTTTCTGCATATATCCCAATTTTCGCCATTACACTGCTGCCGCCTCTATATCAGGCGATGCCGTTATTTAATATATGCGCAGATCCTGTCTCCCATCTCTTTTGTGCCAATCTGCTTCATACCCTCAGACATAATATCGATCGTACGGTATCCGTCTCTCAATACTGCAGATACCGCTTTCTCTACAGCGGCTGCCTCCTCGTCAAGATCAAAGGAGTATCTGAGCATCATAGCTGCTGACAGGATCGTCGCGATCGGATTCGCAATTCCCTGTCCGGCAATATCCGGAGCTGATCCGCCGCTCGGCTCATAAAGTCCGAACTTTGTCTCATTCAGACTGGCACTTGCCAGCATTCCAATTGAACCTGTCACCATGCTTGCCTCATCTGAGAGAATATCTCCGAACATGTTCTCTGTCAGGATCACATCAAACTGTGCCGGATCCTTTACAAGCTGCATCGCGCAGTTGTCGACCAGCATATGCTCCAGTGTGACTTCCGGATACTCTTTCGCCACATCCTCCACGACTTTTCTCCACAGTCTGGAAGAATCCAGTACATTTGCCTTATCTACGCTGGTCACTTTTTTCCGTCTCTTCATAGCAATGTCAAAACCGCGTTTTGCGATCCTTCGGATTTCTGTCTCGCTGTATGTAAGTTCATCCTTCGCTGTAAGGACTCCGTCCACTTCCTCCGTGCTTCTTTTTCCAAAATAAAGTCCGCCGGTCAGCTCCCTCATGATCATCATATCAAAGCCCCGATCTGCAATCTCTTCCTTCAGCGGGCATGCGCCTTTCAACTCCGGATACAACACAGCCGGCCTTAAATTTGCAAACAGGTTCAGTCCCTTCCTCAGGGCTAATAATCCAGCCTCAGGACGTTTGGACGGCTCCAGCTGATACCATGGAGAAGTCTTTGCATCTCCGCCGATGGATCCCATCAGGACCGCTTCACTTGCCTTTGCAGCTTCCAGTGTCTCGTCTGTGAGAGGTACTCCGTTCACATCGATAGATGCCCCTCCCATCAAAAGCTGTGTATAAGAAAAAGAATGACCGTAAACCTCTGCGATCCGGTCGAGTACTTTCATCGCCTCATCCACGATCTCTGGGCCAATGCCATCCCCTTTTATTACTCCGATCTTCATATTCATAGCCGCTCATCCTTCCAAATCTAAAATATCACTGTCTATCATACCTCATTTTGTAAAGTGTTTCAAGTAGCAGCGGGTAAAAAATAGAGGGCGCTCTAAAATTCACCATGCCAGTTCAGCCATGAAACTGGCACAATTTAATCATAAGAAAAGCCGGATAAAAATCTGTCTGTTGACTGATCTTTATCCGGCTGCTGTTCCAATTTCACTCTTACTCTGCGCTTGGTTTCTCAATCTGAGCGATTGCTGCTTTCTGCATCGGAATACGGCAGTTTTTGTTATTTCCAAACTCAACGATCACGTCGTCATCTGTAATATCAATGATCACACCGTAAAATCCGCTTGTTGTCAGTGCTGTATCCCCGACTTCCATGGATGCCAGCATCGCCTGTACTCTCTTCTGCTCTTTCTTCTGAGGACGCATGAGCAGGAACCACATAAGTCCGATCACAACAACCCACAGAATCAGCATACTAGCCATTTCACCCATAATATATTTCCTCCTAACTTTCTATCCGACAATAAGTCTACTATACACAAAAACGGCATTTTCTTCAAGAGTTTTTTGAAAAACATGTAAAAAGCAGCCTAATGCTGCATCATTCCGTCCAGCTTCTTTTTCTTGTACGCCTTATACTCTCCGGCATCGATGGCAGCCCTGATTTCTTCCATCATCGTATTATAAAAATACAGATTGTGAAGGACACACAGACGCATTCCCAACATTTCTTTGGCCTTAAGCAGATGTCTGATATAAGCTCTGCTGTAGCTTCTGCAGGCCGGACAGCCGCACCCCTCTTCAATGGGCCGTTCATCAAGTTCGTACTTTGCATTAAAAAGATTCATTTTCCCGTGATTGGTATATACATGCCCGTGTCTTCCGTTACGCGACGGATATACACAGTCGAAGAAATCTACACCACGGTCTACTGCCTCCAGAATATTAGCCGGCGTTCCCACCCCCATAAGATAGGTCGGCTTATTGTCCGGCAGGTAAGGAACTACCGCCTCCAGGATACGGTACATTTCTTCATGGCTCTCACCCACTGCCAAACCGCCTACTGCGTAGCCGTCCAGATCCAGCTCCGTGATCATCTGGGCATGGGCAATACGGATATCCTCATATACTCCTCCTTGATTGATACCAAAGAGCATCTGATGTGGATTGATCGTATCCGGAAGGGAATTAAGGCGGGCCATTTCGTCCTTGCAGCGCTTCAGCCAGCGTGCCGTCCGTTCCACGGAATTCTGGATATATTTCTTATCTGCCACACTGGATGGACACTCGTCAAAAGCCATGGCGATGGTAGATGCCAGATTCGACTGGATCTGCATACTCTCCTCCGGCCCCATAAAGATTTTCCTTCCGTCAATGTGGGAATGGAAATGAACTCCTTCCTCCTTTATCTTTCTCAGGGACGCCAGAGAAAAAACCTGAAATCCGCCCGAGTCTGTCAGGATCGGCTTGTCCCAATTCATGAAGCGGTGCAATCCCCCAAGCTTCTTCACCACTTCGTCGCCCGGTCTTACGTGGAGATGGTATGTGTTCGACAGCTCCACCTGTGTCTTGATTTCCCTAAGATCATCTGTAGATACGGCACCTTTGATCGCCGCGGCTGTTCCCACATTCATGAATACCGGCGTCTCAATCATACCGTGTACCGTGTGAAATCTGCCTCGCTTCGCCATTCCGTCTTTTTTCAGAAGTTCATACATATTATTATATCCTTATCTATAATTAATAAATATTTTGTTTGTCCGCCTAATTGTGAATAATCACAGGAGTTCCCGCACCGATCATGCCAAACAGCTGTTGTGCTTTGTCATACGGCATATTAACGCATCCGTGAGATCCGTTCGTCAGATACCGATTACCGCCGAACGATGACTGCCACGTAGCGTCGTGGAATCCGTGCCCCTGCCATGTAAATGGCATCCAGAATGCCACAGGCGTCTCATAGCTGGGTTTTCCTGTAGCCGGATCCGTTTCTCCCTTCAAAGTAGAATCACGCTCCGTATATAGTATAGAATAAACACCGGTCGGCGTATTTCTTCCATCTGCCGGAAGTCCTGTCACCACATCAGACTCCATTGCTATGGATCCATCTACAATATACCACATATGCTGAGCTGCAATATCTACCTCGATATAGGTGCTGCCCCAGTCCTGAGCGCTGTGGGACGCCGCCGTCTGATTGTACGCCGGCTCTCTCTCCGCCACTTCACCGTTCTTGATACTATTGATCAGATTCTGTGTTTCCGTATCTTCATCAACAGACCAGCCGTATGTACCGCCGGATACTTCCGCGGTCTTCCCCGTAGGCGTTGTGATCGTTCTTGTCGTCCCTACTGTGTCATACTTGCTGCCAAACTCCCGCATCCATTCTCTGACAGTATCCTCGTTGAATGTAACGTTCATTTCGTCATCATATGTGACCCATCCTGAAATCAGTGCTTTGTCCACCACGATATTTTCATCCATCGGATAAGTAATACTGGCTTTCAAATACGTATTCATCTCATCACAGGCAGCCTGCACTTCCGGCGAATCTGAAGTATATTTCGGCATAACATAGCATTGTTCATCCATCATATCCAAAGTTGGATTGAACTCGGAAATATATTGTTCTATCTTTGCCTTCAGGGTTTCCATATCCACTTTCGTGCCATACTGTTCCTTTGCTACGACAAAAGAATTCCCGTCATATTCTGGATGTGCAGCTACCGGATCAGTCTGCTCCGCTGTCACTGCCTGAAGATTCTGTATTTTCTCATCCAGTGCGTTCTGATCATATTCCACCTGAATCGTGACACTTGCACGGGATCTGGAAAACAGCGATGTAATCCATAATAACTGATTCTGTTTTCTCAGAGCATCTTCCACCTGCGAATTTTCTTTATAGGAAAGAGATATCTCTGACCCTGTGATCACATCAGAAGTATTATTCTGTTCTAAAACTGTCAGCTGATAATCTGCTACTTGCTCTTTTAAGTATTCCTCTACATCAGCAACCGTTTTTCCAGAAAAATCTTTCCCATTGACCGTAGTATTCATAAGGAAATGACTCATAAAGAAAACTGCAACGCCGAGATAAATTATTGCAAGTACTCCGACAATACTGCCAGCAATAATCCATGGTTTCTTGCCCATACTTTTCTTTGCTTTCTTTTTTCTTTTTTTTCTCATTGCACTGCGTCTCTTTCTCATATGCTTTCGAGGAAGTGCTTCGTCAGTTTCCTCAGATTCCTCGGATTCCTCCGGCCCGTCCAGCTCTGTAGTATCTTCTTCCACAATAGTTTCATCTGCATCATCTGCAGTTTCTTCTACAATATCTTCTACGCTATCGTCGTCGAATTCCTCCATCGCCTCTTCCTCTGGGATATCGTCATATATGCTGTCGTTCTTAATATCTATATTTTCCTGATGTATTTCAGAGTTTCGTTTTTTATTTCTGCTCATCAGTCAATCTTCTCTCCTTTACTCAATCTCGTCAACATTATAGTACGTACAGTACAAAAAGTAAAGTGCACTTCCACTTGTCAATAACAGGTATCATCCTATATAATGGTTTCTATGTACAGATCAGAAAGGAGAACATCTATTATGAGTGGTTCAACATTTGGAAAAATATTCCGCATAACAACATGGGGGGAATCCCATGGCCCAGGTATCGGAGTTGTAATAGACGGATGTCCTGCCGGACTTGCGCTTTCCGAGGAGCACATCCAAAAGTTCCTTGACCCGGGTCTTTGACACTTTCTCATTAATAGTATAATGATTAATCCCCATGGTTGAGC
>CAMMSL010000054.1 GCA_946499505.1 uncultured Lachnoclostridium sp.
AATTATAGGCAAAACTTGAGGATCAGGAAATCCGCAGGAATATTTGGCGCTTACGATAAAGCTGTAACATCTCCCGGGTTTTCTTTATTGCTCTTCTTCAGGATAAATCGAAATATTCAATTCATCATTATCTCCATAATCAGCTATAGCCAAATGCACCCCTGCCGGAGACAAAAAAACAGCCGGAACACAGGTATCGCTTAAGGGCCGTAGAGCAACATCAGCACTTAGGCTGCGTCCTTTGCAGCCTTATGTACTGCTATGTTGCGGCCCGAGCGAAAGCGCGCCCGCAAGCGATACCTGTATTCCGGCGGATTATTTTGCATCTCCGTCAGCTAATTATTTCTTGGAATCAAGATAAGCTTTTCTTCCCTCTTCGTAAAGGTTATTTCCCTCGCTGTCAATAATAACAACAAGCGGCATATCCTCAACATAGAGCTTTCTCAGCGCTTCTGCGCCGAGATCTTCGTATGCGATAAGCTCAGCTTTCTTGATACATTTTGCAAGGAGAGCTCCCGCGCCTCCAATGGCTCCGAAATAAACGCCGCTGTACTTTTTCATGGCTTCAACAACTTCCGGAAGACGTGCGCCTTTTCCGATCATTCCGCGGGCTCCTACTGACATCATTGTCGGAGCGTATGCATCCATACGTCCGCTGGTCGTCGGACCTGCGCTTCCGATTACATGACCCGGTTTTGCCGGAGTCGGTCCTACATAGTAGATCGTTGCATCCTTCGGATCAAACGGTATATCCTCACCTTTGGCGAGTGCTTCACACATTCTCTTGTGTCCGGCATCACGGGAAGTATAGATTGTTCCTGTAAGAAGTACCTGATCTCCTGCATGGAGTGTCTTAGCAAGTTCCTCTGTAAGTGGTAATGTAATCTTTCTTGCCATTTATATCACCTCCGTTTTGTGACGTGTCACGTGACAGTTGATATTAACTGCACACGGCATTCCTGCGATATGTGTCGGCATTGTCTCGATATTGAGACCGATCGCTGTTGTCTTTCCGCCGAATCCCTGCGGTCCGATTCCCAGCTCGTTGATCTTCTCCAGCATCTCTTTCTCAAGATCTGCATAGAACGGATCCGGATTGGATGAATCAAGAGGTCTCATAAGCGCTTTCTTTGCGAGGAGCGCGCACTTGTCAAATGTTCCGCCGATTCCTACGCCCACTACCATAGGCGGACATGGATTCGGTCCCGCTGTCTCAACAGCCTCAATGATGAAATCTTTGATGCCCTGAAGACCTGCTGACGGCTTGAACATACGAATCTGGCTCATGTTCTCACTGCCGAATCCCTTCGGTCCAACTGTTACTTTGATATTCTCGCCCGGCACGATTTCCGTGTAGAGCATAGCCGGTGTATTGTCACCGGTATTTCCGCGGCGGACCGGATCCTTTACAACAGATTTACGCAGATATCCGTTTGTATAACCGCGGCGTACGCCCTCGTCTACAGCCTCTGCCAGATCTCCGCCTACAAGATGAACATCCTGCCCGATCTCGAGGAATACACATGCCATTCCGGTATCCTGACAAATCGGTACGTTTTCATTGTCAGCGATTTCATAGTTCTCGATAATGTTGTCAAGAACTCCCTGTGCGATCTCGCCATCCTCACAGGCACGGCAGTCGCGGATCGCGCATTTTACATCCTCCGGGAGATGTTCGTTTGCTTCGATGCACAATCTCTCGATCACATCAGTAAGTGTACTTACATTGATTTCACGCATGAAAGTCAACTCCTTCCCTACTTACATTTCATTTTCTTAATATTCTGCATGAACCGCGAAGATACTTCAGCATCTGCACGGTCCATAACAAACAAATATAACAATTTTGTACGGCCGGACTGTTTATAAGAAGATTCCGATAAACTGGCAGGCCAGTACGACAAATACAAGTGCCACCGGATAGGTTGCTGCGTAAGCAGATGCCACATCGTCTGTTCCGGTTACACGGATCAACGTTCCAAGAGCCGGAGTACTCGTCATTCCACCGCAGATAGAGCCAAGCGTATTGAACAGGCTCAGCTTCATCAGCTTTGTAGCAACGAAGTAGCCGACTATCATCGGGATCAGCGTAATCAGCGCACCGTATACAAACAGGATCAGTCCCTGCTCTTTCAGGATTTCAATAAATCCGGCGCCGGCTTCTACACCTGCTCCGATAAGGAACAGTGCCAGACCAAACTCTCTCAGACACTCAAGCACGGATTTCTCCACATGGAAACTGATCTTTCCTGCATGGCCGAAATGACCGAGGATAAGACCTGCGATCAGCGGGCCGCCCGACGTTCCAAGAGAGAACTGAGCACCGCCCGGAAGCGGGATAACGATCTTCGCAAGAATGATTCCGAGCGCGATTGCCAGTGCAAACGCGAAGAATCCCATCGAATCCACGTGGAACAGGTTATCTTTTTTCTGCACATCGCTTACATTCTGCGCAGCTTCAAACTTTGCACGCTCCGCAGCCATATCCGTCTTAAGGATCTTCGGCACCAGCTGTACAAACAGCACAACACCTACTACACCGAACGGATAAGCGATACCATATCCGATGGATGCGTTTGCAGATCCTGTGGCATCCAGAGCGGCTGCAAGTCCCGGCGTACTTGTCAGGGCACCTGACATCATACCAACCGTGATGTCTGTCGGCACACCTGCGATCTCAATGATCCCTGCTGTAACGAGGGCTCCGATTGCAATAACGATAAAGCCCAGCAAAATGTAGGATTTTGCATTAATCTTAAAGTTACGGAAAAATTTGGGGCCGGCAATAAAACCGACAGATGTTACGAAGCAGATCAGCCCGAGATCCTGGAACATTCCCAGACCATCAACCAGATCCTCGTTATTGCCGATAAAATGTCCGAATACGAGGGCGACAAGCAGTACACCTGCCGTCCCCAATTCTACTCCTTTGATCGTAATGCTTCCTACAAGATAGCCTATCGTAGCTACAAGGAATAAGATCATCAGGGTCTCCCCCATCACACTTTCCTGAAACCAATTAACTATAAACATTCTCCTCTTCCTTTCCTATCTCTCATGTCTTGCGTATTTCGGAAGAAGGAGCGGAGAAACATCTCCTGTGTCAATTCCGGCCTCTTTCAGCTCTTCTGCATATGCCTGAATGTGATCCAGGTTCATATTGCCAAGCTCTACATTTTTAGCCTTAGCCGCAGCAGCTTTACCTGCGTTGCGTCCGAATACGATAATATCCAGAAGTGAGTTGCCCATCAGTCGGTTTCTTCCGTGGATTCCTCCGACAGCCTCTCCTGCAACAAGCAGATTGTCGATTACCTTTGTAAAGCCGTCTCCGCCGATCTCAAGTCCGCCGTTCTGGTAGTGAAGGGTCGGATATACAAGGATCGGGAGTTTTCTCATATCGATATCGTATCTCATGTACATACGGAGCATTGCCGGAATACGTTTTTCAATTGTTCCCGGTCCGCCGATCTCCTCGATCATCGGTGTGTCAAGCCATACGCCGCTTCCAAGAGGTGTAGTCACACCTTTGCCGCGTGCCGTACACTCACGGATGATACCTGCGGCAGCCACGTCACGTGTCTCCAGCGGATGCATAAATGCCTCTCCCTCAACATTGACAAGCTGCGCACCTACGGAACGAACTTTCTCTGTTACAAGAGCGCCGAAAATCTGTGACGGGAACGCTACTCCTGTCGGATGATACTGGATCGTATCCTGATACAGAAGCGGAGCGCCCATACGGTATCCGAGGATCAGACCGTCTGCTGTAGCGCCGTAGTGGTTTGATGTCGGGAATCCCTGATAGTGCATACGTCCTGCACCGCCTGTAGCGATGATGACTGTTTTTGCCTTTGCGACAAGGTAATCCTCTGTCTCCAGATTCTGAAGAACAGCTCCTGCAACCTGTCCTCTGTCGTCTCTGATCAGCTCTACAGCTACAGTGAACTCGGCAACCGGGATCTGGCGGTTTAATACTTCGTCGCGAAGTGTACGCATGATCTCTGCTCCGGAGTAATCCTTGCAGGCATGCATTCTCTTTCTGGATGTACCGCCGCCGTGTGTAGTGATCATTCTTCCGTCTTTATCTTTATCAAACATAACGCCCAGGTCATTGAGCCATTTGATCGCATCCGGTGCTTCCATAACAAGACGTTTCAGAAGTTCCGGTCTTGCGGCAAAATGTCCGCCTCCGAACGCATCCAGATAATGCTGTACCGGAGAGTCGTTCTCTTTATCAGCTGCCTGGATACCGCCCTCTGCCATCATTGTGTTTGCGTCACCGATACGGAGCTTTGTCACGATCATGACATTTGCTCCCGCCTCGTTTGCCTCGATTGCTGCAGATGCGCCTGCACCGCCGCCTCCGATAACGAGTACGTCAACATCATAGTCTACTTTGTTAATATCAACTTTGTCTGCAAGCAGACGGCTGTTTGAGTGAAGCAGATGCACAAGCTCTTTCGGCGCTTTCTGTCCTTTGTTCGGTCCTACCTTGATCTCTGCGAATGCTTCTTCCCTGTAATCAGGATGGAACTCCTTAAGGAGAGCATCTTTCTCATCCGCCGTCATTCGTCTCGGCTCTACACCCAGACGCTGTGCTCTGGTGGCCTCCACTTTTTTTACGGATTCCATCATTTCCGGTGTAAACATGATCTTCCCTCCTTATTTCTCAATCTCTCTGTTGTTGTAAAGTTCCTGCATCTCTTCGATCGGCTTCTCCATGATCTGCTCGATCAGCTGATCGTAATCGCCGTGGTGAATCTCTTCCACACGTTTTGTCAGGTGTTTGGACTCCGGCGCAATATATTTACCTGTGAGTCTTCTTGCCAGAACGCCTACCATCGGGTGGGAGATCTCTGCCGGACATCTTACGGAGCAGCATCCGCATCCGATACAGTCAAATGACTCTTCGGCACACTTCTCAAACTCACCGCGCTGCGCATACGCAATGTACTGCATAACGTTCAGGTCCTGCGTACATGCCTTTGTGCAGGCATTACATCCGATGCAGCTGTAGATCTCCGGATACAGATCCATCATGATTCTCTGCTCCGGTTTGATATCTTCAATGTCATATGTTCTCTTGTCTGTCGGGAAGAACGGAACAGTTGCCACATACATTCCCTCTTCTACCTGTGTCTGACAGGCAAGGCATGTCTTTAATTCGTTCTTGCCTTTGATTCTGTAGATCGTTGCACAGGCACCGCAGAAGCCGTGGCGGCAGCCGCATCCTCTTTTCAGTGTATAGCCCGCGTATTCCATCGCTGTCATGATCGTCAGGTCTGCCGGCACACTGTATTTCTTACCGAAAAAATATACATTTACCATATTTTCCATGATATTTCTTCCTTTCCCTAGTATTCATTCGGCATCTCATCGATTTCATCGCACCGAAATACCGGACCGTCTTTACATACATATTTTGAACCGATGTTACATCTTCCACATTTGCCGATTCCGCATTTCATGCGAAGCTCCAGCGTGGTATAGACCTGCTCTCTGGAGAAACCGAGCTCCTCAAGTCCTGCCAGAGTAAACTTGATCATGATCGGAGGTCCGCAGATCAGTGCTGTCTTGTTTACATCAAATCCCAGTTCCTTCACATAATTCGGCACGAATCCGACATGGCCGTCCCATCCCTCCTGCTCGCGGTCGATCGTCAGATGAACATGTACATCAGGAGCTTTCATCCATACTTCCTGAATCTCCTTTAACTGAACCAGATCATCTGCGGAACGGGAACCGTAGACGATATCCACTGTACCGTAGTCGTCCCGGTTGTCCAGCACGTAATTGATAACGGAACGCAGCGGTGCAAGACCGATACCGCCGGCAATGAACAGCAGGTCTTTTCCTTTGAGTTTATCCTCTACCGGGAAATGGTTGCCATACGGACCTCTTACAGTGATCTCGTCCCCCACCTCAAGGCTGTGGAGATAATCCGTGAGCATTCCGCATTTCTTAATACTGAATTCCTGATATTCTTTATTGGTAGGCGAAGAAGTAATCGAAAACATACCTTCGCTGATCCCCGGTGCACAGAGCATCGCACACTGTCCCGGCATATGCTCGAACAGTTTTCCGCCCTCCGGAGCATTGACGCGGAACGTCTTCACGTCCGGAGTCTCCTCACGGATGTCAGTGATCACTCCTACCTTCGGGATCAGGGTATCCAGTGTATAGTTTTTGTGACATGTACATTCACTCATTACTTTTCACCTCCCTGTTTTGCAAACGCCTTGATAACTTTTACGATATTTAAGGATTCCGGACATTTCTCCACACATCTTCCACATCCTACGCAGGAATACATTCCATCGTTGTTTGCGGGAAAATATACCAGCTTATGCATGAATCTCTGGCGGAATCTCTCTTTCTGCGATTTACGGTTATTGCCGTGTGCCATCATTGTGAAATCGGAGTACATACAGGAATCCCAGCAGCGATATCTCTGCACGCCGTTCTTTCCTGTGTCATAGTCTTTAATGTCATAGCATTGACAAGTCGGACATACGAACGTACAGGTTCCACATGCGAGACATGGTTTGTACAGTTCATCCCAGAGCGGATCCTCGAATTTTTCCATGAGCACATCTCCGTTCCATCCTTCAAGAGAGAGATGCGTATACGGGAGCTGTTCAACAATACTGCGGATTGCATCCTTTTCTTTATTAACAGTCTCGTCCGCGCCTGCATCCTCTGTAAGCAGGTCGGCAACAGCATTCGTGAGCGCCTCACCTTTTTCTGTGAGCGCTTTCCAGTACAGGTCCTCTCCGATCAGCCATGCAGCAACATCTGCAGCCGGCTCTGCCGCATCAATGCCGAACACCTTACAGAAACAGGTTTCCTCCGGCTCGTGGCAGGCGAGGGCAACGATCGTGCCGTGATCTCTTCTGGCCGCATAGAATGTATCAAGCGGATCTACAAGGAATACCTTGTCCAGCACTTCCACGCCTCTGACGTCGCAGGCTCTCATTCCGAACACAACGAAATCCTGCTCTTTCAGTGCTTCCGGCTCAATATTGATCTTCTTTCCGTCCCTGACACAGGTATAAAGTGTTTCACTCTGCGGGAAGAAAGCGTCCTTCGGAGATTTTACTGTTTTTAACGTATCGATATCAACCTGGGCGTCCTCAGACCATGCTGCAAAGTTTACCTGGCCTTCGTTTCTTACCGGAAGATATAATTCCTGTTCTGCGGCAATTTTCTGAAATAATGCCGTCAGATTTTCTTTCGCTATCTTATACATACATTATCCCCTTTCTGCCACAATTCCCGGCTCTGCGTCTTCGACATCATAATTGGTGAGCGGAGTTCTCGGCTCCAGATCAGCACCTGCCTGATACTCTCCGTAGAGCTCGTTGATATCTTTGATAAATTTCCGGTTGAACAGGTGAAGACGGATTCCCTGCGGACAGACTCTGCTGCATTCGCCGCAGTCTGTACATCTTCCAGCCACGTGGAACGCGCGGATGATGTGGAACATCTTTTCCTCGAAAGAATCTACATTCGCCTTCTGTGAACTGTCAAACTTATTGCTGTCAAATACACATTTACGGCAGCTGCAGGCCGGGCATACATTACGGCAGGCATTGCAGCGGATGCATTTGCTCAGCTCCTTCTGGAAGAATGCAAATTTTTCTTCCGGACTCATTGCCTCAATCTTCTCGACTTCCGCAAATCTGTCAGCGTCTTTTGTCTCTTTGGACTCGCCGATGATCTCGTCGAAGATCATGTGATCTTTGCCTTTGCAGACATGGCATCTCTCCAGCATAGCGTCTTTATACGCGCAGCTCTTCTCTCCGTAAATTGTATCGATCGTAAGCGTTTCTGCCTCGTCTTCGATCTCTGCGCCGGAGATGCTCTTGATACCTTTAATGCCCATAGCTCTGATCTTTTCGATGTCAAGCTTTCCTTTGCATCCCACACCGATGATATACGCTTTGTCCCTGTCCACACGGTGCTCTTTTATCAGCTCCTGAAAGCTGTATGTATCACATGGTTTCAAGCACACAAGCGTCTTTCCTTCCAGTTTGGAAGCCTCGATCATATATTTGCTTAAGTTTGCTCCGCAGAATCCGTTGTACACGAAATCCGCAAAGTCTTCTTCTTTCTCAAAGTAAGCCGGTTCCGGATTGTAAGGCAGGTCCCCGGCTTTCCATCCGAGCACTCTTGCCACAGTTCCGTCGGCCAGAAGCTCTTTTGCGCGGTTGATTAATTCCTGCATCTTAAATCCTCCAATCTTACGTTTTTACCGAGAGATGTGATCTTGTCCACAAACTCATGCATAGTCTGTGAGAACTTAGCACCCTCGGCTGCGGATACCCACTCTACACGGGTACGGCCGTTTTCTACTCCGATATAATCCAGCATGGAGAAGAGAAGCGTCATACGTCTTCTTGCGTAATAATTTCCGGAAGTATAATGGCAGTCGCCCGGATGGCATCCGCACATGATAACTCCGTCTGCTCCTCTTTCAAATGCTCTTAAGATGAACATCGGATTGACACGGCAGGAACAGGGAACGCGGATGATCTTGACGTCGGCCGAATAGGACATACGGCTGCTTCCCGCCAGATCCGCCCCGGCGTAACTGCACCAGTTGCAGCAGAACGCCACGATCTTTGGTCTGAATTCTTCATTCTTTTCTATCGACATATCGCATCTACCTCCGCTAGAATCTGTCTGTTCGAGAATCCCTGCAGGTCCATTGCTCCGGACGGACACGTTACGGTGCAGGCACCGCATCCCTGACAAAGCGCATCGTTTACAACCGCAATACGTCTTGTCTCGCGGACTCCGTGATCGTTCACCTCTTTATCTTCATAGGTGATCGCTCCATACGGGCATACATTTGCACACTGGGAACATCCGTTACACAGAAGCTCATCAGAATGTGCCGTACATGGATTGGTCAGCAGTTTATCTTTGGCGAGAAGTCCGATCGCTTTGACAGCGGCCGCCCCTGCCTGGGATACCGTCTCCGGAATATCCTTCGGTCCCTGACATACGCCGGAAAGGAAGATACCGGCTGTCGGTGACTCTACCGGACGAAGCTTCGCGTGTGCCTCTGTGAGGAAATTGTTTGTATCGATACTTGCTGTCAGCATTGTAGCGATCTTTCTTACATCCGGGTTCGGCTCGATCGCTGCCGCAAGGACAACCATATCAGCCTCTTTTAAAATCTGTTTATTATCCAGAAGGTCAGCGCCCTGAACAAGCAGTTTTCCGTTTGGCTGCGGAATAACCTTTCCTACCTGTCCCTTGATGTAATTTACTCCGTAGTCCTCTACGGCTCTGCGGTAGAACTCATCGAAGTTCTTGCCCGGTGTTCTCACATCAATATAGAAAACAGTTACATTTGTATCCGGATACTTATCGCGGATAAGCATTGCGTGTTTTGCTGTGTACATACAGCAGACCTTGGAGCAATAGCTCTTTCCTCTGTCGTCTGCGCAACGGCTTCCCACACACTGGATAAATACCATTTCCTTCGGCGGTTTACCGTCAGAAAGGCGCTCAAGATGTCCGCCTGTCGGTCCTGCAGCATTCATGATACGCTCCAGCTCAAGAGATGTGATAACGTCCTTGCTCTGGCTGTATGCATACTCATCATATTTGTCAAGCTTGATCATATCGAAGCCTGTTGCCACAACGATAGCGCCGTACTTCTCTGTCACGATCTCGTCGATCTGATCATAGTCGATCGCACCTGCCTGGCACACTTTTGAACAGATACCGCATTTTCCCGTCTTAAATTTGATACATGCGTCACGGTCAATAACCGGAACATTCGGAACTGCCTGTGCAAACGGTGTGTAAATAGCGCTTCTCGTACTTAAGCCACGGTTGAACTCGCTCGGTGTCTTCTTGCTCGGACATTTTTCCTGGCATACGCCGCAGCCTGTACATTTGTTCATATCCACGCTTCTTGCTTTCTTGCGGATCTCAACTGTGAAATCTCCTACGAAACCGGATACACTCTCTACTTCGCTGTATGTATAGATATTGATGAGCGGGTGAGCGTTCACCTCTCCCATCTTCGGAGTCAGGATACAGGATGAACAGTCAAGTGTCGGGAATGTCTTGTCCAGCTGTGACATTCTTCCGCCAATACTCGGTGTCTTCTCAACGATATCAACCGGATATCCCGCCTCTGCAATGTCAAGCGCTGTCTGGATACCTGCAATACCTCCACCGATTACGAGTGCTCTCTTTGTAACACGGCTCTCGCCCGGTTTCAGAGGTGCGTCCAGATTTACTTTTGCAACTGCCGCACGCATCAGGATGACAGCTTTTTCTGTCGCTTCCTCAATATCTTTGTGAATCCATGAACAGTGCTCACGGATATTTGCGATTTCTACCATATACGGGTTAAGTCCCGCTTTCTCCGCTGCATTTCTGAATGTCGTCTCGTGCATACGCGGAGAACATGAACAGACGACAAGTCCTGTCAGATGTTTCTCTTTGATCGCCTTGTGGATGAGCTCCTGTCCAGCCTCGGAACACATATATGCATAGTCCTCAGCGTGAACAACACCCGGCTCATGGAGCGCCATCTCAACGACTTTCTTTACGTCTACCGTCGCCGCGATATTTGTACCGCAGTGGCAGACAAATACTCCTATCCTCTGCACCTGTTATCACCTCCTGTATCTTCTGAGTGCACTTACGAGAAGCTGCTGCGGTGTATCGGGATCTACAAGTTCCGGTATGTCATCCGCCAGCAGATAATTCTTGCCTCGCTCACGCACAACGATCTGTCTTGCAGCATCGATCAGCTTGCCCGGCTTTACATCGCGCGGACATCTCTCTACACATGCAAAGCAGGAGAGACATTTCCAGAGTGATTTTGATTTAACCAGTGACTCAATGTCCTCGTTGATCACATAGGAAACAAACTGGTGCGGTTTGATATCCATTTCATTATAGGAAGGGCAGGAAGCGGAACATTTACCGCATTTCATGCATTTCAGCGGATTCACGCCGCTGATCTCTTTGATCATCTCTGCGCGACTGTGTTCTGTTTTCACTGCTCATCCACCTCCTCTTTGAGTCCCAGCGCCTCTGCCAGAAGTTCTGTAAAGTAGTAAACCGGCAGGTTGCCGCCATTGTTCTTGTTCAGGTTATACATACACAGCGGACAGGCTGTGATCAGCATATCAGCGCCGAATCCTGCTGCGCTCTCCTCGATCTTGCGGCACATGTTCTTGGACATGTCCTCTTCTTTCAGTGATATGTATCCGCCGCAGCATTCATTTCTGTACGGATAAATCACCGGCTCAGCACCAATGGCACGGATAAAGTCCTCCATGATCGTCGGATTCTCCGGATCATCAAATGCCATCAGTTTGCCCGGACGCAGAAGCAGGCATCCATAATATGCGCCGATTTTTTTGCCTGTAAGCGGTTTTACAACTTTTTTCTTCAGCTCGTCAAATCCCACGCGGTCACGGAGCACCTCAAGATAATGAAGCACTGTCGTCTCTCCGGCGTAAGGCTCGTCGAGTTTCATATAGTTGTTTGCCCTTGTGCGGATGTCATCAACATTCTTCATATCGTCGTTGACACGCTTAATCACATGATGGCAGGCTGAACAAACTGTGACCAGATCCTGTCCATGCTCTTTTGCATCATTCAGAGCGCGGACAGAAGCCAGTTTTGTAGCAATCTCGTCTGTCCCCAGCGGATAGACTCCGCCACAGCACTGCCACTCGCTGATCTCTTCCAACTCGAAGCCCAAAGCCTCTGCGGACACTCTGGCATAGTGATCCAGGTCCACAGCTTTGTTCTTCAGAGTACAGCCGGGGAAATAGCTGTATTTCATAGTGTTTACCTCCTTTAGATGTCTAACTGAGCGATTACTTCTTTCAGCTTGTTTGCGCTTGACTGAAGCTTCTCAATTTCTTCGTCCGTCAGGTGCATCGGAACCTTGCCCTGTACTCCGTTCGGTCCGACAAGAGAAAGAACGCTTAAGCATACGTCGTCAACGCCGTATTCGCCGTGCATCATAGAAGATACAGTTGCGACAGAGTCAGAAGCTGCAAGTACCAGATTGCACAGCTCGACAACAGAAACAGCTACTGCATAGAATGTAGCTCCCTTCTTTGCGATAACCTGTCCGCCTGATTTGTGCACATATTCTTCCATTCCCGGTTTATCAAGCTCTTCCAGATCTGCTCCGAGTGCTTTCATTTCTTTATAGTAGTCGTCGATCGGCATGCTTGCAATGTTGGCTCCTGACCACGGAACGAAGGAAGAATCGCCGTGCTCACCATATACATATGCGTGAATATTCTTCTGTGCCACTTTGAAATGTCTGGACAGTCCGTAGCGGAGACGCGCTGTATCAAGAAGTGTACCGGAACCGATGATCTGATTCTCCGGAAGTCCTGAGATTTTTGTAAATACATATGTCAGAATATCAACCGGGTTGCTTACGATGATGTATTTTGCATCCGGCGCTGCTTTAACGATTTCCGGTGTGATAGATTTGATGATATTGACATTTGTCTGCGCGAGCTCGATTCTTGTCTGGCCCGGCTTACGTGCGATACCGGATGTGATAATAACGATATCTGATCCTTTTGCATCCTCGTAATCGCCTGCAACGATGGAAATCGGGCTTCTGAAACATGTGCCCTGCTCGATATCCATTACTTCGCCTTCTACCTTATCCTTGTTAATGTCGATCATAACGATCTCAGATGCGAAGTCCTCGTAGGAAAGTTTGTACGCGATTGTAGCTCCGACACTTCCGGCGCCGATGATAGTAATTTTGCTGCTCATAGTTTCTCCTCTGCCTTTCTTTAAAATTTTTCAGGAAATAAAAAAGAAATCGTGATTAGTGACCTCGTTGTCATTGTAGCTTTCAACCTAGTTTTTATCTAACACGTAATTCTACATCGGTTTGTGACTCCTCGTTTCATTAATCAGATTTCGCTTTTTCTATCATATCACATTGTTAATAATTTGACAAGATATGTTTTATGTTTTTTCATGGTGCTTTTTCGAACGGCAGGAGAACGTGATTCAAATACTGATTCATATGATCTCCTTTCAGAGAGCTGATGTCCGTTCTGGATACTTAAAAAAGGGGCTGTCGCACTAAATAATTAGTGCGGCAGCACTTTTTTGCAGAGAATAA
>CAMMSL010000055.1 GCA_946499505.1 uncultured Lachnoclostridium sp.
AGTTGCAAAAGAAATTATCTTATGCTACAATTAGAAAGCTGTTTAGAGATTATAATAAATAATTTTAAAATAGAGAGGTGAATATCATGCGCGAAGGAATCCATCCGGAGTATCATCAGGCTACAGTAACCTGCAACTGTGGAAATACATTTGTGACAGGTTCTACTAAGGAGAATATCCACGTTGAGATCTGCTCCAAGTGCCATCCGTTCTATACAGGACAGCAGAAAGCGGCTCAGGCACGTGGCCGTGTTGACAAGTTCAACAAGAAATACGGTATTAAATAGGAAACAGACACAGCAGGCTGAGGTGGAAGCATCTCAGCCTCTTTGTTTATCAGAAGAGGCTTTTACAGGAGGAAAAATGAAATCATCAAATATAGGCGGACAGGCAGTACTGGAAGGTATCATGATGCGAAACGGCGGGAAATATTCTGTCGCAGTCCGCAAGTCAGACGGTGAGATTGCGGTCGATGTACAGGATTATCACAGCGTGATCCCGTGGAAGACGCCGCTGAAGATCCCGTTTATCCGCGGTATCTTCAGTTTCATCGATTCCCTCGTGCTCGGAATGAAGACGCTCATGTATTCTGCCAGTTTCTTTGAGGAAGAGGATGGGGAAGAACTGACAGAGGAAGAAGCTGCAAAGCAGGAGAAGCAGGAAAAGATCTTTATGAACCTGACTGTAGTGATCGCGGTGGTGATCGCTATAGCTCTTTTTATGGTTCTGCCCTATTTCCTGAGCAGTTTTGTAGAAAAATATACTTCTTCCAGAACTGCGATGACGATATTTGAGGGCGTGATCCGTGTCGTGATCTTCCTGATCTATATTTTTCTGATCTCAAGGACAAAAGACATTAAAAGGACATTTATGTATCATGGCGCTGAACACAAATGTATCAACTGTATCGAGCACGGCCTGGAGCTCAATGTAGAGAATGTGAGAAAAAGTTCCAAGCAGCATAAAAGGTGCGGTACAAGCTTTCTCTTCTTTGTTATGATCGTGAGTATCATATTCTGCTTTTTTATAACGGCGGAATCCCAAGTGGCAAGAGTGCTGATCCGTATTGCACTGTTCCCGTTGATCTCCGGAGTGTCCTATGAGATCATCCGGCTTGCCGGGAACAGTGATAATGCATTTATTAACCTGTTGAGCCGTCCGGGAATGTGGGTACAGAACATGACGACTAAAGAACCGGATGACAGTATGATCGAAGTGGGAATCCGTGCGGTAGAGGAAGTATTTGACTGGCGTACGTGGCAGAAGGAGAATCTATGAGTCCCGGTGGTAAATGCAGTCTGGAATATGCGTACAGACAGGGAACAGAAAAGCTTGGAAATGCCGGTGTCCCGGAAGCACAGCTTGATGCGTGGTATCTGCTGGAATATGTGACCGGGATCGGGCGCGCTTCATATTATGCGGATCCTGATCGTGAGATGTCTGCAGAACAAAAAACGAAATATGACAAATGTATCGAGGCCCGCAGCAGGCGGGTGCCTCTGCAGCATATTACCGGGGAACAGGAATTTATGGGCCTTTCTTTTCGGGTAAATGGAGACGTTCTCATTCCCAGACAGGACACAGAGGTTCTCGTAGAGACGGCGCTGGATATCCTGAATCGTGAAGAAGATGCATTTCAAAGGGAAACAGGCAGGGTTTGTCTCCTCGATCTTTGCACCGGTTCCGGCTGTATCCTTCTGAGTATCCTCCACTATGCAAAGTGCAGGGCAGAGGGGACAGGAAGCGATCTTTCGGCTCGGGCGCTTGCAGTCGCAGAACAGAATGCGGAAAGACTGGGAATCCCGGCAGATTTCATTGAAAGCGACCTGTTTGAAAATATTTCCGGCAGGTTTTCGATGATCCTGTCTAATCCGCCATATATCAGAAGCTCGGAGATAGCAGAGCTTCAGGAAGAGGTCAGACTTTATGATCCCATAGAAGCGCTGGATGGAAGAGAGGACGGGCTGTATTTTTACCGGAGGATCATCACGGAGAGCCCCTCTTATCTGAATGACGGGGGATATCTGATCTTTGAGATCGGATACGACCAGGCAGCGGATGTGACAGGATTGATGCGTGAGCAGGGCTTTGACGAGATTCATGTAAAAAAGGATCTGGCGGGTCTTGACCGTGTTGTATATGGAAGATATATTAGATAATGTAGTTTAAATTTTAGAAAAGGACGTATGAGAAATGTTTGACAGATTAGACGATTTGCTGATCCGATATGAGGAAGTGATGGGAGAACTTCAGGAGCCGGGCGTGGCAGATGACCAGGAGCGCTTCCGGAAGCTGATGAAAGAACAGAGTGATCTGGCTCCGATCGTTGAGGCGTATCAGGAATATAAAAATTGTAAACAGAATGTTGACGACAGCCTTGCCATGCTAGAGGAGGAGTCTGACGAGGAAATGCGTGAGCTGGCGAAAGAAGAGATGAACGAGTCGAAAAAGCGGATCGAGGAGCTGGAACAGGAACTGAAAATCCTTCTTCTTCCGAAAGACCCGAATGATGATAAGAATGTTATTGTCGAGATCCGTGCCGGCGCAGGCGGAGATGAGGCTGCACTCTTTGCTGCCGAGATCTATCGTATGTATGTACATTATGCCGACAGCCGAGGCTGGCGTACGGAGATGATCTCATTAAATGAGAACGGCATCGGCGGATTTAAGGAATGTGTCTTTATGATCACCGGTCAGGGCGCTTACTCCAGACTGAAGTATGAGAGCGGCGTACACCGTGTACAGAGAGTACCGGAGACGGAGAGCGGCGGCAGGATCCATACATCCACTGTAACAGTTGCCATTATGCCGGAGGCGGAGGAAGTGGATGTAGTGATCGATGAGAAAGATATCCGTATCGACGTTATGCGTGCATCCGGGAACGGAGGCCAGTGTGTCAATACGACAGACTCCGCGGTCCGTCTGACTCATTTCCCGACCGGGATCGTGATCTACAGCCAGACAGAGAAGTCCCAGCTTCAGAACAAAGAAAAGGCGTTCCGCCTGCTTCGTTCCAAGCTGTATGATCTGGAACTGGAGAAACAGCAGGCTTCGGAAGCCGAGGCCAGAAGAAGCCAGATCGGTACAGGAGACAGATCAGAAAAGATCCGTACTTATAACTTCCCGCAGGGCCGTGTGACAGACCACAGGATCAAACTCACACTGCATAAACTGGATTCTATCTTAAACGGCGATCTGGACGAGATTATCGACAGTCTGATCGCAGCAGACCAGACAGCGAAACTGGCGAAGATGGAAGATTGATCCGGAAAAGGGACAAAAGACAGAAAGGCGATGGAATTTATGACAGAACCCGAATTTAAACGCCCGGAACTTGAGGATAAAGAGATTATCACATCATACTTTCACAAATCCCCCAGCAGGAGCTGCGAACGTACTTTTGTGAATGTGTACCTCTGGTCCCGGCACTATAAAGTGAAATATGCAGTGATCGAAGATGCCCTTGTATTCCGCAGCGACGATAATGGATTATCATTTTCTTATCCGGCGGGCGATCCGGAGAATATCAAGAAGGCGGTTGATTATCTGACAGAATACTGCAAAGAGAAAGAATGTCCGCTTGTTTTCTACAATGTGACACCGGAAATGTTCGCACAGCTTGACAAATGGTATCCGGGCAGATTTACAGTAGAGTATGATCGTGACATCGCAGACTATGTGTACGAGACGGAAAAGCTTGCAACATTGGCGGGCAAGAAACTGCATGGCAAACGCAACCATATCAACAAGTTCAAAAACCTGTATCCGGACTGGTCTTATGAGACACTTTCGGACGACAATGTAGAAGAATGCTTCCAGATGGCTTTGAAGTGGAGAAATCAGAACGGATGTGAAGATGATCCGGAGAAGAATTCGGAGATGTGCGTCACACTGAATTCCCTGCGTTTATATAAGGAACTGGAACTGACGGGCGGCGTCCTGAAAGCAGGCGGAAAGATCGTGGCATTTACGATAGGAGAGCCTCTGTGCGACGATACGTTTGTTGTCCACATCGAGAAAGCTTTTGCCGATGTCGAGGGAGCCTATCCTATGATCAACCAGCAGTTTGTACAGCATGAGTGCATGGAATATAAATATGTAAACCGGGAAGAAGATACCGGAGCGGAGGGGCTTAGAAAAGCAAAATTATCCTACAAACCGGCATTTCTTGAAGAAAAAGGAATAGTAAAAGAAACGGAGTGAGATCAATGATATCTAAGAAAATGGAAAACATGGTGGCAAACAGTTCTGCGATCCGCGCAATGTTCGAGGAGGGAAACAGACTGGCAAAAATCTACGGCGCTGAGAATGTATTTGATTTCAGCCTCGGCAACCCGAACGTACCGGCACCTGAAGCAGTGAAAAAAGCGATCATAGAGCTTCTGGATGAAGAAGATCCGGTTGTGCTGCACGGCTATACGAACAGCAATGCAGGATATGAAGATGTGCGTCAGGCAGTGGCGGAGTCACTGAATAAACGTTTCGGCACGGCATTTTCCGCTGAGAATATCACAATGACAGTGGGTGCCGCGGGCGGACTTAATGTAATCCTGAAGGCACTCCTGAATCCGGGGGATGAAGTTGTTGTCTTTGCTCCGTATTTTGGTGAATACAGAAGCTATGTAGACAACTATGACGGTGTCATCGTAGAGGTTTCGCCGAACACGGCGGATTTCCAGCCGAAACTGGATGAGTTCGAGGAGAAGATCACTCCGAAAACCCGCGCCGTGATCGTAAATACACCGAATAATCCGACTGGTGTCGTTTATTCTGAGGATACGATCAAAAAGATGGCGTCGATCATGGAGAAAAAACAGAAAGAGTACGGAACAGATATTTATCTGATTTCCGATGAGCCATACAGAGAGCTGGCTTATGACGGAGTCGAAGTCCCGTATCTTACGAAATACTATGCAAATACAGTTGTAGGTTATTCTTACAGCAAATCACTTTCTCTGCCGGGCGAGCGTATCGGATATCTTGTGATCCCGGACGAGGCTGCAGACAGTGAAAATCTGATCGCAGCGGCAAATGTGGCAACCCGTATCCTCGGATTTGTCAACGCGCCGACACTCCAGCAGAAAGTGGTAAAGGCCTGTCTGAATGAGAAAACAGATATCTCTTTCTATGACAGGAACAGAGAGACTCTGTACAACGGACTGAAGGAACTCGGGTTTGAGTGTATCAAACCGGAAGGGGCATTCTATCTGTTTGTAAAATCACCGGTTGCTGATGAAAAAGAATTCTGTGCAGCAGCGAAAAAGTATAATATTCTTGTTGTTCCGGGAAGCTCTTTCGCATGTCCCGGATATGTAAGGATCGCATATTGTGTGGCATACGAGACAATCGTTAATTCACTGCCGAAGTTTGCAGAGCTGGCAGAGGAATATAAATAAGCACGGGAGAATACCATGAAAATCAGAGAAGAACTTCTTAGAAATATACGTCAGGTAGAACCTTATGTCCCCGGGGAACAGCCGCAGGAACAGGTTGTCAAACTCAATACAAACGAGAACCCTTATCCTCCGTCGCCGGAGGTGAAGAAAGCGCTGGCTTCTCTGGATACAGATGCATTCCGTCTGTATCCGGATCCTGCGTCAAGCGTGCTGGTGAAAGCTCTTGCAGAGCAGTATCAGGTCGGTGAAGATCAGGTATTTGTGGGAGTCGGGTCTGATGATGTGCTTTCTCTGTGCTTCCTGACATTTTTTAATTCGGATAAGCCGATTCTGTTTCCCGATATTACATATTCTTTTTACAAGGTGTGGGCACAGCTCTACCGGATCCCTTATGAATGTCCGAGGTTAAATGACGATTTCCGCATTGTAAAAGAAGATTATTACCGGGAGAACGGCGGAATTATCTTTCCGAATCCGAACGCTCCGACGGCAATCTATGAGGAACTTGATTTTATTGAAGATATTCTGGAGCACAACAGGAATTCTATTGTGATCGTGGATGAGGCCTATGTGGACTTCGCGGGACGTTCGGCGATCGAACTGATCGGACGTTACGATAACCTGATCGTTACTCAGACATTTTCAAAAGCACGCAGCATGGCAGGTATGAGGATCGGATATGCGATCGCGAATCCGGCGCTGATCCGGTGCCTGAATGACGTGAAGTATTCGTTCAATTCTTATACTATGAGCAGGGCGGCGCTGGTCTGCGGCGCAGCAGCGGTAAAGGACAGAGCGTATTTCGAAGAGAATGTCCGCAGAATAGTAAAGACAAGAGAATGGGCAAAGAAAGAACTGAAGTCTCTCGGATTTGTCCTGACTGATTCAAAAGCAAACTTTATCTTTGCCAGACATCCGGGATATGATGCGGAAAAGTTGTTTGAAGAACTGAAAGCGGAACATATCTATGTCCGGCACTGGAACGATGAGAGAATCGGGCAGTATCTGCGGATTACTGTGGGAACAGATGAGGAGATGAATACGCTGTTTTCATTTCTTCGTAAAAGGATCGGAAAAGACGAATAAAAAATCAGGAGTATCAGAATAATGTTAAAGAAATTGCTGCAGGGTATGGTTGTAGGTATTAAACTGGGTGGAGAGTAAACCGTTTTCCGCTGCGTTACGGACGTTGACAGCCCCGGTTTGATTCTTTATAATGAAAACAGAACTTGAAGGGGTGAATTTATGATTTATGAGAATAACGAAGAAAAGAGAAGTACGATCTGGCGTACGGTCCTGACGGTCTCCTCTGTCCTTATTATAATTATAGCCGTATTTTTTATTGTAAAGCTTTTTACAGGAAATCCTCTGGAAGGGACTTGGGTAAGCGAAGGATCCGGAGATACGATTGAAATTACCGATGATAATGAAATGTACATTCATCCGGAAGATGGCAGCGAATATACTGTGATCCGATGCAATGTAGACACAAAGACAAAAGTGCTTACAGTCGGCGGTGAGGACGCTGTTGATTCTGATATTATACAGCCGGGAACCTATAACTACAATGTAGAGCAGGATACACTGACGCTGACAGAACGCGAATATGGAGACCAGCTTGTGTTTATGCGTGAGCAGGAATAGAGATTAGGAGAGTTCCGCGTGCGGGACTCTCCTGTTGTAACTGGGCGTGAAACCGGCTTCCCCGGTTAAAATGTAAAAAGTAAGGGAGAAAATATATGTTACGAGAGCAGACGAAAGAGATTAATATCGGAGGAGTAAAGATCGGCGGGAGCAATCCTGTGGCGATCCAGTCGATGACGAACACAAAGACAGAGGATGTGCATGCGACTGTTGCACAGATCTTAAAGCTGGAGGCTGCCGGATGTGAGATTATCCGCTGTGCTGTGCCGACGATGGAAGCCGCAGAAGCTTTAAAAGAGATCAAAAAGCAGATTCATATTCCGCTTACAGCAGACATACATTTTGATTACCGGCTTGCGATTGTCGCGATTGAGAACGGTGCGGACAAGATACGCATAAATCCGGGAAATATCGGCTCTGAGGACAGAGTAAAAGCTGTGGTCGATAAGGCAAAAGAATATGGGGTCCCGATCCGTGTAGGAGTAAACAGCGGGTCCCTTGAGAAGCCTCTGCTGGAGAAATACGGCGGTGTCACTGCAGAAGGGATCGTGGAAAGTGCTCTGGATAAAGTACATATGATCGAGAAAATGGGATATGACAATCTTGTGGTCAGCATCAAGTCGTCTGATGTGCTTATGTGTGTGAAAGCGCATGAGCTGATCGCAAAAGAATGCCCGTATCCTCTTCATGTCGGTATTACTGAGTCCGGGACTCTATACTCAGGCAATGTGAAATCTTCCGTCGGCCTTGGAATTATCCTTTATGAGGGAATCGGAAATACGATCCGCGTCTCCCTGACCGGTGATCCGGTGGAAGAGATCCGCACGGCAAAGCTTATCTTAAAAACACTGGGGTTAAGAAAAGGCGGCATCGAGGTTGTATCCTGCCCTACATGCGGCAGGACCAAGATCGATCTGATCGGATTGGCCAATCAGGTGGAGAAAATGGTCGCCGATATTCCGCTTGATATTAAAGTGGCTGTTATGGGATGTGTCGTAAACGGACCCGGTGAGGCAAAAGAGGCTGATATAGGTATTGCAGGAGGCATCGGCGAAGGGCTCCTGATCAAAAAAGGAGAGATTATTAAAAAAGTAAAAGAGGACCAGCTCCTTGAGACTCTCCGTCAGGAACTCCTGAACTGGAAAGAATAATCCCGGCAACGGAAGACGCCGGTCAGAAACCGGATGAGACAAATACAGGAGTGTTAAAATTGGAAAAGACCAGAAACGATAAGGCATTTTTCTATGTTTTTCCGACATTGAAGGTTGAAGAGGATATTCAGATCCTCTTCGCAGACGTAGAAGTAAAGAAAATCACGACGAATTCCCGGCGTGATTTTCTTCATGTACATATATTCAGCCGACATCTGATCCAGAAGAAACAGATCTGGCAGATGGAAAGAAGGATCAAGGATCAGTTGTTCGGCAATGTGAGAGTTGAAGTGCGCATAGAGGAAGAATACGCACTTTCCGGTCAGTATACGCCGGAAGCTCTTATGAACGAATACAGGGAAAGCATTATACTGGAACTGAAAGAACAAAGTGTACTTGCATCCAGTATGTTTTCTCAGGCGCAGATCCGTTTTGAGGAAGGCAATGTGATCTGTCTGGAACTTCTGGATACGATCGTGTCGGAAGGGCGAAAGGAAGAAATTCTTAACCTGCTTGACAAAATATATAAGGAAAGATTTCATATTCCTGCAGATATCCGCATTACCTACCGCGAGCCGGACGGGGCTGGCACGCGCGAATATGACGAGCAGAGGCTGCAGCAGGAGATCAATGCGATCTTTGAGAGACGAGCGAGACAGCGAGGCGAGTATGTGCCGGCAGGAGAGCGGGGAACGGAACCTGCAGGCTCTGAAGAGACTGCATCAAAGACTCCCGGATCCGGCTCAGGCACTCCTTCCGAAGCTGCAAGTGCAGGAGGCGGAAATAATGCGGGCAAGAAGAACAGCGGCTATCATTCCTCAGGTGCCGGCGGCAGAAGAACGGGAAGAAAGGGCGATTTTAAGAAGAAAGATTTCTATCGCCCGGTCAAACAGGGGGATGATCCTAATCTGATCTACGGCAGGAATTTTGACGATGATCCGATCACACTGGATCAGGTTGTTACAGAGATGGGAGAGATCACGATCCACGGTAAAATTATTAATTTTGATACACGTGAGATCCGCAATGAAAAGACGATCATCATGTTTGCCGTGACAGATTTTACAGATACGATCACTGTAAAAATGTTCACACGGAACGATCAGCTGCCGGAGATACTTGGAGAATTAAAGAAGGGTGCGTTTGTCAAGATCAAAGGTGTTACAACTATTGACAAATTTGACGGGGAACTGACGATCGGTTCTGTCACAGGGATTAAAAAGATCGGCGACTTTACGGTCTCAAGAGAGGACTTAAGTCCTGTTAAGCGGGTGGAGCTCCACTGCCACACGAAGATGAGCGATATGGACGGGGTGTCTGAAGTAAAGAATATTGTAAAACGTGCACATGACTGGGGACATCCGGCAATTGCCATTACGGATCACGGTGTGGCGCAGGCTTTCCCTGATGCAAACCACTATATCGAGACGCTGGATAAAGATGATCCGTTCAAAGTGCTTTATGGTGTAGAGGGATATGTAGTGGATGATCTGACGGATATTGCCGTAAATGCCGGAGACCAGACACTGGATGATACTTATATTGTATTCGACATCGAGACCACCGGCTTTAGTTCTATCCGTGACAGGATCATAGAGATAGGAGCGGTCAAGGTAGTAAACGGGGAGATCGTGGATAAGTTCAGCACATTCGTAAATCCCCAGAGACCAATTCCATTTGAGATTACGAATCTGACAAGTATCACGGATGAGATGGTTATGGGATCCCCGGCTATTGATGTAATCCTGCCGCAGTTTCTTGAGTTTGTCGGCGATGGCGTCCTTGTGGCGCATAACGCCGGGTTTGATGTGGGATTTATCGAACAGAACTGCAGGAATCTGGGGTTAAACGACCACTTTGTATATCTGGATACGGTTGCACTTGCCCGTGTGCTTCTGCCGACATTGTCGAAATATAAGCTGAATGTGGTTGCAAAAGCGCTGAATATCTCCCTTGAGAATCATCACAGGGCAGTGGATGATGCGGGGGCAACTGCGGAGATTTTTGTTAAATTCGTGGAAATGCTCAAAAAGGACAGTATTACTACGTTAAAAGAGGTTAACCACTATGGTGACCGTAATGTAAACGCGATCCGCAAGATGCCGACACATCACATTATTATTATGGCAAAAAATGATATAGGCCGGTACAATCTGTATCAGTTGATTACAGAATCCCATTTAACATATTATGCGAGACGCCCGCGGATTCCGAAAAGTCTGCTGAACGAACACAGGGAAGGACTTCTGATCGGCAGTGCCTGTGAGGCGGGGGAGCTGTATCAGGCTGTGCTTGAAAAACGTTCTGCCCAGCAGATCGCAAAGCTGGCTGAATTTTATGACTATTATGAGATCCAGCCGCTTGGAAACAACAGATTCATGATTGAAAGCGACCGGGTCCCGGATGTGAATTCGGAAGAGGACCTGAAGAATATAAACCGGGAGATCGTAGAACTCGGCGAAAAGTTCGGAAAGCCTGTGGTCGCTACGTGCGACGTTCATTTTCTTGATCCTGACGATGAAGTTTACAGACGGATCATTATGGCGGGAAAAGGATTTGACGACGCAGACGATCAGGCTCCGCTTTTTCTGCGGACAACAGAGGAGATGCTGGACGAGTTCGCCTACCTGGGCGCCGCCAAAGCCCGTGAGATCGTGGTGGATAATCCGGTGAAGATCGCGGGCATGATTGAGAAGATCTCACCGGTAAATCCCAACAAATGTCCTCCGGTAATTGAAAATTCCGATCAGGAACTGAGGGATATCTGTTACAGAAAAGCACATGAGATGTACGGGGAAGAACTGCCGATGCAGGTGTCCGAACGTCTGGAAAAAGAGCTTAACTCGATCATTTCCAACGGATACGCCGTAATGTATATCATTGCCCAGAAGCTGGTGTGGAAATCAAATGCGGACGGATATCTGGTAGGTTCCCGAGGCTCTGTCGGTTCATCTTTTGTGGCGACTATGTCGGGAATTACGGAGGTTAATCCGTTAAGTCCGCATTATTATTGCAAAAAATGTCATTACAGCGATTTTGAATCGGAAGAAGTGAGAGCATTTGCGGGGGGATGCGGCTTTGATATGCCGGATAAGAACTGTCCGGTGTGCGGTGAACCGCTTGTCAAGGCGGGCTTTGATATCCCGTTTGAGACTTTCCTTGGATTCAAGGGAGATAAAGAGCCGGATATCGACCTGAACTTCTCGGGAGATTATCAGGCAAAAGCCCACAAGTATACAGAAGTGCTTTTCGGAGAGGGACATACATTCAAAGCCGGGACAATCGGAACACTGGCGGATAAGACGGCCTACGGGTTTGTTAAGAATTATTATGAAGAGAGAGAGCAGAGAAAACGCCGCTGTGAGATTGAGAGGATCACGGAAGGCTGTACCGGTATCCGGCGCAGCACCGGGCAGCACCCCGGAGGTATTGTCGTGCTTCCCCACGGACATGATATTAATGAGTTTACTCCGGTACAGCATCCGGCGAATGATATGGAGTGCGGAATTATTACGACCCATTTCGATTACCATTCCATTGACCACAACCTGCTGAAACTTGATATTCTCGGACACGATGATCCGACCATGATCCGTACTCTGGAAGATTATATTACTTCAGATGCAATGGACAACGAATATAATGAGGATCATCCTTTTGTCGCCACGGATATTCCTCTGGATGACAAAGAAGTTATCGAGCTCTTCCATGGTACGGAGGTACTCGGAATCAAACCGGAGGATATCGACGGATGCAAGCTGGGATGCCTTGGAATCCCGGAATTCGGAACAGACTTTGTTATCCAGATGGTGGAGGACACGAAGCCGCAGACTCTGTCGGACCTGATCCGCATCTCCGGACTGTCCCACGGAACTAACGTATGGCTGGGAAATGCGCAGGAACTGGTAAAATCGGGTAAAGCGACAATTTCGACTGCAATCTGTACCCGTGATGATATTATGATCTACCTGATCAATAAGGGAGTGGAAAGTGCGCTGGCATTTACGATCATGGAGAGTGTGCGTAAAGGAAAGGGGCTGAAGCCGGAGTGGGAGGAAGCCATGAAAGCGCAGGACGTTCCGGACTGGTATATCTGGTCATGTAAGAAGATCAGCTATATGTTCCCGAAAGCCCATGCCGCGGCCTATGTTATGATGGCGTACCGTATTGCATATTGTAAGATTCATTACCCGCTGGCATATTATGCGGCTTATTTCAGCATCCGTGCTGACGCATTCTCCTATGAGATCATGTGTCAGGGAAAAGACAAGCTGAATTACTATATGCAGGATTATAAGAAAAGAAGCGATACACTCAGCAAGAAAGAGCAGGATGTCATGAAAGACATGAAGATCGTGCAGGAGATGTATGCCCGCGGATTCGAGTTTGTTCCTATCGATCTGTATAAGGCAAAAGCTAAAATGTTCCAGATTGTGGGCGGCAAACTGATGCCATCTTTTGCCAGCATTGAAGGAATGGGGGACAAGGCGGCCGAAGCAGTAGAAGAGGCGGGAAAAGACGGCCCATATCTGTCGCTTGATGATTTCCGCCAGAGGACAAAAGTCAGCAAGACCGTAATCGATCTGATGCAGGAGCTGGGACTGTTCGGAGACCTGCCCCAGAGCAATCAGCTGTCACTGTTTGATTTTGCTTAATTTCCGGCAGATATCTGCAGCAGTGCAGATTCCTGCTGTGCGAGAGAACAGAAAAATAATAGATAGACGCGGTTCTTTCGCTGTGCTATAATCCCGTCTTTGACAGTTTAAGAAAGAAAAAATGGCTATATCCCTGATTT
>CAMMSL010000056.1 GCA_946499505.1 uncultured Lachnoclostridium sp.
CACGGTTCGCATCGTCGTTCTGCAGGAACGGGATCAGCGCCGTAGCCACGGAGAATACCATTTTCGGGGATACGTCCATGTAGTCGAATTTATTTCTCTCATACTCCTGTGTCTCCTCGCGATAACGACCGGACACGTTCTTATTTACGAAATGTCCTTCCTCATCCAGAGGTGTATTCGCCTGAGCCACATGGTAATTATCTTCTTCATCTGCAGTCATGTAGACTACTTCATCTGTTACACGCGGATTTGCCGGATCTGATTTGTCGACCTTGCGGTACGGCGCCTCGATAAATCCGTACTGGTTGATCCTTGCATAACATGCAAGAGAGTTGATCAGACCGATGTTCGGACCCTCGGGAGTCTCGATCGGACACATTCTTCCGTAGTGAGAATAGTGTACGTCACGCACCTCGAATCCGGCACGGTCTCTGGAAAGTCCTCCCGGTCCAAGTGCGGAGAGACGTCTCTTATGAGTCAGCTCACCAAGCGGGTTGTTCTGATCCATGAACTGGGACAGCTGGGAAGAACCGAAGAACTCTTTTACCGCTGCTGTCACCGGCTTGATGTTGATCAGTGACTGCGGGGAAATCCCCTCCTGATCCTGTGTCGTCATACGCTCACGCACAACTCTCTCCAGACGGGACAGACCAATTCTGTACTGGTTCTGGAGAAGCTCTCCTACCGCACGGATACGGCGGTTGCCCAGATGGTCGATATCATCATCATTTCCGATGCCGTATTCAAGATGGATATTATAGTTAATAGAAGCAAGAATATCTTCCTTCGTAATATGCTTCGGGATCAGATCGTGGATGTCGCGTTTGATCATACGCTTCATCTCATCGATATCCCCTGCGGACTCCTCGATGATGCCTGCCAGTACCGGATAGTATACCTGCTCTGTCACGCCGACCTCTTTCGGGTCAATGTCGACAACTGCCTGAAGATCCACCATCATATTAGACAGGATCTTGATGTTTCTGGAAGCGTCTTCTCCCTCCACCCACAGGTACTCAGCAGCAGAGTTCTGGATAGTATCCGCGATCTCACGTGTGATCTTTGTCCCCTTTTCAGCTACAACTTCACCTGTCAGCGGGCTGACAACATCTTCTGCCAGGACACAGCCGTTCACACGGTTTCTGAGCATCAGTTTCTTATTAAATTTATAGCGTCCTACTTTCGCCAGATCATAACGTCTCGGGTCAAAGAACATGCTGTTGATCAGACTCTCAGCACTGTCTACTGCAAGCGGCTCGCCCGGACGGATCTTTTTGTACAGCTCTAACAGACCCTCCTGATAGTTTTCAGCAGTGTCCTTTCCAAAGCTGGCAAGAATCTTCGGTTCCTCTCCGAACAGATCAATGATCTCAGCGTTCGTACCGATACCAAGCGCACGGATCAGCACTGTGATCGGCACTTTTCTCGTACGGTCAACGCGCACGTAAAAAACGTCATTGGAGTCAGTCTCATACTCAAGCCATGCGCCTCTGTTCGGGATAACGGTCGCCGAATAGAGTTTCTTACCGAGCTTATCATGGGCGATACCATAATAAATTCCCGGGGAACGCACAAGCTGGCTGACGATGACACGTTCTGCCCCGTTGATAACAAATGTACCTGTCTTTGTCATCAGCGGCAGATCTCCCATGAAGATCTCATGCTCGTTGATCTCATCAGTCTCTTTGTTGTGGAGCCTTACCCTCACTTTCAAGGGTGCCGCATAAGTCGCATCACGCTCTTTGCACTCATCAATCGTGTATTTCACATCATCTTCGCAGAGTGTGAAATCCACAAATTCCAGACTCAGATGTCCACTGAAATCTGAGATGGGGGAAATATCGTCGAATACCTCTTTGAGTCCTTCGTCAAGAAACCACTGGTAGGAATCTTTCTGAACCTCAATGAGATTGGGCATCTCCAATACTTCCTTCTGCCTGGAATAGCTCATGCGGAAGCTGTTTCCGGTTTTAATGGGACGGATCCTGTTTTTCTCCATTGACGTTTCACTCCTCTTGTTAATCTATACATAATGAAAAGAGCCTTGTGACATCATAATAATGCGTCGTGTATGGCATACCTTTCCATAATAGTGCATTTTTTACTATATCACAAAACTCTTTTTACTGTCAACAACTATTTCTCTTTTTTTCTTGACATTTTTCGGCATATGTGGTATCATACGCCCCTTTTTAACAACATACGGGGCAGCAGAAGTCAACTTGCTTCCGCAGCCCCGCATATTCCGCTCATCCCGGGCAGATACGCCCGAAAACTCTTCAGAGTGATTATTTCAGGTTAACCTCTGCACCCTGCTCCTCAAGTTTAGTCTTGATCTCCTCAGCCTCTGCCTTGGAAACAGCCTCTTTTACTACCTTCGGAGCGTTGTCTACGAGCTCTTTAGCCTCTTTCAGTCCAAGACCTGTGATCTCACGAACAGCCTTGATAACTTTAACCTTGGATGCGCCTGCAGATACAAGTTCTACATCAAACTCATCTTTCTCTGCTGCTGCGCCTGCTGCGTCTCCGCCTGCTGCTGCAACTACAACGCCTGCTGCTGCAGATACGCCGAACTCTTCTTCACAAGCCTTAACAAGCTCGTTTAACTCTAATACTGATAACTCTTTGATCGCTTCGATCATTTCAGCTGTTGTCAATTTAGCCATTTTTGATATCCTCCATTATTCTTTCTTTTTATATCATTTTGTTCTGCAGGTCATATTCCTGCTGTTATTCATGCCATGCACGTTTCCCGCACACAACCATGCACGCTTTTGCGCTTACTCTGCTGCCGGAGCCTCTGCCTCAGCTGCCGGTGCTTCAGCTGTCTCAGCTGCTGCTTCCTCTGCCGGTGCCGCTTCGCCGTCTTTCTCAGCAATCTGCTTAATAACACGAGCAAAGTTTGCAATCGGTGACTGCATACTTCCAAGCAGTCTGGAGAGAAGTTCTTCTCTTGACGGGATCTTGGACAGTTCTGTCAGCCCTGCTACGTCATAGACATTTCCTTCTACGACACCGCCCTTCAGTTCGAGTGCCGGTGCATCCTTTGCGAAATTGCACAGAATTCTTGCCGGTGCTGTCGCATCATCTTTGGATACTGCGATAGCGCTCGGTCCTTCCAGACAGCTCTCAAGGCCTTCAAACTCAGTTCCTTCAAAAGCTCTCTTCATCATTGTGTTCTTGTATACCTTGTATACAACGCCGGCTTCTCTGAGCTGTTTACGAAGCTCTGTATCCTGAGCTACTGTAAGTCCGCGGTAATCAACAAGCACAACTGACTGAGCGTCTTTGATCTCTTCTGCGATTGCCTCAACGATCGGCTGTTTTAATTCAACTTTTGCCACTTCTGGTACACCTCCTTATATATTCTGCTGTAACAGTTCAGCTATCTGATGCCAGTCGACGGATTTATGCTTGCATAAGAATCCGTCGACTGGGATTCAGATGAGCTGAGCGCCCGTCAATGAGTAAAACAGCGGCGTCAGCCGCAATAAGCACGAAGTGCGGTTTTACGAATGACGCGGGCTGAACTGTTACATAGTGCGTGTACTGCCAAAGTAAAAACCCCTGTGCCGCAAAGACACAGAGGTTTGTAAATTCATACTCACGTAATAAATCTGACTCTCCTCGGTAGGCGTTTTGAACCTTACGCTTTACAGCACCTACTGTCTTCGGCAGTTGCTGTATTAACATAACACTCCGCCTCTTATTTGTCAAGTACTTTTCTGATTTTTTCTGGTAACAGCAAAGCTTCCTGCTCAATTTCCAATCCTGTTTTCAGAATACAGTTCTTCATTTCCTCCAGATCACCTGCATCCAACTTCTGAAGTTTTTCTTTCTTTTCCTTTTTCAGGGGAATGCCCGCTCCTTCCGCTATGGCGGTTTCATATGCAGCCGGATCCATCCGGTACGGCTTCAGTCCCGGAAATAGTTTCCGCTGATTATACAGAAAAATCCTGATACCGCCCAGATCCATATCGCCCCAGTGCAGATATTCCGTATTCTCTCCTGCGATCTCGGTCAGTGTACCGAGGAACTTTAATTCTTTCGGAGAAAAGAACCCGTGGCAGTATATGTAGAGCGTATCCGCCCGGAAGTCCATAGATTCATAATTCGCCTTATTCTCAATCAGCAGGATCCGCCGGATTCCCGGAACCGCTGCCGGCACTGCCTGTTCCAGTGTCTGTGCATTGATCACGGTCCCGAATATATTTACAGAACTGTCGATCGGACTTCCGTTTCCGATCCGGTAGATCAGAGGGCCTTTCCACTCCAGCGTCTGAGAGTAAGTCTTGATCCCGTGCACTCTCAGGATATCGTCCGCTGTCATTCCTTCTTCACTCAGGGGAGAATACTTTTCCAGCACGGTCACGACTTTATCCTGATATTTCTTCTCGAACAGTTTGGAGTCGTGCAGCACTTCACTACTGAACTCTCTTCTCCAGACCGGAGTATCAACTGCCGCCGCCCGGTTCAGACAGCGGAAGAAATCCTCATCCTCCATATCCGGCTTCTTTACCTCCTGCCCGGACTCCAGCCGCTGCATCAGTGTTCCATAATATGCCTCGAGAAAAGTTCCTTCCGCTTCGCGCGCCCATTTTCCCGCAGTGGGGATCCATCTCAGCTGTCTTTCCCTGGGATCTTCCACTCCGGCACGCCGGCAGAGCTCCGGAATTGCACTGACCGGATAATGAATACGCACAATATCGGCTCCCAGATTTTTCCGCTCTGTCCGGATCAGCCCCGCCTTCTCCAGTTCATCTGCCTCTTCCAGAAGCTTTCTCATGCCGCCCGCCGCGCGGATCATTTTCCCGTCCACGGCAGGATGGCGCATCCCGTCCAGATTTCCCGAACGGTAGGCGGAGCCGTCAGCTGTCCGGATCAGATACTTTGTCAGACACTCCATCCGTATCATCTCCCTCTATCATTTCAAGGTAATTTCCCTTATCGATATGCATCATACTGACCTGATTCTTAAATCTCCGGAATCCATATACGCTGTCCACATTCCGGATCAGCGACTGAAGACGCTCGTCCGGCACGCAGACGATAAGCTGGAGTTCCAGTTCCCGCGCATACCGCAGGCAAACCTCACTCCGCTCTTTATCCATCTTGGAGAACGCTTCGTCAAGGAGCACGAGACGGATCTTGGAATCCCGGTTGCTCTGCTGCATATACAGCATGGCAAACCCTGCAAGCAGCGCGACGTATTTCGGGTTCTGTCCCTCTCCGCCCGAGTCCACGCCCGCCATATCGTCTACATAATTCTTTTTCTCCATTCCGTTTTCATCGATCACCTGCTCGTACATACTGAAGGTCAGATAATTGCGGTAGTCGGCAAACTTCTCCATCTCCTGACGGTGTTTCTCCCGGTTCTGGCTGTCCTCCTCACGCAGAGGCATGAACTTCTCTGTAAGAAGCCGGATCTTCTGTTCATATTTCCGAAAAAAGTCGTCCTCCATGAGGCTCATCTGTCCGTCTATACCGCCGGTATCAATTACCTTGCTGTCAAGTTCCTCGGCCATCAGCATATCGTAGAACTGACCGTTCTCATTCTTCGCCGGCAGGATATCAATCTGATAAATACTGTCAGAGAAACGGATCTTCGAGAGCATCCGGTTGATGTCTCTCCTGTGGCGGTAAGCCGCCTTGATCTCCCCGTGTATCGTAGCGATCACATTGTCCCTGAGGGAATGGTAGACAAGCTCGTACTGCTTCCGGAATTCTTCTTTATATTTCGGTTCAAAATCTTTCCGGCAGCGCTCAAGCACCTGATCGTAAAGCTCGTTGGAATGTTCCACTCCCGTGAAACCGTATGCAGGATACTCCCTGTTGAAACGGTTTCTCGCAATGGTCCTCTCATCCGCAAGTTCCGCCTCCTTTTCGGCGAGCCGTTCAAACTGTGTTTTCACCGACTGACGGTACCCGGATTCCGTGCGTTTTGCAATCTCCGCCGTCACCTCTTCCGTCAGTTCCTTGTTTTCCACAAATCCGGTCGTAAGCTCATCAAGTTTTGACTTCAGATCCCGGATATCACGCTCCGCTGTCTGAACTACTCCGCCAAGGCGGATCTGTTCTTTCTGGATATCCTGTGACGCCTGTTCTTTTTCTGTGACATTCGTTTCCAGCATTTCCTGCTCGGCTTTCAGTTCTGCGGTCCTCGTTCCGTCTTCCAGTTCCTTCAATTCTTTTTGAAGCTTTTCCTGCTTCCGATAGTATTCCTCCAGCTCATCCGCCGCCGAGGACAGACGAAGAAGCTGTCCCGTTTCCTGAGTCAGCGCCTCATACTTCTGGGCGTCCTTAAGAGCGGCTTCTCTCTGGCGCTCTCCGATCAGATTCTCCTGAAGGCTTTCAATCTCGTCCGCCAGCTCTCTTAAGCGGGCTTTCGATATCCTTGTCCCGATGCAGGCGCCCTTCGTATAATCTCTGCTGCGCAGATGGCGGAAAATGTAATTGCTGTAAGAATAGCAGTCCGGCGTCACGCCGTCGCGCACGCTGTCCAGTTCTTCCACTGTCTCGCACTTCTGAATCCTGCCCAGATACCGTTTCAGGCACCAGTCCACATAATCCAGATCCGTATGTACCGCTTCATATAATGAATTTCTCTCTGCTGCAGGCGACTCTCTTTTTATGGCGGCACTGTTGATCAGATCCGCCTCTTCGAACCGCTTCATCTTCCGGAAGATCTTCGCCGCGTCCAGAGCATACGCAGGTTCAGTGATCATGCTCTTTTTCAGACGCCCGAGCCTTCCTTCCACTGCATTTTTCCACTTCTCGTCCGTAATATCAAAAAGATCCGCCAGGATGTGCACATGGATCGTCCTTCCGTAGCGGTCGCTCAATGCACTCTGGAGCTGCTGTCTTGCCTCCTTGAGTTCTTTCGGATACGGCTTTCTGTCATTATTCATATCCTCCAGAGCTTCCTCTTTCTCCCGAAGCTCCTTCGCTGTTTCGCGGATGGATACCGCCGTCTCTGCCAGCTCTTCCGAAATATTGTCCATGGCCGCTTTTAAATGTGTCCGCAGTTCGCCGCAGGCCTCTTCCGTAACCTCCCCGCGGGCAAAATCATCGATCAGCTGCAGGGCCCGGTTGCTCACGTAATCTGTGGCAGTCTCATCATCTTCCCAGCGCTTCAGCCCGTTTATGATCCTGCGCCAGTCCGCGGAACTGTCCGCCAGAAGCCGAATGGTATGCTCCATCTCCTGAAGTTCCTGCTGTTTCTGACCGTAGTCGCTCTTTTTCAGCTCCGCCTTGACATCGATGAGCCGGTTCCTGAGCGTGGCAAGTTCTTCCTGAAGCCTGTTCTGCCTTTCCTGTGCTTTTCCCGCCGCATCTTTTGCACGATCCAGATCATCGCCCCGGGAAGCAAGTTTCGCCCTGCATCCCTCGATCTCGATATATTTAAGGATCGTCTCTAAGCGTACTTTATCCGCACGGACGCCGGTAAGTTCCAGATCCGCCGCATGGACCGCGTCCAGCATTTCAATCCTCTTCTCCAGATCCTCCACCCGTTCCCGGATCTCCCGGTAGGCTCCCAGCTGCTCGCTGATCACGGCCACCGTATTTTCCCGGCTCTTAGGGAACATATAATCCCGGATGAACTGTCCTGTCCCGCTTGTCATCCGCAGCGCAATGGCGCTCTTCTCCATAGTGATCATCCGCCCCTGCTCCACATAGCCGAAGATCACCTCATAGAGTGTATTCAGATAGGCTTCCTTTGACGGATAGACACGGTTCACATCTCCGTGCCCCCGGTTATCCACACTGACGGACCGCTCTTTTGCCAGCTTTCTGATCCGGTCGATGGTATATGGCACACCGTCGCAGAGATATTCATCCTCCGGCATCTTTCCGGAATGACTGAAGAAGTTGTACCGCCTGAGTTCCGTATCATTCTTTCCCACTTCAAAAGCCACACCGATACAGGTGGTAATGTGAGTGCCCGTATCCTCGATCTCCATCACGATCTGGGAACAGAAATCCACCCCCGCCCTGTTTGCGCTTCCGTCTTTCTGAGCTCCGCGCAGATAGCTGAGCACACTTCGTTTATTTTTCGAATCATCTGCCGCCTTGTTCAGAAAATTCGCAGATACACTGCCATAGAGAACGACCTGAATCGCATCCATCACCGTAGATTTCCCCGAGCCGCTCTTTCCGCTGAAGAGGTTTACATACTCGTGCAGTTGAAGTATCTTATGGCTGATGCCGCCCCAGTTATTGATCAGAATGCGGGTAAATAATTTCTTCGGCTGTCTCATGCTCTTCCTCCTCTTCTCTGTATTCCTCGATCAGCGCATTAATATCCGCCGCCGTCACAAAAAGATTCACAGTACTGTAGATATAGATCGGCGTATCGTCTTCCACATCTTTCACAGCCCCGGGCAGATCGATAATCTGATGGATCCGCAGCAGATAGAGCGCCTCACGCCACTGGGCCTGTGTCAGTTTTTCCGTGATCAGGTTTGTATTCCTGCCGTATTCACGGATTTCTTTCAAAATCGTAAGCGGAGCGTTCAGCCCCTCTCCCATGATCCGGTCTCTGTAGATCAGCTTGATCAGAAGCAGGATCACCGTACTTGTAAGGCTCAGCTTCTCACGCGGCATATGCTCTCCGGACAGTCGGAATATGTGCTCCTGCGCATCGTGGACAAGCTCGCAGCCGAGCACTTCGATATAGTTTTCGATAAATCCTCTGTGCCTTGCGCAGATCTCATACTGCGGATTGTCCCTCGGCGTCAGCGTGGCCGGATCATACTTCACCTGAAGGATACAGGTCTGCCGGAACAGCGCCTGTATCGTCTTTCTCACCTGTTCTGCTTCTGTCACTGTCAGTTCTTCCAGATATGTAAACATAAATACTTCCTTTCATGATGCCTCAATCTCACTTTTATGCCATCCTCATTTCCGGCACTTCACATACTGCAGATCAATCTGCATTGCGGATTTTTAAAGTGGAATAGCGGAATCCGGAACTGTTTTCCTGCTCATCGCCAAGTTCGATCTCCTGACTGCTCTCAGCCGTCTCAGTCGCCTCCTGCCAGACAAAGAACAGCTTTTCCAGATCTTCCACGTTTTGTACGGTATCCTCTGTCACACAGAACACTCCATCCTTCTCATTCTTCCTGCGGAAGTGTTCAATCTCCTTTCGTGTATACAGAGGCTTCAGGACAAAGCTGTCCATCTGATCCGTTTCCGTCTGCTCCTCCGGTTTTACAGCCTGAGGGACAAATTCATCTCTTTCCGACGATTTTCTGCGGTACAGACTCTCCTGAGACATAAGCTGATGCGGCATGCTCATCCGGACGCGCTCCGAGAGGCACTCCAGAATCTCCTCTTTCTTCCTGCTCCTGTTCAGAAGGCTGACAAAAACAGCCGTCCGGTCATCGCCGTCCGCGCCCTCCTGCATAATATAACGGATGCGGGCCGCCGCCCGGCCTGCAAATATTGTCTTCTGCTCGATCAGCTTATTGTATCTGCGCTCGATCACGTCCGACTGCCGCTCGATCCGGAACATAATATCCGCAGCTTCATCGCAGAGCCCGATCGCACGCTCACAGCGCACAAATGCCGGCGTCCCCTGCTCAAGGCCTGTCAGTTCCCGCTCTTTCTTCCTTCTGCGCACCTCGTTTTCATCCAGATTCTTCACGATCAGTTCCTTGACGGCTTCTTTGTACCGGTAGAAGCTGTCCGTTGTCGTAAGGATGGCGTACTTCCGGCTGTCGCTGTTGTTGATCTCTTTTACAAGGACGTCCTGAATCCCCTTAAAATCCTTCTGTCTGGAAAGCTCGTCAAAGTACTCTCTCATGCCGTCCTGCATATTGACCAGCATACGTACAAGTCTTTTCGATGCATTCAGGGCGCTCCTGAGTATTTCATTATTCTTCTCACTATCTACGCTGTATGTATACAGATAACTGTAGATCGCAAGAACACTCTCCCGCTCCTGACTGTCACTCTCATCCAGCAGCCGGGCAAAAAGCTCCACATACATCTGACTGTACTCCGGGAATGTGACCACATAGCTGTTCAGTGTTTCATCATAATCCTGCTTGAGCCATCCCCAGTCTTCAAAATGTTTCAGGCAGACCGACGCCATATTGGACCGGGTAAGAAACACGCCCTCTTCGTCATAATTTTCCGCATCCCACAGGATCGCCGCCGCGGCAATCTTCTCATTCATAACAGCCCGGCATTCTTTCTCCGTCAGTCCGAGCACAGAGTAGGACTGTTCCATGGCATCATAGATTGCCACGAGGAAGGTCATGTAATATTCCGTATATTTACTTGTAAATAATTTATAGAAATCATGGGGAATTCTGTTGATCAGACTCATTGTATCCTCCCATTGTCTTATTCCGCTGCTTTTCCGGCAGAACCCCTGCGCTTTGTCAATCATTTTGCGCAATCATTATATCATGTGCGCACAAAAAGTGTAAAGCCACTGCAAACTCCAGACTTCTCAATCCGGCTGCCTGGTTCGGGCCGTAATACGGAATATAAAAAAGATCCCCATACCGTTTACATAGTATGAGGATCTTATATTCATCTAAAATTATGCAAGCTTCAGAGGATTAACCTTTACGCCAGGACCCATTGTAGATGTAAGAGTGATGCTCTTCAGGTACTGTCCCTTAACAGCTGCCGGTCTTGCCTTGTTGATTGCATCGATAAGCGTCTGGAAGTTGTCCGCTAACTGCTCTTCGGTAAATGAAGCTTTACCGATCGGTACATGGATAATGTTTGTCTTGTCAAGTCTGTACTCGATCTTACCGGCTTTGATCTCGTTGATTGCCTTTGTTACATCCATTGTAACTGTTCCAGCTTTCGGGTTCGGCATGAGACCTTTCGGTCCGAGTACACGTCCGAGACGTCCTACAACGCCCATCATATCCGGTGTTGCAACAACTACGTCGAAGTCAAGCCATCCTTCATTCTGGATCTTCGGGATCAGCTCATCTCCGCCTACGAAATCAGCTCCTGCTGCTTTTGCTTCCTCAGCCTTTGCGTCCTTAGCGAACACAAGGATGCGGACTTTCTTACCTGTTCCGTGCGGAAGTACAACCGCACCACGGATCTGCTGATCTGCGTGACGTCCGTCACAGCCTGTTCTGATATGAGCCTCGATCGTCTCGTCAAATTTTGCTACTGCTGCTTTTTTAACAAGTGCCACTGCTTCGTCTCTGTCGTAGAGGTTTCCTCTCTCGATCAGTTTCGCAGCTTCGATATATTTCTTTCCTCGTTTCATTTTACAATAACCTCCTTGTGGTATTGGCGGGAACGTTCCCCTCCCACTTCTGTTTCATAGCTTCTAAAATCTGGCGCATCGCCAAGTGCTCTACTCTTCTACAACTACACCCATGGAACGGCATGTTCCTGCCACCATGCTCATAGCAGCCTCTACGGATGCTGCGTTCAGGTCAGGCATCTTCATCTCTGCGATTTCCTGAAGCTGAGCTTTTGTGATCGTTGCAACTTTGTTCTTGTTCGGCACGCCTGAACCAGACTGGATCTTGCATGCTTTCTTGATCAGAACTGCTGCCGGCGGTGTCTTTGTAATGAAGCTGAAGCTTCTGTCATTGTATACAGTGATTACAACCGGGATGATCAGGTCGCCCTGGTCTGCTGTTCTCGCGTTGAACTGCTTTGTAAATTCAACGATGTTTACACCGTGCTGTCCAAGTGCAGGACCAACCGGTGGTGCCGGAGTTGCCTTGCCGGCAGGAATCTGTAATTTGATATAACCTTCTACTTTTTTTGCCATTTCAATTACCTCCTTGTGGTACTTACGGAGCTATGCCCCTCCCACTCATCTTTAATCCATTTTCTTCACTTCTGAAAAACCAAGTTCAACCGGTGTCTCGCGGCCAAACAGCTCTACATTGATAGACAGGCTCTTCTTCTGTTCGTTCATGCTCTGCACAACGCCGACAGTTCCCTCCCATGCGCCGCTGAGCACGACAACTGTATCGCCCACGCCGAAGTTGACAACAACATTGTCGTGTTTGATACCCATGTTAGCCATCTCGCTCTCTTCCAGCGGAACCGGCTTGGATCCCGGTCCTACGAATCCCGTCACGCCTCTGGTATTTCTAACTACATACCAGGTGTCGTCATTCATGACCATGTGAATCATGACATAGCCCGGAAACATCTTGCGCTGGACTGCTTTCTGAACGCCGTTCTTGAGTTCTGTCACTTCCTCCATGGGAACGCGGACCTCAAGGATCTGGTCTTCCAGATGGCGGTTCTCGATTGTCTTGTCAATGTTCGCTTTTACCTTGTTTTCATACCCTGAATAAGTATGAACTACATACCATTTTGCCTCTGACATAAAATCACCTTTC
>CAMMSL010000057.1 GCA_946499505.1 uncultured Lachnoclostridium sp.
GGAAGTGCGGTAACGCATGGAGCTGACTGTTACTAATAGGTCGAGGGCATAACCAAAGCGGAATAGGTGAAGATGGATGATGATTCTTTGTATGTAGTTTTGAAGGTATACAGATAAATACCGGGAATGAGAGGGAGCACCTGAGAGAGTAATCTTTCAGGTGTTTTTTCCGTTCTCTGTAACAGTTCAGCCTTTCGGTTGAAACCATGTACACGGTTTACCGTATACGATTCGACTTTACATTTGCAATTATTATGATTACAATATTGAGTACATAAGCCACTTTATTGTCATTGAATTATACATAAAGAGGCAAGAGCTCAATTAGGGAAAAGAAAGGAGATGTCCGGTTTATGAAAGTAGAAAAGCGAGAGACGATCAACGAAAATGGTACTTACAGAACAAAGAAAAAAATCACGACCACGGAAGAGGACGGCTGGATCAATACCAGAAGAACACATGGCAGAAGAACAGAACCGCGTGAAAGATATTTCAAGGGAAATTCTGTCTCGTATCATTATCAGACAAATGATCCCAAAGTAACAAAACCGGCTCTTTTCATTATGAGTATTGTGATGTTAATAGCAGCTTTAGCTATGTTCGTACTTGCTGTCCTGTTTCACGCTATGACAATACTTTTCTTCGGTGTCATTTTCGTAATTTTTGGTATTGTTATTCTTGTAAGCAACGTGCGTGCCATCCATCGAGTTGAGAAGGAGATTCAGGACAGAGAGGAGCAGTGAATCCTATGAAGAAATGCGTTCTGTTCTTGGGAATCATGATAATACTTTCGGGCATGCTCTCTGCCTGCGGAAATAAGATTACAACCTACACTTATGAGAATGAAGCAGTTCTTAAGATCAGGATCAAAAAGACAGAGGTTTATCCGGACAGGCTTGTTGTAACATTTGCGAAGGACTCTCTTTCCGGCGTAGAAGATGTGAATTGTTTCCAATCGGATTTTTCTGTCTTAGAGGTAGAACCTGAATTCTCATTTGCCGGAGATGCTCTTACGATAGAAACAGACGATGCAGCCCGGATATCCGGTCTCAGGGTGTGGGAAAGCGACAGAGATTTGTATTTTGATGTGAGGTATCTGGATTCTGATTCCTACGCCATGTTAGTTTCTGCCTGGGCAGATGATATTGGATATATGGTAAATGGCGATACAGATGCTTATTATACTCAGGAAGAGAAGGATGCCCAAAGAGAACTGGAAGAGCAGCAGGCAGAAGCAGAAGCCTTTGCTTTCAGCCAGTTAATCGGCGAATGGGTCAATGAAAGTGGGAATACCCGTATTGTATTTGACGTTGATGAGAGTTCCGGCAGATATTTTATGGTTTCTGTACTTGTCGACGGGAAATGGACGGAACAGGAATTCATGTATATTACTTCACTGACAGAACGAGACGCAGCCGACGCCAAAGAAATCATTGCATATGACAATCCCACCTGGGGACGGGCAGTTTCATTTTCCATCCTGGATGATGCATCCGGAATGGAATGCGAATACGCAGATGAGAAATTTACGAGAGTAGAGTAAGAGAAGTTGGGATTCGGATCTCTAGCTGAAGACTATCCGCCAATCATAGTCTCTCTACTATGCAATACGGCACATTTTTCCGAAGCACAAGATATGCTCTGTTTAACTTCCCCTTTTTCCACATCTGCTTACTCATGCCGCTGCGAATAAGCTCTCCTTTATACCTGACTGTAGCAAAATAATTAAAATCATTAAATATATTCAGTAGCGAATGCTTTCGTTCAGAATATGCCACCACTTCGACGGGGACACATTTAAACCTTGTAATGCTTGCCAGATCCACCACCATCTTTATAAAACTCACGACCAACAAATCTACGGCAACAATTATGATATAAATGATGCGTCGTTTGCTGCTGCGTGCCAGAAAATATTCCAGCTGCCTGATAATGGCCATATCATATATTTCTGCTTTGTGATATGCCCGCATATACATATAATATGAGATGAGAATCAGCAACAGCATAGTGAACAGTGAAAAGCAAAATACGCCCATTCTGCGATATATGATGCTTCTCACCTGCTTTATCTGTTCGCAGGAAAGCTCATAATCCATTACTTCATTTCCTGTATAAAGCTCATTCAGTTTCTTCATAAGCGTGGCGTAATTCGAAGTGCTGCGGTAAATAATCATTTTATTTACACGCTCGACACCCTGACTCATGGTAACAATCCATACTTCACAGCCTCTGGAAAAATATTTTATTCTTTTGACTGCAATAATCTTTGTACAATACTGTCCAGGGTTCTGATTCATGAGCAATTCTTCTGCAAACTGATATTTTCTGTTTATCTTGAAATATGAGTCCATTCTTGATAGTTGAATGATGCGTACGCTGGAATTTCTACTCAAAAAGAATAGCAGTATGTAAATCAATGATACTCTGTTTTTAATCTTCTCACCCATTGGCGCATGTTCTTTTATGTAATGCGCAACGTTCCCCATACCTATATGTGTATAGAACAGTCCCATATTCTTATCCAACACATAATAATAGAATTTATTTCCGACTGCACTATATTTGGAAATGCTGCGTAATGCAAGTATGGTACTGCCGGAGCCTGCCACAATAACGGCCAATGAAACCCACGCCTGTATCGACTGCGGTTCAATGTGTCCACCTACACTTTTTGAAATCATCATGCATATATATATATCGCAAGAAAAATCGGCGCAAATCCGACAATCAGTGCTTTCATAAGCAGCTTAATAAGGGAAATCCGCCCTTCGTCAAACTGTTCGTCTCTGCAGAGAATCCGGGAATAAGTGCCTTTTTCATCTGAAAATAAATCACCACGCATCTCAGGTGCATCCTGTGATGCTAAATGCTGTATTTTATTTGACAATTTCTCCATCTCCCTTATTCATTTCTGCAGACAGATTTATTGTAGCGCATTCGTTCAGCGCATTCAATGGAGATTTTGTTTATCAGTGGCGAAAAAATGATGAAAAGTCCGTTTTAATGGACATGTAATACTGTACACTATAACCAGCTTAAGAAATCGATCCTAAAAGGTTGTGGAGGTGACAGTATGAAAGGATATACTACATCTGAAGGTTATATGGGATTTGTAAACGGAAGATACATGCTTTTCGCAAGTGAATCGGAATACAGAGAATATGTTGAAGAGTTATAAATGATATGACATAGAGACATCAGGGCGGCTGAAAACCGGAAAACCTGATGTCTTTTTTATTTGTGTATAAACGAGTTGCTTGACACTTCTACTATTGTAGAATATAATTATTCTACAATAGTAGAAGAAAGGTGGTTATGAAATGAATGAGAAAGATATAAAACGTCTTCCGGAGAGTGAACTTGAGATTATGCAGATCATATGGAATGAAACAACACCTGTATCAAGAATGACGATTGAGAGTGCGTTGAATAAGACACATCCTCTTGCTCCCACAACGATACTGACTCTATTGACACGACTCTGTGAAAAAGGATTTCTTTCTCTTCAAAAAGAAGGACGGACGAATCTGTACGAACCGCTTATTTCGGAAAAAGAGTATCTTGCGGTGGAGAGCAGATCATTTCTGGACAGGTTGTTTCATGGTTCGGTTGCAGGTTTTGCAACAGCCTTATGCGACAGCGGTATAAAAAAGGAGGAACTGGAAGAACTGAGGCGGCTTCTTGAAAAGGGGGAGTTGTAGATGTCAGATCTGATGTATGCGTATATATTGCGTATCTTCTGGGCTTTGGTGTTGGGATCTTTTCTGGCCTTTGGTTTTCGGAGATCATGGAAAGCTGAGCACGGCGGATTAAGCGAATGGAAGGCCGAAAAAGGCGATACAGTTGTTTGGTTCGATCCGATCATATTTCCGATTATGCTTGTCACAATTGCGGTTATATATTATTGGATCTATGGAGCTTTTGACGGCAAACAGTATATATTAAGTATTGCTATAGACGTTTTTATATTTATCAGTATCTATTTTACGGTACTCTTGGCGTTATTACCGGTTTTGAGAAAATATTATACGGCTAAGACTTGTGCGACTTTCTGGCTGATACCGGTGTTTTTGTTTTATCAGCCCAATATGCAGTACAATATAACAACTTCTCCGAAAATAGTATTTTATATTCCGAAAGCGCTCATGCAAGTACTGCTCAGTGTATGGATCGCAGGATTTGTCGTCATATTTTTAGCACAGATCATTTCTCATATACGGTTTGTGTGGAATTTGAGGAAACATTCCTATCCTGTAGATGACAGGGACTTGATAGAAAAGTGGAATGCTCAAAAAGAGGAAATGGAAATGTATTTTCCGATAGAGCTGAGATATTGTGGTATGATCGATACACCCTTGACCGTTGGAATGAGGAAGAACCACAGGATTACCTATCTTCCGAAACAGATTTATGCTACTGAAGATGCAGAGCTGATCTTTTCTCATGAACTGCATCATATACAGAGAAACGATGCTCATACAAAATTTTTTCTGAGATTCTGTAATGCATTGGGCTGGATTCATCCGTTAGTCTGGGCTGCTATAAGGAAAGCAGAAGACGACCTGGAGCTTTCCTGTGATGAGATCGTTCTGAAAGATGCCGACTCTGCCAAGCGAAAAAAATATGCAGAGCTGCTGCTGACAACAGCAGGGAATGCCTGCGGATTTACCACATGTCTCTCTGCTTCTGCCAGGACGTTAAAATATCGTATGAAAGCAACGATTCATGGAAAGAAAAAGCGGCTTGGAACAGTTATTTTATTTATAGTAATGGCGGCAAGTGTTTTCTGTACAGGAAAAATCTGCCTTTCTACGGAACGGAATACGATTGGGAATATACTTCATTTTGAGGCAGATGGAATTTCTGAAGCCGGCCTTGCGTCAAATGCAGGCAAGGATCAGTATGTACAGATTAAGAATACAGCCGAACTTACGGAATATCTTTCAGAGCACCGGGCAGAACGAATGATATTTAAATATAATCAATTGTTAAGCTCGGCAGAGCCGGTGCTGCATGGCGTAGTTGATGATGCTGCAGAATTTTATATATTTGATAATTATATGGAAGTGTATGCCCCGGGACACAGACCCTCATTGTACCATCTGACAGAACCGGTTGATTGGGAGTATATCAGAGAGCTCGTCACAGAGCTCTCATTTTTATGAAAATTACAATTTAGCTTGACTTCATACAGCTTATGTATTAACATAGATACATAAGCAAAACCGAAACGTTTCGGTTTTAAAAAGAAGGAGGAAATATTATGCCATTAGTTACTTCGGAAAAAATGCTCTTAGATGCTCAGAAAGGCGGTTATGCGGTAGGCGCATTCAACGTCGAAAACATGGAGATGGTCAAGGCAGTACTCGCAGCTGCTGAGGAGCTGAAAGCACCTGTTATGCTTCAGACAACTCCCGGTACGATCAAATACGGAACAGTTGAAACTTACGCAGCAATCGTAAAAGCGGAAGCGGAGAAGGTATCCGTGCCTGTGTGCCTGCATCTGGATCACGGCGACAGCTTTGAACTTGCTGTACAGGCAATGAAGGCGGGCTATACATCCGTCATGATCGATGGTTCACATGAGGATTTTGAAAATAATATCGCAATTACAAAGAAAGTTGTAGATGTGGCAAAAGCGATCGGTATCCCGGTTGAAGCTGAGCTTGGAAAAGTCGGCGGAAAGGAAGACGATCTTGAGGCTGATGCAGATACTAATACAGATCCGATGGAAGCAAAAGAATTTGCAGAGCGTACAGGAATCTCCTCACTTGCAGTTGCCATCGGCACGGCCCATGGCTTCTATGTAGGAACACCGGTGCTTGACAAGCCGAGAGTAAGCGCGATCAAAGAAGTTGTATCCGTACCGCTGGTACTTCACGGAGCATCCGGACTGAGCGAAGAGGATGTCAGAGAGTGTGTAGAGCGCGGTATGTGCAAAGTAAATTTTGCGACAGAGTTGAGAGCTGCATACACAGCCGCTGTTAAGAAACTTCTTGAGGAGAAACCAGAGACATATGATCCGAAGAAGCTGGGAAAAGTCGGAATGGAAGCAGTAAAAGAACAGGTTAAGATCCGTATGAAGATGTGCGGCTGCGACGGAAAGGCAGAGTAAGATCATATAAAAGGCGGTGTGCATAATGGGAGCGACGATAAAAGATATCGCAAAGCGTACCGGTCTCGGGCTTGCCACTATTTCTTCTTATCTAAATGGAGGCAACGTCCGGGAGAAGAACCGCATCAAGATTGAAGAAGCGATAAAAGAGCTTCATTTTGAAGTAAATGAAGTCGCAAGAGGGCTTAAGACGAATCGGACGAAAACCATAGGGATCGTTATCCCTGAGCTTAATAATATTTTCTTTGCAGAGATCATTACAGAAGCAGAAGATATTTTAAGAAGCCATGGTTATGCCACAATGATCTGTGACTGCCGTTCCGATATAGAACGGGAAAAAGAGGCTGTTGATTTCCTTTATCACAGACGGGTAGACGGTCTGATCGTTATGCCGACAGGAACATCAGATCCTGGTTTTCAGAAGTTCCTCAGAGCAGGAAAACCGATCGTGATGATCGACCGTAAAATGAGAGATGTCGCCTGTGACTGTATTCTGGTGGACAATGAAGGCGCAGCAGAAGATGCAGTGAAAAGACTGGTACAGGCGGGACATACAAAGATTGGCATGATCGCCGGACCGGAAGATGTCTATACTGCCAGAGAGAGACAGCGGGGATATCAGAGAGCAGTCCGGGAGACCGGGATCGTATGTGACGACAGCCTGATCGCACGTGGTAATTATACGATCGCCGGGGGCGCTGCCGCCATGTGCCGGCTGCGGGAAGCCAATCCGGATATGACTGCCGTATTTATTTCGAACTATGAGATGACGGTCGGCGCCATAATGGAGATCAATGATCTGGGAATCAATGTTCCAGAAGAGCTGTCAGTGATCGGGTTCGATAATATTGATTTCGCAAAGGCATCTGTTCCGAGGCTCAGTATCGTTACACAGCCGACGGCAAAGATCGCGCAGGAAGCTGCAGAGACTCTGATCATAAAGCTGGAAGGCAAAGACCGGATTATGGATGCTGAACAGCAGGACGTTGACGGAGAGCGGACGACAGTGACTGTGACTTTAAAGACCGGATTTGTTGAAGGCCGTTCAGTAAGAGCGTTGAACAATAAAGTCTGATACAGGATAAAGGAGAAGATTATGGGCGAATATCTGTTAGGAATTGATATTGGAACGAGTGCCTGCAAGATTGCCGTATTTACAAGAAACGGGCAGGTAGCGGCGTCCGGCAGCGGAGATTATCCGGTGTATTATCCACATCCGGGATGGGCAGAGCAGAATCCGGATGAATGGTGGGATGCTGTGTGCAAAGCCATACCGGAGGTGTTGAAAAAAGGCGGAATCGATCCGGCTGAAATCAAAGGTGTGGGAATCGACGGGCAGAGCTGGTCTGCCATTGCGGTTGACCGTGAGGGAAATGTTTTGACCAACACTCCGATCTGGATGGATACAAGAGCAGTAGATATCTGTGATGAATATAATGAAAAGATCGGCAAGGAGAAAATTTTTGAATTATGCGGCAATCCACTGCAGCCTTCATATACGACTCCGAAAATTATCTGGTATAAGAGAAATTTACCGGAAGTATATGAAAAGACATACAAGATCCTGCAGTCTAACAGCTTTATCGCATACAGACTGACAGGCGTGATCAGCCAGGATCTTTCGCAGGGATATGGGCTTCACTGTTTCGATATGAGAAAGGGATGCTGGGATGAAGAAATGTGTGCTGCATTCGGATTTTCATCGGATATTCTTCCAGAAATCCATGCATGCCATGACATTATCGGAACTGTGACTGAAGAGGCAGCGGCACAGTGCGGACTGGCGCCGGGGACACCGGTGGCAGCAGGAGGCCTGGACGCAGCGTGCGGTACACTCGGAGCCGGCGTTATCCACAGCGGAGAAACCCAGGAACAGGGGGGACAGGCAGGCGGAATGAGTATCTGTACTGATACATATCAGGCGGATGAACGCCTGATCCTGGGATATCATGTGATCCCAGGACACTGGCTTCTGCAGGGCGGAACGACCGGAGGCGGCGGAGTGATGCGCTGGCTGGAAAAAGAGTTCGGTGCCTATGAAAGAGAGACAGGAAAGAAACAGGGAAAGAGTTCCCTTGATCTGTTTAACGAAGAAGCGGCGGCAGTAGCGCCGGGCAGCGACGGCCTGATCTTCCTGCCGTATATGTCAGGAGAGAGGACCCCGATCTGGGATCCGGATGCCAAGGGCGTATATTATGGCATTGATTTCAGCAAGACGAAAGGACATTTCATCCGTTCGGCTATGGAAGGCACTGCTTATGCTCTCAAGCATAATCTTGATGTGGCGGAGGAAGCCGGTGCGAAAGTAACAGTAATGCGCGCAATGGGCGGATCAGCCAATTCTCTGCTCTGGACACAGATCAAATCCGATATAACCGGAAAACCGATCATTGTCCCGTCGTCTGATACGGCGACCACACTTGGAGCTGTAATACTGGCAGGAGTCGGGATTGGCATGTATGCGGATTTCGAAGAGGCAGTCAGTCTGACAGTCCAGGATCAGAGATCCCATGAGCCGGATCAGGAAAAGCGTGCAGTGTACGATGAAAATTACAATACATATATAGAACTTTATCAACAGTTAAAAGGTATCATGAAAAAAAGAGGAGGCAGATAAACATGAAAGCAGCTGTTGTATGTGCAAATGAAGATGTGCGTTATATGGATTATGAAGAACCGACGCCGGGGCCGGGAGAAGTCAAGGTAAAAGTAAAGGCTTCCGGTATCTGCGGTTCAGATATCCCGCGTGTACTCAATCACGGAGTACACTTCTACCCGATCGTTCTCGGACATGAATTTGCAGGAGACGTAGTGGAAGTCGGCGAGGGCGTAACAAAAGTAAAAGTCGGAGACCATGTATCCGGAGCTCCGCTCAAACCGTGTATGAAATGCGATGACTGCCAGAACGGAAATTTTTCTCTGTGTAAACATTACAGCTTCATCGGTTCCAGAGAGCAGGGAAGCAATGCAGACTATGTGGTGATCCCGGAACAGAATGCAGTCGTATATGACGCATCCATCCCCTATGAGCAGGCAGCTATGTTTGAGCCTGCCACAGTCGCTCTTCACGGTGTATATCAGAACGATTATCAGGGCGGACAGTATGTTGCTATCTTAGGCGGCGGAACTGTCGGAATGTTTACCATGCAGTGGACAAAGATATTCGGATCGAAAAAGGTCGTTGTGTTTGATATCAGCGATGCAAGACTGGAGCTTGCAAAACGCCTTGGCGCAGATGAAGTGATCAATACAACAGAAGAAGGCTTTATGGAGAAAGCGATGGCTATTACAGGCGGAAAGGGATACGGATATGTATTCGAGACGGCAGGACAGGTTCCGACTATGCAGGAGGCTTTCAGACTCGCTGCGAATAAAGCTCATGTATGCTTTATCGGGACACCTCATGAGACACTGTCATTTACACAGGATCTCTGGGAGCAGATGAACCGAAAGGAATTCAAGCTGACAGGTTCATGGATGTCCTACAGCGCGCCGTTCCCGGGCAAAGAGTGGGAGCTTACAGCACACTATTTTGCAACAGGACAGCTGAAATTTGACGAGGGATTTATCTACAAGAAAATGCCTATGAGCCAGGCACAGGAAGCATTCCAGATGTTTAAGACACCGGGGCTGGTCAAAGGAAAACTGATGCTGGTCAATGAGGATTAGGAGGCTTTTGATATGATACTGACAGTGACACTGAATGCCGCGATCGATAAACGGTACGTGGTGGACGGATTTCAGGTCGGAGAGGTGAACCGTGTCAGAGAATGTGCCTATACTCCGGGAGGGAAGGGACTTAATGTTTCCAAGCCGGCATCCATCGCCGGCGCGGATGTGACAGCTACCGGATTTGTCGGTGGACACGCAGGCAATTATATCGTGGATTCTCTGAAGCCATTCGGCATTAAAAGCGAATTTTATCACATGGAGGCTGAGAGCCGTTCATGTATCAATATTTGGGATGAAGTAAATCATGTGCAGACGGAGTTCCTCGAACCCGGATTTACTGTTTCAGAAGAAGATTTTCAGAAATTTGAAGAAAAGTTTTCGGGACTGGTGAAGACGGCGGATGTTGTAGCGATGTCCGGAAGTGTCCCGAAAGGACTGGACGGAACTGCTTACCAGCGGCTTGTGAAAATCTGTAAGAATGCCGGAAAACCGGTTATTCTGGATACGAGCGGAAAGCTTCTGGAGATGGGAATTGAAGCGTGCCCGACGATGATAAAGCCGAATATCGATGAGATCCGGATGCTTACAGGAAAGTCCTGTGACAATATGGAGGACATGGTCGAAGCGGCAAAGGAAATCCATAAGAAAGGCGTGGACATTGTTGCTGTTTCTCTTGGAGGCGACGGCTCATTTGTAGTCTGCGACGAGGGCATCTTCCGAGCGGAGGTTCCGAAGATCGATGCTGTCAACACTGTGGGATGCGGGGATTCTATGATCGCAGGATATGCACTGGGAATCAGTGAAGGACTTTCTGTCAAAGAGACTCTCAGGAAAGCCAGCGCTATTTCAGCGGCAGCAGCCCTGAGAGAAGAGACCGGATTCTTTGTAAAGGAAGATATGGAACGCATTCTTCCTCAGGTAAAGATCACTGAGTTGTAATGCGGCGGCCTAAATAGTAGATGAGTTGTTTATCATGCCGAATCATGCATTGTATGGTTCAGGTAAAAATAAAGATAATATAAGGAGGATAAGATGGGAGAATTTATTGATCCGGCTATCGTGCCGAAAATGAAAGTTTACACCGGCGAAGAAATCCCGGGAATCGGAATGGGCACCTTCGGTTCTGACCGTGTCAGCCCGGAAGAGGTGTCAAATGCAGTAGCAGGAGCAATCCGCTGCGGTTACAGAATGTTTGACTGTGCTGCATGTTACGGAAACGAGGATCAGATCGGAAAAGTATTTAAAGATGCCTTTGATGAGGGCGTTGTGGAAAGAAAAGATCTGTATATCATGACAAAAGTCTGGAATGATATGCACAGGAGAGTGGAAGAGTCCTGCAGGAAGAGCATTGCGGATCTGCAGTGTGACTATATCGATATGTTTTTCATCCACTGGCCGTTCCCGAACTATCATGCACCGGGATGCGATGTTGATTCCAGAAATCCGGACTCTAAACCGTTCAGCGTTGAAGAGTTCATGGATACATACAGACAGTGCGAGAGTCTGGTGGAGAAAGGCCTGATCCGTCATATCGGTATTTCCAACATGACGATCCCGAAACTGGAGGCTGTACTTCCGCTTATGAAGATCAAGCCGGTCGCATGCGAGATTGAGCTTCATCCATGTATGCAGCAGAAAGCACTTTTTGATTATCTCGTGGCACATGATATTCAGGTGGTTGGCTATATGCCGCTCGGTTCGCCGCAGAGACCGGAGAGAGATATTATGCCCGAGGATGTTGCAGACATGGAGCTGCCGGAGATGAAAGAAATCGCAGCGGCTCACAATTGCCATCCGGCACTGATCTGCCTGAAATGGTCTCATCAGCTGGGGGCAATCCCGATTCCGTTCTCCGTCCGTGAGAAGAATTATGTGAGCAACTTAAAGTCTCTGACAGAAGATCCGCTTACAGATGAGGAAATGGCTAAGATTGCCACGCTGGAGAGAAACAACCGTCTTGTGAAGGGACATGTATTCCTCTGGCCGGGAGCAAAAGACTGGCATGATCTCTGGGATGAGGATGGAAAAATTGTCACAGTGGAAGAATAGCTGCAAAATATATAGCTGGGAAAGCTTAAAATTAAAAAAATACTTGCAATAAATGGAATAATCTGATAATATACAGCTATATTTATTATATCAGTAAGGTTGGAAGCAAGTAAATAAAGACAGTCCAAAGAGGGATAACATTTCGTTATCCCTCTTTTTTATACAAAGAAAACCACGCGATAGTCGCGTGGTTCTGTGGAAGCTTTA
>CAMMSL010000058.1 GCA_946499505.1 uncultured Lachnoclostridium sp.
CTGAGAGTTTTGTGTACGGGGCTTATTTTGTTTCACCCGCAGAGGCTCAGAAAGTGGACGCCGTCTTCCGCTCTCTTCACTTTGAGCGAATCGAACTGAAAGACGAGTTTGAGGGTACCCCCTCCTATGCCTACCAGTCACTGGAGCGCGAGATCGCCCGGATCAACCTGGGGATCGAAGATCTGGACAAACAGGCCGGAGAAATGTTATCGGACCGGGCGCCTCAGCTCATAGCAGCAAAGAACCGTCTGGAAGAACTTTCCAACAACTTCGACGTCCGTAAACTTGCCGCCCGAATGGAGGATAACAAAGAAGATTACTACATCCTCTGCGGATGGATGTCTGAGGATGATGTAGAAAAGTTCCTGAAAGAGATTGAGGACGACGACAAAGTGTTTGTAGTCGTCGAGGATGACCACGACGCCTACTTCGGAGAACCGCCCACCAAGCTCGAAAACCCGAAACTGTTCAAACCGTTTGAGATGTTTGTTCAGATGTACGGACTTCCGGCACACAACGAGATCGATCCCACCGTGTTCGTCGGACTGACCTACTCCTTTATTTTCGGAGTCATGTTCGGAGATGTAGGACAGGGACTGCTCCTTCTCATCGGCGGCGCCCTGATCTATCATTTCAAAAAGGCACCGCTGGCAGGGATCATCTCATCGGCAGGACTGTTTTCCACTATTTTCGGATTCATGTTCGGCAGTATCTTCGGATTCGAGGACGTGATACCCGCGCTGTGGATGCGCCCCATTGACCATATGACCACACTCCCCTTCCTGGGACGACTGAACACTGTGTTCATCGTGGCGGTAGCGTTCGGAATGTTCCTGATCATGGTGGCGGTGGTTCTGCATATCATCAATGCCATCCGGAGCAAGGATGTGGGCGGCGCCTGGTTTGACGCAAACGGTGTGGCAGGACTTGTATTCTACGCGGCGGTGGTCGTCGTACTGGTACTCTTCCTGACCGAGAATCCGCTCCCGGCCGGTATCGTACTCGCTGTCATGTTCGGAGTCCCGCTGATCCTGATCCTGTTCAAGGAACCGCTTACACGGATCATCCAGAAACGGGCGGACAAGATGGAGGAGAGCAAGGCAATGTTCCTCGTCCAGGGATTCTTTGAGATGTTCGAGACTCTTCTGAGCTACTTCTCGAACACGATCTCATTTATCCGTATCGGTGCTTTCGCCGTCAGCCACGCAGCCATCATGGAAGTGGTGCTGCAGCTCGCCGGAGTTGAGAGCGGACATCCGAACTGGATCGGAGTGATCTTCGGCAATCTGTTTGTCTGCGGTTTCGAAGGACTGATCGTGGGCATTCAGGTGCTCCGTCTGGAATATTATGAACTGTTCAGCCGCTATTACAAGGGAAGCGGCAGGGCGTTTGATCCATATACAAAAAAGAAAACGAATAAAAAGTAGGAGGATTCTACCATGACATTAGCAACAAAAATCATCTTTATCGCAGCCCTTATCTTAAGCATCATCATTCCGTTCGGCTATTATCTGATCGGTGAGAAAAACAAGAAACGCTATAAACGTACCATCGGTGTGAACGCATTCTTCTTCTTCGGAGCTTTCGCCCTCGCATCCATCATGATGCTGGGCGGACCTGATGTACAGGCTGCGGAGACAGCCGCTACCGGTTCCGGTCTGGCGGAAGGACTCGGATACATCGCGGCGGCCCTCGTAACAGGACTCTCCTGTGTGGGCGGCGGTATCGCAGTTGCAAGCGCGGCAAGCGCAGCGCTGGGCGCCCTCAGCGAGGATTCCAGCATCCTTGGTAAATCCCTTATCTTCGTAGGACTTGCAGAAGGTGTCTGCCTCTACGGCCTGATCATCTCCTTCATGATCCTCGGAAACCTGTAACCCAGTGAGCAGTGCGGAAAATCACGAAATGACAGCATCTGCAGGCTTGTCTGCAAGGGCTGGCATTTTCGGGATTTTCCATAGGGCACACGCCCGTCAGCGAGAAGAAGCAGCAGCGCTGCGTATTCGAGCTGGCACGACTGACGGAAATATCCAAGCATCGCTGTACGGAAAAGGAGGGATACGTAATATGAAAATGTATCTCATCAGTGATAATGTGGACACCTACACAGGCATGCGTCTTGCCGGAGTGGACGGCGTGGTCGTCCATGAGCGTGAAGAACTCCGCAAAGCGCTTGAGGATGTGCTCACCGATAAAACGGTCGGCATCGTTCTCCTCACAGAGAAATTCGGCCGGGAGTTTCCGGATATCATCGATACCTTTCGTCTGGAACGAAAGCTCCCGCTCCTGGTAGAAATTCCGGACCGGCACGGCACCGGCCGAAAAAAAGACTTTATCACATCCTATATCACCGAAGCAATCGGACTGAAACTGTAACAGTTCGGCCGCATCATTCGTAAAACCGCACTATGGACTCACCGTGGCTTAACTGTTACCTAAAACTATAAGAAGGGAGGAATTCCTCTTGACTCTGGAAGAAAAGATCGCGCATCTGCAGACTACGTCCATGGAACAGGCAAGGGCTGAGGGAAATGCCATCATTGACTCCCACCGGGAAGCGTTGGAGAAGGTCTTCGAGGACCATAAGGCAGAAGCTGTACGCCAGGCTGAAACACGTGTAAAAGCTGAAACGACCAACGCAAAACTTATGCTCAACCAGGCAGCCGCAAAATCTCAGCTCGAGATCAAACGCCGCCAGGGCAAGATCCAGCAGGAGCTGAAAGATAAAATATTTGACGAGGCCAGAAGCCTTGTAAACGACTATATGAAAACGGAAGCCTATACGGACTTCCTCATAAAATGCATCAAACAGGCCGGACACTTTGCGGGAACAGACCCCGTCGTCATCTATCTCAATCCGTCGGACGAATCAAAGCGCCCGGAACTCGAGGACGCCACAGGCGTTCATCTTACGATCAGCGCCGAAGATTTCATCGGCGGCGCGCGGGCTGTGATCCGCGCACGCAATATTCTGATCGATAATTCGTTCAAGACACAGCTTCAGAACGAATATGATAAATTTATGTTTTTAGGAGGTGACGGCATTGCTTAAGACCGGAACTATCTATGGAATCAACGGGCCCGTCATTTACCTGAAAGGGAACACCGGTTTCCGCATGTCAGAAATGGTGTATGTAGGCAAACAGAAACTGGTCGGTGAGGTCATTGCCCTGGATAAGGATCTGACTACCGTACAGGTATACGAAGAAACCACAGGACTGCGTCCCGGAGAGGAAGTTGTTGCAAGCGGAAATGCCGTCTCTGTTACTCTGGCCCCCGGCATCCTGAATAATATTTTTGACGGAATCGAACGTCCGCTGGAACGCATCGCCGAATCTTCCGGCGGCGCCTTCATCACCCGCGGCGTCAGCGTTGATTCCCTTGACAGACAGAAAAAATGGCAGACCCATATCACAGTGAAAAAAGGGCAGTACCTGCACGGAGGCGACATTATCGCAGAGGTGCCGGAAACTCATGCCATCGTGCACAAATGCATGGTTCCTCCTGATACTGAAGGTACCGTCACGGATGTTGTGTCCGACGGAGAGTACACAATCGATGAGACTCTGGTCACGCTGGAACTGTCCGACGGCTCCTCAAAACAGCTGACCATGACACAGCACTGGCCGATCCGCACCCCCCGTCCGACACATCATCGTTTTCCCGCGTCCGTCCCGCTGATCACAGGTCAGCGTATCATCGATACCATGTTTCCTATCGCAAAAGGCGGTACTGCTGCCATCCCGGGAGGTTTCGGAACCGGTAAGACCATGACACAGCATCAGATTGCCAAATGGGCTGATGCCGATATTATCATCTACATCGGCTGCGGCGAGCGTGGAAATGAAATGACTCAGGTACTTGAAGAGTTCGGAGAACTGACAGATCCCCGGACAGGCAATCCGCTGATGGATCGGACCACCCTGATTGCCAACACTTCAAACATGCCTGTCGCTGCCCGTGAAGCGAGCATATATACCGGACTGACCCTTGCGGAATACTACCGCGATATGGGGTATGACGTGGCTATCATGGCGGACTCCACTTCCCGCTGGGCAGAGGCATTAAGAGAACTGTCCGGCCGTCTGGAGGAAATGCCTGCGGAGGAAGGTTTCCCTGCCTATCTGGCTTCCCGCCTCTCGGCTTTCTATGAGAGGGCAGGTATGATGCACAACTTAAACGGAACAGACGGTTCCGTCACCATAATCGGAGCGGTCTCTCCTCAGGGAGGCGATTTTTCCGAACCTGTAACGCAGAACACCAAACGTTTTGTTCGCTGCTTCTGGGGACTTGACAAAAGTCTTGCGTATTCCAGACATTTCCCTGCAATCCACTGGCTGACCAGTTACAGCGAGTATCTGAATGATCTGAGCCACTGGTATCAGGACAATGTGTCTCCAAAATTCGTGGATTACCGCAACCGCCTGATGGCGCTTCTGAATCAGGAAAGCAGTCTGCTTGAGATCGTCAAGCTGATCGGAAGCGATGTTCTTCCGGACGACCAGAAGCTTATTCTGGAGATTGCCCGTGTGATCCGCCTGGGCTTTCTGCAGCAGAATGCATTTCACAAGGATGACACCTGTGTCACCATGGAGAAACAGTTCCTGATGATGGACACCATCCTGTATCTCTACAAACAGGCGCGCACTCTCGTCACAATGGGACATCCCATGTCCGTGCTGAAATCGGAAAATATTTTCGACCGCGTCATTGCCATCAAGTACGATGTCCCCAATGACCGGCTTGAGATGTTCGCTCAGTACCGCCGTGACATAGACGCATTTTACCAGCGCGTACTTGAGAAAAATGCATAAGGAGGGAACGTTTTCATGTCAATCGAATATTTAGGCCTAAGCAGCATCAACGGCCCTCTGATCGCGCTTGAGGGCATACAGGACGCTTTCTACGACGAAATCGTGGAGTTTGTCGTAGACGGAAAGGAAAGAAAGATCGGCCGTATCATTGAAATCTATGAAGATAAGGCCGTGATCCAGGTATTTGAAGGCTCTGAGAATATGTCTCTGAAAAATACGCACACGAAACTCACGGGACATCCTATGGAGATCGCGCTCTCCCCGGATATGCTGGGGCGTACCTTCAACGGGATCGGACAGCCCATAGATGACCTTGGCCCCATTGTCTCCACATTGAAGAGGGATGTCAACGGACTTCCGCTGAACCCTGTGCGGCGTGAATATCCCAGGAACTATATTCACACGGGCATCTCTGCCATCGACGGACTGACCACTCTGATCCGCGGACAGAAGCTCCCTATCTTCTCCGGAAACGGACTTCCCCACGATCAGCTGGCAGCGCAGATCGTAAAGCAGGCTTCGCTGGGGGAGGGATCCGATGAGCAGTTTGCCATCGTGTTCGCTGCCATGGGCGTCAAGCATGACGTGGCGGATTTCTTCCGTAATACCTTTGAGGAAAGCGGCGTTGCGGACCATGTGGCGATGTTCCTGAGCCTTGCGAATGACCCGGTTGTGGAGCGTCTGATCACCCCCAAAGTGGCGCTCACCGTTGCGGAGTACCTGGCGTTTGAACAGCACATGCATATCCTGGTTATCCTGACGGATATGACTTCCTTTGCAGAAGCCATGCGTGAGGTGTCCTCCTCCAAAGGCGAGATTCCCAGCCGTAAAGGATATCCCGGATATTTATACAGCGAACTGGCGACAATCTACGAGCGCGCCGGAATCGTACAGGGTGTGGAAGGTTCAGTGACGCAGCTTCCGATCCTTACCATGCCAAACGACGATATTACCCACCCGATCCCGGACCTCACCGGGTATATCACAGAGGGACAGATCGTGCTTGACCGTCCGCTCCACGGCCAGTCCATCTACCCGCCCATCAATATCCTTCCTTCCCTCTCACGTCTGATGAAAGACGGTATCGGAGAAGGGTATACCCGGGAGGATCATCAGGATCTTGCAAACCAGCTCTTCTCCGCTTACGCGAAGGTGGGCGATGCGAGGAACCTGGCCTCCGTCATCGGCGAAGATGAACTCTCTCCGATTGATAAGAAATACCTGGAGTTCGGAAAAGAATTCGAGGAACATTATATCGGTCAGGGTGTGGAGGAAAACAGGAGCATGGAAGAAACACTTGATCTGGGCTGGAAACTCCTCGGGAAACTTCCGAGAGAAGAACTCGACCGTGTTGATACAAAGATCCTGGATAAATACTATAAACCCGAACCGGAGGAATGATCCCGGTATTATAACGGCAGCGCGGCAGAAAAAATTTCTTCAACTGTGCGGTTGGAATTTTTTCGATCCGTCGCTGCCATTTTATCTGAATTCAAAAACAAGCAATAACAGAGCGCAGATCCTATGAGTAAGTATACTGTCTCAACTGAATCAAAATATATAAAGGCTTATCAGAATTACCATTATCGCGCTGTCATCCTGGATGATCGCGGGCGCCGCATCCGCTGTGGGGACAACTGGTTCCTGACGGAAGAGCAGGCAGCCGCAGAACATGTACCAAAATTCTATATCTGCGTCCGGGCTATAATAACTATGACCAACTGATCCGGTGTTTTGAATATCTTGAGAATGTTTAAGACAGAACCGGTTCGAAAAAGGAGAATGATTATGAGACTGTTTATCGCGATCCGCCTTTCCGATGAAATGAAGAAAGCGCTGGTCACCTGCATGCACGATCTTAAGAAACAGGGGGTTGAGGGGAATTATGTGCCGGCTCAGAACCTGCATATGACCCTTGCCTTTCTTGGCGAATATGATGATCCCGCAAAAGTGAAAGATGTGATCCGCAAAGTACCGCTCCCCGAGTTCAGGCTGTCTCTTTCTGAGAAGGGGAACTTCGGAAACATCCTCTGGGCAGGCGTGAAAGGGAACCAGAAACTGAAAACTTATGTGAAAGATCTAAGAGCCGCACTTGCGGAGGAAGGGATCCCCTTTGACAGAGAAAAGTTTGTCCCCCATATCACCCTGATCCGAAAGGTATCTGCGAAAAAGCCTTATCAGGTCCATTTGCCGAAAGCGGACATGACCGTAAAGAAGGCGTCGCTGATGCGATCGGAACAGAAAAACGGAAAGATGGTATATAAAGAGCTTTGAGAAATTTCCATCTTCCCAAACAGAATCCGTCTCATTCTGATCAAGCCAATACGAGGGAGGAAAACGATCATGAATTTCAAAGTTATAAGAGCAACCGAGACTTATCAGCAGGCGGGTGCCTACTATGTCCGCATTCAGGCAATGGCAAGACAATACAACATCACGCTGCGGGAAGAATTTGACGAGTACGATACGCCGGACACAAAATATATCGTCATCCTTGACGGAGAGTTTCCCGTCGCCACCTGCCGTTTATATGAACTGCCAGAGGATGAGGAACACGTTCCCGCCATGATGTTCGGGCGGATCGTCGTCCTTCCCGAGTACAGGAAACAGGGACTGGGACGTCTTGTCGTCACAGAGGCTGAAAAATGGGCGAAAGAGCTGGGATGCCGGAAGGCTGTGCTGGACAGCCGGGATGTGGCGGTCGGGTTCTATGAGAAGCTGGGATATACGGCTGACTACAGCCGAAAAGTCCGAGGCTGGACATTCAACTGCATCCACATGGAGAAGATGCTCTGACGGGAAGGAACTGATATGAGTTATGAAAATTACAAAGCAGCGATGGAAGCCGCAAAGAACCTGAGATTCTACACCACCGCCGGCGGATATTCAGACGAATCGATCCGAAAGTCCGAGGATCTGCTGGGCATAAAGTTTTCTTCGCAGTACAGAGATTTTAACAAGCAATACGGCTACCTTTCTTTCTTTGGCTGTGAGATCTTCGGAGCGGATCCGAAAAATCTGGAAATCGCGGAGGGAAATTCCGTCGCCTGCGCATTGAGCGAACGAACAGACTACGGTCTGCCCTCTTATCTTCTTCCCATATACAACTTTGACGACGGGTGTATGGCATATCTGGATCACTCTTCTCTAAATGAGTCGGGTGAACCCCGGGTGGTGATGATGGAATATACCGGAAGTGGTTATGAACTTGTGGAAGTTCTGAATGAGGACTTTGGTGACTTTGTCCTGCATCTGGTCCGGGAAGCCGAAGAAATCCCGGATTAATGATTAAGAAGGAGAAACTTATGCAGCGCCAGAAGATTGCTGAAAAACTGAAGCAGAACCTGTCTTCCGTTTCTACTGAAAGGAAGGAGTCCTTGCCTCTGAGGGAAGACCGCGACCCTTTTTCCTTTCTGAAGATTTCCGCCGTAAATATCCGGGAGGCGCGGAAAGACCTCAAATATATCGGCTGTTACCACGCCTGCAGAAACGGCGATATGAGGATCCTGTATCGTGCTGTCAGGCAGGATACGCGGCTTGAGTATGCCGGGATCCTGCATGGAGCAGAATCCTTTCTGTGGATCCAGGCACTGATCGCCCTTTCCGGGAACGACCACGATCTGGTCATAAGGATGCTCCCCAGGGACACAGCATACTATGACCGGGCACATACGATCCATAAGGTACTTGGACGCCTCCTCACTGCCCTGTATTACAGGGACAATAATCTTGGCCGGGGAGCGCTCAAAGCCTCAGAAACGTTCCTCTGTCAAAAACATCCGAAAATCTGGCTTCTCACGGCGCAGTATCTGTGTGCGCTCTGGAGAAAGGAAACCGGCCGTCTGTCATCCCTGCTCACAGAGATCTGTACGGCGGAGAGAAAATCTGATCTTCTCCTGGAACAATGTACTGACGACAGAAATCTCGACCTGGAGAAAACCTTCAGTTTCTTTGCTCACGGATTATTTGCTCTGGCACAGCACTGTCTCTCTCCGGAAGAATTTCAAAAAATTCCCCTTCCGGAAGACAGGGGATTTCTGAAAGAATACGAGGAATACCGCCGGACCGCCTCCAGTTCCGTTAATGCAGAAAGATCTGCCGAACCTTTCATCCGCTTTTCCGGAGACGCCGCATGGCTGAACGAGGTAGCGGACGCTCTTCCGGAAACCGGACTGAAGGCGGACACGGATGGAGACATTTTCATAGACTATGAGGATCACTATGAAAAACTTTTCACACACCTGCTCCACTCTCCCTCCTTTCGGAAGATGTATCAGAACAGAGACGTCTGCTGGGCAGCAAAGTGGGATACCTTTGATCATTTTCTGGATCAGTACCATGCCGGAGATGAAAAGAAACGCTTCTATGGACGGGGGCTTCTGTACTATGCCCTGGCGAATCCGGATCTCAATGCAAGATACCGGATCTCTCACTTTCTGCTTGAGCACGGTGCGGAAGTTCTGCCGTTAGAAAAAGAATTCGATGGTCCCTTTCATTATCTTTTCCGCCAGAAATACCACGATATTCCTCGCACAAAAACGCTGTGTGAGGACCTCCTCCGGCATGGCGCAGACCCGAACCGGGCGGGGACCCGGAATCTCCTGCCCGTGGATGACATGATCCGGATGCAGTATTCCGAAAAAGAACTGAAACCGTTGTATGATCTGTGGCTGTCTCTCCCAGATCTGGAATTAAACTTAAGAACCTTTGGCGGACGCAGACCCATCGATCTTGCCAGGGAATACGGACGCAAAGAGCTGGCCGGGCGACTGGAGAAAAAGATGCATGCGGAGACAGAAGACTCTTATCCCCTTCTGGTCAGGGAGGTGGATTCCTGCGACTGGAGCAGGGAAGGCATCTTCCCGTACAGTATATTGAAGAAGGTGTTAAAAGACGCTCTCTGCGACCTTGCGCTGGCGCTGAAGATCTTCTATCTCCTGGACGGATACAGTTTCCTGTCCAGCTGTCTTCACAACAGCAGTTCCGGGAACACGTCCGGGAAAATGTGCGGAAAAAAAGCCGCAGAAAAGTGGACTGCCTTTATGGAAAAACTCTATACTGATATCTTAAAAGGCAGATATGCCAAAGGTCCCGGAGCATTCAAAAACCCGCTCACAAAAGTACAGAAATATAAACTCCGCAAGCTGGATACGCCGGACATTTTCCTGGAAGATATTCCCTGACATATGCGGTCCGCCGCCTCCTGCTTCGCATCCGCAACTGGTGGTTGACAGACCGCAGACATCCGTTGGTAGCATGCAACTTCCGGTTATGATATCTTTAGTTCGGAGGTGATGTGTATGGAAATTGCAGAAAGGCTTCAGAAACTCCGCAGGAAAGCCGGCTACTCTCAGGAGCAGACCGCTGAACTTCTGGGGATCTCGCGTCAGGCAGTCTCCAAATGGGAAAGCGGGGGTTCACTTAGATAAAGATACCACACCAATCCCACGCTGACTTTTGCTCAACCGATACAGCCGGAGGGCTGGATAACAAGAAAAGGCGGTATGCGCCCCGTGGAGGGGTAGCGTACCGCCTTTTCTTGTGGGGGTTTCCAAAGGGGGCAACGCCCCCATTTGGCACACGACTTTGCGAAGCAAAGTGTAGTGTGTTATACGCTCTGTCGGCGTTGCCGTGAAAATGCCGTTGCCGCCGGGGAGGGCAAGGGCATTTGAAGCGGCAGGAAAACAGGGCTGTGCTTGCGTGGCGTGGAGCCGTAAGCGCAGGTCTGGTTTCATCAGCAGACAGGGCGTATATGAAAGCCCCCGTCCCTCGTCCTACGCTCCGACTTGTGGACAAAGTGTCCCGAAGTTGTGGCTACACTCCCGGAAAAGTAACAGGACAGCGGGCAACCGTCAAGGCTGAAATGAACGGGCTTACACCCGGCCTTGACCGCCACCCGCCGTCCCGCTGAATGGGTGAACAAGGCGACCAATCCCTCAAAGTGCTTGGCCGCTCTCTTTCTGATTTTGGAGCGTTTCTTTTCTAAAAATTGAAATGGGCGGGAAGCCATTTTAGGGCTTTCCCGCCTTGATTGCCCATCAGCAAAGCCAGACGGGACGGTCAACGGCGGCGCATGAAATGCGCCGTTCATCTTGACCGTTGACTGGCTTTGCTATTTCTCTGATAAATGAAATTTCGATTTTTAGAAATCGTTTAAGATAGCAATGCGGCTCCACTTGAAATTTTTTCTTTTACTGCAAAAACAGCCTCTTGGATAGAATAGGTTGTCGTTTCTATAACATTCGATTCATATATCCCCAAATTACAAAATTGCTCCCACATTGTTTCTACTAATTCAACATTTGTTTTTCTGTCTAATTTTGAACGTTCCACAGCTCGTTTCATAGTTTCTTCTTTACTGGCTCTTAAAACAATATAGTGTACTTCATAATCTTCTCGAACAAGGGCTCTCCATGGTTCTAAAAACCACGGCCCGACAATTCCATCTACAATTACATCATATCCGCCGCGGGCATAGCGCTTTGCAGCTTCTAAAAAGGCTTCAATGACAACTAAATTTTGTTCGTTGGACTCTGGTAAATGCGGCGGTATTGCTCCTTTGCTTAAATAATGAAAAAAGTCGTCTGTGTGCATATGCACAGATTTATCCATGTTCGATTCTT
>CAMMSL010000059.1 GCA_946499505.1 uncultured Lachnoclostridium sp.
TCAACCATGGGGATTAATCATTATACTATTAATGAGAAAGTGTCAAAGACCCGAGTTTTTTACAAAAATCGGCGGATTTTATTTTTGCTCTGGACAAATTAAAATCCGCCATTTATAATGCGTCTTACACAACAGGAATTCACCTGATGTCACACCGGCTTTTGAGGGAAAGCAAACGGTGTCAATATGTCGGCTCTGGGGAAAGCCGGCAGTCATTATCTTTATTCGTGCTGCAAGAGCTCGCGGCAAAATTCAGATTATGTCAGAAGAAAACAGAAGAAATGTATCAGGCAGTTTTGTAGTCTGTGATGAGCAGGAAGATTACATCGAACATCTTTTTGCAATCCTGTCGGAACAGCTCTCGGGAGAGTATCAGTTCCATCTTTTCCACAATCCTGCAAAAATGCTGGAATTCATGGAGACGGAAGAGACAGAGGCGCTGCTGATCGGGGAGGAATACAGAGAAAAGATCGCTGATATGTCTAAGGTGCGGAGGGTTTTTATCCTCACAGACGTCATGAAGGATCATGCGGAAAATGATATGATCCCGGTATTCCGCTACCAGTCTGCAAGCCAGATATTAAACCAGATCAGAAGCGGCATCAAAATTCCGGATAGACGGATTTCTGTGCGGAAAAAGGGAAGAAAACGGATCCGGGATGAGCCGGAAGCTGTGAAAGTGCAGGAGAAAACCAGGAGTATGGCTCCCAAGATCAGTTTGCAGACGAGAGGACTGATCGGAGTTTATTCTCCTGTGCACAGGATCGGAAAGACAAGATTTGCGATGCGGCTGGGAGAGAAACTTTCAGAGCAGGTTCCGGTACTTTATCTCAACCTGGAGGGATATGCAGGAGGCAGTTATTATTTTCCGGAAGAGACAGAACAGGATCTGGGAGATCTCATTTATTGCATGAAACAGGAGAGAACAGATCATGGACTGAAGATCAGTTCTATGACAGGACGGTCAGGGGGGATGGATTATATTATGCCGATGGAAAATGAGTCAGATCTGAGATCGGTCAGAGGAGAAGAGTGGATCAGCCTGTTCGATCAGATCCTTGAAAAGTGTATTTATGAAGCAGTCATTCTGGATCTGGGAGACTGCATTGACGGACTCTATGATATCCTGCGGAATTGTTCAAGAGTCTACACGCCCTATATCCGGGAAGGCGCTGCTATGGCCAAGCTGGAACAATATGAGAGAAATCTGCGGACAACTGGATATGGGGATATCCTGACCCGCACAGTGAAAAAGCAGATGCAGAGAAGACGTCATGATACGGAAAGGGCTGAGACAGAGCAATGATAAAGTCAGAACTGCTGTATGAAAAGGTAATGTTCCGCCTGGATATGACAAGAGAGACAGGGGAGGAGGAACTTCAGGAAATAATTCTTGCAGTCATTGAAGAGGCGGCGGAAGAGGAATTTCTGCCTCTGAGCGAGAAAATCCGTATCAGCCGGGAATTGTTCAATGCGTTCCGCCGTCTGGATATCCTGCAGGATCTGATCGAGGATGATTCCATAACAGAGATCATGGTGAACGGAACGGAGAACATTTTCTATGAGAAAGGAGGAAGGCTGTACCGCACGGACAGACACTTTATCTCGGAAGAGAGGCTCTGTGATGTTATCCAGCAGATCGTAGGAGAGACAAACCGGTATGTGAATGAATCTTCACCTGTCGTAGATGCCAGGCTGAGAGACGGCTCCCGAGTCAATGTAGTATTAAAGCCGGTGGCTGTGAATGGTCCGATCATGACAATCCGAAAATTTCCGTCAGAAGCGATCACGATGGAGCAGCTTATACGGATGGGGAGCCTTACGAGAGAGGCGGCGGAGTTTATCCGGCAACTCGTGGAAGCAAAATATAACATCTTTGTCAGCGGCGGGACCGGAGCAGGGAAGACGACATTTCTCAATGCAATGTCGGATTATATTCCAAAAGAGGAGCGGATCATAACGATCGAGGACAATGCCGAATTACAGATACAGGGCGTGGAAAATCTGGTGCGTCTGGAGGCCAGAGGCGCCAACCTGGAAGGGGAAGGAGCGGTGACGATCCGGGATCTGATCCGGTCGGCCCTCAGGATGAGGCCGGATCGGATCATTGTCGGGGAAGTAAGGGGAGAGGAGACCGTTGATATGATATCTTCCGCAATGCTGAACGGACACAGCGGTTCTATGTCTACCGGACATGCCAACAATCCGGCCGATATGCTCCACAGACTTGAGACTATGATGATGATGGGAATCGATCTTCCGCTCCAGGCAATCCAGAGACAGATCGCATCTGCGCTGGATATCATTATTCATCTGGGAAGGCTTCGGGATAAGAGCAGGAGAGTCCTTAAGATCGAAGAAGTACTCGACTATATGGACGGCAGGATCAGGACAGAGACGTTGTATGAATTCAGAGAGGAGGGAATGAAGGATGAAAAGATTGAAGGAAGCCTTGTGAAAGCTGGCGAGATCAAAAACAGGGAGAAACTTGTGGCTGCAGGATATAAAGAAGTCTGAGTATATTCTGGGCGTGATAAAGACGACAGGTATCTATCTGCTGATATTGTATGTTTTTTACGGGACATTTGCGGCAGCTCCATTTCTTTTCCCGGTGTGGTTTTTGTATATGAGAGACTGGGTCACAGACACGGCAAGAAAAAAGGAGCAGCAGTTCAGGCTGCAGTTCCGTGACAGCATCCAGGAAATGTCAGCAGTGCTGAAAGCCGGATACTCCGTAGAAAATGCAATACGTGAAGTGGGGAGAGAGCTGGCCCCTCTGTATGACAAAGACGCCAGGATCAGGAAGGAATATGACAGAATGACACATCAGCTCGACATGAAAATGCCGGCAGTTGAAGTGCTTGAACAATTCGCGGAGCGCACGGGACAGGAGGATGTAGAAGATTTTGTCAATGTGTTTGCTGCGTCAAAGAAAAGCGGCGGCGACAGTATCACGATCATAAGGAATGCGGTCAGGATCATCAGTGGAAAGATTGACACGGAAAAAGAAATACAGACGATGATCGCCTCAAAAAAGCTGGAATTTGAGATCATGTGTGCTGTTCCGTTTGTGATCATTCTTTATATGAAGCTGACTTTCGGGGACTTTCTGAATGTACTGTACGGAAATATGGCGGGAATGATCATCATGACAGTCTGCCTGTGTGTATATATTACAGCCTATTGTATTGGAAGAAGGATCATTCGGATTGAAGTATGATCAAAGGAGCAGAAATGAAATGGAAAAGGATTAAAAAGACGGTCAGAGAGAATCCGGTTTATTTAAAAGCCGGGATTCTGGCGGCAGCGGCGGTGATCTGCTTTGTATGTGTATACATATGGGATAACAGCAGAGAAATCCAGACAAATGAAAACGGGGAAAAGATTCTTGAGAGAGATGAAAAAGGTAAAGACCAGACCTGCGAGATGAAAGTCCGGATCGGAGATAAAGAAGAGGAGATGAATGTTTTTGTCTCCGGTCGAAAGTACAATGAGGAAGAATTGAAAGAAGCATTTAGAGATGCCGGAGAGAAAATCGAGACATTGATCCTCGGAGAGAATGAAAGCCTTGACGAAGTGAGACATGACCTTGATCTGATCACGGAGATTCCCGGCACGGGGATTACGGTTTCATGGCAGATGGACCGCTATGATGTGATCGACAGCAGGGGATGTATTCAGGAGGACGCACTGACTGAGGAAGGGACTCTTGTTAAGCTGACCGCTGTGCTGTCATATGAAGGTGAGAAAGCATCCCATGAATTTTACACTAAGGTATTTCCGCCGATTTTAAGCAGTGACGAAAAGCTGATGGAAAAAGTTGAGAGCAGCATCACCCGGGCAGATGAAGAGACCAGAACAGAAAACTATATGGTGCTTCCGGATCAGGTAAACGGCGAGGTGCTGCAGTGGGAATATGGGAAAGAGACAAGAGCGGCATCGATTCTCATCCTGGGTGTTGGCGCGGCATTTATGCTCATCGTGTCAGATGGCCAGAGAAAAAAGGAAGAAGAGAAAAAACAGGTCCGGCAGATGAAACTGGATTATCCGAAGATCGTAAATAAGTTCAATCTGTATATACGTGCAGGTATGACCATAAGGAGGGCCTGGTTTATGATCGTCCGGGATTATGAAAAGAAGCGGTCAGGAAAAGAAGGAAGAAGAGCATATGATGAGATGGTATATGCCATGCACCAGATACGCGGAGGCATACCGGAAGGAGAGTGTTACGAAAAATATGGTATGCGCTGTAATGTATCTTCCTACAGAAAATTCGGGTCTCTGCTCGCCCAGAACCTGAGAAAAGGTTCGGGTGGTCTCACGGAGGTTCTGGGACGCGAAGCGGAAGAAGCGTTTGAAGACAGAAAGAATCTGGCGAAGAAACTCGGCGAAGAAGCCGGTACGAAACTGATGATCCCTATGTTTCTCATGCTGATCATCGTGTTTGCAATCGTTATAATCCCGGCGTTCTTCTCCATACAGATCTAGCAACAGAAAAAGGAGGAAAGGTTATGAAAACAATCGTAACAAGATCAAAACAGAAAATAAGATCGATCAAAGACAAATGGAAGGAAATCTATATGCGGCACCGATATCTGTCGGGAATCACGGTGATCGAGCTTGTCCTGATCCTTGTCATAGTGATCGCTCTGCTGCTCATATTCAAAAATCAGCTTATCGATCTGATCAATACGATATTTGATAAGATCGTATCGGAGAGTTCCGGAATCTGACTATGAAGAAGGCGGAGATCACGGCATTCCTGAGTCTTGTTTTTATACTCATGGTATCCTTTGTTCTGGGGATCCTTGAGGTTTCTGTGATACATACCACGAAGAATCTGAACCGTCTCGCGGCGGACAGGGCGGTATTCTCAGTGTTTGGAGAATACCACAGACAACTTTTGGAAGACTATCATGTATTTGCCATAGAGGGGAGTTACGGAACGGGAGAATACAGTGAGGAAAGTCTGATCGGAAGGATGCAGTACTACGGAACTGCCGGTATGGAACAGGAGATCACGGGAATCCAGTATCTGACAGATTTAAACGGACAGGCATTCCGCGAGCAGGTGCTTCAGTTTATGGAGGAGAAATACGGTCTTTCACTCATTCGTGATTTTACAGGACTTACTTCCCGGTGGGAAGAGCAGGCTATACAGGGTGAAGAAATGGAAGAAACAGAAGGAAACATCCTTGATCAAGTGAACGACCTGATGGAAAGTGCACAGCTTCCCGGGGAAGAAAGCGGGGCGGATCCAGAGGGCAATACAGGTACGGACTCCGAAGATCCGGGGACAGATGTAATCTTGCCAGATTCTGCAGGAATGGAAGATATGACGGAAGGAGGTCCGTTTACATGCATCGAACAGATTGAAAAATCAGGCATTCTTTCTGTCGTGATGCCGAAAGATATGGAGCTTTCCGGTCTGGCGGTAGAACTTGATGCACAGCCTTCCGGCAGGAGTCTGAATGCGGGAAGGGGTACATTTCCAGTCAGGCAGGGGACGAACGGGCTGGAGGAAAGGCTGATGTTTAACGAATACGTGCTGAAGAACTTTTCCAGTGCAGTACCGGATGAAGGTAATAGCGGAAGTACAGAGGAAAGCGGAAAAACAGGGCGGCGTTCTCTTGCATATGAAGCGGAATATATACTCGAAGGAAAGTCTTCGGATAAGGAAAATCTGGAATCATTTCTTATGAAACTGTTTCTCGTACGTATGGCGCTGAATTACGTTTATCTCATGGGTGATTCGGCAAAGCAGGCGGAGGTCACCACTCTCGCTGTTGCCGTGACAACAGTGCTTCTGATTCCGGAAGCAGCGGAAGTACTGAAACAGCTGATCCTTCTGGCATGGGCTGCAGGTGAAAGTGTAGTCGATATACGGGCACTGCTTTCCGGCAACAGGACGGCTCTTACAAAAAGTTCCGATACATGGCAGCTTCCTCTTTCATCCCTGTTGACGCTGGGGAGCGGAACAGAGCAGATTGACGGTTCCGATGTACCCGGAGGGATCACATACAAAGATTATCTGAGGATGTTCCTCTTCCTGAAAGATCCGGATGACGTAAATATGCGTGTGCTGGACCGGATTGAAGGGAATATAAGGTCGGAATATGGTATGGACTGGTTCAGGGCAGACCAATGTATTACAAAAATGGAGACAAAGAATACGTCAGAGATCTTAGGAGGTATTACATATACATTTCCGGTCTATTTCGGATATGAATGACTGTATCATCCCTGGTACAGATGCCCTTTCATCCAACGCATTCCCTCATGCGAATTCCAAAGTAACTATCAAATATTAGCCTATAAGAAAGGAAAAAATCGGCTGCGATGACGATGCATACGAATAAAGCTACTACCCTGATGAAACCGGAAAGGGCATCTGTACCGGGGATGAGAATGAAGAAGAAAGATCTGTTCAGACAGCGCGGCAGCGTTACGATAGAAGCCTCCTTCGGCATACCGCTTTTCTTATTTGCCGCGCTGTGTCTGATCTGGCTGATCGAGATACAGAGTATTCGGATCAGTATTACAAATGCAGCTCAGAATGCTGCGAAGAGTGCTGCGGAGGATACGGCAGTCATCCCGGTACTCAATACAGTAAAATTGAAATCAGATATTATCTCCCTTATCGGGGAAGACAGGATCAGCAGGAGTATCCTCAAGGACGGAAGTGCCGGGATTTCCTGCTGGGAGTCTTACGTATCACCCGCAACGGGAGAGATGAATATAACAGTAAACTATAAGATACTGATCCCTCTGCCGGTCATGGGCAGTCCTTATGCTGAACTTGAAGAGTCGTTTAAGCTCAGTTCCTGGACGGGATATGAGGATCAAGGAATGGGAAGCGAAAGCTCCGGAATCGTCTATATGACGGATAACGGGTCTGTTTATCATGATGATTATAACTGTTCCTATCTCCGTCTTTCCATCCGATACATTCCGTATGAGGAACTGGGCGGGATTAGAAATGAAAGCGGCGGAAAATATCATGCCTGCGATAAGTGTGTGATCGGGCCGGCCATGACAGGCGTATACATAACAGACAGCGGAATAAAGTATCATAATTCATTGAACTGCAGCGGACTGAAACGTACAATCCATGCAGTCGAGAAATCAGAGACAGGAGGTGTGGGAGGATGTTCCAGGTGTTCGGGACACAGCGGATGACCGGGATGGACACGGGTTTTATGATGGAAAACAGATGGATTCTGTGCCAGCTGTTGTTTGCGGTATATATGATCGTTCTTATGATCATGGATATAAAATGGAAAAAAATAAGCCTTGCAGTGCTGATATCCGGATTTATTCTTTTACCAGCAGGATTTTTATGCGGGAGAGAGATCCATGTAATATTACTGGCAGCAGGCGCCGGCGTAGGAATTGTTTTTCTTATCGTCAGCAGAGTAACGGAAGAGGCGTTCGGATACGGAGACAGTATCCTGATTCTGATCATGGGAGGATTCCTCGGATTCTGGAATATCCTTTCCCTGCTTGTCGCAGCATTTTCCATGGCAGCCCTTTTTTCAATCTTTATGCTGATCAGAAAGAAGTTTCACAGAAAATCAGCATTTCCTTTTGTGCCCTTTCTTACGGCTGCATATATCGGAGGGATGATCATTGGCGCATACTGAACAGGACAGAAGAGAGAACAGAATACCAGTAAAAAATATAGTAAAGAGTACAATAAAGCGTACAGTAAAGGGAAGCACAGTTATTGAGATGTCCTATATCATACCGTTGTTCCTGGGCCTGTTTGTCCTTATCATGCACGCGGTATTTTATTATCATGACAAGGCAGTATTAAACGGCGCGGCGAGCGAGACTGCAATCCTCGGCGTGCAGGCGGAAAGAAGGGCAGATACAGAGTATGACCTGGAGGAATTCTTCAGGGAAAGGACAAGTGGCAAACTGATCTATATGACAGATGTAGATATATCTGTATCTGAAACAGACGAGGAGATTACAGTGAATGCAGCTGCACAGAGATCATTTATGAAGATGAAAATCTCTCAGAAAGCTTTAATCGTAAAACCGGAGAAGAATATCCGGCGTATGAATTGATGTAGAAGTGCAAAGGGGCAGAGGGCGTGAAAGACTGCATGTGATGAACATGTGAAGAAGATGAAGCAGCGTGTGAGGTGACAGAATTGAATGTGACATTTGAAAATAACTGGGAATACACAGATATTCATATTGATCTTGAAGTTCCGTATAAAGAAACCTATCAGATACGTATGCTGAACAGCAATGATATCTCCGGACTTTTGAAAGTAAAAGGGAGCGGTAGAGACGGGCAGACCAGATATACCTATCGTATCAATGGCGGCAACAGTATGCAGAAAGAGTTTACTGGGAAAGAGATGAAAAAGGAAGATGTGGTAAGGTTCACAAGCGACCTCATAGATACGGTTGACGATCTGAGGGAACATCTGCTCGATCCGGACGGACTTTTGCTGTCGCCTGAACTCATTTTTATACGGGATGGCAGATACAGATTCTGTTACCTTCCTGTATCAAAAGCTGGCGAAAGACAGCCGTTGTGTGCTTCCTTTCATGGTATGACAGAATACTTTGTAAAAAATCTGGATTATCAGGATATGGCCGGGATATTTTTTGTATATAAGATGCATAAAGAGACGATGAGGGAGAATTACGAATTAAAGAAGATCATCGAGGCGTGCCGGGAAGAAGAAAAGATATGGGAGGGAGAACAGAAGGCAAAAACGAAAAAAGAGAGCAGCCTGCCGGAAGGTGCTGTTTTTTTGGTAAATGAGGATAATGAGGAGGAAGAAGCGCGGCAGGAGAATCGGTATCAGAGAAAAAATGACGCTGAGCTGATAAAAGAAAAGCCTGTAAAGTACGGTCTGATCAAAAAGGCGGTAAACCGGATCAAGACCGGGCGGTGGGGAGAATGGGATGATCTTATTACGGAAATGGATGGACAGGAGACGGGAGGACATTTATAATGTGATGTATTAATAATGAAAAGAGGAATAACAGGTGAGACAGAAACCCGAAGCAATCTGTACAGTCGCGCTGATCGTTATAAATATAGTGGTATTTTTTATCCTGACAATGTTCGGAGATACCGAGGATGCAGTATTTATGTTACAGCACGGAGCCATGTATGAACCATATATCATAGAGGGACACGAGTATTACAGAATATTTACCTGTCTGTTCCTTCATTTCGGAATCACCCATCTGCTCAACAACATGGTGCTGTTGGGGGCCCTCGGCTGGAATCTGGAACTGGAGATCGGTAAAGTACGTTTTGTGATCATTTATTTTGCGAGCGGGATCATTGGAAATATAGTCTCGCTTTTCTACAATCTTACACTGGAACAGCCGGCAGTGTCCGCAGGAGCATCAGGAGCAATCTTTGGACTTATGGGTGCACTCTTGTATGTGGTGATAGCAAACAGAGGAAGGCTCGGACGACTGTCCGGACGCGGCATGCTGGTCATGGTTATTCTCAGTCTTTACTTCGGACTGACAAGCACAGGGGTAGACAATCTCGCACATATCGGCGGACTTGTCTCAGGATTTCTGCTGGCAGTCCTACTGTATCGGAGAAAGCAGTATTAGAAATTAAAAAATGGTCAGACAGGGAGTGTGACAGTAAAGATCGTTCCTGTTTCAGGCGAGGACTCTGCCTGGATCGTTCCACCGTGAGCTTCTGCTATACGTTTTGCTGATGAAAGACCGAGTCCTGTACCGTTTTCCTTGTAGGTGACAAATGGATCAAATATCGAATCTATCTGATCGGAGGAAATCCCGCATCCATTGTCCTGACAGCAGATTACTATGGTATCATTTTTACGCTCCGCGGACAGTAATATCCTGCCCCTGGGACCAACGGCATCTTTTGCATTCTGCAGAAGATTGAGGATAACCTCTTCCAGTTTGATCTTGTCGCCGGTAAAATCGCCCATCCGGGGCATGATCTTTGAAGAAAACTCGATATCACTGTCAGCCGCATCCAGAGAGATTGCGAAGGACACAGCGATATTTTTTAAAAGCTTCTCAATGGAAAATACAGAATGGTGAAGAGTACTGCTGTTATTAAAAGAAGACAGTTCGTTTAGCAGATCACACATAAAACGAATATCTTCCATAGTCTGGTTCCAGTTGTGGAATTCTTTTACTTCAGGATGCTGAGCCTCTATGATCTGAAGAGAAGACGACACAAGTGTCAGAGGATTGCGGATTTCATGCGCGATCATAGATACAGAAGTATGATGATTCTCCAAAAGCTGTGTGATGATCTGTTTTGCATCTTCATTTTCTTCCATTAACCGGTTCATCTGGTTGATATCTATATTATTGAGCATAATAATCCCTTCCTTCCTGATTCTGAATTCAAGATTCACAGAAGTATCCACTATCTTTCAGTGTAGCATGGCGTCAGGCGCTATTCAACAAAAATCGTTCGACCAATTTCGACGAAAACTAAAACTTCTCTTTTTCCAGAAAATGGTCTATACTACTTACATAAATATTCTGTGGAAAAGAGGAATTAATATGAGAGACAATGATTGTATTTTTTGTAAAATCGCAGCAGGGGAGATTCCGTCTGCAACACTTTATGAGGATGATGACTTCAGAGTAATCCTGGATCTGGGACCGGCGTCAAAAGGACATGCCCTTATCCTGCCGAAAGAGCATTTCAGAAATCTGTATGATATTGATGATGAGCTGGCAGCGAAGGCTATGGTCCTTGCCAAGAAGCTGGTGAAGAAGATGACGGACGTGCTCGGATGTGACGGATATAATATCGTGCAGAACAATGAGGAATGTGCGGGACAGACAGTATTTCATTTCCACATGCATCTGATCCCGAGATATAAAGGAGATCAGGTCGGACTGGAATGGAAAGTCGGAGAACTGACCGATGAAGTAAGAGATGAGATCCTTGAGAAAATGAAATAAACCGGAGAAATTATGTTGACAGGTAATCGTGAGTTTAACGAGATTTATGAGAAGTATAAGAATCTCGTCCTGAAAGCGGCATATATTTATTCAGGTGAAAATTACGATGCGGCAGAAGACATTACTCAGGAAACATTTCT
>CAMMSL010000060.1 GCA_946499505.1 uncultured Lachnoclostridium sp.
ATTACAAGAAGTTATAACACGATATGATCAAACGGTATAGTCTCTCATTCCTTTAGATAACTATAACAACGACGAAAACCCGTCAGCCGAAAGGTCGACGGGTTTTCGTTGTTTTTATCTCTCAATCCAGATTTCAGAAAGTAATTTCCCCTAAAGTGCGAATCCCTAAATATAAGGGGATATTTTATTTCCAGTTTAGAATATTTCCCTTTCTTTTATGATTCACTCATACTTTTGTCACATTTCCTGTCTATACTATGAATCAGATAGTTGATAGAACAACTATCTCCCCCTCATAAAGTCAGTGCACCAAGCGGTGCAGCACTTTACTCTCATTCCTTTTTAGATAAACTATAAAACCACGAAAAACCGTCCGGACCGGACGGTTTTTCGCATGTTTGGGTAAAAAGGTTATGTCCGTTAATGCATTTTTTATTTTTCGTTTAGAATTTTCCCTTTTCTTTTATGATTCACTCATACTTTTGTCACATTTTCTTTTTATACTGAATTCAGATAGTTGATAAACAACTATCTTTCCCCCCTCATAAAGTTTAAGGCACTGACAGGTGCCACACTTTACTCTCATTCCTTTTAGATAACTATAAAAACAACGAAAACCCGTCAGCCGAAAGGCTGGCGGGTTTTCCGTTGTTCTCTTATTTTCTATGTTCCTCAAACCACTCCAGCAGATCCTCATACACCTGCTGCCGGTCTGTCTCATTTAAGATTTCATGCCGGTCTCCCGTATATAACCGGAGCGTCACATCCTGGATTCCTGCCGTCCGGTACTTCTCATAGATTTTCCGGACTCCTTTTCCGAAGTCTCCCACCGGATCATCCGCGCCGGAGACAAAGAATACAGGCAGCCCTTTCGGGATCATGTACACGCTTTCCTTTCTCTGCATGTTGATCATTCCCAAAAACATATTATAGTAAGCATTCACCGTAAAACGGAATGTACAGAGCGGATCCGCTGCATACTTCTCCAGCCGTTCATGGTCACTGGTAATCCAATCCGCCTGCGTCTGGGCCGGTTTGAATTTCTTATTATAGCCTCCGATCGCGAGGTCATCGACCAGTTTGCTGCGATAGTGCCATCCGCGGAATGCGGCCATAATGCGACAGAGTCTCTTGCCAAATGCAAGCGCCGCCTTTTTATGGTCCGCCACGGTACCCATGAGCACAACGCCGGCCAGACCGTTCCCGTACATCTCAATATACTGTCTTAAAAGGGACGAACCCATGCTGTGCCCCAGCATAAAGTAGGGAACATCCGGATATTTTTTCATCGTGCGCTGCCGGAGCGTATGGATATCTCCCAGCACACACACATTTCCATATTTTTCGTTGAAAAATCCGTACTCGGACTTTGCCTGTACGGATTTTCCGTGTCCGAGATGGTCATTTCCCACGACATAATATCCTTTGTCACAGAGGAACTGTGCAAACTCATCATATCTTTCGATGTACTCCACCATTCCATGGCAGATCTGTAGGACAGCCTTAACTTCTTTATCTGGTTTCCATTCGATCGTATGGATCTCTGTGTTGCCATCTTTTGATGGGAAATAGAACTCATCTCTCATGTTACTCACTACCTGTCATCTAAATTTACATATTCGCGATACGGCGCGAGCGGCTTGTATGCCGGACGGATGATCTTGTCAACATTCTGAAGCTCTTCCATCCTGTGCGCGCTCCAGCCGACAATACGTGCTGCCGCAAAGATCGGCGTATACAGCGAAGACGGGATATCCAGCATACTGTACACCAGTCCGCTGTAGAAGTCCACATTGGCGTTAACGCCCTTGTATATATGACGTTTCTCACCGATGATCTCCGGCGCCATATGCTCTACTTTTTCGTATAATGCATATTCTGCATCATGGCCTTTCTCATGCGCCAGCTGCTTTACAAATTTCTTAAAGATATCGGCACGCGGGTCAGATATCGAATATACAGCATGGCCCATACCGTAGATCAGGCCTTTTCTGTCAAATGCCTTCTTATCAAGAAGTGCTTCGAGATAATCCCTTACCTGATCATCATCAGTCCAGTCTTCCACATTCTTCTTCATATCCTCAAACATCTGTGTCACTTTAATGTTCGCACCGCCGTGTTTCGGCCCCTTCAGTGACGCCATTGCCGCAGCGATCGTAGAATATGTATCAGTACCGGAAGATGTGACAACATGCGTAGTAAACGTAGAGTTGTTACCACCGCCGTGATCCATATGGAGCACCATTGCCATATCAAGGATCTTTGCCTCAAGCTCTGTATACTGTCTGTCCTCACGGAGCATCATCAAAATATTTTCCGCTGCCGAAAGTTCAGGCTTCGGTGCATAAATATACAGATCTTCACCTCTTTTATAATTATATGCATGATAACCGTATACCATAAGCATCGGGAACTGTGCGATCAGGTTCAGACACTGGCGCAGCACATTCGGAATGCTTGTATCATCCGCTTTTGCATCATAGGAATAGAGCTGCAGAATACTTCTCGTGATACTGTTCATCATATCGCGGCTCGGAGCCTTCATGATCACATCACGTGTAAAATTCGGCGGGAGCATACGTCTCTCTGCCAGCATATTCTGAAAATCTTTCAGCTGTTTCTTTGTCGGCAGTTCGCCGAAAAGAAGCAGATAGGTTGTCTCTTCAAAACCGGGATGTTTCGCATCGAGGAAGCCTTTTACCAGGTCTTTGATATTGTAACCGCGGTAATAAAGATTTCCTTCGCAGGGAACGGATTTGCCGTCAACGATCTTTGACGCGCAGACATCAGAAATATTTGTCAGACCGGCAAGAACGCCTTTGCCGTTCAGGTCACGAAGTCCTCGTTTTACCTCGTACTTCGTGTACAATTCCTTGTCAATCTCATTGTTCGTTTCACATTTGAGAGCTAATTCTTCAATCTCCGGAGTAATATCGAAAAAAATGCTGTCAATATCTTTTGCCATGTGCGTTCCTCCTTCTCTCTTAAATTCTCATTTTTACTGTATGACCTTTTTATTATACTAAAAAACGAGAATTTATACAATTAACACTCTATTAAAAATTTATGAACTACATGGCTTGTTTTGTCATTTTATTGTCGATTTTACACAAATCCGACTGTCAATTCTTTATATTGCCCAAAATATTCGATAAATTTGCGAAATCTTCTAACGTCAGAGCCTCTCCTCTCACACTTGCGCCTTTCCCGAGCTGAGCAATCGCTTCCTCAACCTCTTCTTTTGTGAAATCCAGCTCTGCTGAATTCTTCAGACCGTTTGCAAGGGTCTTTCTCCTCTGGTTAAAAGACGCACGGATAATCCGGAACATCAGTTTTTCGTTCTCGGCTTTTACCGGCGGTTGTTTATAGCGTTCCAGGCGGATCACAGCGGATCCCACTTTCGGGCGGGGCATAAAGCAGTTCGGCGGAACATTTGCCACGATATATGGCTTCGCGTAATACTGTACTGCCAGAGAGAGCGCACCGTAATCCTTGGAGCCCGGTCCTGTCTGCATCCGGTCCGCCACTTCCTTCTGGACCATGACCGTGATACTCTGAAGCGGCACATGGTTCTCAAAAAGCCCCATAATGATAGGCGTGGTAATATAATAGGGCAGGTTTGCCACTACTTTCAGAGGTTTTCCCTCATTCTCCTCCTCCGCCAGCTTTCCGATATCCACTTTCAACACATCTTCATTAATGATCTTTACATTATCATAGCCGTCCAGCGTGTCCTGCAGGATAGGGATCAGCGCCCTGTCGATCTCAACCGCTATAACTTTCTTCGCCGCACAGGCAAGATACTGTGTCATTGTCCCGATGCCCGGTCCGATCTCGAGCACACAGTCGTCCTTCCCGATCTCTGCCGCGCGGATGATCTTATCCAGCACATGCGTGTCTATGAGAAAATTCTGGCCAAATTTTTTCTGGAACACAAAATTATATTTCTGGAGCACCGCAATTGTATTCTGCGGATTGCCAAGGGTCGGTTCTTTCATATAGCTCTCCATTCCCGCCGCCTTACAGTTGGCGGCACAAGTTTCCTTCAAAATAGTTTACAGACTATACAGCTTTCTGCTGTTCTCCTCTGTCTGCCTGATGACCTCTTCCACGCTCACGCCTTTCAACTCTGCGACCTTCCCGGCCACATAAGGCAGATAGAGTGAAGAATTCCGTTTCCCGCGGTAAGGCTCCGGCGCAAGATAGGGACAGTCCGTCTCCAGCACAATAGACGTGAGCGGGACTGCCTCGACAACATTTTTCAGTTTCTTTGCATTCTTAAAAGTGACTACACCGCCAATCCCGATATAGTACCCCATCTTCACATATTCTTTCGCCATCTCGACAGAGTACGAATAACAGTGGATGACCGCACGCATGCCGGCAGCATATTCATGCATAATATCCATCGTATCTGCTGCAGCTTCCCGGCTGTGGATGATCACAGGCATCTCTTTCTTTCGCGCGATCTCAAGCTGACGTATAAACCATTTCTTCTGTATGTCGTGGCTCTCGTTATCCCAGTAATAATCCAGACCGATCTCACCCACTGCCACGATCTTCTCCAGATCCAGGAGGCGCTCCATCTCTGACATATGATCTTCCGTGAGCGTTCCCACATCATCCGGATGGATGCCGATCGCTCCATATATAAAAGGATAGTCTTCTGTCAGTTTTCTTATCTTCCCCCACGACTCGAGAGTGGATCCGGCATTGACGATCAGGCCGATCCCGCCGTCATGCATACTTTTTAAAAGTTCGTCTCTGTCTGTATCAAATTGCTCGTCATCATAGTGAGCATGTGTGTCGATTATCATTCTTCTGCTCCCTCTGTTTCCGTCTGATCTTCTTCGCTTCTCTGACATATGGATATGTGTATATACATACCTGATTTTACACAAAAATGAAAGATCCGGCAACAGGTTTCCGGCATTTCCGGACGCTTTCCATTTCCAGACATTATTTTTCTATCGAGGACTTCACTTCCAGTATCCTGCGTACAGATTCATCGATCCGCTCTTCCGGAACAGTCCCGTTTTCCACTGCGCTGAGCACTCCCTGATACGCACTCTGGAAGTCCTCCGGCATGAGGAGCATATCTGCCCCGGCATTCAGTGCAGCCACGGCCGCCTCTGAGGAACTGTACTGGGCGGTGATCGCTCCCATATTGAGCGCATCCGTGATCACCATGCCGTCGAATCCCATCTCGTCCCTTAATATATCCGTGATCAGCATTTTCGATAAGGTTGCCGGTGTATTGTCTCCGGTAACATTCGGACAGGAAATATGACTGACCATGATCACCGGTATCCCGTTGTCGATCCCGTCCTGAAATGGAACAAATGCTCCGCTTCTAAGCTCATCCAGTGTATCATCCACATAGGCATATCCCTCATGGGAGTCAGCCGTAGTTCCGCCGTGTCCGGGAAAATGTTTGTACATTCCAATAATTCCCTGGTCATTCAGTCCTCTTAGTTCTGATTCTGCCATCCTGGCTACAAGTTCCGGATCTGAGCCGAAGGACCGGTATTTCACCACCTGGTTTTCCGGATTCGTCAGCACATCCGTATCCGGTGCAGCATCCATGTTAAATCCCAGGTCATTCAGATACGCGCCTATCGTGGTTCCGATTTCATATGCTTCCTGCGTATCGCCTCTGCTGCCCACATCGCTCATATTCCCGATCTTTTCTACACCGAAAGCTGAATTACCGCCCACACGCGCTACCTGTCCGCCCTCTTCATCAACAGACAAAAAAATCGAGAATCCCAGTCTCTCTGACGCATATTTCTGCGTATTTTCAAGCATTGTGCGCGTCTGATCCGGATTCTGCAGATTCTTGGAGAAATAGATCACGCCGCCCACCGGATATGCATTGATTGCGTCCTGTGTAGCTGTCCCGGCCTGCGTCGCTGTGCCGACTCCGGTGAGTGCCTCAGGCGTGATCATGAAAAGCTGGCACACTTTTTCTTCAAGAGTCATACCATTGAGGATGTTCTCAATCTCCGCGTCCGTTCCTCTGCTGTTTTCTTCTGCAGCCTCCGTAGTATCCTCTGTATCAGCCTGCTCGTTTTCTTCGGTTTTTTGCTCCTCCTGCTGCACTGCGGTCTGCTTCTGATCTGCATCCCTGCCTTGATCCGAAGGATTCAGATTCCCGTAGATCACCCATGCAGCGACAGCGATCGCCACAACGATCACCAGGACTGCCGCGATGCTGCCGAGAATATATTTTGTGTTGCTGCCGCTGTGCTCTCCCCGTTGAGATCTTCTCATTCGTTTGCCCATATGATATCCCTCTCATTTCATTCTGCATTCTATATCCCTAATCCATAAATACCGGTTTCGCATCGGTATCAGGCTTCATAGATTATAGCATATTTTACTTATACACGCCGTTATTTTACTTATAACTCATAATGAATACATATAATGAATAAAACACTTGTATTTTTCCGACTTTTTGTCTACTCTTATATATAGAGTCTTTCTCTCTTTTCATGAGAGGATACTAAATTATGAATAGAAGAGGTATGCGAAATGAAACCGATCAAAGAAGGAAAAGTACGCGAGATCTACGATAACGGCGACAGCCTGATCCTTGTAGCTACTGACAGGATCAGCTGCTTTGATGTGATCCTTAAGAACACAATTACCAAAAAAGGAACTGTCCTGACACAGATGTCCAAATTCTGGTTCGAAATGACACAGGACATCCTTCCGAACCATATGATCACTACAGATGTAAACGAGATGCCTGAGTTCTTCCGGCAGCCTCAGTTTGACGGCAACAGCATGATGTGCAGAAAACTTCAGATGCTTCCTGTCGAGTGCATTGTCCGCGGCTACATAACAGGAAGCGGCTGGGCAAGCTACCAGAAAGACGGCACTGTATGCGGCATCAAGCTTCCGGAAGGCCTGAAAGAGTCCGACAAACTGCCGGAACCAATCTATACACCATCCACAAAAGCAGAGATCGGCGACCACGACGAAAACATCTCTTATGAGCAGAGCATCGAACATCTTGAGAAGGCATTCCCTGGCAAGGGAGAAGAATACGCTTCCAAACTGCGTGATTACACGATTGCCCTCTATAAGAAATGTGCTGATTATGCACTGAGCCGCGGTATCATCATCGCAGATACAAAGTTCGAGTTTGGTCTGGATGAAGAAGGCAATATCGTGCTCGGCGATGAGATGCTCACACCTGACAGCTCACGTTTCTGGCCTGCTGACGGCTACGAGCCGGGACATTCCCAGCCGTCCTTTGACAAGCAGTTTGCACGCGACTGGCTGAAGGCTAATCCGGACAACGACTGGACACTTCCGGATGATATCGTAGAAAAGACGATCAACAAATATCTTCAGAGCTATGAGATGCTGACAGGGGAAAAATTACAGTAAAGAAATATAAAAGAACAGACATGAAGAAGAGCGGCTGTACATCATTATATTTAGGGATGAATGTACAGCCGTTGTTTAAGGAGGGGGAATACCTTGCTGGACAGCAAAAAAAGAGAGCACATCCGATACCGGATCTTTGAGATCCTCGAAGTGCGCACCGGAAACGTTGACTATGCCGCCCGGATTTATGACATTGCATATCTTATTACGATCATCATCAATCTGGCGGCAAGCATCATGCATACATACGAGTCATACCGGGTAAAGTACGGAGATCTTCTGATTCTTATTGAGAATATCACCGTAGCATTATTCTGTATTGATTATATCCTGAGGTTATTTACGGCAAAATATATGTGTCCGGAATCAAAAGGCCCGGGAGCTGTTCGAAAATATATTTTCTCCTTTACGGGAATCATTGATATGCTTTCGTTCCTTCCTTATTATCTCCCGGTCTTTTTCCCGTCAGGTGCAGTCGCATTCCGGCTGCTGAGGGTCATGCGGGTATTCCGGCTGTTCCGCATCAATGCTTATTACAATTCGTTTAAACTGATAACCGAAGTGTTGAACAGCAAACGTCAGCAGCTTTTTTCTTCCGTGTTTACGATCCTCATTCTCATGCTCGCTTCCAGCCTGTGTATGTACAGCCTGGAGCATGAGGCTCAGCCGGAAGTATTCACCAATGCATTTTCCGGGATCTGGTGGGCGGCGTCTACACTGCTGACCGTGGGATACGGAGATATTTATCCCATTACTACACTGGGAAAACTATTCGGCATCTTCATCACATTCCTGGGTGTAGGTATGGTCGCGATTCCGACCGGTATCATATCCGCCGGCTTCGTGGACCAGTATTCCCGCATCAAGCGGATGAGCGAATACGGGCAGGAAGCTGACATACACTTTATCAAGATACATCTGACAGCCCGCGATCCCTGGGTGAAAAAAAGCATTGCCCAACTCCATCTGCCCGAGCGTGTCATCATTGCTGTCGTACTGCGCAATCACCGGGCGCTTGTTCCGAAAGGAAATCTCGTCCTGAGGGTGGATGACGTATTGGTACTGGCTGCCGAATCCTTCCAGGATAAGGATCATATCCGACTCAAAGAGATGATCCTGCAGAAGAATAATCCATGGAACGGACAGCGCATCCGTGATCTGGATATTTCCAGACACTCTGTTATCGTGCTCGTGAAACGAAAAGATAAAGTCATGATCCCGAACGGGAACCTGATCCTAAGAGAAGGGGATATGGTGATACTTTACTCGGAAATGAAGATTGCGAATGCTGAAGAAATTGAAATTTAAGATAATTAATATATCTTTTATCCAATCCTCATAATTGTCCTAAACAGCTCTCGTATTGTCACACGTAACAATTCGCGATACGTACCTTGTTTATCTGCAATTTCTAATGCCGTATAATATGATTCTTTTTCTGTCTGTTTAAAATATATCGGTGGCAGTCCTTTATATCTTAGCATCCAGTTAAGTAATGCTCTTGAACTTCTTCCATTTCCATCTCTAAAGGGATGAATCTGTGTTATTCGATGATGTATCTTCAATGCTTCAAGAACGTATTTGCTGATTGATAACTCAGGTGCATTATTGATCAACCCTTCTACTGGTTTCTGAAGCTCAACCAGTGCTTGGGCAACTTCTCGCCAGTCTAAAGTTTCAAACTTTGCGCCTAATACCAGATTATTATCTGTCCGTGTTTTCCCTGCTTCATCGGGATATGGTGCAAATTGAAACAGCTTTTTATTCAAATCCAACAATTTGTATATCGTTATTTTGTCATCCGTCTCAAGAATATAGTCATATAATGACGCATGTCCCAGCACCTGGATGATATCTTGATAATTATCTGTGCAGTAAATACTGCTTTGACGATTTATTCGAAGATCAGTAACAATTTCAGCAACTTCTTCTTCATCAATATCCAAACCTTCCATTCTGTTTTCATTGTATATAAAGTCATTTTTAAACTGATACCACACAATATTAGGTTCTACTTGAAAGAAAAACACATATGAATCTGTCGCCTGCTGCAGAAGTTCCAACCGTTCGATTTCCATACCCAGTGCAGCTTTCTTTTTGTCTGGTTTATATTTCTTTATCCGGCTATTCAAGTCCGAATAATCGCCTTCCAGCATATGGAATACATATGCCAAGCGAAATGCACATGACTGAAAACTCACACCAAATCTGTCTGCAATCTGTAATGCATCATCCAGAGTTACCTTCTCATTCTTTGCATATTCCATTGCAACGGCCCTAAATAGTTTTCTTGGCATTAGCAATTCTGCTGCAAACTGTTCCGCATATTTTTCTATTGCATTTTTAGAGTTTATCGGACATGTCTCATTTCTTCGATCCTTCAAATGATGACAAAGCTCATGGGCCGCCGTGAAGCGCTGCCGTGTAATTGGTCTCTTGTAATTTATACCCACCACAGCAATGTCCGACTCATCTTCAGGCACAAGATAAATGCCTTCCAAGTCCCGAAACCCTTTAAACTGATATACTATTCCATATTTTCGCATCAATTTAAACGGATTGATCGGAACAGAAGGCATTTTATTCCCGAAGCTGTCTGCAAGAACCCACTCCGCCAATTCAGTAGGAGACATTCCCTCGCGATAAGCAATTTTTAATTCATCACTCATGTATTGTCTCCTTATATTTTCTCTTAAAATCAATCAAACTCATGATTTCTTTTCTATCTATATCAGACAATTCAGAAAATGCACGAGCAAACATTTCAATCTGTGCATTCCCCGAGGGCTTTCCATACATTAATTCATCAGCACTGATTCCATAAAGTTCAGAGAATCTGGCTAGCTCCTCTGCAGTAACTTTTCTTTGCCCTGCTTCAATCGCGCTGATTGTAGGTCTGGACAAATTCATTTGTCTCGCAACAAATTCCTGTGATAGCTTCAGTTTTTTTCTTGCTTCTTTTAATCTCTCATGCATAGTTCTCCCTCCTTCGCCGATAATATTATACTCATGCAAGAAAGAAATGTCAACATATTTTGTCAGTTTTCCTGACGTTCATTCTATCATACAGCAACTCCGGTTTTGCGGGCTGGCGCCCTATATCTTCCCTGCTGTACGCCGTGCGCAACTTCGATTTCG
>CAMMSL010000061.1 GCA_946499505.1 uncultured Lachnoclostridium sp.
TGAACCATGGCGATATTAAAGCTACTCAGGGAGATACTGGACACGCTCAGGCAGACATGGTTACGGAGGTTTATTCTCATATACTTGATGAGGATAGAAAAATTAATGCTCAAAAATTCGATGCAGCGTTCTACGCTAATCCGGATCTGAGCAAATATAATCCGCCTCTTCCAAACGAGAAGCCTGAAAAAGCGGAAATAGACATCAACAACTTAATCGAGCAGCTGAAAAAATCGCCTGAGCTGGCTAATACACTGGCACAGCTTTTGGCTCAATAACTTATTAGCACAGAATTTGCTAATTTTCTTATTAGCAAACACATTGATTTTATTAGCAGAAGGTGGTAAAGCAGTTCAAGTCCAATTAGCAGGAATTTATATTTATACATTTAATATTCACGCATGAATTTCTAAAAGAGAAAACGCCACAAATCCTTGGATTCATGGCGTTTATACGTTCCTGACTGGAGTCGAACCAGCGGCCTATTGCTTAGGAGGCAATCGCTCTATCCTACTGAGCTACAGGAACTTATCTATATTATAACGGTTTTATGCAACCGCTACAACCAAATTATTCAGTTTTGGACTTGAACGGGCTGCCACTTAGGAGGCGAGTGCTCTATCCAGCTGAGCTACGAAGACATTCTCTGATTTTTGGCTTAAACACTGGGTTTTCAGCCTCTCGGTCAGATAACCGATTCTATGGTAACAGCCATTTTTTAATGACTGGTAACCAACAATTTTTTCTGTTTCTTTGACAGTGAAGCGAACACCTTTTTCATGTTCAACTCCTGTTCATTCGTTTCCGTACCAGATCCGATTTGTACTCAAATCTGCCTGTCCCTGCTTCCATGAGGTGTTCGCTTACCAAACACTTAGGAGGCGAGTGCTCTATCCAGCTGAGCTACGAAGACATTCTCTGATTTTTGGCTTAAACACTGGGTTTTCAGCCTCTCGGTCAGATAACCGATTCTATGGTAACAGCCATTTTTTAATGACTGGTAACCAACAATTTTTTCTGTTTCTTTGACAGTGAAGCGAACACCTTTTTCATGTTCAACTCCTGTTCATTCGTTTCCGTACCAGATCCGATTTGTACTCAAATCTGCCTGTCCCTGCTTCCATGAGGTGTTCGCTTACCAAACACTTAGGAGGCGGACGCTCTATCCTGCTGAGCTACAGAAACTTATATAAAAACAGTCTCTCTATGACTGTTTTTACCTTATGAAATTGTGTCTGCACTTCTATCAGACACAATACTAAATATACCACATTTCATTGTATTTCTCAACAACTTTATCAGAAATTAATATATCCCTGCAGCCAGATCGTGCCTTTGTATCTCCTGCCGATTTCAGGCTCTCCCATCACACAATCCACAGGTACACATATATCAAACGGAAGTTCATTTACATTAAGCTTCATCTGATATACTTCCACACCTGTCAGCGAATTTTTTCGTCTCCTCACAGCAAGGATTTCACCCATGATCGAATACAGGTCGCATTCTATCCCATATGGCATAAAATACGTATCCACAATAGAGAATACGTCTTCATTTGCGAGTCTTCTGGATACCTGAGAATAAGTATCAATATCGTCTAATGTCAGTGTTTCTATTGCAGTCTGGTCTCCGTTGCGTGCGGCATTCAGCAGCATTTTCCGGTTATCAGATGCTTCTCTTTCACTTTTCAGATGTCTCTCATCCTTCACTACCGGAAGCAGGATCATGCCCGAGAGCGACAGGCCTGATAATGTGATCGATGTGGTCAGATTTTCAACAAATCCTGCCTGACGCTCTCTCATATATTCTATCCCGTTCTGTAAAGTAAAGATCAGGCTGATCCCGATTCTGGAATCTTCACACATGCCCACATACTGTTCTTTCTCTATCTTGCGTTCCACGGCGATCTCCGAATACGTGCTGATCCCGCTTCCCTGAAAATATGGAAAATAGTATGCCGGTTCAAAGACATCGTTTTCATCCAGCTCTCCGCACAGTGATATTCCCATACACTGTCCGTAATCTTTTCTGACCTCACAGAAATCTTCTCCCGGACGATAGGATACGATAGTCTGATGATTAAATCCGTTCCGTACGTCAGTGAGTATGCTCCTGAGGTCATTTCTTGTCTGGATATTATCAAATCCGATTGCTTTTAAATATCGATGCATTTGCTTTTTATTTACCTCAATTTTTCTTCCTCGGATTATTTCTTCGGAACAATCTTTTCATTTCCGCCCATATATGGTCTGAGTACCTCAGGGATTCGGACAGAACCGTCTGCCTGAAGATTATTTTCCAGAAATGCGATAAGCATTCTCGGCGGCGCTACCACTGTATTATTCAATGTATGTGCAAAATAATTTCCATTTTCTCCCTTGATGCGGATACCAAGCCTTCTTGCCTGTGCATCTCCCAGATTTGAGCAGCTTCCTACTTCAAAGTATTTCTTCTGGCGCGGAGACCAAGCTTCAACATCTACAGATTTCACTTTAAGATCTGCAAGATCTCCGGAACAGCACTCAAGTGTACGGACCGGTATATCCATAGAACGGAACAGATCTACTGTATTCTGCCATAACTTATCATACCACTCCATACTCTCTTCCGGCTTACACACTACGATCATTTCCTGTTTTTCAAACTGATGGATTCTGTATACACCACGTTCCTCAATACCATGAGCTCCCTTTTCTTTTCTGAAGCATGGTGAATAACTTGTAAGTGTCTGAGGAAGCTGATCTTCTGTGAGCTGAGTATTGATGAATTTTCCGATCATGGAATGCTCACTTGTGCCGATCAGGTAAAGATCTTCTCCCTCGATCTTGTACATCATTGCATCCATCTCTGCAAAGCTCATAACTCCGGTAACAACATTACTTCTGATCATAAACGGAGGTACACAGTAAGTAAATCCTCTGTTGATCATAAAATCACGTGCATATGCAAGGACTGCGGAATGAAGTCTTGCAATATCACCCATCAGATAATAAAATCCATTTCCGGCAACTCTTCTTGCACTATCCAGATCAATTCCATTGAATGATTCCATTATATCCGTGTGATAAGGTATTTCAAAATCAGGCACGACCGGCTCGCCGAAACGTTCCAGTTCTACGTTTTCGCTGTCGTCTTTTCCGATCGGTACAGAAGGATCGATGATATTCGGAATTACCATCATGATCTTCTTGATCTTTTCTTCTACTTCTTTTTCTTCTTCCGAAAGTCCATCAATTCTTCCGCCGCTCTCAGCTACTTTTTTCTTTAATTCTTCTGCTTCCTCCAGCTTCTTCTGAGCCATCATGGCACCAATCTGTTTTGAAGCTTTATTCTTTTCTGCGCGAAGCGCTTCTACTTCCTGTTTAATTTCTCTGTTTCTTTTATCAAGTTCAATCACTTCATCTACAAGCGGAAGCTTCTCATCCTGGAATTTATTCTTTATATTCTGCTTTACTATATCCGGGTTATTTCTTAAAAATTTAATATCTAACATTATTTTATCCTCTCATTCTTATTATTCTTTCATATCTTTAATATCGTATTCTTCCTGATAAATAGCTTTTTCAAGACACTGCTGCTCTTCTTCTGAAAGCTCTATATAACTTTCTCCTTTTACAACCTCTTTAATATAGGTATAACAGCCCTCTCTACTGTGCATGGCATTAAATATCCAGCCGTTATTATTTTGATCCAGCATCGTAAGAGCAAAGCTCAAGTTTCCTCCCATTTCATGGAATGCATCATATTTTACTATGCCGACTTTCTGATAATGGCCTTCCATCTTTTTGTAGATATCCTGTATTTTTTCTTCATTCTCCTTTACGAGTTCTGATATTTCATTCAGTTCCTCAAATTTCTTAAAAATGCTTTTTTCAAGATTTTTTCCATTTCTGCCTTTCATGAAAGTTGTATAACTTTTCTGCAGATGTCTGTATTTGTTATTCAGTATGATCAGTAAAATGATCAAAACAACCTGAAGTACAAATACAATTATAAACAGGTAAAACGGATCAATGCCCAGGCTGCCGAGTATTCCATTCATTTATAGTCCATCTCCTTTTAATCATATATCTCCCTCTTTTTATAACTTTTCCTTTGTTCCTCTTGATTATTATTTATTTTGTATTGACATGATAAGATCATAAATTCTTTCTAATTCATCTTCTGAATAATATTCTATCTCTATCTTGCCTTTTCCATTCGCCTTTGGATTGACACTTACTTTTGTACCGATGATATTTTTCATATGATCCGCAAGATTGTTGTACACAAACATACGTTCTTGTTTTATCTTTTTCACTTCTTTTTTCGGATTTTTAAGTGCTTTCACCAATTTTTCAGTCTCACGGACACTCAGTTTCTCATCAAATATCTTATTTGCCAGCATAAACTGCTGTTCTTCGTCGTCGATTGCAAGCAATGCCCTTGCATGTCCTGTGCTGATCATATCGTCAACGATCATCTGTTGCACACGGTCACTGAGTTTCAGAAGTCTCATTGAATTTGTTACCGCGGTTCTACTCTTTGACACTCTTTCAGCTACTTCATCCTGTTTGAGATTGAATTCTTCAAGTAATCTCTTATAAGCCATTGCTTCCTCGATTGGATTCAGGTTTTCACGCTGAATATTTTCTATAAGAGATATCTCTACTATTTCCTGGTCTGTATAATCCTTGACTATGATGGGGACCTCTTTAACTCCTGCGAGTTTAGCTGCTCTCCATCTTCTTTCACCTGCTATGATTTCATAATAATCTTTCTTTTTCTGTACTATAAGAGGCTGAAGTATACCAAACTGTTTGATTGAATCTGCAAGTTCCATAAGGGAATCTTCATCAAAATCTTTTCTTGGCTGTTCCCTGTTTGGTTCCACCTCATTGATTTTTACCAATATTTCACCTGTACCAGTACTTTTTTCCTCTTTCTCCGGTTTTATATTCTGTTTTTCAGCAGGCGCTGGTGATTTACTGGTTTTGTTGGGGATAAGACTATCCAGGCCTTTTCCAAGACCATTTCTTTTTACTGCCATATTTATTCTTCTCCTTTATTAATTACTTCCTCAGCCAACATCATATAACTTTCCGCTCCGGTTGATTTCGGATCATAAAGATTGATCGGCATTCCATAGCTTGGTGCCTCTGCCAGTCTTATATTGCGCGGTATAATAGTTTTATATATGTTCTGATTCAGATTATCTTTAACGTTTTCCACAACCTGAAGTGACAGATTTGTTCTGGCGTCATACATAGTAAAAACAACGCCTTCTATTTCAAGATTAGGATTCAGTCTTTCCTTTACAAGTTCTATTGTATGGATCAGCTGGCTCAGTCCCTCCAAAGCATAATATTCACACTGGATCGGGACAATAACCGAATCAGCTGTTGTCATGGCATTTATTGTAAGCATACTGAGAGCCGGAGGACAATCAATAATGACGAAATCATATTCGTCTTTTACTTTGTCTATCTCATTTTTCAGTATATATTCCTTGTTTTCAACACCTATCAGCTCTATTTCTGCTGCAGAAAGATCAATATTTGATGGTAATACATCGATATTTTCTAGTGCATCCTTGCAAATACACTCTTCCACTCCTGCATTTCCTATAATTAAATCATAGACTGTTTTTTCTACTTCATCCTTATCAACACCTAATCCACTGGTCATATTCCCCTGCGGATCCATATCAAGCGAAAGTACTTTTTTACCCATGCTGGCAAGAGATGAAGAAAGATTAATGGCAGTTGTGGTCTTTCCTACTCCTCCCTTTTGATTGGCAATTGCAATAATTCTCCCCATATTTGCCTCCTGATATAATTTATCATAGTAGATACTTTTCTATTATATCATATTTTTCTTATTATTACACAAAATGTTTCACGTGAAACATTTTGTTTTATTGTATATTTTTCATAAAAGTCATTTATAAAAACAAAGATCATACTTCTTAATGTTTCACGTGAAACATTAAGAAGTGATTGCTTTACTTGAACTAAGTCCTGTAGTATAATAATTATAAATATCGAAAGCAGGTGATATCTTTGAGCTGGAAAAGAAATCTTGGAATTTTTGCTGTATTTACAGGCTCTATGATTGGGACAATGCATGTGATCAATAGGATAATTACATATATTGCAACTGCAGAAAATTATCTTGATAAAGATTCATATGAATATTATAATTGGAGATTCGGAAAAATTGCTTATAAGAAAAAAGGTAATGGTTCCCCCATTCTTCTCGTACATAATTTAGATGTCTGTTCGTCCTCAGATGAGTGGAAAAACATTGAAAAAGAACTTGCCAAGACAAATACTGTATATTCAATCGATTTATTAGGATGCGGATGTTCTGATCATCCTGCATTTACTTATACAAATTTTCTGTATGTACAGCTGATTACTGACTTTATTAAACATGTTATAGGTACAAAAACAGACATTATTGTATCTGGGGATTCCTCATCATTTATTCTTATGGCGAGTGCAAATGATGAAACAATCATTAACCGTATCATTATGATTAATCCACAGAACCTTATATCTCTTGCAAAAGTACCTACAAAACGCACAAAACTGATCAAATACCTGATTTTTGCGCCGATCATCGGAACATTTATCTATAATATAAAGATAAACAAACGCACTATAGCTCATAAATTTGCATCATCATACTATTATGATCAGAACGCAATAAGTGAAAAAGATATACTGACATGTTTTGAATCATCCCACAAAGATAAAGGACATTCAAAATACCTTTATGCATGTCAAAAATCACGATATACAAATGCAAATATACTATTCTGCCTTAGCAAGCTAAATAACAGCATATTTATCATCTCCGGCAATGGAAATCCTGAAAACGCACTCTCCGCCAGCCAATATCAGAATCATCTGCCATCTATAGAAATAATAGAGATGAACAATGCAAAACAGCTTCCACATGTTGAAAAACCAGATGAATTTATAGAACAGGTAAGAATACTGTTTGCTGATGAAGAGTAGAATAAATCCGTATCTATCGGAATGACTAACGATGGTATAAGATAGGGTCCGAAAGCGGACGGAGATGAGGCACGAAGAAACTTTTCGGGATGATTGACATGTGCTTCAGGCTCCGCTCCATAATCTGAGAAAAAATAAAGGGTCTAGAATCTGATTAAAAACCAAGACGCAAAATGGACAACTCGCCTTTGGCTCAAACAATCCATTTTGCGTCTTAACATCAGCTTCCAGCCCCTTAACTTTTTCTAACAGATTACTCCGAAGTCGCCTTCCTCACATACCAATCATCTCTTTTTAAGTCTTCCTGCGCCTCATCTCCGTCCGTTTTCTACTCTATCGAATTCAGCATCACTCCGCTAAAACTGAAGTTCAAAGAAACCGGTTGAAATGGAATCGTAGTCGAATAATTCCATCCTTTCAATTGATTTTCTGTAAATTCCGCGATTGTCGGGGATACATTTCTGATTGGATGAACGTAGAAAATCAATCAGATACAGCCGATATGATGCATCTTTCGGATCAGGCGGGATCGTGATGCGGACGGTGACTGTGCAAGGTCGTTAGACAAAGTTAAAGCCTGTGATGTGGTGTTAATCAAGCAAATGAAGTTGTCTGAGCAAAGCGAGTTCTTCATTTGCTTGATTGTTTTTAGCCATATCACAGACTTGTTACTTTGTCTTATGACCTGTAACCGGAGCCGGAAGCATTACAATCTCGCCTGATCCGAATACATACGTCAATCCACTGTATCCGATTTTTTTTCGGACTGTTTATTATAGAATGTCTCTCCTCCAAACACGAATTTACAACGGCTCTTTGGACGGCACTCCTGCTTTTCTTGGATATTTTCTTGGCGTATTCTTTACCTTTTCTACCATTACCATTGCCCTTCCCATATCGGATCCGGGCAGGACAAATTTGTCAACTTTTTCTATCTTTCCACCTAATATATCGAGTGCTTTTTTCGACTGCTCTATCTCTTCATCAGAATCTGCACTTTTATACGATATAAAACAGCCTCCTTTTTTGACAAATGGCAGACAGTACTCGCTGAGTGTGGATAAGTTTGCCACTGCTCTGGAGGCACACAGATCAAACTGCTCTCTGTATTCTTCCTTTTTAGCGTAATCTTCTGCTCTTCCATGCAATGTAACTACATCTTTCAGATCAAGTTCTTCTACTACCTGATTTAAGAATTTAATTCTCTTATTGAGAGAATCAAGAAGTGTTACCTTTATATGCGGAAATGCTATTTTTATTGGAATTCCTGGAAATCCCGCGCCTGTTCCCACATCGATCAAAGTGGAAACATTTTCCATACTTTTAATTCTTACAATTGTAAGACTATCTGTGAAGTGTTTAAGATTTACTTCATCGTATTCTGTTATTCCTGTCAGATTCATCACACGATTCCACTCGATCAACAGTTCATAATACCGGTCAAACTGTTCTTTCTGTACATCCGTCAACTGAATGCCGAGCATCTCAAGTTCCTGATCAAACCTGCGATTTTCCATTAATATCTTGTGCCCCTTTCCTCTTATATGCCGTGTTTCTCTCAAATGCACCAAATGATCACGTGCACCACACCGTTGTTCACTGCTTCAGATATACAAGCAGCACTGATACGTCAGCCGGCGATACTCCTGAAATTCTTGACGCCTGTCCGATAGATGCCGGCCGGATCGCATTCAGTTTCTGCTTGGCCTCAATGCGCAGGCTCTGGATTTCATCGTAGTTGATGTCTTCAGGAATCTTCTTATTTTCCAGCTTTTTGAACTGCTCTACCTGCCGCATCTGACGTCTGATATAGCCATCATACTTGATATTTATATTTACCTGCTCCTCCACATCATAAGGAAGTTCCGGCCTGTTTTCATCAATATCAGCCAGCTTTTCATATGACAGTTCCGGCCGCCGGATCAGTTCGGCAAGCGTTGTTCCTGAATTCAGGGGTGTGCTGCCAAAGGATTCCAGCACTTTCTGTACCGTTTCCGATGTTCCGATATTTGTATGCTCTACTCTCTCGATTTCCTCTTCGATCATCTTTTCTTTCCTGAGAAGGTTCTGATAACGCTCTTCATCAATAAGACCGACTTCATATCCGATCTTAGTCAGACGCAGATCTGCATTGTCCTGACGAAGGAGCAGACGGTATTCGGCTCTTGAGGTCATCATTCTGTAAGGCTCATGACTCTCTTTTGTAACGAGATCATCGATCAGCACGCCGATATATCCCTGCGAACGATCAATTATAATTCCATCTTTTCCCTGGAGTTTTCTTGCCGCATTGATCCCGGCGATCAATCCCTGTGCTGCAGCCTCTTCATAACCTGAACTCCCGTTAAACTGGCCTCCGCTAAAGAGTCCTTCGATATTTTTAAATTCCAGCGTTGACTTCAGCTGACGGGCATCAATACAGTCATATTCGATGGCATACGCATTTCTCACGATCTTCGCGTGTTCAAGCCCGGGCACACTACGGTACATTGCATACTGAACATCCTCCGGAAGAGAACTCGACATACCGCCGACATACATTTCCGTTGTGTGGAGTCCCTCGGGTTCGATAAATACCTGATGCCTGTTTTTATCCGGGAATTTGACTACTTTATCCTCAATGGACGGGCAGTATCTGGGTCCTGTTCCTTCGATAGCACCGGAAAATAGAGGCGAACGATCGAGATTATTCCGGATAATCTCATGGGTTTTCTCATTGGTATATGTCAGCCAGCAGGACACCTGATCGATCTGCACATCCTCCGGGTTTGTCGTAAACGAAAATGGTACGACTCTCTCATCGCCTTTCTGCTCTTCCATCTTGCTGAAATCAATGGAATTTCTGTCGATACGCGCCGGAGTACCTGTTTTAAAGCGGTACATCTTTATGCCAAGGGATTTCAGGCTGTCCGTAAGATAATTGGCGCTCTGCAGTCCGTTCGGCCCTGTATAGGTGCTCACGTCGCCGTAAATGCATCTTGCCTTGAGATATGTTCCGGTACAGAGGATAACAGCCCTGCAGCGGTAAACAGCGCCTGAATAAGTCTGTACTCCTGTCACATGTCCCTCTTCCGTCAGAATATCCGTGACTTCCATCTGCCTGATATCAAGACGCTCCTGATTCTCCAGCACCTGGCGCATAGCTCTGCTGTAGTCGGCCTTATCCGCCTGTGCGCGAAGAGAATGTACGGCCGGTCCTTTTGACTTATTGAGCATCTTAGACTGGATAAATGTCCGGTCGATCACTTTTCCCATCTCTCCTCCAAGGGCATCTATTTCTCTTACAAGATGTCCTTTAGAAGTACCCCCGATATTGGGATTACATGGCATAAGTGCGATACTGTCTACACTCACAGTAAATATAACTGTCCGAAACCCAAGTCTTGCTGCTGCGAGAGCAGCCTCGCATCCCGCGTGTCCGGCCCCTATTACCGCCACATCATACTCGTCCTTATTTTCCCATACAGAATTTGCTGAATATTTCATTGATCAAATCTTCTCCTACTGATTCTCC
>CAMMSL010000062.1 GCA_946499505.1 uncultured Lachnoclostridium sp.
GTTAGCAATACCTGCCTCCCGGCGGATACTTTGTCAGGCCGAAAAATCGAAATTTCACAGTCAGTCGGCAACTTCTTGTATACCACTGATATCACTGCCTATTATAAGGGAATAGTTCGTATAATACACGATGAATCCCGGCTTTGCACCTTTTGGTTTCTTGACATGTTTTTTCTCTACATAGTCAATCTCAACTTTGTCGCTGCCCCGCATGCTGGAGTAGTATGCCGCAAGCCGTCCCGCCTCTTCAAAAGTCGTATCTGGCAGCTCATCGCCGTTTGTCTTTACGATCACATGGGAGCCGGGTGCCTGTTTGGCGTGGAACCACCAGTCATTACCGGAGGCAAAATTAAAGGTGAGCTCGTCATTCTGAAGATTATTCTTTCCTACATACATGTGATAACCGTCGCTTGATATATAGTGGAGAGGCATGTTTTTGATCTTTACCTTTTTCTTTGTAAATCTCCGCTTGATATAGCCCGTATTTACCAGCTCTTCCCGGATTCCGGCCAGATCGTCCTCGGTGACGGCGATGTCCAGAGCTGTCTGTATGGATTCCAGATAGGTAATGTCGTCCTTTGTCTCCCGGCTCAGTTCGGAGAGCGCCTCAAAGGTTCGTTTCTGCTTGTTATATTTAGCAAAATAGCGCTGCGCGTTCTCCTGCGGCGTTTTCGTCGGATCAAGGGGGATGGAGATCATCTCATTCGTATAATAGTTGAGAGCCTCCATTTTTTTCGCTCCTTCTTCCACATTATATCCATAGGTGTTGATCAGCTCGCCGTAGACCTTGTATTTTCCCCGGTTCTCCGTGTCTTTTAACTGCCGGATCTGGAGATCATATTTCTTCCGGTTCCTCTCGAGGGCAGTCTGGACGATGTGGCGCAGATCCGCTGATTTCTGGCGGATGCGTGTGAGACGGCTGCGGGCAGAGTAGTAGGTTCGCAGAACTTCGGACATAGAGGCATATTCTCTGCGCTCATACTGTGCAAAATGGGTAAGAGGCAGCGCGGAAAACTCTTTCGGTTCCCTGCCGTCATAGTAGATGGCGGGAGAAAACCGTCCATCTTTTACGGCGGAAAGGTAGATCGTAAACTGTGTGTACAGGTGAAACAGGATGTCGTCCGAATATTCCTTTGCAGGAACAGATGAATCCAGACCTGCGAGGAAGCAGATTTCCTCCGCTGTCACCGGACTGATTCCGGTAAAGCTCGTGTAAACCGCCTTGGAGACAGGCACAGGTTTTGTTGTCAGCAAGTCTTTAAAAGTTCCTGCGTCCACCGTGAGAGGATCTGCCTTGTGCATGGTATCCGGGATGAAATACTCCCGTCCGGGCAGGACTTCGCGTACGGAACTCATTTGGGCGGAAACGTGCTTGATGCTGTCAATGATCTTTCCATCCCGGGTGCAGAAAATAATGTTGCTGTGCTTTCCCATGATCTCTACGATCAGTTCTTTCTGGCAGAGGTCACCCATCTCATCTAAATGTTCAATCGTAAAATGAATGACGCGCTCAAGTTTCGGCTGCCGGATATCTACGATCCGTCCGCCGCCGATATGTTTCCGCAAGAGCATGCAGAAATTTGGTGCAGTCATGGGAGCATTTTTATTTGTATCCGTCAGATAAATGAGCGGAAGGGATGCATCAGCGCTGATCAGCAGCCGTTTCTGTCCATCCGGCGCTTTGATCGTGAGCAGCAGTTCATCGTTCTCCGGCTGGGCGATTTTTGAGATACGCCCGTTTATCAGTTCTCTTCTGAATTCGTGGACTAGGTCCGCCACAACAATTCCGTCAAAAGCCATGATCTCTAAATTTCCTTTCGGTTAAGAATTCCCAGCCGGCATTTATCCGGCCAGCACTAAAAGAGAGTATATCACAATCGGGCGAAACGAGAAAGTATTTCATAGAATTGACTTTTTTCAAAAAAGGGGAATATAATTATTCTCTGGGTGGAAATAAATATGAAAAAGCAGGAACAGATCATGAAAGACTATGAATGCGTGATATGAAAGGAAAGATGAAGAATGATAGTAGAGCATGGTTTGATTTCATTTTTACAGAAATTTGATGAGCAGCCATTCCTTGTAAAACTGGGCGGAAAAGAGTACAAGATCGGAGAAGGAGAGCCTACATTTACTGTAAAGTTCAATAAGTCTATCCCGGTAAGTGATCTGCTGACGAGTACATCGATCGCCTTGGGTGAGGCGTATATGAACGGTGATCTTGAGATTGAGGGAGATCTCTATGAGGCACTGGACCATTTCCTTGGACAGATGGGCAAATTTTCCACGGATCAGAAGGCATTAAAAAAACTGATCTTTACCTCATCGGGAAAGAAAAATCAGGAGAAAGAAGTACGCAGCCACTATGATATAGGAAATGATTTTTATAAACTGTGGCTGGATGAGACGATGAGCTATTCCTGTGGGTATTTTGCACACGAAGATGATACTCTTTACCAGGCCCAGGTTAATAAAGTAGATTATATTTTGAAGAAACTTTATCTAAAAGAAGGAATGTCACTTCTGGATATTGGATGCGGCTGGGGTTTCCTTCTGATCGAGGCGGCAAAGAAATATAAAGTACACGGTACAGGAATCACACTGAGTGAAGAGCAGTATAAAGAGTGCCAGAACCGGATCAAGGCGGAAGGACTGGAAGATTATGTGGATGTTGAACTTATGGACTATCGCGATCTGCCGAAGCTGGGCAAACAGTTTGACCGTGTGGTCAGTGTGGGTATGGTAGAGCATGTAGGCCGTGACAACTACGATCTCTTCCTTAAGTGCGCGGATCAGGTGATGAAGAAAGGCGGGCTTTTCCTTTTGCACTTCATCAGTGCTTTGAAAGAGCATCCGGGTGATGCATGGATCAAGAAATATATCTTTCCGGGCGGAACAGTTCCAAGTCTGCGTGAGATGGTGAACGCTATGGCGGAGCATGATTTCCACACGATGGATATTGAGAATCTGAGACTTCACTATAACCGAACGCTGCGCTGCTGGAGAAAAAATTACCTGGAGCATCTCGACGAAGTGAAGAAAATGTTTGATGAGAAGTTCATCCGGATGTGGGATCTCTATCTGGCAGCCTGCGCAGCAACGTTCCACAATGGTATCATTGACATCCATCAGATCCTGATGACAAAGGGGATCAATAACGATCTTCCGATGGTGCGCTGGTACTAAGTAACAATTCGGTCATCTGATGTCGGTATTAACTGTTGACCGTTCCGGTACAAGAAGGTATAATAATATAGATTTACTCCGCGCTGCGGAGCTAAAACTATATTTGTAACAGAGGATGGTTTGACATGATAAAGAGCATGACCGGTTTCGGCAGGTGCGAGGTACAGAAGGATTCAAGGAAGTTCACGGTAGAACTGAAGAGTGTGAATCACCGGTATCTTGACGTGAATATTCGGATGCCGAAGAAATTGAATTTCTTCGAGACTGCTATACGGACACTTTTAAAGTCCTATGCGAACAGGGGAAAAGTAGATATCTTCATCACCTATGAGGATCTATCCCAGGCACAGGTATCAGTGAAATATAACGCCGTACTCGCGGCGGAATATCTGAAATATTTAAAGCAGATGGAAGAGGAGTTCGGGCTGGAAAATGACGTCCGTGTTTCCACACTTTCCCGTTATCCGGAAGTGTTTACCATGGAGGAGCAAAGCGAAGACGAAGAAGAACTGTGGAACGGGCTGAGAGAAGCTCTGGAAGGGGCTTTTACACAGTTTGTGGAGACAAGAGAGACGGAGGGGGAAAACCTGAAAAAAGATATCCTCTCTAAACTGGATTTCCTGAGTGAACAGATCGGGGATATCGAGGAACGGTCTCCGCAGATCGTCGCAGAGTACCGCGAAAAACTCGAGGATAAGATGAAAGAACTGCTGGCAGATACCCAGATCGAAGAGAACCGGATTGCGGCGGAGGTGATCCTTTTTGCCGACAAGATCTGTACGGATGAAGAAGTCGTAAGACTCAAAAGCCATATCAGCCATATGAGAAATACGCTGGAGGAGCAGGATGAGATTGGAAGGAAGCTTGATTTCATCGCACAGGAGATGAACCGGGAGGCGAATACGATCCTGTCCAAGGCAAACGACATTGAGGTATCTGACTGTGCGATCCGTCTGAAGACGGAAATCGAAAAGATCAGGGAACAGATTCAGAATATAGAGTAAGAGGGATGGGCATGAATGAAAAAGGAATATTGATCGTAGTATCCGGATTTTCCGGTTCGGGCAAAGGAACAATCATGAAAGAACTTCTGGCACGATATCCGGATACATACGCGCTCTCAATCTCAGCGACGACACGTTCACCGAGAGAGGGAGAAGTCGACGGCAGAGAATATTTTTTCGTGTCGAAAGATGAATTTGAAAAAATGATTGCCAAAGGCGAACTGATAGAGTATGCTAAGTACGTGGAAAATTATTACGGTACACCGCGTGATTATGTGGAAAAGAAGCTGGATGAAGGCAGGGATGTGATCCTTGAGATCGAGATCCAGGGAGCGCTTAATGTAAAGAAGATGTTTCCGGATACACTGCTTCTGTTTGTCACACCTCCGAACGCAGAAGAACTGAAGAAGCGGCTTGTGGGCAGGGGTACTGAGACGATGGATGTGATTGAATCCCGTATGAACCGCGCCTGCGAGGAGGCGGTAGGAATGGAAAATTACGACTATCTGATCATTAATGATAATCTGGACAGATGTGTCGAAGAGATGCATTCCATTATCCAGGGAGAACACCGCAGAAGTTCACGCAACTGTGAATTCATGAAAGAGATAAAAGAAGATCTTGAAAGAATGAAACATTGAAAGTATACAGTATGCTGTGAAAAGCACAGCTTAATTAAGGAAAGGAGAATGTTAGGTTATGCTGCACCCGTCTTACACAGATTTGATGAAAGTGGTAAACAAAGATGTCGAGGAGAGCGATACAAAGGTTGTTAACAGCCGGTATTCCATTGTTATGGCGACATCAAAAAGAGCAAGACAACTTATTGCAGGAGATCTGCCTCTGGTAGATGCAAAAGAAGGAGAAAAGCCACTCTCCATTGCAATCGATGAACTCAATCAGGGGAAATTGAAGATCCTGGCCGAGAATGCAGAAGAAGAGGAATAGGTACAGACAGGGCAGATGCACATGTGGTATCTGCCTTTTTTGGTATTGATGACCGCTTATAATCCCGGAATGTGCCTTTTGGCACTTCGGTGATCGAGAAAAATATGACCGGAGGTTAATATATGAAGATATTGTTTATCTCTCTTGGGTGCGATAAGAATCTGGTAGATACAGAGGTAATGCTGGGGCTTCTCGCTTCGAGAGGATACGAGATGACGGACGATGAGACACAAGCTGATGTTATCGTGATTAATACCTGCTGTTTCATCCATGACGCGAAGGAGGAGAGCATCCAGAATATCCTGGAGATGGCGGAGTATAAAAAGGAGGGAAAGATCAAGGCGCTTATCGTGACAGGATGTCTTGCCCAGCGCTATCGGCAGGAAATCATAGACGAGATACCAGAGGTAGATGAAGTGCTCGGAACGACAGCGTATGACAAGATACTGGATGCCGTTGACGCTGCACTTGCAGGGGAACATTCTGTTATGCTCTCGGATCTGGATTCGCTTCCCCTGCCGGATACAAAACGGCTGGTGACCACAGGCGGACATTTCGCGTATCTGAAGATTGCGGAGGGGTGTGATAAGCACTGTACCTACTGCATTATCCCGAAGATCCGTGGAAACTTCCGAAGCGTTCCGATGGAGCATCTCCTGAAGGAAGCACAGGAGCTTGCTGACCAGGGCGTGAAAGAGCTGATCCTTGTGGCACAGGAGACGACTTTGTACGGGAAAGATCTCTACGGTGAAAAGTCGCTCCATGTTTTATTAAAAAATCTCTGTAAAATTTCCGGAATCCGCTGGATCCGTATCCTTTACTGCTATCCGGAAGAGATCACGGATGAACTGATCCAGGTGATGAAAGAAGAACCGAAGATCTGCCATTATCTCGATCTGCCCATCCAGCATGCCAATGACACGATACTTGGAAGAATGGGACGAAGAACTTCAAAACAGGAGCTTATAGATATCATAGGTAAATTGAGAAGTGAGATCCCGGACATTTGTCTGCGGACAACATTGATCACCGGTTTTCCGGGGGAGACAAAAGAACAGCATGAAGAACTGATGGAATTTGTGGATGAAATGGAGTTTGACCGTCTCGGTGTGTTCACATATTCTCCGGAAGAAGATACGCCGGCAGCAGAGATGCCTGATCAGATCGAAGAGGAAGTAAAGCTGGAGCGGCAGGCAGATCTTATGGAACTCCAGCAGGAGATCGCTTTCGATAATGCCCAGGATATGGTGGGACGAGAAGTGCTCGTAATGATCGAGGGAAAAGTGGCTGATGAAAATGCATATGTAGGCAGAACTTACCGGGATGCCCCCAATGTGGACGGACTCATTTTTATCAACACAGACGAGGAACTGTTGTCCGGTGATTTCGCGCGAGTGAAAGTGACCGGGGCTGTAGATTATGATCTGATAGGAGAATTATTATGAATTTGCCAAATAAACTGACTGTACTTAGAATTATCATGGTGCCGTTTTTTGTGTTTTTTATGCTGACTGATGCAGGCGGGGCTGCAAATAAATGGATCGCCCTTGCCCTCTTTATCGTCGCCAGCCTGACCGATATGCTTGATGGGAAGATCGCCCGGAAATATAATCTTGTGACAAATTTTGGAAAGTTCATGGATCCGCTGGCGGACAAGCTGCTTGTCTGCTCGGCCATGATCTGCCTGATTCCGTCCGGAAAGCTGAATACAGCCATCGTCATTGTCATTATTGCAAGGGAGTTTATCATCAGCGGCTTCCGCCTTGTCGCCTCTGACAGCGGGATAGTGATAGCAGCGAGCTACTGGGGAAAATTCAAGACTGTATTCCAGATGGCCATGATCATCGTGCTGATCGCGGATTTCGGCGGCGTGTTTGACCTTATCGGTGAAATTCTGATCTGGATTGCGCTGGCGCTTACGATTATTTCGCTGATCGATTATATTTGGAAGAACCGTCAGGTGCTCACACAAGGTGGGATGTAAGTTTTGTGAAAAAATTGTCAGCCTGAGATTGACGAATGATGTAAATTATGAGAAAATAAACCATATATGGGGCAGACGGAAGATACCGCATCAGGCAGCGGAATGTCTGTGTCATATGCGAAGAAAATCATACATATTGAAAGGAGTTTTAACATGATTTATTCACATGAAGTAGAAATGATGTGTCCGGTGGCTCAGGGCGCGAATCACGGACCAGCTCCGATCCCGGAAGAGGCGAAATGGGTAAAAGCAAAAGAGATCAAAGATATCTCCGGTTTTACACACGGCGTAGGCTGGTGTGCACCTCAGCAGGGAGCATGTAAACTGACACTGAATGTAAAAGAGGGTATCATTCAGGAAGCGCTGGTAGAGACACTTGGATGTTCAGGAATGACACATTCCGCTGCTATGGCATCTGAGATCCTTCCGGGAAAGACAATCTTAGAGGCACTGAACACAGACCTTGTATGTGATGCAATCAATACAGCAATGAGAGAACTGTTCCTTCAGATCGTATACGGAAGAACACAGAGTGCGTTCTCCGAAGACGGACTTGCAATCGGCGCAGGACTGGAAGACCTTGGAAAGGGACTCCGTTCACAGGTTGGTACAATGTACGGAACACTTGCAAAAGGTCCTCGTTACCTTGAGATGGCAGAGGGTTATGTAACAGGTATCGCTCTTGATGACAACAACGAGATCATCGGATACCAGTTTGTAAACCTTGGAAAATTCACAGATTTCGTTAAGAACGGCGATACACCGAACGATGCTTGGGAGAAAGCAAAAGGACAGTACGGCCGTGTTGACGATGCAGTGAAGATCATCGATCCGCGTAAAGAGTAATCGCAGATCTTGCAGTGAAAATCTCAACAATGGTAAATAAATCAGGAGGATATATAAATGGCTTTATTTGAATCATATGAAAGAAGAATTGATAAAATCAATGAAGTTTTAAACAGCTACGGTATCGCTTCTCTGGAAGAGGCAGAGAAGATCACAAAGGATGCCGGACTGGATGTTTATAATCAGATCAAAGGCATTCAGCCGATCTGCTTTGAGAATGCATGCTGGGCTTACATCACAGGTGCAGCTATCGCAATCAAGAAAGACTGCAGAAATGCTGCTGATGCGGCAGCTGCAATCGGAGAAGGACTTCAGGCATTCTGTATTCCGGGATCTGTTGCTGATCAGCGTAAAGTAGGTCTTGGACACGGAAACCTTGGCAAGATGCTCCTTGAAGAGTCCACAGACTGCTTCTGCTTCCTTGCCGGACACGAGTCATTCGCAGCAGCTGAGGGTGCTATCGGTATCGCAGAGAAAGCAAACAAAGTTCGTAAAAAACCGCTCCGTGTTATCCTGAACGGTCTTGGAAAAGATGCGGCTAAGATCATCTCCAGAATTAACGGATTCACATACGTACAGACAGAGTACGATTATTTCACAGGCGAGCTCAAAGAAGTACAGAGAATCGCTTACTCTGACGGACTTCGCTCCAAAGTTAACTGCTATGGTGCAAACGATGTTCGCGAGGGTGTTGCAATCATGTGGAAAGAGGGCGTTGACGTATCTATCACAGGTAACTCAACAAACCCGACACGTTTCCAGCATCCGGTAGCAGGTACATACAAGAAAGAGTGTGTAGATGCAGGAAAGAAATACTTCTCCGTTGCATCCGGCGGTGGTACAGGACGTACACTTCACCCGGACAACATGGCAGCAGGACCGGCTTCCTATGGTATGACAGATACAATGGGACGTATGCACTCCGATGCACAGTTCGCAGGTTCTTCTTCCGTACCGGCTCACGTTGAGATGATGGGTCTGATCGGTGCAGGAAACAACCCGATGGTTGGTATGACTGTTGCAGTTGCAGTTTCCATTGAAGAAGCAGCTAAGGCTGGCAAGTTCTAAATAAATTGAGCATGAAGATATATTTCAAAAAAGAAATATATTAGGCTAAGAGGCGTGTGAGATAAGTCTTACACGCCTTCTCCATGTCCGGTCTATACTTAGGATATAACTTGTAATTCGAAGAATTACGTTGATACTAGTGTTACTGGGGGATAAACATGAATGTATACAGTCAAGAATCAGAACGGAATGAAGCATTCGACCTGTTGAAAGTTATTTGTACTTTTTTAATAATTCTGCACCATACAGGCTTTTTTTACGGAATTCTAAATCGAGGATATATTGCTGTTGAGTTCTTTTTTATTACATCAGGTTTCTTTTTATATGGCACATATATAAATAAAGCAGAACTTAATACATTGGATTATTTTAAGAAGAGGGCAGGAAGATTATACCCTGAATATTGGTTTGCTTTTATAATTCTTTTGATTACAGAAGCAATGATCCGCATAGTGCCATATACTCATTGGTATTCGCCGTTACTAGAGTTTACTATGCTTCAGAATGTAGGTATTATATCAGAGCCGGAAAGTATGAATTATCCTTGCTGGTATCTTTCTGTTTTATTATTCGGCGGCACCATAATATATATGTTTCTTAGAACGCTTTCCAGAAAGCTTTTTAATATAATTGCAGTTACAATGTCGTTGGTCATCTATTTGTTTTTGATCTCACAATCTCCATGCATTGAACAATGGGGAACAGTGGGATGTATATTTTATCTGCCGTTTTGGCGGGGGTTGGCGGATATGATGATTGGTATAATAATATATCAGTTACCAAAACCTGGAAAGAGGACAGGCATTATAGTTGAATGTTGCAGTGGTATTGGTATATTATTTTTTCTCAGAAAAGGAGGAAATTTTGACTATTTAACAGTATTTTTTATTATTTTGCTTATTTGGTCAATTTGCTCAAAGAGTTCCATTTTGAGAAAAATTGGAAAATTAAAAATTGTAAATATAATAAACAAATATCAGTATGGAATGTATTTGAACCATGCCTGTATTATAATAATTTTTACACATTTAAATATTATTTCAACTTTTAATTTCTGGGGAGCATTAGCTGGGCTATTTATCTGTATTTTTCTCCTTTCATGGATAGGATATTTTATAACTAATTGTATACGAAGAAAAATTCAATCTGTAAAACAATGTTATAATTGAACGTGGAATATAACAATTCGTTAAAGTCCAGCTAAGAAATGTCAAGAGGTGATATGAAAAAATTAAATTTATTACAG
>CAMMSL010000063.1 GCA_946499505.1 uncultured Lachnoclostridium sp.
AGGGCTCTGCCCGAAAAGGAAAAACCACCCGCTATGCGGGTGGATAATTATTTGCAGAAAAGTCTTCCGGACTTTTGATATTACAGTTAAAGGAGAGAAAAGATGGGAATTTATGAAGAACTTCAGGCCCGCGGCCTGATCGCCCAGGTGACGGACGAGGAGGAAATCAGAGATCTTGTAAACAATGGGAAAGCGGTATTCTATATCGGTTTTGACCCGACGGCAGACAGCCTTCATGTAGGACACTTTATGGCTCTGTGCCTTATGAAACGTCTTCAGGAGGCGGGAAATAAACCAATCGCCCTGATTGGAGGGGGTACAGGATATATCGGTGATCCGTCCGGAAGAACGGATATGAGAAGCATGATGACACCGGAGCAGATCCAGCACAACTGCGACTGCTTTAAGAAACAGATGAGCAAGTTCATCGATTTTTCCGAGGGAAAAGCGCTTATGGTAAACAACGCCGACTGGCTGCTTGACCTGAACTATATTGAACTTCTGCGCGAAGTGGGGCCGCATTTTTCGGTAAACCGTATGCTTACGGCGGAGTGCTATAAGCAGAGAATGGAAAGGGGATTAAGTTTCCTGGAGTTTAATTACATGATTATGCAGGCGTATGACTTCTATGCGCTGTTCCAGAAATACGGCTGCAACCTGCAGTTCGGCGGCGATGACCAGTGGAGCAACATGCTGGCTGGAACAGAGCTGATCCGCCGCAAGCTGGGCAAGGATGCAGGTGCCATGACGATCACGCTTCTTCTGAATTCGGAAGGCAAGAAGATGGGAAAGACTCAGTCCGGAGCCGTATGGCTTGATCCGGAGAAAACGTCTCCGTTTGAATTCTATCAGTACTGGAGAAATGTGGCTGACGCAGATGTGCTCAGATGCATCCGTATGCTGACATTCCTTCCGCTGGAAGAGATTGACAAGATGGATTCATGGGAAGGAGCTCAGCTCAATACTGCGAAAGAGATTCTTGCTTACGAGCTCACGAAGCTGGTGCACGGCGAGGAAGAGGCGAAGAAAGCACAGGAGAGTGCACGTGCACTGTTCAGTAAGGGAAATGCGGCGGAAATGCCGACGACAGAGCTGACAGAGAATGATTTCACGGACGGAAATATTGATATCCTGACTATGCTGGTAAGAGCAGGCCTTGTTCCGTCAAAGTCTGAGGCAAGACGAGCGGTGCAGCAGGGAGGAACATCTGTTGACGGCGAGAAAGTAACAGATATCAAGACTGTGTTTGTAAGAGATGCATTTACGGGAGAAGGGATTATCCTGAAAAAAGGAAAGAAAAACTTCCACAGACTGATCGTAAAATAAAGGAATACGCGAAATAGAGAACAGGAAACAGAAAGCAACGGGGCGCATCTGCTTATATCGGCAGCGCCCCGTTTTCTCAAAGGAGGCAAAAGCATGAGCATGAATAATACACCAATGTCAGAGAGAGTACACATCGGATTTTTCGGTAAGCGCAATGCGGGAAAGTCGAGCGTGATGAATGCGGTCACAGGACAGGATCTTGCTGTAGTCTCAGATGTAAAAGGAACGACTACCGATCCGGTATACAAGTCTATGGAGCTGCTGCCCCTTGGCCCGGTCGTTATGATGGACACGCCGGGGATCGACGACGAGGGCGAGCTTGGAAATCTGCGCGTGAAGAAGAGTTATCAGGTGCTTAATAAGACGGACGCTGCCGTACTGGTGATCGACGGAACAGAAGGAGTATCACCCGAAGACAAAGCTCTTATGGAACGGATCCGCAAAAAGGAAATTCCTTTTGTGGTCGCGGTCAATAAAATAGAACTGTCAGATCCGGCAGCAGAGGAAACGGTGAAGAAGGAGCTGGCGCTTAAGAGTGATCAGATTGCAGCGGTCAGCGCGGCTACGGGGGAAGGGATATTTGAGTTGAAAGAACAGATTGCCGCTATTGCACAGACAGAAGAAACGGAGAAACATCTCGTCCGCGATCTGCTCAATCCATCGGATATCGCCGTGCTTGTAGTTCCCATTGATTCCGCTGCTCCGAAGGGCAGGCTGATCCTGCCGCAGCAGCAGACGATTCGGGATATTCTGGAAGCGGGCGCCATCTCGGTTGTGGTAAAGGAGACGGAACTAAAAGACGCGCTGAAAAAGCTGGGTACAAAACCGAAGATGGTGATCACGGACAGCCAGGCATTCAGTCAGGTGGCGGCCGATACGCCGGATGATATCCTGCTGACTTCTTTTTCTATATTAATGGCACGCTATAAAGGTAATCTTGAACAGGCGGTGGCAGGTGTGACCGCGCTGGACGGGTTAGAGGATGGCGATACAGTGCTGATCAGCGAGGGCTGCACCCACCACAGACAGTGCGACGACATCGGTACGGTGAAGATCCCGCGCTGGATCAGGGAATATACGGGGAAGGAAATTAAGATAGAGACTACATCGGGTACAGAGTTCCCGGACGATCTGACAAAGTATAAACTGATCATCCACTGCGGCGGCTGTATGTTAAATGAGCGGGAGATGAAATACCGTTTGAGCTGCGCAGCGGATCAGGGAGTGCCCATGACCAATTACGGGATCATGATCGCGTATGTGAAAGGAATATTGAAGCGGAGCGTGGAGGTGTTTCCGGAGATATGTAAGCTGCTGTAAGATTTTGCGTAATGGGAACGTTAAGGATACGGTTCAGTGACAATAATAAAATCCAATCAAGGTATTCAATGAAAGAAGATATGGTGATATGAGGGGATTGACAGAGAAAGAGAAGCAGAGGAAAGAGAGTTTTGACAAAATATGTGAGAAGATGAAAGCGGACGGATATGAGGAGAAAGATCTGACAGTCGGAGTTGTAGAGGCAAATGTGGTGGGCGTTCTGCTCCCGCTCCCATTTGCAGCATTGGCATGTATTGTTTATTTTCATGCAAATTCATTTAGGGCGGCAGATATCATCTCAGGCATTTGGAAAATTCCCTTTATGTATTTAGCGGCGTTTATCATTTTGGCAGTAGTACATGAACTGATACACGGGATTACATGGGCTCTTTTTGCCCAAAATCATTTTCACTCCATCGATTTCGGCGTGATCTGGAAAATGATCACGCCTTATTGTACCTGTTCCGAGCCGCTGAAGAAGTGGCAGTATATAACAGGCGGCGCAATGCCGACACTGATCCTGGGATGCGGACTCACTGCCGCAGCAGCGGCCTGCAGTTCGTTCCCGCTGCTTATCCTTGCCGTGATCATGATCTTTGGCGGAGGCGGCGATATCTTCATTATATTAAAGATGTTGATGTTCGTACCGGAAGCGGAAGATGTCGTGTACTATGATCATCCGTACGAGTGTGGAGTGGTGGCATTTGTCAAGAAGGGATTGTACTAAAAAAAATACAATATTTCTCAAAAACCTCTTGAAATAAATTCCACCATCCGCTATACTGATAAAGCTGTGACATGATAGCTGTGAAGCGTGAGGTTGCTGCCGATGCAAAAACATAAGCGAGGGCAGGTTTTCCGTGGAGCGAATGTCAAGTTATGAAACTGGCGACAAGTCACTGTACGAATCACAACAGTATCTCGTTTTGCGCACAGAACAGCACTGTGCCAGGAGTTGAAAAAGCGAGAGCGCCGTGTGTGTTTCTCACGACACACACGGGAGAGTGTACAGTCACCGCTTGTCGTACTGAGTTACAAGTACGAAAAGGAGGCGACTTTTTTTATGGCAAGTCAAGTAATGAGAATCACACTGAAAGCGTATGATCACCAGCTGGTTGATGCATCCGCAAAGAAAATCATCGAAACTGTAAAAAAGAACGGTTCACAGGTGAGCGGACCGGTGCCGCTGCCGACTAAGAAAGAGGTAGTGACAATCCTGAGAGCAGTACACAAGTACAAAGACTCCAGAGAGCAGTTCGAGCAGAGAACTCATAAAAGACTGATCGATATCATCACACCGACACAGAAGACGGTTGATGCACTTTCCAGACTGGAAATGCCGGCTGGTGTGTACATTGATATCAAAATGAAAAACAAATAAACAGTAACGTCCTAACATTTAGGATGAGCGCATAAGCGCTCCGCTGTAAATCACAGGAGGTATTCATAATGAAGAAAGCTATTTTGGCTACAAAAGTTGGAATGACTCAGATCTTCAACGCAGAAGACGGAGTACTGATTCCGGTAACTGTTCTGCAGGCTGGACCGTGTGTAGTAACACAGGTTAAGACAGTTGAGAACGACGGCTACAGCGCTGTACAGGTTGGTTTTGTTGACAAGAAAGAAAAGATCGTCACAAAAGACAACAGCGGAAAGAAAGCAATCGCACACAGAAACGGTGTGACAAAAGCTGAGAAAGGCCACTTCGACAAAGCAGGCGTATCCGGAAAGAGATATGTAAAAGAGTTCAGATTTGACAATGCAGAGGAATATGCTCTTGCTCAGGAAATCAAGGCTGACATCTTCGCGGAAGGCGATCACATCGATGCAACAGCAATCTCCAAAGGTAAAGGTTTCCAGGGTGCGATCAAGCGCCACGGACAGAGCAGAGGACCTATGACACACGGTTCCAAGTTCCATCGTCATGCCGGTTCTAACGGTGCTGCATCTGATCCGAGCAAGGTATTCAAAGGAAAGAAGATGCCCGGACAGATGGGTAACAAGAAGATCACAGTTCAGAATCTTGAGGTCGTAAGAGTTGACGCAGAGAACAACCTTCTCCTTGTAAAAGGTTCTGTACCGGGACCGAAGAAATGCCTCGTAACGATCAAAGAATCCGTTAAGAGCTTATAAGGGTGACAATAAGAAAGGAGGAACACACAGATGGCAAAAGTATCTGTTTACAATATCGAAGGTAAAGAAGTTGATACCATCGAACTGAATGATGCTGTATTCGGTGTTGAGGTTAACGAGCACCTTGTACACATGGCAGTTGTAAATCAGCTTGCAAACAATCGTCAGGGAACACAGAAAGCTAAGACACGTTCTGAAGTTTCCGGCGGCGGAAGAAAACCGTGGAGACAGAAAGGAACAGGTCACGCAAGACAGGGTTCAACAAGATCTCCGCAGTGGACAGGCGGCGGCGTTGTATTCGCTCCGGTTCCGAGAGACTACTCTTTCAAGATGAACAAGAAAGAGAAGAGAGCGGCTCTCAAGTCTGCCCTTACTTCCAGAGTAGAAGAGAACAAGTTTATCGTAGTTGATGAACTGAAATTTGACGAGATCAAGACAAAGAACTTCCAGAACGTTCTGAACAACCTGAACGTAAACAAAGCTCTTGTAGTACTGGAAGACGGAAACACAAACGTTGAGATCTCCGCTAAGAACATCCCGGATGTCAAGACAGCACGTACAAACACGATCAACGTATATGACGTCCTGAAATACAACACAGTTATCGCAACGAAAGCTGCTGTTGCTGCAATCGAGGAGGTGTACGCATAATGGCAAACGTTCAGTATTATGATGTAATCCTTAAACCGGTCATCACAGAGAAGAGCATGGATCTGATGGCTGACAAGAAATATACATTCCTTGTACACACAGATGCTACAAAGAATCAGATCAAAGAAGCTGTTGAGAAAATGTTCGAGGGAACAAAGGTAAAGAGTGTCAACACAATGAATCTTGAAGGAAAGAACAAGAGACGCGGTATGACATTCGGAAAGACAGCTAAGACAAAGAAAGCGATCATACAGCTTACAGAGGACAGCAAAGACATCGAAATATTCGAAGGGCTGTAAAACAAGGAAACACCACGGTCACTAAGCTCGAAAAAACCTCGCTAAGTGAGCCGGGTGTAGTTTCGCACTAAGCTCGGGGAATACCTCGCTAAGTGCTCAATCTAAACGGTGCAAATCCGTGAAACGAATAATTAGAGCAAACGAAAGGAGAGAAAGTAATGGGAATCAAAACTTATAACCCATATACACCTTCCAGAAGACAGATGACAGGTTCTGATTTCTCTGAGATCACAAAGACAACTCCTGAGAAATCCCTCCTGGATTCCAAGAAAAGAAAAGCAGGCCGCAACGCGCAGGGTAAGATCACTGTAAGACATCGCGGAGGCGGAGCTAAGAAGAAATATAGAATCGTAGACTTCAAGAGAAGAAAAGACGGAATTCCGGCAACTGTAATCGGTATCGAGTACGATCCGAACAGAAGCGCCAACATCGCACTGATCTGCTACGCAGACGGCGAGAAGGCATACATTCTTGCTCCTGAAGGACTGACAGACGGTATGACCGTTATGAACGGACCGGAAGCAGAGGTAAGAGTAGGAAACTGCCTGCCGCTTTCTGAAATCCCGGTTGGTACACAGATCCACAACATCGAGCTTTATCCTGGAAAAGGCGGACAGCTTGTACGTTCTGCCGGAAACAGCGCACAGCTCATGGCTAAAGAAGGAAAATATGCAACACTGAGACTTCCGTCAGGTGAGATGAGAATGGTTCCGATCATCTGCCGCGCATCTGTAGGTGTGGTAGGAAACGGGGAGCACAACCTGATCAACATCGGTAAAGCTGGACGTAAGCGTCACATGGGTATCCGCCCGACAGTACGCGGTTCTGTTATGAACCCGAATGACCATCCGCACGGTGGTGGTGAAGGTAAGACTGGTATCGGCCGCCCGGGTCCGTGTACTCCGTGGGGTAAACCGGCACTTGGTCTTAAGACCCGCAAGAAGAAAAAAGCTTCCAACAAGCTGATCGTAAGAAGAAGAGACGGTAAAGCGATTAAATAATTAGATTCACAAGGAGGTTAGAACCTATGGCTCGCTCACTTAAAAAAGGACCATTTGCAGACGCTCACTTACTGAAAAAAGTTGACGCGATGAATGCATCTGGTGATAAATCAGTTATTAAGACATGGTCACGCCGTTCTACAATCTTCCCGTCATTTGTCGGCCACACATTCGCCGTACATGATGGAAGAAGACATGTACCGGTATATGTTACAGAGGACATGGTAGGACACAAACTCGGTGAGTTCGTTGCAACAAGAACTTACAGAGGACACGGAAAAGACGAGAAGAAGTCTAAAGTCAGATAATAGATTCTTATATTTTGAAAGGAGGGTTCATCCATGGCAAAAGGACATAGATCCCAGATCAAGAGAGAGAGAAACGAGCAGAGAGATACAAGACCTTCAGCCAAGATCTCTTACGCAAGAGTATCTGTTCAGAAGGCATGCTACGTTCTTGATGCCATCAGAGGAAAGGATGTAACAACAGCACTCGGAATCCTTGCATATAATCCGAGATATGCTTCTACAGTGATAGAGAAACTGCTGAAATCAGCGATCGCAAACGCTGAGAACAACAACGGTATGAGCGTCGACAACCTTTACATCGAGGAGTGCTACGCAAACAAAGGACCGACAATGAAGAGAATCAGACCGAGAGCACAGGGCAGGGCTTACAGGATCGAGAAGAGAATGAGCCACATCACAATCGTGCTGAATGAAAGATAGGAGGGCATTATGGGACAGAAAGTAAATCCTCATGGCTTGAGAGTCGGCGTTATCAAAGACTGGGATTCCAAATGGTACGCAGAGAAAGATTTCGCTGACAACCTGGTTGAAGACCACGAGATCAGAAAATTTTTGAAGAAGAGATTATACAGCGCCGGAATTTCAAGAATCGAGATCGAGAGAGCTTCTGAGCGTGTTAAGATCACTGTTTACACAGCAAAACCGGGTGTAGTGATCGGAAAAGGCGGCTCTGAGATCGAGAAAGTGAAGAAAGAGCTCGGACAGTTTACAGACAAGAAACTGATCGTTGACGTCAAAGAGATCAAGAGACCGGACAAAGACGCACAGCTTGTTGCCGAGAATATCGCACAGCAGCTTGAGAACCGTATCTCTTTCAGACGTGCTATGAAATCCTGCATGTCAAGAACAATGAAAGCAGGTGCGCTCGGAGTTAAGACTTCTGTATCAGGACGTCTTGGCGGTGCAGATATGGCTCGTACAGAGTTCTACAGCGAGGGAACAATTCCGCTGCAGACACTGAGAGCTGACATTGATTATGGATTCGCAGAAGCTGACACAACTTACGGAAAAGTCGGTGTAAAGGTTTGGATTTACAAAGGCGAGGTTCTTCCGACTAAAGCAGATAAGGAAGGGAGCGATAAATAATGTTAATGCCAAAAAGAGTAAAACGTCGTAAACAGTTCCGTGGTACTATGAAGGGAAAAGCCCTCAGAGGTAACACGATCTCATATGGTGAGTACGGTATCGTTGCAACAGAGCCGTGCTGGATCCGTTCCAACCAGATCGAGGCAGCCCGTGTTGCCATGACACGTTACATCAAGCGTGGTGGTAAGGTCTGGATCAAGATCTTCCCGGATAAGCCGATCACAGCGAAACCGGCCGAGACTCGTATGGGTAGCGGTAAAGGTACAGTTGAGTACTGGGCAGCAGTAGTGAAGCCGGGCCGTGTAATGTTTGAGATTGCAGGAGTACCAGAGGAAATCGCTAGAGAGGCACTTCGACTTGCAATGCATAAATTACCTTGCAAATGCAAAATTGTTTCTCGCGCAGACTTAGAAGGCGGTGATAACAGTGAAAACTAATACATTTGTAAAAGAATTAAGAGGAAAATCCGTAGAGGAATTAAATCAGGAATTAGTAGCTGCTAAGAAGGAACTCTTCAACTTAAGGTTCCAGAATGCCACAAACCAGTTGGATAATACAAGCAGGATCAAGGAAGTTAGAAAGAATATCGCTCGTATTCAGACGCTGATCACAGAAGCTGGGCGATAGGAAGGAGTAAGCCGTGGAAGAGAGAAATCTTAGAAAGACCCGTGTGGGTAAGGTTGTCAGCGACAAGATGGACAAAACAATCGTTGTTGCAGTAGAGGACCACGTAAAACACCCGCTTTATAAGAAAATCGTTAAGAGAACTTACAAACTGAAAGCTCACGATGAGAACAATGAGTGTAAGATCGGAGATACAGTAAAAGTTATGGAAACAAGGCCGCTGTCCAAAGACAAGAGATGGAGACTTGTGGAAATCATGGAGAAAGCGAAATAATTTTTGAAGGAGGTTTACCTGCATGATACAGCAAGAAAGCAGACTGAAAGTAGCAGACAACACAGGTGCAAAAGAGCTTCTGTGCATCCGCGTACTTGGCGGTTCTACAAGAAGATATGCAAGCATCGGTGATGTGATCGTTGCGACTGTTAAAGATGCAACACCAGGCGGCGTTGTAAAAAAAGGAGATGTCGTAAAGGCTGTAGTTGTTCGTTCCGTTAAGGGCGCACGCCGTAAAGACGGTTCCTACATCAAGTTCGACGAGAATGCTGCTGTTATTATAAAAGATGATTTAAACCCGCGTGGAACACGTATTTTTGGACCAGTAGCCCGTGAGCTCAGAGAGAAACACTTCATGAAGATCGTTTCCCTTGCTCCGGAAGTACTGTAGGGAGGTGCCTGAGATATGTCAACAATGAAGATTAAAAAGGGCGACACTGTAAAGGTCATCGCCGGAAAAGATAAAGACAAAGAGGGCAAAGTAATTGCCGTAAACAAAAAAGACGGTAAAGTCCTGGTAGAAGGCGTCAATATGCTGACAAAGCACACAAAGCCGAGCGCAGCAAACCAGAATGGCGGCATCGTACATCAGGAAGGCTACATTGATGCATCCAATGTTATGTATGTACACAAGGGACAGGCAACAAGAGTAGGATTCAAGATGGATGGCGACAAGAAAGTTCGTTTCGCTAAGAAAACAGGCGAAGTGATTGATTAATTCGAGGAAGGAGGTCCAGGACTTTGAGTAGACTGAAAGAACAGTACCAGAACGAGATC
>CAMMSL010000064.1 GCA_946499505.1 uncultured Lachnoclostridium sp.
TTATAATCTCTAAACAGCTTTCTAATTGTAGCATAAGATAATTTCTTTTGCAACTGTTTTTTAGATAAACTTCTGTCGGATCACCTGATGGACCAGCTCATTGTTTGTTTTCGTGCGTGAAAACATATTTAACAGGTTATCTGCGGCCTCTTCTGCTTTCATGCCGTTTAAGCCTCTGCGCATGATATAAACCGCCTCCTGCTCTTCTCTGGTCAGAAGCAGATCTTCACGCCTTGTCCCTGATTTTGCGATATCAATGGCAGGGAACACTCTCCTCTCCTGAAGCTTTCGGTCAAGGATAAGTTCCATATTGCCGGTACCCTTAAACTCCTCGTATACAACATCATCCATCTTACTTCCCGTATCTACAAGTGCAGTTGCAAGAATCGTAAGACTTCCGCCCTCCCGCATATTTCTTGCGGCACCGAAGAAACGCTTCGGGCTGTACAGAGCCGCCGGATCAAGACCTCCGGAGAGAGTTCTTCCTGACGGCGGAACGATCAGGTTATAGGCACGGGAAAGCCGCGTGATACTGTCCAGAAGGATCATGACATCCTTGCCGTGTTCGACAAGGCGTTTTGCCCTGGCGATCACCATCTCTGACACCCTCTTATGGTGTTCCGGGAGTTCATCAAAAGTAGAATGGATCACTTCCACATTCGGTCCCGAAATAGCCTCCTTAATGTCCGTTACCTCCTCAGGTCTCTCATCGATCAGGAGAATCAGAAGATGCATATGCGGTTCAGACCTCTGTACGGAAAGCGCCACCTCCTTTAACAGAGTCGTTTTACCTGCTTTCGGAGGAGATACGATCATTCCTCTCTGTCCTTTTCCGATCGGTGACATCAGATCCATGATCCTCATGGCTGTGCTGCTTCCCGCCTGCTCCAGCCGTATCCTCTTATTCGGGAATATAGGTGTGAGATCCTCAAAATTTTTCCGTTTCATCGCCTCAGCCGGGCGCAGGCCGTTGATCGTAGACACATAGAGGAGTGCACTGAACTTCTCACCCTGTGTCTTAACTCTTGTATTTCCAGTCAGAATATCTCCGGTCTTAAGACCAAATCTTCTGATCTGTGCCGGTGATACGTACACATCATTTTCTCCCGGCAGATAATTGTCACTTCTGATAAACCCGAACCCGTCCTGCATGACTTCCAGAATACCGTCAGCAGTATGTCCGCTGTCGAGCTGTTCGATATCCGTCTCAGCTTTCTTCTCTTTGAGCTCCTCCTTCACCTCTTCTTTAGCTTCTGTGGCGGCTTCCCTCTGTTCTTCCTGCTCGTCCAGGGCAAGCATAGCATCAATGAGGTCACTTTTCTTAAGTCCGGAAACCCCTTTCATCTTTCTTGCTTTCGCCAGCTCTTTCAAGGTTGCAAGTGGCAATGATTCGTATTTTTCTTTCGTCATAAAACACTTTCCTTTCTATAAAGAAATATTTTAAAAATCTTCTGTTTAAAAATCATCAAAAACTCTTCGGGAATTATCGTCTGAATTGACATAAAATCGATAAGCTTTGCTAAATCTTTTTCCATTATACAATCCATGCTTGCCCTTGTCAAGTCAGGCCCGAAGTGATATGATATCAGCGAACCAGTTCAGCCATCTGATGCCAGGAGCCGGATTTATGCTTGCATAAGGATTCGGCGACTGGCAGGCAGATGTGCTGAGCGCCCGTTTATGAGTAAAGCAGCGGCGCAGCCGCAATTAGCACGTAAGTGCGGCTTTACGAATGGCGCGGCTGAACGGACGCATGTATGAGATGAGCGCCTGTTTATGAGCAAAACAGCGGCGCAGCCGCAGTTAGCACGTGAGTGCGGTTTTGCGAATGGCGCGGGCTGAACGGACGTTGGCGGCGCAGCCGCAGTTAGCACGTGAGTGCGGTTTTGCGAATGGCGCAGCTGAACGACTTATCTATACAGAAGGAAATAATCAGGTTACAGAATTTATGTCAGACAGAACACTATCATATACCCGGCCCATGCGCTGGGGCGAAAAGAGGTATCATTCTCTTGACTTTCATCTGAAAAGTCAATTCGGGGAAAAGGTGTACCGGATCGCATTAAACGGGGGTATGACCTGTCCGAACCGGGACGGACATATCGGCACAGGCGGCTGCATCTTCTGCAGCGCAGAAGGATCGGGAGATTTTGCCGGCAAGCCGTCTCTTACGATCCGTCAGCAGCTTGACGCCGGCAAGAAACAGCTGCTCTCAAAACGTCCTGTTACTTCTTATATTGCTTATTTTCAAGCTTTTACAAACACATATGCGCCGGTAAAATATCTGGAATCCATATTTACGGAAGCGATCGACGATCCCGATGTGAGGGTACTCTCTATTGCCACCCGGCCTGATTGCCTGGATGATGATGTAATTACTCTGCTTGGGAAGTTGAATCAGATCAAAACCGTTTGGGTGGAACTAGGTCTGCAGACGATCCATCCTGAGACGGCAATGTTTATACGGCGCGGATATAATATAGAAGTATTTGACCACGCAGTGCAGCGTCTCCGCGGCGCGGGAATTGAAGTGATCGTACATATCATCCTGTATCTTCCGGGAGAGACTGAAGATATGATGCTTCAGACTATCGACTATCTGAACCATTCGGATATTCAGGGAATCAAGCTTCAGCTTCTGCACATTCTCGAGGGGACCGATCTCGCCGGCATTTACAGGCAAAACCCATTCTATGTGCCTGATATGGGAACATATATCTGTATGCTCGGGCGCTGCATCTCACATCTGCGTCCGGACATTGTAATCCACAGGCTGACCGGAGACGGGCCGAAAGATCTGCTGGTCGCACCACTGTGGACCAGTGCAAAGCGCACTGTCCTGAATCGTTTCCATCAATATTTAAAAGAAAATGATATATGGCAGGGAAAGGAGTACCATGGCTGAGACATTTACACTATATAAACTGATCATACTATACATGCTGAACAAAGTGGATTTCCCGCTGACAACTTCCCAGATATCGGAATTTGTGCTGGACAAAGGATACACCTCTTATTTCAAGCTTCAGGAAGCACTCTCTGATCTTGCACAGTCGGATCTTATCCGGCCTGAGACAACGCACAACCGTACACTATACCATCTGACAGAAAACGGTGCAGAGACGATTCTTTATTTCAGCAATAAGATCTCTCCTGCCATCCGTAAGGACATTGACGATTTTCTGAAAGAAAAGCAGTATGACCTGAAAGAAGAGGCATCTGTAAAGTCCGACTACTATTTAAATACGAACAGAGAATACGAGGTACGGTGTCAGATCGAAGAAAACGGCTCCAGCCTCATCGATCTGAAGCTCACGGTTCCGACCGAAAAGGAGGCTGAAGCCATCGTAAGTCACTGGAATACAAAGAGTCAGGAGATTTATACATTACTCCTCTCGAATCTTCTTTAAATATTCACCCATTGTTTTTTCATATCCGAGATCGCCGGGTTCATAGAACCTGGCGTCTTTTATTTCATCCGGAAGATACTGCTGCTTCACATAATGGTTCGGATAGTCATGGGCATACTTATAGCCCGTCCCGTGTCCGAGTTTCGCAGCGCCCTTGTAATGGGCGTCCTGCAGGTGTACCGGCACGGTCGTCCTGTATTTTTTTACAGCCTCATTTGCCGCGAATATGGCGTTGCACGCCGCATTACTCTTCGGGGCACAGGCAACATATGTTACCGCCTGAGACAAAATAATCTGGGATTCCGGCATACCGATCCGCTCCACCGCCTGTGCAGCTGATACCGCTACAGTCAGCGCCATGGGATCCGCATTCCCCACATCCTCCGCCGCGCAGATCATGATCCTGCGGGCGATAAATTTGATGTCCTCTCCTGCGTAGAGCATTTTAGCCAGATAATACACCGCCGCATCCGGATCAGACCCTCTCATGCTCTTGATAAAAGCAGAAATAATATCATAATGGTTATCGCCGCGTTTATCATAATTTACCACTCGTTTCTGGATACATTCGGAGGCAGCCTCCACTGTAATATGGATAATACCGTCTTCGCTCCGATCCGTCGTCAGGATGCCGAGTTCTATGGCGTTGAGCGCATTTCTTGCATCGCCGCCTGCCATATCCGCCAGAAAATCCAGTGCGTCCTCATCGATCTGTGCATGAAAACTGCCCATCCCCTTCTGTGTATCCTCTACAGCTCTTCTCAGAAGGACTTTTATATCTTCTTTCTCCAGCGGTTTCAGCTCAAAGATACTGGATCTGGAGATCAGAGCGCTGTTTACCTCGAAATAGGGATTCTCTGTCGTCGCTCCGATCAGGATCACAGTCCCATCTTCCACGAACGGAAGAAGATAATCCTGCTGGCTTTTATTGAATCTGTGAATCTCATCGATAAAAAGAATGGTCTTCCTGCCGTACATTCCCTGCAGATCTTTCGCCGCTTTTACGACCTCTTCCATATCCTTTTTTCCTGCCACTGTTGCATTGATCTGCTTAAACTCCGCGCTGGTCGTGTTGGCGATCACCCTGGCCAGAGTTGTTTTTCCCGTTCCCGGAGGTCCGTAAAAGATGACGGAGCTTAGCTTGTCCGCCTTGATCGCCCGGTAGAGCAGTTTATCTTTACCTATAATATGCTGCTGTCCCACCACTTCGTCCAGCGTAGAGGGACGCATTCTGGACGCCAGTGGCGATTCCTTCTCTTTAGTTGTCTCTCTCATATAATCAAATAAATCCATAGTGCCGCTTCCTTTCTCACTCCGCTCCTGACAGTTCGCGGATCACCTGCCCCGCGATCAAAAGCCCTGCCACCGGCGGAACAAACGAGATACTTCCCGGGACAGATCTTCTCACCCCCGGATCCTCTCCTGTTTCCCGCCCGCTGATATCGATCGGTTTTTCTCTGGAATACAATACTTTCAGATGCAAAATCCCGCGCTGCTTCAGTTCTCTGCGCATAACTCTGCAGAGGGGACACACGCTTGTCCTGGACAAGTCGTCAATCTCAAAAAGCTCCGGATGCAGTTTATTTCCGGTCCCCATACTGCTGATCAGCCGTATTCCTCTTTTCCTTGTTTCCTCCGCAAGTGCGATCTTTGCACTCACCGTATCGATGGCGTCTATAATGTAATCGATCTGTTCTTCTCCATCCAGTATATCCGTCAGATTTTCCGGGAGTACAAATGTCTCATATGTTTTTACCCTGATCGAGGGATCGATATCCCGGATACGCTCAGCCATCACCTCTGTTTTAGGCCAGCCGATCGTGCTGTGATAGGCAATGGACTGACGGTTGATATTTGTAAGTGATATCGTGTCATTGTCAATGATGATCAGAGTGCCGACCCCGCTCCGTGCCAGCGCTTCAATGCAGTGTGAACCGACTCCGCCTGCGCCGAACACCATGACCGATGATTTTCTCAGCTTATCCATTCCTTCCGTGCCGATCAAAAGCTCTGTCCTTGAATATTGATTTACCATGGCCGCCTCCTTCATTTTGCCTTTTTTGATTTTCTGTATTCCGATGGGCTCATCCCCTTCTGCTTCCGGAAGGCTTTTGAGAAATACAGATTATTCTCAAATCCTACAGAATATGCTACGGTCGATACAGACAGGTCTGTCTCCCTTAACAGCCGGCACGCCTGCCGGATCCGGTATCCGGAAAGATAGTCCTTGGGTGATTTACTCATATAATTCTGGAATGACCGGAACAGATGGCTCCTGCTGATTCCCACATAATATGCAATATCTTCCACGGTAATCGGATAAGAATAGTTCGTTTCTATATAACTCATCGCTTTCTCTACGTACATGACATGGGAATCTTTTTCCGGCTCCATCCTGTCCGCATAGTGCATAAATACGGCAAGCAGACTGTACAGGCTTCCTGTCATTGCGACTGAAGATTCATATGTATTTCCCTTATTCCGGTAGATTTCCTCCAGCCCGTCCCTTATCTTCTCATCCGGAATCTTTCCCTTCAAAATATACGGCGTCTCCTTGCTGAATCCAGTATTTCTTATTATAGACGCAGCGTCTGTCCCCATAAATCCGGCCCAGCAGTATTCCCACGGTTCCTCTTTATCCGCCTGATACTGAAGCTCGACGCCGGGAAACAGGATAAAGGTGTCGCCCGCATTCAGCCGGACTGATACCTTTCCTGTCGTATATACTCCGCTTCCGGAAAGGATATGATGGATACAGTAATGATCCCGGATTCCCGGCCCCCACTGGTATTCCGGCTCGCATTTCTGATATCCCACATTATATACAGACAGAGAGTTCAGGAAATCCTCTCCCATTTTATATGAATGTTTATATGAATCTGACATATTATATACCGCCTTTAAGATCCACTATTTATTGCTGCAATGGATATTATAATATCACTCTTATTGTTCACGCAACATTTTTACATAAATTTGCACGTAATTTTTATGGACTTCAACGGTCAGGTTTTATTATACTGATAACAGAATAACTTATTAGTATTTTTTTCAGGACTGAGGAGGATCATCAGAATGAAACAGAAACTTTTTGACAAATTTGCAGAACTTTTCGGAAATTCCGACGGGGCACACTTCTATTTTTCGCCGGGCCGCGTCAACCTGATCGGTGAACATACAGACTACAACGGAGGACACGTCTTCCCATGTGCACTTACAATGGGAACATACGGTGCCGCAAGGAAACGTGAAGACCGCCTGATACATTTTTATTCCATGAATCTTGACAAATTCGGGGTCGTAGAGGCATCTCTCGACGACCTGACAAATAAGAAAGCATACAACTGGGCCAACTATCCGCTGGGAGTCGTATGGGCTTTCGCAGAAAAAGGGCACACACTGGATACAGGTTTTGACATGGTCATCTGGGGAAATATCCCGAACGGTTCAGGGCTCTCCTCTTCTGCTTCTCTGGAAGTCCTCACCGGAGTTATCCTGACTGACCTGTACGGGATCACAGATCTGACCATGACAGATCTTGCTCTGATCGGTCAGTATTCCGAGAACAACTTTAACGGCTGCAACTGCGGTATCATGGATCAGTTTGCCGTTGCCATGGGCAAAAAAGACAACGCAATCTTCCTTGACACGAATACAATGAAATATGAGTATGCTCCGATCCATCTGGAAGACGCAAAGATCGTGATCACCAACAGCAAGGTCAAACACAGCCTTGTGGATTCCGCCTACAATGACAGACGTCAGGAATGTACAGATGCGCTTGCAGCTCTGAAAACAAAACTGGATATTAATGCACTGGGAGATCTTACGCCCGAAGAATTTGAGGCAAATAAAGAGCTTATCACAGATCCTGTACAGCTGAAACGCGCAAAACACGCGGTATATGAGAACCAGCGCACAATCGATGCTGTAGCCGCTTTAAGAGAAGGAGATATCAATAAATTTGGTCAGCTCATGAACCAGTCCCACATTTCTCTGCGCGACGACTATGAGGTGTCCTGCGAAGAGATCGATATCCTCGTTGACCTTGCATGGAAGATTCCGGGAGTGATCGGTTCCCGTATCACCGGAGGCGGATTCGGCGGATGTACGGTAAGCATCGTCAAAAATGACGCTGTAGATACATTCATCAATGAAATCGGTAAAGTATATAAAGAGAAAGTCGGTCATGAAGCAGAATTCTACACGGTAGATATCGGAGACGGAGCTTCCCGGATCGACTAATATACCTCCGGCAACTGATATGCACATTATTTTCTGAAAGGAGAAATCAGCCATGATTTACGAATCAATCAAGAAACTGGTACAGTACGGGATTAACACTGGGCTGACACCCGAAAGCGAAAGAACATACACGACGAATCTTCTGCTTGACCTTATGAAAGAAGACGATTACGAAGATGTCCCCTGCGATCTGGACAATATTGTTCTCGAGGATGTCTTAAAGGATCTTCTCGATGAAGCTGTAAAGCGAGGCATTATCGAAGACAGTATTACATACCGTGACCTTTTCGACACGAAACTCATGAACTGCCTTGTTCCCCGCCCGGCACAGGTTCAGGAAAAATTCTGGAAGGAGTATGAGAAGTCCCCGGAGGACGCAACTGCCTACTACTATAAATTCAGTCAGGATACCAACTATATCCGCCGCGACCGCATTAAACGCGACCGCAAATGGACGGTAGATACACAGTACGGCACGCTGGATATTACCATCAATCTTTCCAAACCGGAGAAAGATCCGAAGGCTATCGCTGCCGCGGGAGCAGCTAAATCTTCCTCTTATCCGAAATGTCAGCTCTGTATGGAAAATGAGGGCTATGCCGGACGCGTGAACCATCCGGCCCGTGAGAATCACCGTATCATCCCGATCACGATTCAGGGAAAGAAATGGGGATTCCAGTACTCACCTTATGTATATTACAATGAGCACTGTATTGTATTTAACGGAGAGCACATTCCGATGAAGATCGACCGCAATGCATTTGCAAAACTTTTTGACTTCATCAAGCTCTTCCCTCACTACTTCCTCGGTTCCAATGCGGATCTTCCGATCGTCGGCGGTTCCATTTTAAGCCACGACCATTTCCAGGGCGGTCACTATACTTTTGCGATGGCAAAGGCACCGATCATTGAAAACTTTACGGTATCCGGCTATGAAGATGTGGAAGCCGGCATCGTAAAATGGCCGCTGTCCGTCATCCGTCTGCGCGGAAAAGATACAGAACGCATTATCGATCTTGCGGACCACATTCTCGGCAAATGGCGCGCTTACACAGACGAGGATGCATTTATCTATGCTGAGACAGACGGGACACCGCACAATACGATCACTCCGATCGCACGTATGAAAGACGGATTATACGAACTGGATCTGACTCTCAGAAACAATATCACTACAGAGGAGCATCCGCTGGGCGTTTATCATCCGCACGCAAAACTGCACCACATCAAAAAGGAAAACATCGGACTGATCGAGGTAATGGGACTCGCTGTCCTTCCGGCACGTCTGAAAGGCGAGATGGAGCTCCTGAAGGAATATATTCTCGAAGGGAAAGATATCCGAAGCAACGAACAGATCGAGAAACACGCGGACTGGGTAGACGAATTCCTGCCGTCCTATCCTGATGTGAACGCTGAAAATATCGAGCATATCCTTGAGCAGGAAGTCGGTAAAGTATTCTGCCAGGTACTCGAAGACGCAGGCGTATATAAATGCACCGAGGAAGGACTGAAAGCATTCCACCGCTTTATCGACGTACTCTAAAAGATTTTGTATAATAGAAAACAACCCGGGAGACAGGCCGTAAAGATAAAGCGTAACCGCCAAATAATACCGCGGTAAAATTTAAAATTACCCCAGCCCTTTGCGA
>CAMMSL010000065.1 GCA_946499505.1 uncultured Lachnoclostridium sp.
CGGAAACAGGAGAGAGCCCAGAGACGGGAACCACTCCGGAAACAGGAGAGAGCCCAGAGACGGGAACTACCCCGGAAACAGGAGAGAGCCCAGAGACGGGAACTACTCCGGAAACAGGAGAGGGCCCAGAGACGGGAACTACCCCGGAAACGGGCGATACCCCAGAGACAGAAACTACCCCGGAAACAGGAGCAACTTCCGATACCGGGAATACAGTTGGTTCAACGAAACCGACTGTATCAACACCTACTGTGCAGGATCAAACGACATCTGCAGAGAACTCTGTCAACAACAGCACAACGGTTGATGACACGAAGCAGTCGGATGATAAGACATCCGAAGACAAAGTATCCGCAAGAGAATTGGCGAATCTTGATCAGGGAATCCGGGTTAGTGGAAATCTTTCTGGAGATGCAGCGCTGAATGTGAGGACGATTGATCCGAATACGGATGAGTATGCTTCCTATGTATCGGCAGATCCGGTGAAAGGAAAAGTGATCCTCGGCGTGTATGATATCACGCTTACAGGTACTCTGGATGGGGAAGCAAAGCTTACGTTCCAGGTCGGTTCTGAATATAATGGGAAAAACGTTGTGATTCTGCATTATTCCGATGATGGAAGTTATGAGACATATCGGGCTACGGTAGAAAACGGGCAGGCAGTGATCAGCGTGAAAGGATTTTCCCCGTACGTCATTGCACTGGATGATGAAAGCACAGGCAACAAGGCGCCTCAGACCGGAGATACAGGAAATCCGGGCGTGTGGATTGCTTTGATGGGACTGTCGGTTGTACTTGGAATGGCAGTACTCCTCAAAAGAAAAAGCCTGAGATAGTCTGATATTACTGTGTAAAATGGAACAGATGTGAAATAGATAAATGATACATAAAGAAGACCGAAACAGCAGGAAAATCTGCAGTTTCGGTCTTTTTGTATGCATATTGGCGGTGGGTACTGGGCCCGGAAGGTTACAGATACATTTCTGCAAGTTCGGAAAATGTATGTATGCAAGTGATGGCGTCTGGCACACTGCCAAATCCATATTCTGCAAAGATGAATGGAATTCCGGCAACCTTGCAGGAATCAGCGTCTCCCTGAGTATCGCCTACATATACTGGAGATTTCAAACCATTTTTCTCCATCAGCATTAGAATGGTCTCGCCTTTGGAAACCTGAGTCTCCCCAAAGCAAAGATGATCTTTGATATAAGGCTCCAGGCCGGTTGTCCGGAGCATGACTTCAATATAGCCGCACTGACAGTTGCTGACAATATAGAGCGGGTACTTCTGGGAGAGATCTCTGATGGTGTCTGCAACTCCTGGATAGAGGGTGCCGGGATGGCCTTCCAGATATCGGTTTTCTTCGTCAAAACATATATCAAGCAGTTTCATGCGTTTATCGGTTTCTAAAGTCGGAAAGAGAACTTCAGCGATTTCAGTCATGGTCTTGCCGAATACTCTGCTCAGTGATACCGGTTCCAGTGTAAGATCCAGATTGGAATGATCCCGGATTGCTTTATTCCATGATGCTGCCACGGATTCCGTGGAATCCCAGATTGTGCCGTCTACATCAAATATGATACTGTCCATTTTTGATCTCCTTTTGTTGAGTGAGAGTTGGTATTCCCGGTGGTTCACATCTGACCACCGTATTTCTTATGATACCATAAAAACAGCCTTTAAAAAAGAAGATTTTTAGTGTATACTTGATTAATGGCTAAAGACGGCTGCGGTTTGCAGTACGTCTGAACACAGACGGAGGCGGATCTGATGAGTGAAAAAATCGTACTGATAGACGGACACAGTATATTGAACCGGGCATTTTACGGTGTGCCGGACCTGACGAATTCCGAGGGCCTGCACACGAATGCGGTCTATGGGTTTTTAAATATTATGTTTAAGATATTGGATGAGGAACAGCCGGAGTATCTGACTGTGACTTTTGATGTGCATGCGCCGACTTTCCGGCACAAGATGTATGCGGATTACAAAGGGACCCGTAAGCCGATGGCGGAGGAATTAAGACAGCAGGTCCCTGTGATCAAAGAAGTTCTGCAGGCGATGGATATCGAGATCATCGAGAAAGAAGGTCTTGAGGCAGATGATCTGCTGGGCACGATTTCACATCTGTGTGAAGAAAAGGGAATGGATGTATCGATCATATCCGGGGACCGGGATACGCTTCAGCTGGCAACGGAACATGTGAAGATACGGATTCCGAAGACAAAGCAGGGCAGAACAGAGGTTGAGGATTACAATGCTGCAGATGTCGAGGAACATTACGGCGTCACCCCGAAAGAATTTATCGATGTGAAGGCATTGATGGGAGATACTTCCGATAATATACCGGGGGTGCCGGGAATCGGTGAGAAGACTGCTACAAAAATCATACAGCAGTACAAGTCTATTGAGAATGCATACGCGCATGCAGATGAGTTAAAGCCTCCCAGAGCAAGTAAAAATCTGCAGGAGTACTGGGAACAGGCAAAGATGAGCAAGGTGCTGGCGACCATCGACATCCATGCAGATATTGAATTTGATCTGGAGAAAGCCCGCCACGGGAATCCATATACAAGCGCGGCTCACGAGTGGTTCCAGAAGCTGCAGTTCAAGAATATGCTCGGCAGGTTTGATGTGGAAGCAGTGTCCAACGATGTAGAGGCATCTTTCCGGGAAGTGACAGATATGCAGGAGATTGAATCTGTATTTGCCGAAGCAGAGAAAGCAGAGTGTGTAGGAGCTGCATTTTCCAAAGATCCGGGAAACGTGCTGCCTCTTTTTGCGCATCCTTCGGGATATGGCAGGATTTCTCTTGCGTGGGGAAAAGATAAGATCGTCTCCATCCCCTGCGATATGGATATAAACTTTGAAAAGCTGGCAGAACGCCTGTCGCGGCTTGCCGGAAAAGTAAAATGCTTTTCCATGTGTGGTTTAAAGGAATATCTCCCATGGCTTCCAGATGTAAAGAACGGCAGCAGTTTCGATGTGATCGTGGCGTCTTATCTGCTCAATCCGTTGAAAAGCGATTACGACTATGAAGATGTGGCAAGAGAACATCTGGGGCTTATGATCGATGAAAAACTGGATGATACTGCAAAATCCTGCTATGAGGCATATACTGCATATGCCTCTGTGCCTGTTCTTGAGAAAAAGCTGGCGGATGCGGGAATGGACAGCCTTTTCCGGGATATCGAGATGCCCCTTGTATTTACCTTATATCATATGGAACAGGCAGGTGTGAAAGTAGAGGCAGAGGCCCTGAAAGCATACGGCGATCAGCTGGGGACGAGAATCGTGGAGCTGGAAAAAGAAATCTATGATCTTGCCGGTGAGGAATTTAATATTAATTCTCCCAAGCAGCTTGGCGTTATCCTGTTTGAAAAGCTGGGAATGCCTCACGCAAAAAAGACGAAGACCGGTTATTCTACAGCAGCGGATGTATTGGAAAAACTTGCTTCGGACTACCCGATCGTAGCGAAGATCCTGGAGTACAGACAGCTTGCCAAATTGAAATCTACTTATGCAGACGGGCTGGCGGTCTTTATCGGGCCGGACGGGCGGATACACGGGAAATTCAATCAGACAGTGACCGCGACCGGCAGACTCAGTAGTACGGAACCCAACCTTCAGAATATACCTGTAAGGATGGAGCTTGGCCGGCTGATCCGGAAAGTTTTTGTGCCGAAAGAGGGATGTGTGTTTGTGGATGCAGATTATTCTCAGATTGAACTGAGAATCCTGGCACACTGCTCCGGAGATGAACAGCTCATTCAGGCATACAGGGAGGCAAGAGATATTCATAGAATGACTGCGTCCCAGGTATTCCATACGCCTTTTGATGAGGTGACGGATCTTCAGAGACGAAATGCCAAGGCGGTAAATTTCGGGATTGTATATGGGATCAGTTCTTTTGGGCTGAGTCAGGATTTGAGTATTACGAGGAAAGAAGCAGCCCAGTATATCGAGCATTATTTTGAGACTTATCCCGGAATCAAGAAATTCCTGGACGACTCAGTAGCGCATGCAAAAGAAAAGGGATATGCGGTGACTCTGTTCGGCAGAAGAAGGCCGGTGCCGGAGCTGAAATCCAGTAATTTCATGCAGCGCAGTTTTGGAGAGCGTGTGGCTATGAATGCGCCGATTCAGGGAACAGCGGCTGATATCATAAAGATTGCCATGATCGGTGTGGATGAGGAGCTAAGAAAGAGAAATATGAAGTCCAGACTGATTCTGCAGGTTCACGATGAGCTTCTGATCGAGGCAGAAGAGAATGAAGTGGAAGAAGTAAAAGAAATCTTAAAGGATAAGATGGAACATGCGGCGGATCTCTCGGTGCCGTTGATCGCGGACATGCATACCGGAACGAACTGGTATGAGGCCAAGTAAAATAGGGCGGGAGTAAAACGCAGGCGGATGGAGAAAAGCGGACAGAAATGAGAGGCGGGAACTGACAGGATGAAAGTTATCGGAATCACAGGAGGAGTCGGGTCAGGGAAAAGCAGAGTCCTTGAGTATCTGAAAGATGCTTACGGCGCGGTTGTTTGTCAGATGGACGAGACTGCGCGTGAGCTGCAGAGAAAAGGAACACGGTGCTTTGACCGGATTGTGGAGGCGTTCGGAGCGGAGATACTTGATGACAAGGGCGAATTGGACCGCGCCGCTCTGGGAGGTATCGTATTTGCCGATGAAGAAAAACTGGCGCAGTTAAACGGGATCGTTCATCCGGAAGTAATCCGGAAAGTGGAACAGGATATACGGAGCAAGGCAGAGGAAGGCAGGAAACTCTATGTAGTGGAGGCTGCCCTTCTCCCCGATGTGGGAAAAGAGCTGTGCGACGAGCTGTGGTATATTTATGCGGATGAAAATGTGCGGAGAGAGCGGCTGAAAGCATCCCGCGGATATACAGATAATAAGATATCTCAGATGATTGCATCCCAGCCGGAAGAAGAGCGGTTCCGCTCGTCCTGCAGCGTGGTGATCGATAACAGCGGTGATTTTGAAGATACAAAGAAACAGATAGGAGATAATTTGCAATTATGAGAATGTGCAGCATTGCCAGCGGAAGCAGCGGCAACTGTATCTATGTAGGGAGTGATGATACACATCTCCTCATAGATACAGGAATCAGCAAGAAGAGAATAGAGGAAGGACTGAAAAAACTGGAGATCAAAGGAGATGAGCTTGATGGAATCCTGATTACCCATGAACATTCTGATCATATCCAGGGGCTTGGGGTATTCAGCAGGAAATATGAGATTCCTGTCTATGCGACGCCGGGAACCATTGAAGGAATCCTGAGCTACTCCGGACTTGGACGCATGCCGGAAGGACTGCTTCATCCGATCCACACAGATGAACCGTTTGCACTCGGGGATGTGACTGTTAATCCTTTTGCTATTTCCCACGATGCCAACGAGCCATCCGGATACCGCCTGGAATGCGATGGAAAATCAGTCGCAGTGGCGACGGATCTGGGGAAATATGACGAGTACACGATAGAGCATCTTCAGAACCTGGATGCAGTGCTCCTGGAGGCAAACCATGATATACATATGCTTGAAGTCGGGGGCTATCCGTATTACCTGAAACAGCGTATTTTGGGAGACAGAGGTCATCTCTCAAATGAATTGTCAGGGCGTTTGCTTTGTGATATACTACATGATAATCTGAAACATATCGTCCTTGGACATCTGAGCAAAGAGAACAATTATGCAAAACTTGCATATGAGACGGTGAAACTGGAAGTCACGCTTGCCGACAACGATTACCGGGGAGAGGATCTGGATATGTTTGTCGCCAGCCGTGATACTGTTTCAGATATTATTACAGTATGATCAAGGAGGAAGATAGAAATGAAGAAATGTATCGTTACAGTGCTGGGCAAAGATACAGTGGGAATTGTTGCAAAGGTGTGCACATATCTTGCAGAGAACAAGATCAACATTCTGGATATTTCACAGACTATTGTTCAGGGATATTTTAATATGATGGTGATCGCGGATGTGACGGAGCTTGACAAGGACTTCACGGCGCTCTGTGATGAGATGGAAACGCTGGGACAGGAGATTGGTGTGAGCATCCACTGCCAGAGAGAAGAAATTTTTGAGAAAATGCACAGACTGTAGATTGCGGGGGGAATGCTGTATGATCAATATGTATGAAGTGTCAGAGACAAATAAAATGATCGAGAGCGAGAACCTCGATGTGAGGACTATCACTCTGGGTATCAGCCTTCTGGACTGTATTGACTCTGACTTAAAGGAACTGAACCGTAAGATCTATGAAAAGATCACCACAACTGCAAAGAATCTTGTTTCTGTCGGACGGGATATCGAGAAGGAATTCGGTATTCCGATCGTGAATAAGAGAATTTCCATCACCCCTATTGCTTTGGTAGGAGGGGCAGCCTGCAAAACGCCGGAGGATTTTGTAGAAATTGCGAAGACTCTGGACCGGGCAGCAGAAGAAGTGGGAGTCAATTTTATCGGCGGATATTCCGCGCTTGTATCAAAAGCGATGACAAAGAGCGATGAGAATCTGATCCGCTCGATCCCTCAGGCACTGGCGGTCACAGAGCGTATCTGCAGTTCTGTCAATGTGGGCTCCACTAAGACCGGCATTAATATGGATGCCGTACGTCTGTGCGGTGAAATTGTGAAAGCAACGGCGGAAGCCACAAAGGACAGAGATTCTCTGGGTTGTGCAAAGCTTGTGATCTTCTGTAATGCGCCGGATGACAATCCGTTCATGGCAGGTGCTTTTCTCGGAGTTACAGAGGCTGACGCCGTGATCAACGTAGGAGTCAGCGGACCGGGAGTAGTAAAAAAGGCACTTGAGAAAGTGCGCGGCAAAGGTTTTGAAGAACTCTGTGAAACAATCAAGAAGACAGCTTTCAAGGTGACACGTGTCGGACAGCTTGTGGCTGGAGAAGCGTCCCAGCGTTTGGGGGTTCCGTTCGGAATCGTGGATCTTTCTTTGGCACCGACACCGGATGTGGGAGACAGTGTGGCGGAGATCCTTGAGGAGATCGGCCTGGAACGCGTAGGGGCGCCCGGAACAACTGCAGCACTGGCATTGCTCAATGATCAGGTGAAAAAAGGCGGTGTGATGGCGTCCTCCTATGTGGGCGGTTTAAGCGGTGCATTTATCCCGGTCAGTGAGGATCAGGGGATGATCGATGCAGTTCATGCCGGGTCTCTGACATTGGAAAAGCTGGAGGCCATGACCTGTGTGTGCTCGGTGGGGCTTGACATGATCGCCATTCCGGGAAAAACTTCTGCAAGTACGATTTCAGGTATCATTGCGGACGAGATGGCGATCGGTATGGTAAACCAGAAGACGACAGCCGTGCGTCTGATTCCTGTGATCGGAAAAGATGTCGGGGAGACGGCACAGTTCGGCGGACTTCTCGGATATGCCCCGATCATGCCCGTTAATGAGTTCGGATGTGAGACATTTATCAGCAGGAAAGGACGGATACCTGCACCGATCCACAGCTTCAAAAATTGATTTTCAGTAGATACAGGATCAGACAAAAATAACAGTGTGAATAGAGACAGCATGAATAAGCATAGGTTGACAGGAGAGAAGATAAATATGAGTAAAATTGCGATTGTTACTGACAGCAACAGCGGAATTACGCAGGAACGGGGAAAAGAACTCGGGATTTATGTGCTCCCCATGCCGTTTTTTATCGACGGAGAAATATATTACGAAGATATCACGCTGACACAGAAACAGTTTTATGAGAAGCTGGGAGCTGACTCAGATATATCCACTTCGCAGCCTTCACCGGGAAATGTGATGGAGTTGTGGGAGAAAGTCCTGAAAGAATACGATGAGATTGTCTGTATCCCGATGTCCAGTGGATTGAGCAGCACCTGTGCCACCGCTATGTCAATTGCTGACGAGTATAAAGGAAGGGTACAGGTGGTCGACAATCAGAGAATATCTGTTACACAGGAGCAGTCGGTCTACGATGCCATGTACCTGCGTGATCAGGGAAAGTCTGCTGCAGAGATCAAAGAGGTGTTGGAGAGAGAAAAGCTTCAGGCCAGCATCTACATTACAGTAGATACATTGAAGTACCTGAAAAAAGGCGGAAGGATTACACCGGCGGCAGCTGCCATCGGAACTGTGCTGAATCTGAAACCAGTACTTCAGATCCAGGGAGAAAAGCTGGATGCATTTGCAAAAGTACGCGGCTGGAAAGCAGCCAAAAAGACGATGTTAAATGCCATCGAAAAAGATTTGAACGAACGGTTTGCTGATGTAAAGGACAAGATGGTATTGGGAATGGCTTATACTTGTTCCAAAGAAGAAGCACAGGAATGGAAGCAGGAGATCATGGACCGGTTCCCGGGATATGATATCGTGGAAGGACCGCTCTCGTTGAGCGTAGCATGTCATATCGGACCGGGGGCGATGGCTGTGACATGCATGAAGAAAGTGTGAAATTCGTATTTTTCGTATTAGCAAAGTATCCGCCAGGAGACAGGTATTGCTAA
>CAMMSL010000066.1 GCA_946499505.1 uncultured Lachnoclostridium sp.
AGAGGACGTATCGTAGGCGACTACCGCCGTGTGGCTCTCTACGGTATCGATTACCTGATCGAGAAAAAACAGTCTGACTTTGTTGAGTATGAAAGACATGGAATGAAGGGAACTGATTTCCGTCTCCGCGAAGAGATCGCTGATCAGATCCGCGCGCTCAATGGAATGAAGGAAATGGCAGAGTCCTATGGATATGATATTTCCAAGCCGGCCACAAACGCGAAAGAGGCTGTCCAGTGGCTGTACTTCGGATATCTTGCGGCGATCAAGACACAGAACGGAGCTGCAATGAGTGTAGGACGTATTTCTACATTCCTTGACATTTATATCCAGAGAGACCTGGAGAAAGGCATCCTGACAGAGGAGCAGGCTCAGGAGCTCATCGACCACATGGTAATGAAGTTCAGAATGGTGAAGTTCGCGAGAATCCCGTCTTACAACGAACTGTTCTCCGGAGACCCGGTATGGGCTACACTGGAGATGGCAGGAATCGGAATGGACGGACGTCACATGGTAACAAAGAATGACTACCGCTTCCTTCACACACTGGAGAATATGGGACCGTCACCGGAGCCGAACCTGACAGTTCTGTACTCCTCACACCTGCCGGAGAACTTCAAGAAATATGCGGCTTATATTTCTGTTAAGACAAGTTCCATCCAGTACGAGAACGACGACGTGATGCGTCCGGTATGGGGCGACGACTACTCCATCTGCTGCTGCGTATCCGCAACAGAGACAGGTAAGGAGATCCAGTTCTTCGGAGCACGTGCGAACCTTGCAAAATGCCTTCTGTACGCAATCAACGGCGGTGTTGATGAGAAGACAAAACAGCAGGTATCTCCGCTCTACAGACCGATCACATCCGAGTATCTTGACTTTGATGAGGTTATGGAGAAATATGACCAGATGATGGAGTGGCTGTCCAAGCTGTATGTTGATACACTGAACATGATCCACTACATGCATGACAAGTACTACTATGAGGCTGCTGAGATGGCGCTCATCGATACAAATGTAAGACGTACATTTGCAACAGGTATCGCAGGATTCTCACATGTAGTTGACTCCCTGAGCGCGATCAAGTACGCGAAGGTTAAAGTGGTCCGTGACGACGACGGTGTTGCTACAGACTTTGAGATTGAAGGTGACTTCCCGAGATACGGAAACGATGACGACCGCGCAGATGAGATCGCTGTATGGCTGCTCCGTACATTTATGAGCAAGCTGAAGAAGTGCCACACATACAGAAATTCCGAGCCGACAACATCCATCCTTACAATCACATCCAACGTGGTTTACGGTAAGGCTACAGGATCTCTTCCGGACGGAAGAAAAGCAGGCGAGCCGCTGGCGCCGGGAGCAAACCCGTCCTACGGCGCAGAGAAGAACGGACTTCTTGCGTCCCTCAACTCTGTGGCGAAACTGCCGTACGAGCAGGCGCTTGACGGAATTTCCAATACACAGACCATCAGCCCGGGAGCACTGGGACATGACGATGACGAGCGTAAGAATAATCTTGTACACGTTCTCGACGGATACTTTGATCAGGGTGCACATCACCTGAACGTAAATGTATTCGGTACAGAGAAACTGATCGATGCGATGGAGCATCCGGAGAAAGAAGAGTATGCAAACTTCACGATCCGTGTATCAGGATATGCTGTTAAGTTTATCGACCTGACAAGAGAGCAGCAGCTTGACGTAATCGCAAGAACATGCCACGATAGAATGTAATATAATCGGGGACGTAGTAAAATCGGATTTCACTACGTCCCCGATTAGGATTTACCCTGTCCCTTTTTCAGAATTGCCCTGTCCCTATTGGAAAGTTGCACAAAAGACAAACGATTGAATCATGTAGTCTGATAATGTTTTTAGTGATTTTTACAGAGGGGACACGATAAAGTTGAGAAAGGGACAGGTCTGTTTTTGATTCGGGACGTAGACAAACCGGATTTTACTACGTCCCCGAAAGGAGTTATATGAACGGTTATATTCATTCAACCGAAAGTTTCGGTTCAGTCGACGGACCGGGCGTTCGTTTTGTTATTTTTGTCGCCGGATGTCCGATGCGCTGCCAGTTCTGCCACAATCCGGATACATGGAATATGCAGGTGGGAGAGCAGCGGAGCGCAGATGAGCTTCTTGCGCAGGCTCTGCGCTATAAATCTTACTGGAAAGACGGCGGCGGGATCACGGTGAGCGGCGGCGAGCCTCTTATGCAGATGGATTTTATGATCGAGCTTTTCAGAAAGGCAAAGGAAAAGGACATCAACACGACGATCGATACAAGCGGTGCACCTTTTACGAGGGAGGAGCCGTTTTTCAGCAAGTTTAACGAGCTGATGAAGTACACGGATCTCCTGCTGGTCGATATCAAGCATATTGACGAAGAGCAGCACAAGATCTTGACAGGCCGCACAAATCAGAATATCCTGGATATGGCGCGTTATCTGTCTGATATCGGGAAACCGGTATGGATCCGGCATGTTCTTGTTCCGGAGAGAAATGACAAAGATGAATATCTTGAAAAATTATATGATTTTATTAGCACATTAAAAAATGTACAAAAGGTAGAAATTCTTCCCTATCATACGTTTGGAGAATATAAGTGGAAAGAACTCGGATATGAATACCCTCTGGAAGGAATTGAGCCACCCACGAAAGAACGAATCGAGAACGCAAACAGGATACTGCATACAGGACAATGAGATTAAGGACAGGGCCATGCGAGATTGGCCCTGTCCTGTTTCAGATAATTCGGACAATATGACGTGTGGCTATGTTACCATAGAATGGCGGGAGATTCAATCGCTTTCCCGTTTCTCTCTTTGACTTAATCTGTGTTCTGCGGTATGATAAATAAGATTTCAAGAGAGGAGTATAACGATGAACAAGAAAGAAATACTTGAGATCCGCAAGCAGTTCACGCCTGCCAACTGCGCGATCACCAGGATTTGCGGGTGCTATGTGGATCACGAAAAGAATAAAAAGCTGGAATCGAAAGACGCATTCCTTTCTCTTCCTGAGGAGGAAGCTTTTAAATATTTTGATATCTTTAAGAAAACACTTTCAGGGACTGTAGGAAAGAACATGCTGAACATGGAATTCCCGATTGATGCGGAGATGCCCGGCGGAACACAGGAGTTCCTGCTGAAATTGCGCAACAGTAAGCTGGAAGACGATATGCTTCTGGAGGAATTCTATGACAAGGTGATCGCTACATATGAGTATGCGGAAAATTATTATATTATCCTGATCCATGCGATGTATGATATTCCGGGAAAAACCTCGGATGATCTTGAGATGTTTGACGCATCGGACGAGGTGTACGAGTATCTGCTCATGAGTATCTGTCCGGTATCTCTGTCCAAAGCAGGGCTCTGTTATAATGCAGAAGATAACCGAATCGAGGACCGGATCAGAGACTGGATTGTGGACATGCCGGACAAAGGCTTCCTGTTTCCGGCATTCAATGACCGGAGTACAGATCTTCACAGTATGCTCTACTATACGAAGAAATCATCGGATCTGCAGCCGGAGTTGATCGATCAGCTTCTCGGCGCCAAGATGCCGATGTCTGCCGACGATCAGAAAGAGTCGTTTCAGATGATCATTGAAGATACACTTGGCGAGGATGGAGATTACGAGACTGTCCGTAATATCCATGAGACCTTAAATGATCTGATCGAAGAGCATAAGGAAGAGCCTGAACCGCTTGCTCTGGACAAGACGGAGATGAAGAAAGTCTTCGAACAGAGCGGTGTGGATGCAGAAAAGATGGAAAATTTTGACCGTAATTTTGAGGAAAATGCGGGAGAAAAGGCAACGCTTCTGGCATCCAATATTACAGAGACAAAGAAATTTAATATCGAGACGCCGGATGTAGTAATCAAGGTTAATCCTGACCGTGCGGATCTGATCGAAACAAGGATCATAGACGGACGCCAGTGCCTTGTGATCCCGGTGGACGATCATATTGAAGTGAACGGGATCAATGTAAGGACGATCAGCCGGAAGAGTAACCCGGCAGTTGAAGACGTATCCGGCCTTACAGAAGAATATTAAATAAAAATACCGAAGAGACAGGGGAAATAATTCTACATTTAGAAAGCCCCCGCTTCTTCGGTATTTTCTTGCTGGACGGATAGGGAGTGCGGTCATTCAGAGGTGATGCTGTCTGAATGCATGTAGAACTACATCTGAGTTTTGCCGTCGCCCAAGATAACTTCCATCCCTACTTTCTGGGGCTTCAGACCGCATTTTTCGTAGAATTTCATCGCACTCACATTGCAGCTCCATACATTCAGCGTCACATTATAACATCCCTGATCCCTTGCAAAATCAAGGACTGCATCATAGATTGTCTTACCGATATGCATGCCGCGTTTTGTCTCGTCTACACAGAGATCATCGATGTACAGAGTCTTGATGTCAGTCAATATATTATCATTTAAATGCTGCTGGAAAATACAGAATGCATACCCCTGCAGACAGTCGTTTTCATCTACGGCGGCAAAGATAGGACGTTGTTTATCATGCAGAATTTCCTTTAACTGGTCATCCGTATATTTCCGCTGCCCGTATTTAAACAGATCAGGGCGTCCTTTGTGATGCACAAGCGCTACCTGTGAGAGCAGGTCGTGGATCCGGGGGGTGTCTCTTTCTTCTGCCATTCGTACTTTCATCTGTAACTCTCTCCTTTCATCATTCACCTTAATATTATATCGCCCGGAGAAAATATGTACAATAAAAACAGCTATTTTAGTATAATGTATTGACCTTATACTGTGTATAACCTTTATAATAGACAAAGAATAACCGGAAGGGCGGAGAAGATATATGGAAATCAGAGAAGCGGAAGAAGTAACTGGCGTCAGCCGTCAGAATATTCGGTTTTATGAAAAACAGGGACTTCTGCATCCGACAAGGAATAAACGAAACGCCTACAGAGAATATTCGGATGAGGATATCCTGAGGCTCAAACAGATCAGATTATTTCGTAAACTGGGGATGCCTATAGAAGAAATCAGATGTCTGCTGGAAGGGAAAACAGATTTTAAGCAGGCTTTAGAAAAACAGGAACGCCGTCTGGCTGCAGATGCAGAAAAACTGAAAGCTTCCAGACAGTTTATAAAGAAGATACATGACACAAGTCTGGAGACATTGGATGTGGATCGATGTCTCCAGAAGATGGAAGAGGAAGAAAATAAGGGCGCAGTTTTCGGCAAATTTGCAGAGGATTATAAAAGAGTGTCTCTGGCAGAAACGAAACGCTCCTTTGGATTCCATCCCGACACGATGTGCAGCACGCCAGAGGAGTTCACGCTGGAGCTTTGTAAGTATGCGGATGAAAATGCTCTGAATCTTGTAGTCACGAAAGAGGGGATGAGTCCGGAATTTACGATAGACGGGATTGAGTACACGGCATACCGGAGAGCCGGAAGATACGGGATCAGCATTCATTGTGAGATGAAACATCCCGAAGATTATATCCCGTCAGATATGCCGGATGACAGATACCGGCGTGTCCGCAGGATTTACCGCATAGTTAATGTGTGCTTCTTACTGTTGATCATCGTGGGAGGATTGTATGCATGGCAGGGAAATGCAGGAGCACTCATCATCCCGCTTCTGGCATTTGCCGTTTATATCGGTATATTGCTCCGATGGCATCAGAAGAAAAATTAATTTCTGTCATATAATATTATAAGAGAAACAGGTGAATAAAAGCATGAAGAAAATTTTAGACTATTTTTCAATCGAAGGCGCAGTCGGCGGAAATCAGGAGTGGTTCAAAAATGTAGTTATGTACATCGGCGGGTGCGCTGCGGCTACAGCCTGCGACTGCTGTATCTATCTGGCGCTGCGCCGCGGCATGACACATTTGTATCCGTACGATGTTCATGCGCTGACGAAGCAGGACTACATTGATTTTTCTATGAAAATGAAGCCTTATCTCAGACCGAGAGTGAACGGAGTTAATAAGCTCTGGATGTTTACGGAGGGCTTTGGAAAATACCTGAAAGATATCGGTGAGGACGGCTTGAAGATGAAAGAACTGTCCGGAACAGAAGAACTCCGGACAGCGGAATGTTTTATCAGAGATCAGATTGACAGCGGATACCCGGTGCCTTATCTCATGCTGAGACACAGGAAGACGTACTACAAAGATTTTGTGTGGCACTGGTTTTTGTGCTACGGCTATGAGGAACGGGATGACGGATTGTGGATTACGGTCGCGACATACGGCGAGTCATATACATTTCAGCTCAAAGATCTGTGGGATACAGGCTATGAGGAAAAAGGAGGCCTGATCGGACTGGCATAAATAAATATTCATTGTTGACATTCTTATGAATCTGAATATAATTATTATAGATAATTACTTATAGTAATTAAACTCAGGCGAATAAGAGGTGGTATTGTGGATATAACAGCAGTAAAAAATTTCCTTGGTGCCTGCCATGAAGCAAAGCGTATAACAGAACTGATGCCGGAGCTTCCTAAAGGGATGACTCCGAGACATATTCAGATTCTCGATTCCATCCGGCAGCTGGAAAAGGCCGGCCAGACGGTGAAAGTAAGTGATATCAGTGACTATCTGAACGTGACCCGGCCCAGTATTACAAAACTGATAAGAGAGCTGGAAGGCTTCGGCGCGGTTGTGAAACTTCAGGACGGCGCGGACAGAAGAGTCGTCAGGATCAGCCTGACAGACCTCGGCCGGCAGTATTACGGGTTCTATGTGGAAAAATATCAGAACTGGCTGGCGGAAAGGTTTTCAGATATTGATCAGGAAGATCTGGAGACGGCAGCACGTACGATCAGCCGTGTATATAAGATTATGCGTACAAGCAGGATGGAGGAAATTTCAGAATGAATACAATAGAAAAAAAGATTGATGCAAAACTGATCCTTTCCATTGTCGCTGCGGGAATCATGTCATTTTCCGGAGTGGTGGTGGAGACAGCTATGAATGTAACTTTCCCTACATTGATGAAGGAGTTTAATATCGGCACTTCGACAGTGCAGTGGATCACGACCGGATATCTGCTCGTTCTCGCATGTATTATTCCGGCATCTTCGTACCTGAAGAAACGTTTTACGACAAAATCACTTTTTGTCACTGCGATCTGTCTCTTTATAATCGGAACTGTGATGGCAGCTGCGGCGCCGGTATTTTCCCTGCTTCTGATCGGAAGACTGATACAGGGGATCGGAACCGGAATTGCGCTGCCGCTTATGTTTAACATTGTTCTGGAACAGGTGCCGGAAGAGCGTCTGGGGCTTATGATGGGAATCGCTTCTCTGATCACGGCGATGGCTCCGGCGGTGGGACCGTCCCTTGGAGGGCTGATTGTGAATAATTTCGGATGGCGGATGATCTTTATCGCTCTGCTTCCCCTTCTGGTCCTGTCATTTTTATTCGGGATCTTTTCCATCAGACAGGTAACCGAGACACAGAGGACGTCTTTTCAGATCGTGGATTATCTGTTTCTTGCAGCAGGATTTGCCTGTTTTATCTTTGCGACAAGTACTGCCTCAAAATCGGGATGGGCAAGTGTTCCTGTCCTCGGGCTTTTCCTGATAAGTATTCTGTCCGTTATAATATTCTGCCGGCGCAGCCTGAAATCAGAGAGCCCGCTCATTGATCTTACCGTATTTCAGTGCCGGCCGTTTACGTTCAGCGTGCTCGTGCTTGTACTGATCCAGTTTATCTGTCTCGGACTGGGATTCCTGATTCCCAATTATGCGCAGCTTGTATCGGGACAGGACGCGTTTTTAGCAGGATGTCTGCTGCTCCCAGGATGCCTTGCAGGCGCAGTACTCTCACCGGTGAGCGGCCGGTTCCTGGACCGGTTTGGTGCTCCAAGGCCGATTCTGTTTGGTAATGTCTGTATTATAGGAGCTCTGATCTGTTTCAGCATTTTCTCAGGAAGTCTTGCTACAGTCCCGGCAATCATATTTTATCTGTTTTTTGCTCTGGGACAGGGATTTTCAGTGGGAAACAGCATGACCAACGGGCTGAGCCATCTTGCCCCGGAGAAAAATCCGGACGGAAACGCAGTGATCAATACACTTCAGCAGCTGGCCGGAGCAGTGGGAACGTCTGTTGTATCAACCATTGTCGCATCTGCACAGGCGGCATCGTCTGACATGGCGTCAGCCACCAGAGAAGGAAGCAGCCATGCCTTTTATCTGCTGGCCGGTTTATCTATCGCGATGATTCTCTGTTCGGTGGGAGCCTTTGTCTCTGCCAGACAGACTCGAAGACCGGCTTCCGGATGCGCGCAGACACAATGACATGTGTACCGGAAATTGTAAAAAGAGAAAGAAATGAAATATCCCGGCGTCGGAACAGGACGCCGGGTATTTTGCGCGATACGCCCGGAGGGCGACCGCCGTGCTTGCACGAGCGGGCATCCGACGGGCAACGGTCATCGAGCGGCAATGCCGCGAGATGAGCGAGGTATCGCG
>CAMMSL010000067.1 GCA_946499505.1 uncultured Lachnoclostridium sp.
AAAGCTGCTGAGAAGATTGAAGCACTTGGTGGAAAAGCAGAGGTGATCTAATGCTTAAGACAGTACGGAGAGCATTTCAGATTGAAGATATCAGAAAGCGGATTTTCTATACATTTGCAATGCTTATCGTGGTAAGACTTGGATCACAGCTTCCGACACCGGGGGTGGATCCAACTTTCGTTCAGGAATTTTTCGAACAGCAGACCGGTGACGCATTCAATTTCTTTGAAGCGTTCACCGGCGGTTCCTTTACAAACTTTTCTGTTTTTGCGTTGAGCATTACGCCGTATATCACATCATCTATCATTATGCAGCTTCTTACCATCGCCATTCCGAAGCTTGAGGAAATGCAGAAGGAAGGCGAGGAAGGAAGAAAGAAGATTGCTGCGATCACAAGGTATGTGACTGTAGGACTTGCCTTGATCGAATCCACAGCTCTGGCAGTAGGGCTCGGACGTCAGGGACTGCTTGAGAATTACAGTTTTGTTGACTGCGCAATTGTCGTGTGCACACTGACTGCAGGAAGTGCATTCCTGATGTGGATCGGTGAACGTATTACGGAAAACGGGGTTGGAAACGGTATTTCCATCGTACTTCTGATCAATATTCTTTCCCGCCTGCCGCAGGATTTCGCAAGACTGTATACACAGTTTGTTGCGGGCAAAAAGCTGGCGCAGGCTGGTCTGGCAGCTTTGGTAATTCTGGCAGTGATACTTGCAGTCGTGATCTTCGTTGTTATTCTCCAGAGCGGCGAGAGAAGGATTGCAGTTCAGTATTCCAAGAAAGTACAGGGGAGGAAGATGTATGGAGGACAGTCTACACATATTCCGCTCCGTGTAAATACAGCCGGAGTTATCCCGGTCATCTTTGCATCTTCATTGATGCAGACACCAATCGTTATCGCTCAGTTCGTCGGTGCCGGTAACGGAACAGGGATCGGAAGCCAGATACTAGCAGGTATGAATTCCAATAACTGGTGTGATCCGGAACATCCGATCTATTCGATCGGCCTTGTGATCTACATCCTGCTCACTATATTCTTTGCATATTTTTATACATCCATCACATTTAATCCGTTGGAGATCGCAAACAATATGAAGAAGAGCGGCGGCTTTATACCGGGTATCCGTCCGGGAAAACCGACTGTGGAATATCTGCAGAAGATATTGAATTACATTATTTTCATAGGTGCATGCGGCCTGATCATCGTTCAGGTAATCCCGTACTTCTTTAATGGAGTCTTCGGTGCGAATGTTTCTTTCGGAGGAACATCACTGATCATCATCGTCGGCGTTGTGCTTGACACAATAAAGAAGATTGAATCGCAGATGCTTGTGAGAAATTATACAGGATTTTTAAACAACAAGGGAAGTAACATGAGTAACAGCTTCCTGGGATATTAAGCCATTCCAAGCTCGCCTTGTTTTACTCGAAAAAAGAGTGAAATATCGCGGGCTCATGGCTTATTATGAAGCAACAACTCGGTCATGTGATGTTCGGGAGCAAGGAGGATGCTCGCATACTCATGCGAGCGGACATTCACATGGAGAGAGCGCAAGTTTATGAGCAAAAGAGCGGCATAGCCGCGAGAAGCATGTAAGTGCGGTTTTGCGAATGCGCTCACCGAGTGTTGTAATATACACAATTAACAAAAGGATCGGAGGTAAGATTATGAAGATTATCATGCTTGGAGCACCGGGTGCAGGAAAAGGAACTCAGGCGAAGAAGATTGCGGAGAAATATTCAATCCCGCACATCTCCACAGGAGACATTTTCCGTGCCAACATCAAGAATGGTACAGAGCTTGGTAAGAAGGCTAAGACCTACATGGATCAGGGACTGCTCGTACCGGATGAACTGGTTGTAGATCTGGTTGTGGACAGAGTACAGCAGGATGACTGTGCAAACGGATATGTGCTTGACGGTTTCCCGCGCACGATCCCGCAGGCGGAGGCTCTTGACAAAGCTCTTTCAGAGATGGGCCAGAAGATGGACTATGCGATCAATGTGGAGGTCCCGGACGAGAATATCGTAAACCGTATGTCCGGAAGAAGAGCCTGTGTGGACTGCGGAGCTACTTACCACATCGTATATGCTCCGACAAAAGAGGAGGGCATCTGCGATAAGTGCGGTGGCAGTCTCATCCTTAGAGATGACGATAAGCCGGAGACAGTACTTAAGAGACTCGGTGTATATCACGAGCAGACACAGCCTCTGATCGATTATTATGCACAGGCAGGTATACTCAAAGAAGTTGACGGAACGGTCGATATCGATGATGTATTTGCAGCAATTGTGAATATCCTCGGAGAGTAAAACGGAATGAAGCTGCAACCGGGTATGCTTGCCAGGTCAAAGGCAGGACATGATAAAGATCGGATATATGTGGTTATCCGTACAGAAGATAAGTATGTATATGTGGCGGACGGGGAGTTAAGGCCCCTCCGCCATATGAAGCGTAAAAATGCCGGACATCTTCAGCCTGTCCTGAAGATGCGGCTTGATGGAGAGCCGGAAGACGCGGCTGTCCGCAGTCTGATAAGAAAATATACCCGACAGGGGGAACTGGTTTAGGAACGGGAGCCGGAGGGCTCTGATTTGCAGGAGGATTAAATATGTCAAAAGCTGACGTGATCGAAATCGAGGGAGTTGTAGTAGAAAAACTTCCGAACGCAATGTTTAAAGTGGAACTGGAGAATGGACATATCGTACTTGCCCACATCAGTGGAAAACTGAGAATGAACTTCATCAAGATTCTTCCGGGCGACAAAGTTACGCTGGAAATGTCTCCATACGATCTCAGCAAAGGAAGAATTATCTGGAGAGATAAATAAGCCGGAGCTTCCTTACAAAACTTCTATAGAAAAAGAAAATTAGTTATTGACTTTGAAAAGTATTTGATGCTATACTATGAAATGGTCACTTTTGGGGTGGTGTGCCCGAAAATGGCCGGAAAATGTAGGCAAAGCACATAAGGGAAGGAGGATTTGACATGAAAGTTAGATCATCAGTAAAACCAATTTGTGAAAAATGCAAGATCATTAAAAGAAAAGGAAGCATCAGAGTAATCTGTGAGAATCCGAAACACAAACAGCGTCAAGGCTAGAACACTTAGTGAAAGCAAGCTGTTAAGCGCAGCTTGAACTTAGTGTGATGCCTGTTCGGCGAACTTGGCGAGGTATTATCGAGCCTAGTGAGGCGAACGTCCGTATTGTATTCGGATCATGATTAAGGCGGCTGACAGCGCGACACACCAGGTAGTGTGTAGAGCTGTTTAATATACAGTAAGGATACACCGCATCTGTACACAGGTACCGCAGAGCGGGTGGTCTGGCATTTCTGTATATTGCTTCTAATACCCGGCGTTTGCATTGGCGGAATATTTAGAAAGATCCGTGCCGGGAAAGGGCGTGGGTAACTGACACGCCTGGGCTGGGATATCGGGAGAAAGATACCCCGGTAGGATGCATGACACCAAGTGACAGAATTATTTTCTGTATCGCATCCGCAGCCTCAGTTAAAGTAGATATCAACAAAGAAAATGGAGGAAAGACACATGGCTCGTATTGCAGGTGTAGACTTACCAAGAGACAAACGTGTAGAAATCGGTCTGACTTATATCTACGGAATCGGTAGAACAAGCTCAAACCGTATCTTAGCAGAGGCAGGAGTAGATCCTAATACTCGTGTAAGAGATCTTACTAGTGAAGAAGTAAAGAAGATCAGTGCAGTGATCGATGAGACTCAGGTTGTAGAAGGTGATCTCAGAAGAGAGATCCAGCTCAACATCAAGAGACTTAAAGAGATCGGATGCTACCGTGGAATCCGTCACAGAAAAGGACTTCCGGTACGTGGTCAGAAGACAAAGACAAATGCAAGAACTTGCAAAGGTCCGAAGAGAACTGTAGCAAATAAGAAAAAATAGGCCGAAAGCAACTTAGCGAAAACGAGCTGAAAGCGAAGTTTGAGTTTAGTGCGAGGCCGTTCGCGAATCTTGGTGAATGCAAGCTGACAGGCGCAGCATGAACTTAGCTGAGCGAACCACCTTTTGAAGAGATTAAAGAAAGTAGGTTAGTTTAAATGGCAAAGAAAGTTGCGAAAAAAGTAACAAAAAAACGTGTCAAGAAAAACGTTGAACGAGGACAGGCACACATCCAGTCATCTTTTAATAATACAATCGTTACATTAACAGATACACAGGGAAATGCTCTTTCATGGGCAAGTGCAGGCGGCCTGGGATTCAGAGGTTCAAGGAAATCTACTCCATATGCAGCACAGATGGCAGCTGAGACAGCAGCTAAGGCAGCATTAGTACATGGTCTTAAATCAGTAGATGTCTTTGTAAAAGGCCCGGGATCAGGAAGAGAGGCAGCAATCCGTGCGCTTCAGGCATGTGGTATCGACGTAGTCAGCATCAAAGATGTGACTCCGGTTCCGCACAACGGATGCCGTCCGCCGAAACGCAGAAGAGTCTAATCTCTGTGAGAAAGTAATCTGGTATAAATACAAAAGTAACTAAAGCAGCGGAAATCCGCTGGTATGTATAAAATTAGGAGGATAGACATGGCAGTAAACAGAGTTCCTGTTCTTAAAAGATGCCGTTCATTAGGCATGGATCCGATTTATCTCGGAATCAGTAAGAAATCTAACAGACAGCTGAAGAGATCAAACAGAAAAATGAGTGAGTATGGTCTTCAGCTTCGCGAGAAACAGAAAGCAAAATTCATCTACGGTGTTCTTGAGAAACCGTTCAGAAATTACTATGCAAAGGCAAAACAGATGGAAGGTATGACAGGTGAGAACCTGATGAGACTTCTTGAGTCCAGACTGGACAATGTTATGTTCCGCATGGGATTTGCAAGAACAAGAAAAGAAGCAAGACAGATCGTTGACCACAAGCACGTTCTCGTAAACGGCAAGCAGGTAAACATTCCGTCTTACCTTGTAAAAGCCGGAGATGTGATCTCTATTAAAGAAAACAAGAAAGGTTCACAGAGATATAAAGATATTCTCGAAGTGACAGGCGGAAACATGATTCCGGACTGGCTTGAAGTTGATTCAGAGAATCTGACAGGTACAGTAAAAGAGCTTCCGAACAGAGAAGCAATCGATGTTCCTGTAGATGAGATGCTGATCGTCGAGCTGTATTCTAAGTAATATCGGCTGCAACAGCGTACCCCTTCAACATTTTAAAACCCATAAGGAGGGTCTGTGTAGTGTTTGATTTTAATAAACCAAATATTGAAATTACGGATGTTTCAGATGATAAAAAATACGGAAGATTTGTCGTAGAGCCGCTTGAGAGAGGTTACGGAACGACACTTGGAAACTCCCTGAGAAGAATTATGCTTTCTTCTCTTCCGGGAGCTGCCATCAGTTCTGTGAAGATTGACGGCGTGCTTCACGAGTTCAGCTCCATCCCAGGAGTTAAGGAAGATGTGACAGAGATCATCATGAATCTGAAATCTCTGGCGATCAAGAACACTTCCGAATCTGATGAAGTCAAGACAGCTTATATCGAGTTCGAGGGCGAGGGCGTTGTTACAGGCGCTGATATCCAGGCAGATTCTGATATCGAGATCGTCAACCCGGATCAGGTCATCGCTACATTGAGCGGCGGAAAAGACTGCAAACTGTATATGGAGCTTACCATTACAAAAGGCAGAGGATATGTGAGTGCAGACAAGAACAAGACAGAGGACATGCCGATCGGCGTGATCCCGATTGATTCCATCTATACACCGGTTGACCGCGTAAACCTCACTGTAGAGAATACCCGTGTCGGACAGATCACAGATTATGATAAGCTGACACTTGACGTATGGACAAAGGGAACAATGCTTCCGGATGAGGCAGTCAGCCTTGCGGCAAAAGTACTGAGCGAGCATCTGAAGCTCTTTGTTGATCTTTCAGAGGTTGCCCAGGCAGCGGAAGTAATGATCGAGAAAGAGGACGATGAGAAAGAGAAAGTCCTTGAGATGAGTATCGATGAGCTTGAACTTTCCGTACGTTCCTACAATTGTCTGAAGAGAGCCGGAATCAATACCGTGGAAGAGCTTACAAACAAGACTCCTGAGGATATGATGAAAGTCCGCAACCTTGGACGGAAATCTCTCGAGGAAGTACTTGCTAAGCTTAAAGAGCTTAACCTGGAGCTAAATCAAGGCGACGAATAACATGAGGCGTCTTGATGCTGCTTCTTGAATCATAGGATCAAGAAGATATCATTAGCAGGGCGACGGATAATTATGGAGCTCTGCAAGAAACATTGAAATATTTCTCCGTCGGTAAGACCGAAGAGCACGGCGGGGACATTTGATTAATAAGACCGAAGATGCATAACCAAATGGAGGAAATTAGAAATGGCAAAGTATAGAAAACTCGGCAGAACATCCAGCCAGAGAAAAGCGTTGATCAGAAATCAGGTAACTGCTCTGCTCAACAACGGAAAAATCGTTACAACAGAGGCTAAAGCGAAAGAAATCCGCAAAGTTGCAGAGAAACTTATCGCAATGGCAGTAAAAGAGAAAGACAACTTTGATGAAGTAACTGTAACAGCTAAAGTTGCCCGCAAGGACAAAGACGGCAAGAGAGTGAAAGAAGTTGTTGACGGAAAGAAAGTAACTGTTTACGATGAAGTAGAGAAGAAGATCAAGAAAGATCAGCCGAGCCGTCTCCATGCAAGACGTGAGATGATGAAGGTTCTCTGCCCGGTTACAGAGGTTCCGACAAAGTCTGCAGGAAAGAAAGCAGGCACAAAGAAAGTTGACGTAGTAGAGAAACTCTTTACAGAGATCGCACCGAAATATGCAGACCGCAATGGTGGTTACACAAGAATCATCAAGATCGGACAGCGTAAAGGTGACGCTGCTATGGAAGTTCTGATTGAGCTTGTATAATTAAATATTAACACACCGGTTCAGCTCTGCGAATAGCGCGGGCTGAACTGTCTATTTACCGCCGGGTAAATATAAAGCGTTGAATCTGTATCAGCAGGCCATAGGAGATACAGATTTGGCGCTTTTCTTTTTTGAATTTATTACATAAATAAGAAAGAGAGGATTTAATTATGGAATGGATATTTTTAGTGATTGCCGGAGGACTTGAGGTATTCTGGTCTACATGCATGAAGTATTCAAACGGGTTTACGGAAATAAAATTTACAATACTGACAGTTGCAGGGATGATATTGAGCTTTCTGTTCCTTTCACAGGCAACGAAAACATTGCCGCTGGGAACAGCTTATGCAGTCTGGACTGGAATTGGCGCACTGGGAGCTGTTATAGTGGGTATCGTACTGTTTAAAGAGCCAGTAACAGCAGCGAGGATCTTTTTTGTGTCACTGCTGCTGATAGGGATTGTCGGATTGAAAGCAACATCAGGACACTAAACGGAGCAGGAGTCCCGGAAATAGTAAAGACTGCATACTTTTCGGGCGGAGCGGCATATGGATATGGCGATTATTGTTTTTAATGTTTGCTAATAATTGTTAATAGCTTAACAATAAAAACGGATAAAAGAATATAGTTAAAAAATACACAAACTTTCGCGAAGTGCCTTTTTTAATAAGTATTTATGAGGTATAATAAGCACATCAGAAGTAAAACTTCAATAAGGAGGGTGGCATTTATGAAACTGGAAGAAAACAATATCATCGTAAAACGTCCGTATAAAACTGTCTACAAATGCGGGAACAGCGTGTTCAAAGTATTTGTAGAAGCACATCCGAAATCGGATGTCTTTAATGAAGCGCTGTTGACTGCAAGAATCGAGGAGACGGGCCTTGATATCCCGAAAGTAAAAGGCGTAACTCAGCTTGACGGCAAATGGGCGATCGAGATTGAATACAAAGAAGGAAAGACTCTGGAAGATATGATGCAGTCTGACAGGGGTAATATAGATAAATATATGAGTGATTTTGTCGACCTGCAGATCAGGGTACACAACCAGAGGTCGCCACTCTTGAATGGAATGAAAGATAAGCTTACCCGTCAGATCAATAATCTGAAAATACTTGACGCAACGACAAGATACGAACTATTGATGCGGCTGGAGCGTATGCCGAAACACAATAAAGTATGCCACGGGGACTTTAATCCGAGTAATGTGATCGTTGGAAAAAACGGGAAGATGACAGTAGTTGACTGGGCTCACGCGACTCAGGGAAATGCAAGTGCTGATGCCGCCATGACCTATCTGCTGTTTGCATTGAAAGATCAGGAAACAGCAGACCTGTATCTCAACATGTTCTGCAAGAAAAGCGATACGGCAAGACAGTATGTACAGCAGTGGCTGCCGATCGTAGCGGCAGCTCAGCTGGCAAAAGAAAATGAACTGGAGAAAGAATTTCTCATGAGATGGATCGATGTGATCGACTATCAGTAAGGAGAAATTCGTATTTTTCGTATTAGCAAAGTATCCGCCAGGAGACAGGTATTGCTAA
>CAMMSL010000068.1 GCA_946499505.1 uncultured Lachnoclostridium sp.
AATCTTCTTTGCCGGCATAGCAAAACAAGGATAAACCATTGTCAAAAATAGGGGCTGGAGCAAGGATTTTTCCACTGCTGTTATCTCTTAGGATACCAAAATTTCCAAAATGCCGGTCTTCGTTATAGATTAGCGCATCGAACACCAGCATACTGCGAATCTGTTCAGAAAACTCCGACCCTAAACTATCATAGTAGTCAAGGCAGGCGGCAATGCCCCCACTTCGTACAATACGACCAATAGGTATATATGCAGTGTCTATGTTGGTAAACAAAGCGCACTTGGATGCTGTGATTCCTTTCCAATTCTCAAGATCATAATGGACAGCATTTAAGTGCATAGTTTCTGCTATCTGCGATGCATAATACTCGCAGTATGGCTCCCGACCTGTATTGGAAGCTCCTGTTGTACCACCCTTGTAAAGATAGATCTCATCGGGATCCACATATCGCCATGCCTTAGGGAGCATTCCTCCCGTAGTTAGTTCAGGAGATGTTGTGAATGCCTGTCTACTACCACCGGCACCGGTATAGGCAACAAGAGCCAAAAATTCGGAGAAACGATTTTCATAGAGATTGTACTGATCGAATTTCCCTTCAAATCCTTCTGGGACCACCCAGTAGCTGTCGTTTAGGGACAAACCTTTACACACATCAATGATACCTTTAGTATCATTGTGGCTCAATCCTAGAGTTTTGAGGATTTCATCCACAAAAGCGCGATTCTTGGAAATGACCCGGTGTTCCAGCCAGTGAATAACACCCTCACCACTAAGCTCCATATCAAGAGGAAGTAAATGGGCTTTTTCCTTGCTGGTGTATAAAATCTCAGCTACTAAGCCGTACAGTCCTTGCTTCTCCATAGAAAAGCGTATTAGTTCAGTGTCATAAAGACGAAGGCTGTAAACATTGCTCATGGAACTCTCCTTATCGCTCAATTCTAGTGAAACATCTTTGCCTAAAGCAGACGCAATCTTTAGAATCATGTCCAGTGTAGGATTCTGTGTCCCGCTTTCCAGGCGACTAATACCTGAACGCTGGATGCCCAACCGTCTTGCCAATTCCGCCTGCGAAATCCCTTGCTCAAGACGGGCTTCAACAAGCTGAGCTATGATTTTCTGCCTCTGATGTAGTTCATCCATGTTCTCACCTCACTCGTTGTATTGATGTTAACATATATGTTAACATTTTGCGAGAGGGAGAATTGATTGATAAGGTTATATTTTGTAAAAAAATCGAAATGGGAACAAAATGCAAAAATATATTAGATTTGTACCCATTTCGGAACATATTTGCTCGTTAATTCCTAAACCGCTATAGATCAGTGACATTACTTGCTGCTAAATATCAAAAAAATAGTGCCACTGAAAACGTGGCACTCAGACTGTAGACAAAGTCCCCGGTTCATACGAGCCGGGTCTTTTCTTATGTTATCGACATTCCAACTATCTCCCCCTCTTTTTATCAAGAAAAAATCCCCTTTATCAACTCGAAAGTTAAGCGGTGTATTCTCCGTACATGGTATAATTACCGTATAAGGAGGTTCTGCTTATGATGACAAGGGATGCCGATAAAAAAAGAGAGCAAATGATGATGTTCAGTATGGATGACATGGTGCCAAAGGATCACATGCTACGAAAGATAGATCGGGCAATTGACTGGAACTTCATTTATGATCTTGTAGAAGACAAGTATTGTTCAGATAACGGAAGACCAAGCATGGATCCGGTGATGCTGATCAAAATCCCTTTTATTCAGTATCTCTATGGGATCAAAAGTATGAGACAGACAATAAAAGAAATCGAAGTAAACGTAGCTTATCGTTGGTTTCTCGGTCTGGATATGCTGGATCCGGTTCCTCACTTTTCTACTTTTGGGAAAAACTATACCCGCCGTTTTAAGGATACGGATCTGTTTGAACAGATCTTTTCTCATATCCTTGAACAATGCATGAAGTTCCATCTGGTAGATACATCTACCGTGTTTGTAGATTCCACTCACGTAAAAGCCTGTGCGAACAGTAAAAAAATGAGAAAGCGGATTGCATCTCAAGAGGCTTTATGGTACGAAGAAGAGTTAAAAAAAGAAATCATGGCAAAGATTCTGGATGTAAGGGAACGAAAAGACAAAAAATCAGGACTCGTATTTGTTTTTTATAAAAAAATATGGGAGTTTGTATTTTTGCAAAAAGAGTGGTGCTGGAGCTAAGATCCAGCACCAACTTTGTCTACAGTCTGAGCCATGCATTCCTGATGCATGGCTTCTTCTATATATAAATATTCTATTGACATTTCCATAATTTCGTTTTATTGTATTAGTTAATTAATACAATAATTCTACAAGGAGAAACTTCAAATGGAACCACTCATCAAGGTCGAGGATATACATAAAATATATAATCCCGGCGAAAATGAGGTCCGGGCTCTTGACGGCGTCTCGCTGGAGATCCAGCGCGGGGAGTTCGTCGCCATTGTAGGGCATTCGGGATCCGGAAAATCTACGCTCATGAACATGCTGGGCTGTCTGGATACCCCCACATCAGGACATTATTTTCTCGAAGGGAAAGACGTCTCCAGCCTGTCGGACGATCAGCTCTCTGAGATCCGGAACAAAAAGATCGGCTTCATCTTCCAGGGTTTTAATCTGATCCCTAATCTGGACGCTGTCGGCAACGTTGAACTTCCGCTGATCTACCGCGGACTGGGAAAACAGAGACGGCGGCGCATCGCCGTACAGGCGTTGACAAAAGTCGGTCTTGGCAGACGGTTAAAACACCGCCCCAGCGAGCTGTCCGGCGGACAGCAGCAGAGAGTTGCAGTGGCCCGGGCCATCGCGGCCCAGCCGCCCATCATCCTGGCCGACGAGCCCACCGGCAATCTGGACAGCCGCTCCACGGTGGAGATCATGAACATCCTGAAGGAGCTCCATAAAAACGGACGTACCGTCATCGTCATCACTCATGACGACGATATTGCGGCCCAGGCACGGAGGGTCATCCGCATCATGGACGGCCAGGTGGAATCTGACGATATCAATTCTGACTATACAAATAAGGAAAGAGAGGACACCAAATGATGTTTTCCAGAAAGAAAAAATCAAAACAGGACGATGCATTTGACACTTTAGAGACATTGGACATAGGACCCGAGGACGACAGCTTCTCAGACAGCGAGACTGACGGGAAAAAGGCGAAGAAAAAACTTCCTGCATGGGTGATCATCCCCGTGATTGTGGTCCTGGCAGGCGGCGCTTTCGGCCTCTCGGTCTTAACAGGCGGGTCAGATAATTCCTCCGGCGGGACTGCCCTCCAGGTCACGGAAGTCACCAGAGGAAGCGTGGAAGAAGTCTACAACGCCACCGGGACCATTGAGAGCGAGAACACAAAGACATACTATTCTCCCGTCACAGCACCCATCAAAGAGTGCAACGCCGTTGTCGGGCAGCCGGTAAAGAAAGGTGATCTCCTCATCAGTTTCGACACCACGAATCTGGAACGGGATAATCAGCAGGCTCAGCTGAACCTCCAGTCCAGCCTCAATTCCTCGAGAGCCGCCAAAGCGCAGAACGCCCAGGCCATCGAAGCCGCAAACGCCGCTTCCGCCCAGGCTGCCGAACAGGCCAATGCACTGGCAGAGGAAGTGAATACACTTGCCGCCCAAGTGGATGCGGCAAACGCACAGTACCAGGCCAATCTGGAAGCTGCTGGGCAGCAGGCCCAGGCAAATGAGACGCTCCGGCAGCAGCTTGAGACAACCATCACTGAGAACGAGAAGATCATTACCGCAAACCAGTCGCTGATCGATTCAACCGACGCCGGATACGCAGGAAAAAGAGCGGATTATGACGCCGCCGTCGCTCTCCCGGAAGATCAGCGCACCGAGGAGCAGAAGAATCTCATCCGGGTCTTTGAAGCTTACGACGCCGCTGTCGCTGCCCGGGATGCGGCACAGGCAGCAGTCAATGACGCGCAGAAACAGCTGGATGCCATCCAGGATCCGGACGTTGACGACGCGGGCTATGCAGAACTCAAAGCCCAGTATGACGCGAAGTACGCAGAATGGCAGGCTGCTTATCAGGCTGCCGGCGCCCCCTCTTCAGCCACCGGTATGACAGATGCAGAGTTTGACAATCTGGCTATCAGCGACAATCTTGCTGAGCTGGCCGCCCTCACCCCGGAAGAGCTTCTGGAAAAGGGAAAAGAAGGGATGAAGGCGGATATGGACGGCGTCATCGCCTCTGTGGATCCTCTTCAGACCAACACCGCCGCTCAGGGAGCCGCACTGTTTACCATCGCCAGCACAGAAAAGACAAGGGTAAAGATCGAGATCTCCCCTGATGACTATGCAGATATGAAGATTGGTGCCACAGCGCAGATCACTGTGGGAGATAATACTTATGAAGGCACACTGACAAACGTAGATAAGATCGCGGTGCAGGACGCAAACGGTTCTCCTGTGATCGGCGCCCAGATCCACATTAACGATCCGGATGAAAACATCTGTATCGGCGCCACAGCCAAGATCCGCATGACCGTATCTGAGGCAGACAACGTCCTCATCGTTCCCACCGAAGTCGTAAACGCTTCCACTGACGGAGATTTCGTCTACATCATTGAGGACGGCGTCGTAAAAGAACGGCCTGTCACACTGGGAACCGCCTCCGCTACACATGTGGAGATCGTAGAAGGTCTTGAGGAAGGTGATATGGTCGTAAACGATATGAGCGCAGATATCCAGGAAGGCATGAGAGCGGTTGCCCAGCCGGAGACTTCCAGTCAGGACTCTGAGTAAAGATCCGGGAAGAGAGGTTACAGTATGGGACAATTTCTTGAATATGTAAAGATGGCGCTGGACAATATCCGCGCCAACAAAGGGCGCTCCTTCCTCACCATGCTCGGTATCATCATCGGCATCACCTCCGTCGTGACCATCGTTTCCATCGGAAACGGCCTCAAAGCCGACGTAATCGATGCCACGAACCAGCAGACAAACACGGTGACCGTACAGGTCAACACGGAGGAAATTACTGACACTGATATCATCACCGGTGATGATATCGCTTTTCTCAAAAGCACACTGAGCGACTCCGTGGAGACGATCACATCCTCTGTCATGTATTCTGGAAAATGCACGACCCGCAAAGGGACATTCGACGCATACCTCACTCTGACCACACCGGATTATGAGAATGCGCAGTATACGTCTCCCATCATAAAAGGCAGTTATTTTACGGAAAATGATCTGTCCGGCGGCAGGCCGGTCTGTGTGATCGACGAGCTGACCGCCTTGTACCTTTTCGGAAACACGAATGTCATCGGCATGAGCTTTGAGCTGGCGGTCGACAGCGGCATCCAGGACGTCACGATTGTCGGGATCCGGGAAACTTCCGATGACATGATGGAAGTAGAACAGACTTATCAGTCCATGGGGATGCCCGAGACCATCTCCATCGAAGTTCCCTACACACTCTCCGAGGCGTTCGGGCTCCCTCTGGATGGATTTTCTTCCATCTCCCTGACCGCAAAGGACGGGGCAGATCCCTCCCAGGCAGCCTCCGCCGCAGTGCGGTTGCTGAACTCCCGTCACCAGGATCTGGGGGACAATGTATTCATGCAGCAGATGCCGCTGAACATCTCCGACATGCTGGGATCCGTCATGGATGGAGTCACTGCTTTTGTAACGCTGGTAGCCGCCATTTCTCTTGTGGTTGGCGGGATCGGCGTCATGAACATCATGCTGGTGTCTGTCACCGAACGGACCCGGGAGATCGGAATCCGCAAAGCTCTTGGAGCCAAGACCGGTTCCATCATCGCGCAGTTCCTGTGTGAATCCGCGATCATCTCCGGTATCGGAGGGATCATCGGTATCCTTTTAGGCGGCGCATTCACAGCCATCATCAGCGCCCTCCAACTTGGCGGGATCACTGCCTCACTGTCACTTCCTGCAGTAACCATCGCAACCGCATTCTCCTGCGGCGTAGGGATCATCTTCGGCATCTATCCTGCCCGCAAAGCGGCCTCACTGAGTCCTATCGAGGCTCTGCGGCGCATGTAGGATGTTTATATATAACAATCTGATCATCATTTATGAGGAGGAAAATTTCTATGAAGAAAAAAAGCAAACTGTTAAACGTGGTATCGATCATTCTCATCGTATTTTCTGTCATTGGCATCCTCAGCGGGATTTTTGCCATCATCATGAAAGATCTAATGGATGCCTCCTATGAAATGCTTGGCATGGAGCCGCTTCCCACATGGTACTACTTCTATTCCCTCGCGGTGGGTATCATAGAGCTTGTGGCCGGCATCATGGGCGTTATGTACAAATCGAGAAAATCCGTACTGATCATCGGTGCAGTCTACTGCCTCGGGATTGTAATTTCCCTCTGTGTGGAAGCAGTTCTGGTAGGCTTCACCTTCCTTTCCCTGTTAAGCCTGATCCTTCCCATCCTCTATATGTGGGGCTGGTACCAGTCTGAATAGAGCATCCGGACAGGTTGCATACAGACAGATCGGACCGACAGGCCGCCTTGCGTGCCCTGCCGGTCCCTTTCTTTTGATTGCGAAATACACAGCTCCAGATTATAATATAGTATTATTGGATTCTACGGGGGATCTGACTATGTGGAAAAGAAAGATACTTAAGAAAAAAGCACGGCTCTCCATGAGACAGAACTACTGGAGGATGATTGCCGTCTGTTTTATCATCACCATGCTCACAACTGCATATCCGACGACCACCACTCTTTTAAGCGCTCAGACTTCCTCACTCTCCCCCGGCCCGCAGTCCAGCATATCATTTACTCCCAATGAAACAAATTCCGAAGTGCTCCGCGAGACCATATCAAACATCGCCCAGGTCGTCGGCGCTTCCAAAAGTTCGGAAGAACTTACCGCTGCGGGGATGAACATTCTGGTAGATCTGTACACGACAAGTACGTCAGCCTTCTTTTCTCTGCTGCGCACTGTCAACACATTTCTGACCGAACACTGGGATCTTTCCATTCTCTTTCTCTTTGTCGGAGTGATCGTTTCGTTTTTATATCAGCTGTTCGTAAACCACATCCTGCTGATCGGTGAGAAGCGCTTTTTCCTGGAAGCACACAACTACTATCAGACCAGGATCTCAAAGATCTTCTTTCTGTATAAACTCCGTTTTCTCACAGGGCCGGCCTGGATCATGTTCTGCCGCACCCTGTTCCAGTCGCTCTGGAACTTCACGATCATAGGCGGTGTCATCAAGTATTACGAATACCGTATGATCCCCTTTATTCTTGCGGAGAACCCGTCGATCGGGCGCAAAGATGCATTTTTCCTTTATCGGATGGCGGATCCTCTCTCTGTTCACATTCGGGCTGCTGGATTTTGTTTATGCAAATCCTTATCTGACGAGCTGCGAGGCTGAGCTTTATCTCACACTGCGCAGGAACTATGTACTCTCCCGCTCTGCTCGTTACGAGGAACTGAACGACTCCTATCTGGAGCATGTGCCTTCCGAGGATGAGCTACTCATCCTGAAAGCGCTCTACGATGATTCACAGGGGCCTTATACACGGATCTCCTACTTTGTCCCGGAACAGAGTGCCACTGAAAACGTGGCACTCTCTAACCTTTTGTTTCATGTTCTAAAAATTCTTCTGAATTTCTTCAACATGTTCTCTTGTTACCCTCATTATTTCGCAGATAGATTCAATGGAGAATCCTTTTCTTAGAGCAGCTTGAATATTCGCATTCTTCTCTGCCGCAGCATACTCTTTTGCGTATTCTTATGCGTATTTTTCCATAACCTCACACATAATACTTATACCACCTTTGTCTGTCCTAGGAGTCAATTTTTCCTTTGCACTATGCTTATAAATGCCATCTAATTAGCTTTCGTAATATAATTATAGTATAATTATGAATGACCTACAACAATAGTAAGGGAAAGTCGTATCGGTATATTATTGCTCTGATAATATAGCTTTTTCATAAAACCTACAGCCTTTTCCCTTATATGGGATACCACATCGGATTTCGTACTTTTTTATAAGATCCCAGTATTCAGGGAGATATTTTATGATATTCTGGATTTCCTTTTGATTTTTATTTGTGCAGCACCAACAAGAGACTCTATCTAAGATATCATATAGTTCATGTCCATTCTCCTGCCAATTCCAACCGCAGCTATAGCAGTAATCCAGGCAAGCTTGCTCACTCATGCCCCATTCTGCTAACGGATATATCTTGATTGACTGGCTGCGTATTCGGCGGAACT
>CAMMSL010000069.1 GCA_946499505.1 uncultured Lachnoclostridium sp.
TGCTCCCTTTTCAAACGATTTTCCTTTCCTGAGTCGGTACGAAAAATCGGAATTTTTATTCATAGCGCACCATCTCTCTTTTTAGCCTCTGCATAATCTTCTTCTCCAGTCTGGAGATATAAGACTGCGAGATTCCAAGAAGATCTGCCACTTCTTTCTGTGTTTTTTCCCGTCCTTCAGGATTATCAAGCCCGAAGCGCATCTTTACGATCAGTTTTTCCCGGTTGGAGAGTTTATTGAGCGCCCGGATAAGAAGCTTTCTCTCTACCTCATTTTCCAGGTCACGGTATATCGTATCCTCGTCTGTTCCGAGGATATCTGACAGGAGCAGTTCATTTCCGTCCCAGTCCACATTGAGGGGTTCATCGATAGAAACTTCAAGTTTTGTCTTGCTGTTACGCCTCAGATACATCAGAATCTCATTTTCAATACATCGGGAAGCATAGGTGGCCAGCTTGATCTTCTTCGTAGGATTAAACGTATTGATTGCCTTAATCAGCCCGATTGTGCCTATGGAGATCAGATCTTCCACTCCTACCCCAGTATTATCAAACTTCTTTGCAATATAAACAACAAGACGAAGATTATGCTCAATAAGCGTCTTTTTTGCATTTTCATCGTTTTCTGTGCCCAGCCAGCTGATCATCTCCTTCTCCTGACTGCTCTCCAACGGCGGCGGGAGGATTTCCGTTCCTCCTATGTAATGGATTTCTTTCCCGCTCCCAAATATCAGGCTTCTGATATCCGGTATGATCCGCATCCTGAATTTGTGCGGTACTGCTGCATTTACTAACATCCAGTCTCCTCCTAATCTTATATTTAAATTATGATCTTATCCGGAAAAGATTGCCGGATTCAGGATCATTTCATATTCTCTGTCACCGGACAGACTCTCTTCTCCTATCCCGAGCAGGGGATTTTCTATCCATCTATCCTCTTCCATGTGAACGCATATCCTTTTCACCCGGAATACTTTCATCACCGACTCCCCGCTGACACAGCGGTAAGGAATCAGACGGAACCCCTTTTCCAATTCTATATGATCTGATATTTCTGCCGCTGTCTCCGGGGTGATGATATTCACCGGTTCACCCGTATAACAGTCTCTCAGTTCATTTCCTGTATCAAGAAGGGCTTTCACCGGCTTTTCCCCCTGATCTGTGTACAGTGTCGCTCGCAGGATCATGCTTTGCCGCCTGTGCATATATGAAATCATTTTCCACAATTTCAGGATGATCACATAACTTACAGCAGCTGCGGCATAAAATATACTCACATAACGCATATACGGACGAAACAGCTGCATTACTCCGCCTGTCAGAAGAGCCGCTACATACAAAAGCACGAATGCCTGTACGAACTGCGAGAGCCGCAAAATCCGAAGTCCTGCGCATAACATCGCGCTGCTCACTATTATATGAAAAACAAGCAGCTTGATCATTGCGGTAAACGGAACAGCAATCACCAGGCAGGTCAGGAAGCTGCCGAGTGCGCCGCCCAGAAGGAGCCGGCTATAAGGCCGCCCATTATTCATCAAACGGTTTACGATCAGAAGGAGAAGACTGTCCAACATGAAATTCTCCAGAAAAAACACATCTATGTACAACTCATAGTACATGTCTCACCTTCTTTCCCTCCGGTAACAATCCGGAATTTATTATATCGCCTGAATGGGAATAAAATTTGTCAGATGATGACAGACAAAAAAGATATATTTCGACAAAAAAGACCCTGTGCGGAATATTTCCACACAGAGTCTTACTGATATGCTGTATCTTATGTACCCCTATTTCTTAAAGAAATCCGGGATCTTGATAGACTGTTCTTTTACATTGCTGGACGGAGTCCTCGGCTGAAGTGTCGGCATTGTACCGCCCTGTGGTCTTGCAGCACCTGTTGAACCGGTCCGCTTCTCGCTGTCAAGACGGCTTCTCACCGGTGACTCGCCGTTTGGCAGGATCGATCCGACTTTCTGCTGTCCTTCCAGTCTTGCTTTGAGCTTGGACGCACTGCCGCCTACATTGTGCAGGCCTGTAGCGATGACAGTGATCGTACACTCGTCAGACTTCGTATCATCATACATAGCACCAAAGATGATGCTTGCGCTCTCTCCTGCAAGCTCCTGTACATAATCAGCTGCATCAGAAGCATCCATAAGAGTGATATCACCAGATACATTGACAATGACATTGGAAGCACCTTGGATCGTTGTCTCAAGCAGCGGGCTTGCAACTGCTTCTTTGACAGCCTCGAGAGCCTTGTCGTCGCCGCGTCCGGAACCGATACCGATATGTGCAATACCCTTGTCCTTCATAACTGTCTGGATATCTGCGAAATCCAGATTGATCAGAGACGGCACATTGATCAGGTCCGTAATACCCTGGATACCCTGCTGAAGTACCTCATCCGCTTTTTTAAGCGCCTCAGGCATTGTCGTGCGTCTGTCTACAACTTCCAGAAGTTTATCATTCGGGATCACGATGATCGTGTCAACATTTTCTTTTAATTTATCAATACCGTTCAGTGCATTCTGCATCCTCGTCTTAGACTCAAAACGGAACGGCTTTGTAACGACACCAACAGTCAGAGCGCCCTGCTCTTTGGCGATCCGCGCGATCACCGGAGCTGCTCCTGTACCTGTTCCACCGCCCATACCGCAGGTAACGAATACCATATCCGCACCTTTGAGTGCTGCTGAGATCTCTTCTGAACTTTCCTCTGCTGCTTTCTCTCCTACTTCAGGCTGTGCACCCGCACCGAGCCCCTTGGTAAGTTTCTCACCGATCTGCATAAGAGTCGGCGCCTTACAGAGCTGCAGCGCCTGCTTATCTGTATTAACTGCGATAAATTCCACGCCCGCAATCTGCTCGTCGATCATTCGGTTCACAGCGTTATTTCCGCCGCCGCCTACTCCGACAACAATTATTCTTGCGGCCGCTTCTGATTCATTGGTCTTAATTTCTAACAAGAGTATTTCCTCCTTTGTCGTCTTATTAATTTCTTATACATCCCTTTTATTATTGAACCTACAATCCAATAAGTATATAATAAAGTCTTTTCCGTAAATAATCAATAGATTTTTTCCTATTTTTCTGATTTTTTATACTATTTAGCCATGCATAGATATATTCATATGAGCTGTGCAAGCTTGCTTGTAACAGATCATATGGATATATCTGTATTTGGCGTTTAGCCAAAGCGAGATGGAGCGCAGCGTAATCGAGCTTTGCATGGCGGCATACCGGTTACCCGGCCGGTACAAACGGTATCGACTCTGATTCCGAGTCATAATTCTCCAAATGCAGTGTACCGGCAGTATCCGGGTACAATTCTGACAATTTTTCCAGTATCGGCGGAACCTGCTGAAGTTTCTCTTCATAATCGTCATCACCAAGTAATACTTCCACTGACCCGAAATATATCTTTATTTCTCCTTCCGCACAGGAAATCCTGTCAGGAGTCAGACTATATTTCTTCAGATTTCTCGAGACATCTACAATCTTTTCAAAGATACTGTCATCCTCCACGGGAAGTGTCGCGCCGATCTCCGTTGCTGCAGCATCAAACGTCAGCCCTTCTATATACGGGACGCCCTCGATCTGTTTCTTCGTCTTCAGAGCAGCCAGGCCCGTACGGTCAAAATAAAGATATGCTCCGTCATAATCAACATACCCTGCCATCTCCTTTTCCTCAACTGTCACACGAACAGTCCATGGATTTTTCAGGGAAACATTCAGCTGATCGATCCCTGCCGGCAGATCTGCATCCAGAAAATCATATTTGATCAATATATATAATGTATTAACTGAAAGCCTGTCTCTCTGCACCCATGTGGAGATCGTATTCTCACTGTAATAGGAATTTCCCTCCACTTCCACCGCCCGCGTACGAAACAGCAGCACAACAGCCGCTGCCAGAATGATCAGGGTCATCAGTATGGCAAGTAGGACAGGCCATATCTTCCTTCGTTTCTTTTTCTTCATTTAAAATGCCTCCTTTGTATTTCACGACGCATTGCTCTCTTATTCTACCAGACCGGACACACTGAGCACAAGTCCCATTTCCAACAGCAAAAATACTACCGAAGTTCCTCCGTAGCTGATGAACGGCAGCGTAATCCCGGTATTCGGGATGGAGTTTGTAACAACCGCGATGTTTAAGATCACCTGTATCATCATATGTGCCATCGCTCCGGACGCGATAAGAGCTCCCAGCAGGTCCGGCGCTTTTGTCGCAATCACGAAAAATCTCCAGATCAGGAGAAAAAACAGCAGGATGATAATGCCCGCTCCCACCAGTCCCAGTTCCTCACAGATAATGGAGAAGATCATGTCATTCTGCGCTTCCGGCAGAAACCCCAGCTTCTGTACGCTGTTCCCCAGTCCTCTTCCGAACAATCCGCCGCTTCCAATGGCGTACAGCCCCTGAAGTGTCTGATAGCCTTTCTCATACTGTTCCGGATTCCGCCAGATTGCAAGCCGCTCCAACCTGTAGCTCTCCATAGCAAGAAATACGGCCATAAACGCAATTCCAGCCGATCCCATCCAGATAAATTGAGAATACTTCGGACTTGCCACAAAAATCAGCACCACGGCAATCCCGAGAATGATAATGGCCGTACTTAAATTGCTTGCCCCCACCAGCGCCACGATCGGAACTACCGGCAGCATCATAAGGACCAGTGTCCGGAATTTATCCATCCGTTTTACATATTTGGTCACAAGACATGCGAGGAACAGGATAACAGCCACCTTGGCAAATTCCGACGGCTGAAAAGAAACAGGGCCCAAAGACAACCATCTTTTGGACCCATTATATTCATCACCGAAGAGCATAACTGCCACCGACAAGGCAATCGCAGCCAGATAACCCGGTATCGCAAGGACTGCCCATCTGTGATAATCCACTCTCGATACGATCACCATACCGAGAAAACCGATAAATGTAGCAAACCCCTGTTTCTTCAGATAATAGTAAGGATCGTGAAACTTCACCTCACCATTGTACGAACTGGTGCTGTACAGCATCACCAGCCCTACCGCGACAAGGATGATCACCACAGTAAGCAGCGTCTCGTCATAATGTCTCTTCCTACTACTGGAACGCTCCAATCAAAATCCACTCCTTATAGTTGTTCTACAAGTTCTTTGAATTTATCTCCGCGTTCTTCATAATTTTTAAACATTCCCCAGCTCGCACATGCAGGCGAAAGAAGCACTGCATCTCCAGGCTGTGCATATTCTACGCATTTTTCAAAGGCTTCCTCAAAGCTGTCCGCCATTACGATATCAGTGAAACCGAGGCTGCGCGCTGTCTGTGCAATCTTTTCCCTGGTCGCACCGATAAGCACCAGTTTTTTCACCTTACCGTCAAATGCCCGGATCCACTCATCATAATCAGACTCTTTATCATATCCGCCGCCGATCAGCACAGTCGGTCGGTTCATCGCCTGAATCCCCCGGATCGCCGCATCGGGGTTAGTTCCTTTGGAATCATTATAATAAGCAACACCGTTCTTCTCAGCCACGAACTCGATCCTGTGCTCCACTCCCGAGAATTCTCTAAGCGTCTTTCGGATCACGTCCATTGGCACACCGTATGCATATGCCATCGCCACGGCTGCCATCGCATTTTCATAATTATGTGTGCCGAGGATCTGCAGTTCATCTGTATCACAAACAGATATCGGCTCATCAATCTGACAGATAATTGTCTTTCCGTCTAAGTATACGCCTCTGTTAAGTTTACGCCGGCTGCTGAAATATAGAACCTGTGCATTCACCTTTTCCCCGAATTTGCGCAGCACATCATCTTCATAGTTGAGCACACAGTAGTCCTCTGACGTCTGATTCTCTGCAATCCGTTCCTTTGCCGCAATATAAGCCTCCATCGTATGATGTCTGTTCAGGTGATCCGGTGTGATATTGAGGATTGCGCTGACTCTCGGACAAAAACTGTGTACCGTTTCAAGCTGAAAACTGCTCATCTCGGCAACGATGACTGAATCTTCTGTGGTATCTGTCACAATGCTTGTATAAGGATTCCCGATATTTCCGACAACAAACACGCTCTCTTTATAATTCTTCATGATCTGCCCGAGGAGGGATGTGGTCGTCGTCTTTCCATTTGTACCTGTAATGGCAAGCACGTCTCCCTTCCCGCACACATAGGCAAGTTCTATCTCACCCCAGATGGGAATTCCCTTTTCTCGCATCTTTTCTACCACAGGAAGATCTGTGGGAACTCCAGGGCTCATCACGGTCAAGTCCAGTTCATCAAGCATCTTTTCCGGGAACTCTCCGAGCACTATGCTGACTGTTCCGGACGGATGTTCACTCCCCTGTACCGCCTTCTCTAATATCTCACTCTTTATCCTGTCTGCATCCAGTTTTTCATTCCCGTCATAGAGGACAATATCAGCTCCTTCCTTGTCGAGTAATACCGCCGCAGCTTCTCCACTGATACCGGAACCGAATACAAGTACCTTTTTCCCTTTTAACTCCATTGTACTATACCCCCATTAGAGCGATCAGGCAAAGCAGCGCCGTAATAACAGAGAACGCTGCTACCACCCGCGTCTCAGACCATCCGCAGAGTTCAAAATGATGATGGATCGGCGCCATTTTGAAAATACGCTTCCCACCTGTCTTCTTAAAATAAGTAACCTGAATAATAACAGATGCGACTTCCACCAGATAGATGAAACCGACAATGATAATAAACAGCGGCATCTGCATCATATAGGCTGTTCCTGCGACAAATCCTCCCAGAGCCAGAGATCCTGTATCTCCCATGAACACGCTGGCAGGATACACATTAAACAGAAGGAAACCGAGCAGTGCTCCCACCACGGCGCAGGTAATCGGTTCGATCCCGCTCTTCGTCCCGATTGCAACAACGGTAAAAAATGTAGCCACAAGAACCGTGACACTGGAAGCCAGACCGTCAAGTCCGTCCGTAAAATTCGTACCATTGACAGTTCCAATTACTGCAAAGAACAGGACAGGTATCGCCAGCCATCCGATATCCCAGTAATAACCACCGGAAAACGGAACAAGCATGGTCAGCGGAACCTCCGCCACCTCGACCAGATAAAACGCAAATATAGCGGTGACGACAATCTGGAGAGCCATCTTCTGCATCGGCATCAGACCATCCGAACGCTTGAGCACAACTTTCAGATAATCATCCAGAAAACCGATCAAACCGAATGCCACCGTAAGAAACAGTACCGGTATGATACGTGGATAATCCCGCACATAGAAAAGTGAAGTCACGATAACAGCTATCAGAATGATGATTCCGCCCATTGTAGGCGTACCTGCTTTCTTCAGATGGGACTGTACTCCATCCGTCCGTTCTGTCTGTTTCATCTTCAGTTTTCTTAAAAAAGGAATGATGACCGGCCCCAACACAAGGCTTACGGCGAACGATATCAACACCGGGATCACTACATGACTACTCATAAATTCACCTCTTCATCTCTTTCGTTTCATACAGGGGTTTCCCCCTTTGAACATCTCATTTAGTATATACCATCACTTAGTTTTTTTCAATCCCGAGATACGGCAGTACATTGTCGTAAATGTCCCGCAGGACAGGAGCAGCAATGGTGCCTCCGTAATAGACTCCCTGAGGATCATGTATAATGACAATGCCAAGAATCTGCGGGGCATCTGCAGGAGCAAACCCGATAAAAGAAGAAATATATTTATTAGCGCTCCTCGGAAGTGTCTGGGAAGTTGCAGTCTTGCCTCCAATTGAATACCCTTCTATATAAGCATTTTTCCCGGATCCCTCAGACACCACGCTTTCGAGAAGCATCTGCATCGTCTCAGAAGTCTCTTCGGATACGATTCCTTTCTCCGTTTCATAGTCAAATTTCTCTACAATCTCACCATTTTCGTCCAGTACAGCTGTTCCGACATGAGGGGTCACCCGGGTGCCGCCATTTATGATCGAGCTCACGGTCACAGCCATCTGGATGGGCGTCACCTGGAAAGACTGTCCGAACGTCATGGTAGCAAGCTCCACAGTCCCGATATCTTCTTTCCTGTGCATGATCGTTCCCGCCTCTCCCGGAAGATCCACGTTGGTCAGCTTCAGAAGCCCGAACTTTTCAAAATAATCGTAGAACCGGTCCGATCCCAGACGAAGACCAATATCCATAAACACCGGGTTACAGGAATTCTGAATTCCTTCCACAAATGTCTCCTGTCCGTGACCGC
>CAMMSL010000070.1 GCA_946499505.1 uncultured Lachnoclostridium sp.
GCTAAAGCTTCCACAGAACCACGCGACTATCGCGTGGTTTTCTTTGTATAAAAAATCCCGCAACCACTCGGGTTACGGGATTAATGCGGAAGAAGAGACTTGAACTCTCACAGGATTAACTCCCACTAGAACCTGAATCTAGCGCGTCTGCCATTCCGCCACTTCCGCTCGACAAAGGATATTCTATCATAACAGTCTGCGTTTGTAAACCCCTAAATTTTATTTTTTATCAGACTTTTGAAACAATTCGGATCAGGCTGTACTTTACAGCTAAATTGCTGTCAGAATACTGTGGCGGGATGGAATTACGTGTTGACATATATCGATAATCTATATATAATACAGGATAAGATATATAGATTATCGATATAAGGAGGATGCTTGATGAAAATTGATAAGAGTTTGATTTCAGGAAGCACCACGATGCTTCTTCTAAAGCTGCTTGAAGAAAAGGATATGTATGGCTATGAAATGATCGAGGTACTGCGGGAGCGCTCCCAGAATGTGTTTGAGCTCAAGGCGGGAACCCTGTATCCTTTGCTGCACAATCTGGAAGAGAAAGGACTGCTTACGGTATATGAGAAAGAAGCAGGAAATAAAGTGCGCAAATATTACAGCATAACAAAGCAGGGGAAAAAGATATTGGATGAAAAGAAAGATGAGTGGGAACTTTATTCTAAAGCTGTCGCCAGCGTGCTAGGAATTGTTCTGGCTTAAGAGAGGAGGGGAAGTATGAATAAGGAAGAATATATAAAGACTCTGACGGATCAGATCAGGTGTAAGATGGTGCGCCCGGAGGTGGCACGGGAGCTGGGAGACCATATCGAAGATCAGACAAGAGCGTTTATGAGTGAGGGGATGAGCAGGCAGGAAGCCGAGAGCGCCGCTGTAAAAGATATGGGAAATCCTGTCGACGCGGGAGCGGAACTGGACAAAGTGCATCGGCCGATAATGCCATGGGGGATGATCACGCTGATCATTGTTTTAAGTGTTACTGGCTGTGTATTTCAGTACATTCTGAATAATAGAAACATAGAAGCGGGCGGAGACGGATTTTTGGTGCAGGGAAGGATCTGGTTCACGATGCTCGGAATTCCGGTGATGATCGCCGTATGTTTTGCGGATTATACAAGAATTGCGGCACGGGCAAGGGAACTCATGATTGGACTTACAGTGTTAATTTTATTAGGTGGACTGTTCTCTCGCCATTATATTAACGGGACCAGACAATGGATCAGTATTCCGGGAGGCTGGTCTGTAAATGTACCGCTTATACTGATGCTGACTGTTCCGCTCTATGCAGCAATCCTGTACAGATACAGAGGGAAAGGTCTGGCGGTTGTAGTGAAAAGTATATTGTGGATAATTCCGGGGTGCTTTCTGGCATGGCAGAGCAACAGCCTGTGGATGGCCTGTACTCTCTTTCTTACTTATCTGGTTGTACTGGCTTTGGCGGTTTACCGCGGATGGTATCGGGTGAAAAGAAAGGCGATGCTTGCGGGAATAGGCGCTTTTGTCGTGGCGCTGCCATTAGTGACGGCGTGCTATTACTGGTTTTTCGGTGCGGATTATCAGAGAGAGCGGCTTCTTTTTTATCTCTCTCCAGCTTTAGGATGGGATAAAAAGCCGCATGAAATGGTATCTAACGGGATCATGTATGTGAGGGAAATCCTCGGAAACAGCAGAATGATCGGACAGGGGAGCAGTGTTCCGGATATTTCGGACATGCCGGAGCTGTCCGACTATCTCCTCATCGGCGTAGCAGGATATTACGGGATACTTGTGGCAGTACTCCTTGCAGGGCTTCTCCTGTTCTTGCTGTTCCGCTTTCTGAGGGTATCCCTAAGACAGAGGAATCAGCTCGGAATGCTGATGGGAGCAGGATGTTCAGCTGTATTTCTGATCGAGGTGGGAGGTTATCTTCTGAATAATTTCGGAATTATGTATATGGGGAATTACTGCCCGTTCCTGACATATGGAGGCACCGGTACGATCGTGACTTACGTATTAATGGGAATCATGCTCAGTATCTGCCGGTATCAGAATACCGCTCCGGAGCGAAGAACCGCCGGATCCCTGTTCGGAATCCGGCGGCCGGTTGAGAAAATGTAAAAATAAATTTTAATCCTGATATGCAATGTCACCTTTGCAGATGGTCACCTTGACTTTCCCGTATAGATCCCATCCTGTGAATGGCGAGTTGGAGGACATGGAAACGTATTGTTCCGGAATCCAGTGCTCTTCCGGATCAAAGATCACCAGATCGGCAGCAGCGCCTTTCTCGATCCTGCCTGCGGGAAGGTGATACAGATCCGCAGGATTTACCGTCATCTTTTCTAAGAGCTGCATCAGAGTCAGATGTCCGGGGCGCACGAGGGAAGTGATCCCGAGGGCCAGAGAGGTTTCAAGTCCGATGATCCCGCTTGGAGCGGCAGTGATGGAGCGATCCTTCTCCTCCTTACTGTGAGGCGCATGATCTGTTGCAATGAGGTCAATGGTGCCGTCTGCCAGCCCTTTTATGATGGCGAGACGGTCCTCCTCTTTGCGCAGCGGCGGATTCATCTTTGCAAGGGTGCCATATCTGAGCACTGCTTCATCTGTCAGTGTGAAATGATGGGGCGTTGCCTCTGCATGGAGATTGGCTCCCATTGCCTTGAACATGCGGACCAGTTCAACAGAGCGGCCGGAACTGATGTGCTGGATTACCGTGTGGGCGCCGGAGCGCAGGGCGAGCAGGCAGTCCCGGGCTACAAGAGACTCTTCTGCGATGGATGGAGAACCATAGATGCCGAGCTGTTCAGACACAGTTCCGTGATTGATCCCGTTATTCTTGATGAATGCGGGATCTTCTTCGTGCAGGCTGACGGGCACATCCAGCTCTTTCGCGGTTTCCATGGCATGATAGAGGAATGCAGCATTTTTCAGCGGGATGCCGTCATCAGTAAATCCGCATGCGCCTGCTTCCTTCAGGGACGTCATATCCGTCATTTCCTCTCCTTTGAGAGAGCGGGAGACACTTGCTGCCTGATAGATCCGTACTGCCTCGCCTTTTGAGCGGTCAAGAATATCTTCTAATACTTCTGTATTATCTACAACCGGCGAAGTGTTGGCCATGCAGACTACGGAAGTGAATCCACCTTTTGCCGCGGCAAGCGCACCTGTGTGAAGTGTTTCTTTATAGGTAAATCCCGGATCCCGGAAATGAACATGAGTGTCGATCAGTCCGGGAGCGATGGTCAGTCCGTCAGCGTCAATTACTTTCTCATTGTCTGAAGGAGTGATATTTTCCCCGATATCCGAGATAAAGCCGTCCTCAATGAGAAGATCCGCTTTGTAGGATTCTGCGGATGCGGGATTTATGATAAGACCATTTTTTATGAGCATAAGCAACCTCCTTGTCAAGATGTTTTCTGCACTTAAGTATAGCTTACCAGTATAGCGTATTGCAAGGTGTTCCGTCTGAAAAAATGGTATATAATTGCTCTATTTGCAAACCGCGCTGGCTGCCCGCGAAAATAAAAACCGGGAGAACCTTCCCGCTTTTTGGCGGGCGTCCTCCCGGTAACATCCGGACGCTTTTTATACCTTCTGCTTTTTATAACTGACGGTAAAGATGACGCGGTATACCGTCTACCATTACAGGAGATACGTCGCCCTGGATGAGCGGGCGTACATAACTGACGAATTCATCGGTTACATAGGAACCGTCCTCGGTTACCCACTCGCGCGGGACGAGTTTTTCGTCATTTGCGATCTTATGAACATCTTTTACTTCTGTTCCGCTCTGATACGGATCGTCGGACAGACGCTGGAGAACGACCATTTTTCCGGAATCGCCCTCGTCAGCCGCTTTGACGGCTGCACCGCCTACCTGATATGCCTCCAGGATATCCACGCGGGACGCACAGTGGGAGGCGGAGCGCTGAAGTGAGCTCAGCTCGATCGCACGAGTCTTGCATCCGATCTCACCTGCAATATAGCTTGCAAGATAGTTAGCTGTACCTGAGAGCTGTTTGTGTCCGAAAGCATCTACAAAGTCAATGCTCTGCCCCAGCTCACATACATAACGGCCGTCCGCAAGACGGATGCCTTCTGAGATCGCTACTACTACAGATGACTTCCTGGAAAGAAGCTCTCTTACTTTATTTCCAAATGCTTCGATATCAAAAGGAAGCTCCGGCAGATAGATCAGATCCGGCCCTGCGCAGTCCTCGCCTTTTGCGAGTGCGGCGGCGCCTGTAAGCCAGCCGGCATTTCTTCCCATGATCTCTACGATTGATACAAGTCCTTTTTCATATTCCAGGCAGAAACTGTCGCGGATGATCTCTTTTACAGAGGTTCCGATATATTTTGCTGCACTTCCGTAGCCCGGGGTATGATCCGTGAGAGCCAGGTCGTTGTCGATTGTTTTCGGGCATCCAATGAAACGAGTGGGATGACCGGTGATGATCGCATAATCAGACAGCTTTTTGATCGTATCCATGGAATCATTTCCACCGATATAGATAAAGGCCTCGATATTCAGCTTATTGAGTATATCGAAAATCTTGTCGTATACTTCCCTGTCTTCATGAATCTCCGGCAGTTTGAAACGGCAGGAGCCTAAAAATGCGGCAGGCGTCCTTTTTAAAAGCTCTGCATCAAGCTCATTTGTGATATACTCGGACAGATCGATATAACGTTCCTGAAGAAGTCCCTGAATTCCATGGAGCATTCCATATACTTTAGCGGCACCGCGGTCCTTGGCTGTACGGTATACTCCTGCAAGGCTCGAGTTGATCGCAGCAGTTGGACCGCCTGATTGTCCGACGATTACATTTCCTTTCATTGTAAGTTACCTCCGTTCTGCAAATTGTCGTTTTGAAAGTCATACTTTCAAAACACCTATATTACAGTTTAGTGCATAATCACTAATTTGTAAATGAAAAAATATAAAAAATAGACAAATTAACGAAAAATATACTTGGGAAAGAAAATTCAGCAGGAAAAATGTTATACTGATAGCAATGCACAATAAGACGCTGCATATATCAGAAAAATAAGGACGGATTTGCAGCGCAGAATAGGAGAGAAAACAGATGAAAAAATATGATTATCTGATCGTGGGAGCCGGCCTGTACGGAGCGGTCATGGCATATGAACTTGGGAAGAAAGGGAAAAAGTGTCTTGTGATCGACCGCAGAGACCACATCGCGGGAAATATTTACTGCGAGGATATAGAAGGGATTCATGTGCATAAGTACGGGGCTCATATTTTCCATACTTCGGATAAAAGGATATGGGACTATGTGAACCAGTTTGCCGAGTTTAACAATTATATCAATTCCCCGGTTGCTGTCTATAGGGATGAACTTTACAATCTTCCCTTTAATATGAATACATTCAGCAAGATGTGGGGCATCCGTACCCCTCAGGAGGCAAAAGAGATCATCGAAAGACAGAGGAAAGAGACGGGTATAACTGAACCGAAGAACCTGGAAGAACAGGCGCTGTTCCTTGTGGGAAAAGATATTTATGAGAAGCTGGTCAAGGGCTACACGGAGAAACAGTGGGGCAGAAAATGTACAGAGCTTCCGGCATTTATTATCAAAAGACTTCCGTGCCGGTTTATTTACGACAATAATTATTTCAACGACAGATATCAGGGAATCCCGATCGGCGGCTATACTCCGATCATAGAAAAGATGCTTGCAGGAGCGGAAGTGCGCACCGGAGTAGACTTCTTTGAATTCAGGAAAGAAAATCCGGATATTGCGGAGAAGATTATTTTTACCGGCATGATCGACGAGTATTTTGGTTATCAGCTCGGCGCACTTGAATACCGTTCCGTGCGGTTTGAGACAGAGGTGCTGGACTGTGAGAACTATCAGGGAAATGCGGTGGTCAATTACACGGACCGTGAAGTCCCGTATACGCGTGTGATCGAACACAAGCATTTTGAGTTCGGGCAGCAGGAGAAGACAGTCATTTCCAGAGAGTATTCTTCCGAGTGGAGTGTGGGGATGGAACCATACTATCCGGTCAACGATGAGAAGAACAATGCTCTGTTCCAGCAGTATAAAGAGCTGGCGGCAAAGGAAGAAAATGTAATCTTCGGCGGCAGGCTGGGCGATTACAAATACTATGATATGGACAAAGTGATCGCGGCGGCGCTGGAGCGTCTGGAAGAACTCGTATAGTATCAGCAGGAACAGCAGACTGCCATTGAAAAAACGCTTGCTATTTCATAATGTATCAAGTATGATACTTTTATCCGGACCGGTCTGGTCCGGCTCAGACAATCTTTTCCATTATCAATTTCTGATGGGTTTCATTAGGGAAAAGGATGTATTGAGCGGGCGGGACAGTTGAGGGACTGCCCTGCCCGCTGGATTATACAGCCGAAAAAAACTGAATATGAAAGAAATGTATGAAGTTCTCAAATTTATCGAACATGGTGTGCACTGCAGGCAGAGCATGGACTGTGTGCAGGGAACGATCCTGCTTAATTATCTGAAGGAGAATCCTCAGACAGAAAAAGGAATGCTGATAAGCTGGTTTCGGGAGCTGGCGGCCAGCGTTGACCAGTATCACAGGAGCCACAGCAGACAGAACTACCGGTATCTGAACCCCTGCAGTATAGTTGTTTCGGAAGAAGGGACTCTTTTTCTGCTGGATATGGAAGCCCCGGACAACGAGCAGGTCCTGAAACGTATGCAGAAAAGAGCGGTAAGAAATCATTTTGTGAAGCCGGTATATGAAATCGGGGCGGCAGGGAATAATGATGCGGATCTCTTCGCTTATGGGCGGACCATTCAGTTTGTCCTGGCATATTCAGACGTGTATCCTGCACTGAGCCGGCGGGAAGAAAACCGGCTTGCCAGGGTGATCGACCGGTGTACAGGAGAATCCCGTAAAAAATATGAGAATCTGCACCAGGTTCTGAAAGAGCTTCCACCTGTTCCCAAGTATAAATTATCTGCACGAAGATCCAACGAGGATGGGCATGCGAAAGTACGAAAGACTATAATACTGGCAGGAGCAGCCGCGGGGCTGACAGCGTGTGTGGTTATGGGAGCAGGGACGAAAGAAGTATCCAAAACAACTGGGATCCAGACAGGGATGGCCAAGGAAAGCATACCGGACGAAACAGAGGCAGAATATATAAACAAGGAATACGCACAGAGAACAGCAGAAAAAACAGGCATGGCAGTAGAAAATCTGACAGAGACTTTGGAAAAACAGAGACTTGCGGAAGAGATGATCCGTGTTTACGGGAGAGTCATGGAGCTTGAGGAAGACAGTGAAAAGATCAGGGAAGCAGGATTAAAGAAAATGGAGCTGGAGATGCGGCAGGGAAATTATGAACAGGCGCTTCAAACTGCTAAGGCTGTCTCGGAGAAGACAGGAGGGTCGGAAAAACTCAGTGCGTTGATCGGTGAATGTGAAGAAAGTACCCCGTAAAAGGGAGGATGCCGGGCAACCGATCGGCTCGGTCCCCGGCATGTATTATGAAAAAGTTTATTCAAAATAACTTGTCAGCGTCTTGTTCAGGTGTTGTTTTCTTGTTTCTCTTTCGATGGTTTTAGTATATGGGAGAGAAATGAAGAAAACATGATAAGATAATGAAAGATTTTTAAATGATAAATGAACAAATTATGAACAAAATTATAAAGTAAAAGACCGATGGGGGAGCCATCGGTCTTTTGAGGGGAGTATAAATAATTAATAAGGGGTTGTAGAAAGTAACCTTTCTACACTAGACAGTATAATATACGGAATTGGAAAAAGCAAGAAAAAGTTTTGAAAAAAGCAAATTTTGGCGATTCGTCAGCCTGTGTGGGAAAATTACTTGCCTGAAGGGAATAAAAAGACAGGGATGAGACATACGGGTCTTTGACACTTTCTCATTAATAGTATAATGATTAATCCCCATGGTTGAG
>CAMMSL010000071.1 GCA_946499505.1 uncultured Lachnoclostridium sp.
ATGCAAAGGAATCAGGTGCAACGATCACGCTGACATCCGATGTAAAAGAGGGAACAAAAGATGCCGACGTTATCTACACAGATGTATGGGTATCCATGGGAGAGCCGGACGAAGTATGGGAGAAGAGGATTAAAGAGCTCTCTCCATATAAAGTGACAAAAGAAGTGATGGCAAACGCAAAAGACAGCGCGATCTTCCTGCACTGTCTTCCCGCATTCCACGATCTGAAGACAAAGATCGGAAAAGAAATGGGTGAGCGTTTTAATATAGAAGATATGGAAGTGACGGACGAAGTGTTCGAGTCCGAACAGTCTAAAGTGTTTGACGAGGCAGAGAACCGTATGCATACGATCAAGGCTGTGATGATGGCTACGCTGGGAATTGAAGAATAAGAACAGATACCGCAGGTAAACATATTTTTGAAGCGGCGTCTTCGGACAAGTGCCGGACAGAGTTAGAAGTATTAATTCTGTCCGGCATTTTTACGTGCTTTTTACATGGATGTAATACAACCGGGAAAAGATATCTGTTAGAATTACACTTGAATATGTCTGTCGGACGAATATGACGCCATGTTGCGGCTAAAATTATTAGAATGGAGAAATAGAAGATGAACATATTTGATATTCTCGGCCCTGTTATGGTTGGCCCGTCCAGTTCCCATACGGCGGGAGCGGTCAGAATAGGGTATGTTACAAGGACAATGCTGGGAGAAGAGCCTGTGAATGCCATGATCAGCTTGAGCGGTTCATTTGCAGCGACAGGGAGCGGACACGGAACAGACCGGGCGCTTATCGCAGGGCTTCTTGGTATGAAGCCGGATGATATGCGCATACCGGACAGCTTTGAACTGGCAGAACAGGAGGGGCTGTCTTTTTCTTTTGCAAATATACGGCTCCCAGGGGCACATCCGAATACGGCTGTACTGGAAGTGGAAGGGAAAACAGGACTGTCAATAAAAATACAGGCATCCTCGCTTGGCGGAGGCCGGATTATGATCGATAAACTGGATGATACGGAAGTACACTGTACAGGTTCCTGTCCGACTTTGATTATACACAATCAGGACAGTCCGGGTATGGTATCGGAAGTAACAGGTATTTTGTCGCGGAAGAATGTTAATATTGCGACTCTGCAGCTTTATCGGGATAAGAGGGGCGGACTTGCAGTAATGGTGATAGAGACAGATCAGACGGTTCCTCGGGAAACAGTCTCCATGCTGGAGAAGTTGGAAGGTATTGAGCGTATTATGTATATCCGTGGGGAGGAAGTGTAATGTCGTATTCATCTTTAAATGAGATCACACAGAGGTGTAACAGCGAAGGTATTCCGTTTTGGAAGGCGGTACAGTATTCAGATATGGAGGAACGGGAAGTAACAGAGCAGGCGTCCTTTCAGATGATGCAGAAGATGTGGAATGCTATGAAAGCAGCGGGAGATTCTTACGATAAGGATCAGAAATCGCGCAGCGGTCTTGTAGGGGGCATGGGCGGTCAGATGAGGAGTTATATGGAAAAAGGCGATACGCTGAGCGGGGATTTTATGTCCGAAGTGATTGCACAGGCATTGGAGATGGGCGAGTCGAATGCCTGTATGCACCGGATTGTCGCAGCGCCGACTGCCGGAGCCTGCGGTGTGCTTCCGGCAGTGCTCCTTCCGATATACAGCCGAAAAACAGCATCGGATACTGAGATCACGGAGGCAATGTATACAGCCGCAGGGATAGGGCAGGTTATTGCGTCCCGGGCTTTTATTGCAGGTGCGGCGGGCGGTTGTCAGGCTGAAATCGGCTCGGCATCGGCAATGGCTGCGGGGGCGCTGGTATCCCTCAGGGGAGGAACGGCAGAGCAGATCGCACATGCGGCTGCTATGGCGCTCAAAAATCTTCTCGGGCTTGTCTGTGATCCGGTGGCGGGACTGGTTGAAGTGCCCTGCGTTAAGCGGAATGTGATAGGTGCGGTTAATGCCGTTTCAAGCGCAGATATGGCTCTTGCCGGAATTGTAAGTAGAATCCCGCCGGATCAGGTCATCGATGCGATGAAAGAAGTAGGGGAGAGTATGCATATTTCTTTAAAAGAGACAGGGGAAGGCGGAGTGGCCAATACTCCGGAGGCAAGAAAAATAAAATTTAACCTGAACTTACAATGACTTAACGTTCCGTTGGTGATTATTTTACATCATTTTCCTATAATGTATCTCGGTAATTCAAAAGAAAAGAAGTTGAAAAAGGGAGAACAGGAATGAAAAGAAGAATAATAAGTGCGTTGCTGCTTGTCTGTATTACTGCGGCAATCGCTTCAGGATGCGGTTCTGATGAACCGGTTGAAACAGTTGATCTGAACAGTATGACTCTGGAAGAGATTGAAGCACAGGCAAAAGAAGAGGGAGAACTTGCATCTGCGGCGATGCCTGATACATGGGCCAACTGGGGTGAAACATGGCAGGAGTACACAGATACGTACGGGATTGAGCATGTGGATACTGATATGTCTTCTGCGGAAGAAATTTCGCTGTTTGAGACAGAGGGGACAGATGCTACGAAGGATATTGGTGATGTAGGACAGGCATTCGGACCGGTAGCGGAAGAGCAGGGAGTTACACTTCCGTATAAGACAAGCTACTGGGATTCGATTCCGGACTGGGCGAAAGACGATGACGGAGACTGGATCATAGGATATTACGGCACAATGTCTGTTATTGTTAACAACAAGATCGTAAAAGACACACCTACATCTTTTGAAGATATCTTAAACGGTGATTATATAGTTGCAGTCGGAGACGTGCAGGCTGCCACTCAGGCTCAGTATGCAGTCCTTGCTGCAGCAATTGCTTACGGCGGAGATGAAAGCAACATTCAGCCGGGACTTGATTACTTCAGACAGATTGCTGAGCAGGGAAGACTTGACCTCGGCGAGTTTACTCAGGCACGTATCGAGAAAGGAGAAGTCGGAGTAGCTTTCTTATGGGATTTCAACGCTCTTGGTTACAGAGAGCAGTTTGTAGAGAATAATCCGGATGCAGACTTTACAGTTTTTATCCCGTCTGAGGCATCTATCCAGACCGGATATGCTACAATTATCAACAAATATTCAAAGCATCCGTGTGCTGCGGCTCTTGCGAGAGAATACATTTTAAGTGATGAGGGACAGATCAATCTTGCAAAAGGTTATGCAACACCGATACGTGAGGATGTGGAGCTTCCGGACGATGTGGCTTCAAAACTCCTGGACGACAGCCAGTATGCAAACGCGAGAATGGTAGAAGATCAGGATGCATGGGACGAGACCGCGCAGACGATCGGAACATTGTGGCAGGAAGAGGTTGTAGCTTACGCACAATAAAATGTATTGACGGATGACCGGACTGCTGCATAAAGTGCAGCGGTCCGTTTTATGTAAAAGGTGAGGTTAATATGAAAACACAAAAGAAAACATACATATTTGCGCTGGTGCCGTTTTTGCTGCTATGTCTTCTGTTTGAGATCATACCGGTCATTTTTACGGTCATCAGAAGTTTCTTCCCGGAGGGAGGAGACATGGGATTTACACTTGATAACTATATTAATATATTTACCGGAAAACTGTATCAGCAGGCCATAGTCAACAGTCTGCTCATCTCGATTCTTTCTTCGGTTATCGGGCTGCTCGTGGCATTTATCGGTGCAAAAGCAGTCCATGAGGAAAAAGGTAAACTGAAGCAGGTATTCATGAGTATTCTGAATATGGTATCAAATTTTTCGGGCGTACCGCTGGCGTTTGCATATATCATTATGTTTGGAAACATCGGTGTCATGACGATGATCGGCGCGAATTACGGAATTGAATTTCTGGCGGAGTTCCCCCTGTATTCTGTATGGGGACTTCTGCTGATATATGTATATTTCCAAATCCCCCTGTCCACACTCCTGCTGATCCCGGCATTTGATTCGATCAGAAAAGAGTGGAAAGAAGCGGTTGCCCTTCTGGGCGGCAGCCGGATGACATTCTGGAGGAAAGTCGGCATCCCAGTACTGATGCCGAGTATACTGGGAACATTTTCTGTATTGTTTGCCAACGCACTGGCAGCTTATGCGTCTGCCTATGCACTGCTGATGAACAATGTATCACTGCTTCCGATCCGTCTGTCGGAACAGTTCGTCGGCGATATCATACAGAGACCGGAGTTCGGAAGTGCGATTGCAGTCATCATGATGGTCTTCATGGTGATCGCCATTGGCGTACAGAATAAGATGACTCCAAAGAAAGGGGGGAGACGCTGATGAATACAGAAAAAAAGAAACGCAATGCAGGATCAAAGATTGCGATTATTGTAATTATAGTGTATCTGCTTCTCCCACTGGTAATGACGCTGATTTACTCCCTTTTTCAGGAGTGGATCGACGTGATGCCGACAGGTTTTACTCTGGGAGCTTATACAGAGCTGTTTACTGATCCTCTGTTCTGGAAAGCAGTCGGGCGTACGGTTATTATTTCTATTGTTCCGATCGTGCTGTGTACAGTGTTTGTACTGCTGGCGATGTATGTGGTAGTTGTCTACCATCCGGAATGGGATAAAATGATTCAGATTCTGTGTACGATTCCGTATGCAATCCAGGGCGTCATCCTTCCAATCTGCGTTCTGTCGCTTTACAGCAGTGCGCCGGAACCTTTCGGAGACAGAATGTTCATGCTTGTTGCGACTTATATGGTTGTAATCCTTCCCTATGTATATCAGGGAATCAGAAATAATCTGAACGGTGTCGGGGCGCCAAGGCTTATCGAGGCGGCGCAGATGCTGGGAGCGAGCAAGTTTTACGCATTCTTCCGCGTCGTTATTCCGAATATTATGAGCGGTGTCACAATTTCAGTCATGCTGGCGATGGCAATTGTATTTGGTGATTTCGTTATCATTAATACACTGGCGGGCGGACAGTTTATGACAGCACAGATGTATTTATATGATGTAATGAAAAAATCCGGGCAGAGGACCTGCGCCGTGATCGTTATACTTTTCCTCGTAACTCTGATCATTTCGGCTTGTGCATTTTTCCTGCAGTCGAAGGGCAAAGACAGAAAGGACAGATAAAGAAAATGGCTTATATTGAATTTAAAAATATCGATAAATTTTATGGTGATAATCATGTGTTAAAGGGAATCAATCTGGAAATCCAGAAAGGTGATTTTGTTACACTTCTGGGCCCTTCCGGATGTGGAAAGAGTACGCTGCTCCGCTGTCTCGCAGGACTTGAGCAGATCTCAGGGGGACAGATACTGCTGGACGGTGAGGATATTACAAACAAAGATCCAAAGGACCGTAATATCGGAATGGTGTTCCAGCAGTACAGCCTTTTCCCGAATATGACGGTAGAAGAGAATCTTTCTTTCGGATTAAAACTTCAGAAACTTCCGTCAGATGAGATTGGAAGACGTGTAAGAGATGCCATTGATATGGTAGAGTTAAAAGGAAAAGAAAAAGAGTACCCGGGAAATCTTTCCGGAGGACAGCAACAGAGGGTCGCTCTTGCGAGAGGAATTGTGATGCAGCCGAAAGTGCTGCTTCTGGATGAACCTCTGAGTGCTATTGATGCGAAACTGAGAAAATCTCTTCAGACGAGCATTCGGAGAATACACAAAGATCTTGGTCTGACGTCTGTGTTCGTAACCCATGATCAGGATGAGGCAATGGTAATGTCTGATGTGATACACCTGTTCCATGACGGCGTTATTGAACAGTCGGGCAGTCCTGTAGAAGTTTATACAAAACCGGAGACGACTTTTGCGGCAGGATTCATCGGAAATTATAATATTCTGGATGCGAATGCCATGGAAGCAATTACAGGAAAGAAATGGAACAGCGGACAGTTTGCAATCCGTCCTGAGACTTTCCTGCTGTCCAAGGATACGATCACGACGGAAGATTACCGTATGAACGGAACGATCATTGACTATGTGCCAAGAGGAAATGTGCTCCGCTACAATATTGATATCAATGGCGTGGAAGTGTATGCAGACGTGCTGTTCCGGAGTATGTCTATGTTTAATGTGGGTGAGAAGATCAATGTAGGAGTGGCCGATCATAACTGTGTGCGGCTTTAAGACCGGGCGGCAAGGAGGAAAAAAGTGGATAAAATTACAATACGCGGATTTTCGGAAAAAGGAAACTGGTACAAGGGGAATCTTCACAGCCATACGGTGAATTCTGATGGAATGCTTACCCCTGAACAGTCTGTAAAGCTTTTTAAAGAGCATGGATACAACTTTCTGTGCTTTTCCGAACATGATAAGTATACGGATTACAGAGCGGAATTTGACTGTGATGACTTCATTATCCTGCCGGGGCTTGAGGCGTCCGCAATCCTTTATTATGATGAGGTTTCCGGGAGAAGAAAAAAAGTACATCACATTCATGGCATTCTCGGCACAGAGGAGATGCAGAGAAATGCGGTCCTTCCATTGTATCAGCACAATGAGATCCATCCGGTGCATAAATATTACGGACAATGGGACGGGGCTGCGGCTGCCCAGAAACTGGCGGATGAAATGATACAGCACGGTATGGTAGCTACATACAATCATCCGATATGGTCGAGAGTGAGAGAAGAGGAATTTATAAATACAGAAGGAATCTGGGCACTTGAGATTTATAACTATAATACAGTTAATGAAAGTAATACCGGATATGATGAAACATATTTCGATGTGATGTTAAGAGAAGGAAAGAAAATTTTTGCTTTTGCATCGGACGACAATCATAATGAAGGAAATTTCGATGACGCATGCGGAGGCTACATCGTGGTCAAAGCAGAGAGGCTGACGCATGAAGATATTGTACAGAATATGCTGGCAGGAAATTATTATTCATCATCGGGACCGGAGATCCGTGACTGGGGAATCAGAGACAATGTGGCCTACGTTGACTGCAGTCCGGTCTACAGGATTGACTTTGTTGCTGGAAATGATATAAATGACGGTATTTCCAGAGTGTGCGGATCTTATGACGATACGATTGAGCACGGAGAATACGAACTGAAGGGTCATGAGACTTATGTTCGGGTAAAATGTACGGACAAGAACGGAAAAACTGCATGGAGTAACCCGATCTGGCTTGCAAAATGATAAATTTTTTACTTGTTTCTTTGGAAAAGGTATAATATAATAGCATCACAGAAGAGGTGTTTATATGAGAGAAGACATGAAAGCAGTGATTGCAGATACCTTTTCCCAGATGCTGGATAAGGAAGACATAGATAAAATTACGGTGACAAAGCTGATCGCGGAATGCCATATCTCAAGGCAGACATTTTATTATCACTTTAAAGATATTATGGATGTGCTGGAGTGGACGTTCCGACGTGCCACGCAGGAGCTGGTGCAGAAGAGCCTGAATGAAGAAGACCGTTTGGGAGCACTGACCACTTATGTCGCGTTTGTGCGGCAGAACAGGAAAAAATTCGAGCGGTTGCTCTATTCCCGCCGCTGGGTTCAGATCGAGGGGATGCTTGTCGAGGCGGTAACCGTATATCTGGCGCAGATAGCGCGCAGTAAGGTTCCGGAGCTTGACCTGAGCGTGGATGATCTGGAAGTGATGCTGAGGTTTTATGCCTGCGGAATGGTGGGAGTCCTGCTGCAGTATATGGAAAAACCAAACCTGAATGAGGAAAAGCTGGTCATACAGATGGAAAAGATCATCACGGGAAAGATGTTTCCGGGAAAACATGATTGAGAATATTGTAAATGAAGAGGGGCTGTCGCACTAAATAATTAGTGCGGCAGCACTTTTTTGCAGAGAATAAGA
>CAMMSL010000072.1 GCA_946499505.1 uncultured Lachnoclostridium sp.
GCTAAAGCTTCCACAGAACCACGCGACTATCGCGTGGTTTTCTTTGTATAAAAAACCTCTCCGGCGGCCAGCGCCAGAGAGTAGCACTCGGACGTGCGATCGTAAAGAACTCCAAAGTGTTCCTCATGGATGAGCCTCTCTCAAACCTTGATGCGAAACTCCGTGTCAGCATGAGAACCGAGATCAGCAAGCTCCACAGACAGATCGGTGCTACTACGATCTATGTAACACACGATCAGGTCGAGGCTATGACAATGGCTGACCGTATCGTTATCATGAAAGACGGTGTGATCCAGCAGGTTGGAAAACCGATGGAGCTCTACGATCACCCGGTAAACCAGTTCGTAGCAGGATTCATCGGATCTCCGCAGATGAACTTCTTCGATGTGACAGTTGACAAAGACACCGTGAAATTCAATGATGGCAGCACAATGACACTGTCCGAGGGCATGATGAAGAAACTGAACGGACGTCAGGGCGAAATGGTACTCGGCATCCGCGGCGAGGATATCAAGATGGATGCGCAGAACATGGAGCTCAACAAAGACAACGCCCAGCACGCAGTCATTACAGACACAGAGGTTATGGGTAATGAGAACAACCTGTATTTCAACTTCGGCGGTGCTCAGGCCGTAGCCCGTGTATCCAAATATGAGATCAGCCAGATCGGCGACAGAATCAACTTTGTATTCATGCCGTCAAAGATGCACTTCTTTGATAAAGAGACAGGTGTGAATTACACAGAAGCATAAATACATTCCTTAAGAAAAGATCCCGTTCATCCTTATTGACGGGATCTTTTCTTTATTTCATGCTCTCCGCCTTGTACCTCTCTTTCAAACGTAGTAAGATAAAAAGAGTGTATGAGCAAATAGTGATTACGAAGCATAGGAGAAAAAAATGACAAAATTTGAGGAATTTGAAGAGGTTATCGCACGCCTGCGGGCTCCGGACGGCTGTCCGTGGGACCGTGCGCAGACCCATACGAGCCTGAAAAAGACATGTATCGAGGAAGCAGCCGAAGTAATCTGCGGAATCAACATACTGGATCAGACCGGAGACGCCGACAATCTGAAAGAAGAGCTGGGCGACCTGCTCATGCAGGTGGTGCTCCACGCCCGGATTGCGGAGGAGGAAGGCCTCTTCACCATGGACGACGTAATACAGTGTATCATCGACAAAATGATCCGCCGCCACCCGCACGTCTTCGGCGATTCGGACGGTCCGGGCACCGACGGAACAAAAGAGAGCTGGGAAGAGATCAAGAAAAAGGAAAAGGCCGGGAAGGAATGGACAGAAGAATACCTCCCCGAAGCATTCGAAGAAGCAAAAGAGCTGATCGATAAGGCAAAGGAGCGGAAAGGTTTCAACAAGGGGACGGAATAAACCGGCTGCCGGCAGGTCACATGATCTGCCGGTATTTTTCTGCTTATATTATTCTTGACAGTTTGATTTTCCGCCCCTATAATAGTATTTGCAAATACTTAATTAGTATTTATACATACTATTTGGAGGGTATGATATGTCTGAATCATTCAATATCTGTCAACTATACTCCGCATGGGCGAAAGGAACAGTTCTATACACCCGGTGGGCTGCCCGATGTGGAATCGGCTATCCGGAACTTATGGTGCTCTACTCTCTGAAAACCAGAACCGCTCTGACTCAAAGACAGATTACAGAAGAGGTCGGCCTTGTAAAAGCTACCGTCAACACCGTAATCCGTGACCTGAAAAACAGAGGTCTGATCATTCTTGAACCCAGCCGCCATGACAAACGGGAAAAATTTGTATTTCTGACGGAAAAGGGAAAGAAGTATACAGAAGAAATCATCGAGCCTTTACTGGAAGCTGAAGAACGGATTTCCAGAAAAATCGGCAATGACCGCATGGAGCAGACCATCGAAACAATGGAACTGTTCAATCTGCTGTTTGAAAAAGAACTGAAACAAAGAATAGAAAGTGAGTAACAGAACCTATGAGCGAAATGAGAACGTTTTTTAAATATGTAATCCCATCTGTCCTGTCCTTTGCATTATCCGGGATCTATGCGATCGTGGACGGCTTTTTTGTGGGACACAGCGTTGGAGATATCGGACTTTCCGCCATAAATGTAGCTTATCCTGTCTCTGCCGTTCTTCAGGCTGCAGGCACCGGGATCGGCATAGGAGGAGCCGTCTACTATTCCATCAGTATGGCTGAGAAAAAAGAAAAACGCGCCAGAGATTTTACGGCAGCCACCCTGTGGATGCTGATCATCTGCAGCGTGATCCTGACCGTACTTACTTTAGGTTTTAATACTCCCATCCTGCGTCTTCTGGGTGCAGAAGGACAGCTGCTCTCACTGGGCGCAGAATATAACCGGGTAATCGCACTGGGCGCCGGACTGCAGATCCTCAGTACAGGACTGATTCCTTTTATCCGCAATCACGGCGGGCCGCTTTATGCTATGATTTCCATGATTGCAGGATTCATTACCAATGTAGTTCTGGATTACCTGTTTGTCTGGGTATTCGGACAGGGTCTCACCGGTGCGGCGCTGGCAACAATCCTCGGGCAAGGCATAACACTCCTTTTTGCCCTCGTATATTTCATGCGCGAGAAAATATTTACCCTGTGTATTGGATTTTCCAAACTGATAAAGCTGGCCGGTTCCGTTATCAAAGTGGGGATTTCCCCGTTCGGGCTTACAATGACGCCAAACATATCACTGATTATCATAAACCGCTTTTCCATACTTTACGGGGGAGACCAGGCTGTGGCAGTCTACGCCTGCATCGCCTACATTATCTGTATCGTATATCTGCTCTTTCAGGGCGTCGGTGACGGGAGTCAGCCCATCATCAGCCGTTACTACGGAGAAAAAAGCCTGAACAGGCTGAAAAGTATACGGCGGCTGGCGTACGGATGCGGTATTTTTCTTGCCATCATAAGCTGTGTCATTCTCTTGGCAGGTAGAAATTATATCGGTATCCTCTTCGGCTCATCTCCTGAAGTTAATATGGAAATTGCCAGAATTATGCCGATCTTTCTTATCTCTGTTCCTTTTGTAGCGGTCACCCGGGTAACTACGGCAAGCTTCTACGCCATGGAAGAGAGCAGCCTTTCTTATGTCCTGACTTATATTGAACCTGTACTTATGCTGGTACTCATGCTTATCCTCCCGCCGCTGGCAGGCGGACAGATCATGGTCTGGTGGAGCACTGTTATCACGAGGATACTGGCTGCATTTCTTGCCATGTTCTTAAAACCGGTTGTAGACAGACGGAAGCTGGCCGTATAGGCCGTTTCCGTCTGTCTACATTTATATATAATATTCTGTTACTCAATCATATAGTATTCTGCTGAAAAAGGCTGCAGCCGGAATAAACAGCTGTCCTTTTTGATCTTTACAGCCTTGCTCTGCTTCTCTTCCGCCCCTCCGTAACCTTTATATTCACTGCTGAACACTTTTTTCAGTTCTTTTATATCTTTACTCCGGATCTCAATCTCCTGCTCCTCATCCGAGAAATTAAAGACTGCCACGATCCGCTCTTTTTCACTTCTCCGCTCGAATACATATACGCACTTTTCCTCTGCATGGCACTCCAGCCATTCAAATCCTTCTGTGTCATAATCCGCTTCGGAGAGCGCCGGATGCTCCAGATAGAAGCTGTTCAGGTCTTTCATAAATCTGTGGAAATCCTGATGCGCCGGGTAATCGAGAAGATTCCAGTCCAACTCCCGCTTCTCGTCCCACTCCCTGAAATGTCCCAGCTCATTTCCCATGAAATTAAGCTTCTTTCCCGGATGCGCATACATATACATATAGAACGCTCTTGCCTGAGGGAACTTCTGCTCATAATCCCCGTACATTTTCTGCAGTATTGTTGCCTTCCCGTGGACAACTTCGTCATGGGACAGCGGGAGCAGATACCTCTCATCATAGTAATAGACAAAGGAGAATGTCAGCTTATGATAGTCCCTTGTCCGATACTCGGGAGCTGTCCGGAAATAATCCAAAGTATCATTCATCCATCCCATATCCCACTTATAGTCGAATCCAAGGCCCCCTTCTTTCACGGATTTTGTGACGCCCGGAAATGAGGTAGAATCCTCCGCCGCCAGTATGACGGACGGATGACGTTCTTTTAACCCCTGATTCATATATCTTAGGAATTCTACTGCATTGGAGTTCACACCCCGCTCCGGCATTCCCTGCCAGTAGATTGCCCGGCTGATGGCGTCCATGCGAAGTCCGTCCATGTGATACTCGCTCAGCCAGTAATCTGCCGCAGACTGCAGAAAGCTTCTCACTTCACCTCGGGAGTGCATAAAGTTTCTGCTGCCCCATTCGCTGTCTCCCACATCAGAATGGGGATATTCATACAACGCTGTTCCGTCATAGTTCGCCAGTGCATAATCATCCACCGCGAAATGCACGGGCACAAAATCAAGAATGATGCCAATCTCATTTTTGTGGCAGGCATCCACAAAAGCCTTCAGCTGATCCGCTGTCCCATATCTGGAAGTCGGACTGAAAAATCCCGTTCCCTGATATCCCCATGACTCATCGCAGGGATATTCACTAAGAGGCATAATCTCCAGATAATTGTACCCGTTCTCTTTCAGATATGGAATCAGAATATCCGCCATCTCCTCATAATCGTACCAGGCGTCAGGCTCGTCCGACGGTTTCTTAAAGGAGCCGAAATGCAGTTCGTAAATATTCAGCGGCAGTTCTTTGTAATCCGATCTTTTTTTCATCCATTTATCATCTTGAAACTGATATGCATCCATATCCCGGATAATGGACGCTGTATTCGGACGCAGCTCCATCCCGTATCCATAAGGATCGCAGTGATCGATCCAATGCCCCGCGCGGTCATAGATCCGGTACTTATACATCATTCCGGGCTCTGCCTCCTCTGATATGAACTCCCAGAAATTTCCGTCATGCACCTTCTTCATGGGACTTTCTGTCCACCCGTTAAATTCCCCGATCACGGAGATTCGCGACGCCGACGGCGCAAAAGTCCGGAATACGACTCCTTGTGCTTTGCCGTTTTTTCCTCTGTTGATATGTGCCCCCAGATATTTGTGGGCATCAAAAATCTTCCCTGTGTAAAATCCGTAAAAATCCATATTTCTTCCTCTTTTCATCCATAAATAATCGACAACAGTCGTTTTTTATCCTATAATCAGAGTATCCGAAAAACATACGAAAATCCACCGGCAATACCGGATATAAGTCGGAAAACCGACTTATTTTCAAAATAGTCGGTTTATGGGAAATTTAGCTTTGGAGATATATATTTGATGAAAAAATCAGAAAACAAGTCAGACCTTAGAATCCGTAAAACAGAACAGGCAATCAAAAATGCCTTTATCGAGCTGAGAGCCAAAAAGCCTCTCGAAAAAATAACAGTCAAGGAGCTGTGCGAACTGGCGCTCATCAACAAATCTACATTTTATTCCCATTATGAAGACATCTATGCATTATCCGAATCAATGGAACAGGAGACTGTAGAATCGATCATCGGAAGTATCGACCACCTGAAAGATTACACAACTGATAACTCCGATGCATTTACCCGGGAACTCTGCCTTGCTTTTATGTCTCAGATTTCTCTGATCAAGATCCTGTTCTCCGGCAGGGGACAAAGCCATCTTGGTATCCGCCTTGACAAGGCACTTAAGGAAGTAATCTCCCGCAAATATCCGGAATACAAAAAGGATCCGGCAAAGCAGATCCTTCTCTCTTACTGTATACAGGGAACCTATCATGCATATCTGAGCAATCCGCAGGCAGATACAGAAACATTTGTGCGGACGATAGAAAATATTGTGAGGTGCTTAAGACCTTTATTGTAAAAATCACTTCTCACCGATCAGGAAAAGCCGTCTGAACGGAAACAGAACTTTTCCATTTTTACCGATCGGATATACACTGCGAAGATTTTGCAATACTGCATCTAAGAACTGTTCTCTATCTTTTCTGTCCGTCAATAACTCCAGATGCGGGCGCAGAGCAGCACCTTTTAAGAAGTTGAGAAGTTCCCCGTAATCTTTCATCTCATGAATATATTCTGTAATCCAGACAGATGTTTTATCTGTAAACGAAGTAAGCATGTCATAGTATTCTGATGCTGTATGGAGCACAAATTTCCTTTTCTCAATTTCTTCCATTTTATCAGCAAATAATTCTTCAACTTTTAATATACAGGTATTTGCCGGCATCTCCCCGAACAGCGGTATCTGAGCTGCAAAAACGCCTCCTTCATTGAGCATTTGGAATGAATTATGCATAAATTCTTTCTGATCCGGCAGCCATTGTATAAACGCATTGGAAAATATCAGATCAAACTTTCCCAGATTAAATAACGGCTGAGAGCAGTCGCACCGGATAAACATAGCTTGCGTTATATTTTTCGTTGCTTTTGCAAGCATTTCTTCCGATAAATCCGCTCCCATTATTGCTGCATTCCCAAATGCTGATACAAGCACTGCCGTACTCATGCCCGTTCCGCATCCTGCATCCAGTATTCTTTTAAACTCCCTGTCCTTCAGTCGTGACACCAGATCTATAGACGGCTGAAGGCGTTCTTTTCCGAACTTTTCATATATTTCCGCATTCCACATAATGTATGTCTCCCGTTCAGATAAAATTCTATTTGAAATTATATCATCTCCACATAAACGATGTACATGAACTATATTATTCTCTTAACAAGAGCTGACAGTATTTGGTTCGTAAGAACCCATCCGGCGGTTTCCGCCAAAAATTCCTTTTGTTTGAGTTCACAGAAGGTTGCAGCCACTTATTCTTCTTTCTATAATGGAGGTGTAATTATTGATTAGACAATTAAATAATCAGGGTTATCCTGATTCAACAAAAAGCCGAGGTGATCCAGATGATTTTGGAAACATATGATAAAGAACTTCATGACAAGACATTGCGGCGTGAGGGTTACGAAGATGGATATAATAAAGGAATTAATGATGGTATCCGACAGCTCATCTCCACCCTTCAGGAAATCAATTTTCCCCGGGAAAACACTCTGTTCAAACTTCAGGAAAAGTATGAGCTTTCACCGGAAGAAGCGGAAAAATATATGGCTGAATACTGGAAAGAATGAGGACTGTTTCTCTGATATCTTTCGTCAATCGAGTAGGAGGAATTTCCCATAGTTGAGAAATTCCGACCTCTCACACCACCG
>CAMMSL010000073.1 GCA_946499505.1 uncultured Lachnoclostridium sp.
ACGCCCGGGCCTGTAACCTCACACAATCCGTAAATATCGAAACAGTTGATATGCAGGATGCTCTCGATCTTCTTACGCATCTCCTCGGTCCACGGCTCTGCGCCATGGATTCCCGCTTTCAGTTTCATATGATCGACAAGTCCTGCCTCCTGGATAGATTCCGCCAGATACAGAGCATACGACGGTGTACATGCAAATGCAGTCGCTCCGAGATCCTCCATGACCATCATCTGACGCTTTGTGTTTCCCGCAGACATCGGTATCGCTGTCGCTCCAAGAGCCTTTGCGCCAAAATCCAGCCCCATGCCTCCGGTGAAGAGTCCATAGCCATAGCACACATGAATGATATCTTCATTTGTAAGTCCCGCCATTGTGAGACCGCGTGCCACACATTCTCCCCACACGTCTACATCCTTTTGTGAATACGGCGCGATCGTAAGTTTTCCTGTTGTTCCGGAAGTCCCCTGAACACGCACAACGTCTTTCATCGGGATTGCAAGAAGTCCGAACGGATAGTTATTCTTCAGATCCTCTTTCGTCGTAAACGGAAGTTTCCCGATATCTTCAATGGATTTGATATCTCCCGGCTCCACACCTCTCTGCTGCATTTTCTTTCGGTAGAAGTCCACATTGTCATAAACTCTTTTGACAAGATCTACCAGACGCTTACTCTGCAGGTCTGCCATCTCGTCCCTGCTCATACACTCGATCTTCGGATCACGGATGTGTTCCACCCAGTTTTCCAGTGCTACACCTGCCATTTTCTTTTTTGTCTCCTTTAATTATATTTATTATAGTTCTTCTTCCTCCATGATTTTCACACCAGCAGTCTCGAGAACTTTTTCGGCCTGCTCGAAATCATCCGTATGAAATACCATGACCGGGGCTTTTCCTTCACGTATTACAAAAGAATAAATATAATCTATGTTGATCTTTCCGTCTGCAAGTATTTTCAACATCTGATTAAGATTTCCCTGTTCGTCTTTGAGCTCCACGCCGATCACATCGCTTACTCTCGTGACAAATCCCTTTTCTGTCAGACTGTTCTTTGCGCTGACCGGATCATCAACAACAAGACGCATGATCCCGAACTCCGGGGTGTCGAAAGTGGAGATCGCACGGATGTTTACGCCTGTTTCCGTCAATACCGACGTTACATTCATCATACTGCCCGGCTGATTTTCTACAAATACTGATATCTGCCTGATCATTGTTATCACCGCCTTTCCCTCTAATATTCTGATTTACTGTCATTTACTGGTCTACCGTTTCTATTTCAGTCCGTATCCTACATCAAACGCTTTCTTATTGATCTCAATCGTCTTCGGAGGAACGGTCTTCTCTATCACATCGTACCACTGCTCTTTTGTGAAATCCATATGCTGTGCCGCGACGCCGAGCACGATCAGATTAAATACTTTCGGATTACCCAGTTTTCTGGATTCTTCCGTTGCATCTACCTTGTATACCTTATATTCCTTTCCGAGATCCTCCAGTATGTTCTCCGGATATTCTGCATTTCCGATCACAACCGGCATCGGATCGATCCGCCAGTCATTGACTATCAGAGCGCCGTCTTTTTTCAGGAAGTGTGCATATCTGAGTGCCTCGAGGCGCTCAAAGGCAATGATCACATCTGCCTGTCCTTCTTCTACGATCGGTTCAGCCACTTTATCTCCGTAACGCACAAATGTAACGACGCTTCCGCCTCTCTGCGCCATTCCGTGAACCTCGGAAAGCTTTACATCATATCCGCCGGCAATTGCAAGCCCGCCTAAGATACGGCTGGTGAGCAGTGTGCCCTGTCCGCCGACTCCGACGATCATAATATTCTTTACTGCCATGATCTACTCACCCTCCCTTACAAGCTCTATTGCATCAAACTTACACAGATCTTTACACAGTCCGCATCCGGTGCACATCGTGTCATCGATATGGATCGTTCCGTCCGCATTCTTCGTCATGGCCGGACATCCCGGTTTCATGCACATACCGCATTTCTTACATTTGTCCTCATGTGCGACATAAAGCGGCTTTTTCCTCTTGTCGAGAAGCACACACGGCGTCTTGGTAATAATGACAGAAATCTCGTCCTTTGCCACCTCTTCTTTGATCGTCTTCTCGAGCAGTGGAAGGTCAAATGCGTTGATCTCATAAACATTCTTTATGCCCATCGCTTTGCAGATCCCCGGTATGCTGATCGCATAAGTCGGATCTCCCTGCAGAGTCTTTCCGGTCGCTGCGTGATCCTGATGCCCTGTCATACCTGTTGTAGAATTATCAAGGATGATCACTGTACCTGTAGCTTTGTTGTATACCATATTCATCAGAGAGTTCACACCTGTATGCATAAATGTAGAGTCTCCGATCACTGCCACCCAGTTCTTTATGTAATCTTTGCCCTTTGCCTTCTCCATGCCGTGAAGCGTTGAGATGCTGGAGCCCATGCACATTGTCGTGTCGATCACGCTCAGGGGGGCTACCGCGCCAAGTGTGTAGCATCCGATATCACCCGCTGCATGCATTTTTAACTTATTGAGTGTATAGAATACACTTCTGTGAGGACATCCCGGACAAAGGATCGGCGGTCTCCCCGGCGCCGCTGCCGGTTCTTTGATATCAAGATCCTGTTTCAGGATAGCTTTTCTGAGCATATTTGCACTGTATTCGCCCTGAACAGTGAGGATTTCTTTACCGATAGCATTGATTCCCCAGGATTTCACCTGTTCCTCGATCACCGGATCAAGTTCTTCAACTATATATAATGTATCTACTTTAGACGCAAAATCTTCGATCAGTTTTCTGGGAAGCGGATTGACCATGCCCAGCTTCAGCACAGATGCTTCCGGCATTGCCTCTTTCACATACTGATACGGGATACCACTTGTGATCACACCAATCTTCGTATCGTTCATCTCCACACGGTTAATTGGAAGTGTGTTTGCCGCTTCTGCAAGCTCCAGATTACGTTTCTCGATCTCAATGTGGCGTATCTTGGCATTGCCCGGCATCATGACATTTTTCTGGATATTTTTCTCATATACCTTGTCCTCAGGAACGACACGGTCCTGAAGCTCCACCAGTCCCTGGGAATGTGCCAGTCTCGTCGTCGTCCGGAAAATAAACGGACGGTCGAACTTTTCACTCAGTTCAAATGCAATCTTAAAGTAATCTTTTGCCTCCGCACTGTCCGACGGTTCGATCACCGGGATCTGCGCCGCTCTTGCGACCATCCTTGTATCCTGCTCGTTCTGGGAACTGTAAAGTCCCGGGTCGTCAGCCACAACAATAACAAGACCGCCGTTTACTCCCATATAAGAGACAGAATACAGCGGATCTGCGGCCACGTTCAGCCCCACATGCTTCATACATGCCATGGACCGTACTCCTGCCAGGCTGGCTCCCACTGCTACTTCTGTCGCCACTTTCTCGTTTGGCGCCCATTCTTCATACACATCATCTCTGTACTGGACAAGATATTCGCTGATCTCCGTACTCGGAGTTCCCGGATAAGCAGATGAGACTTTCACTCCTGCCTCATAAGCTCCGCGGGCAATTGCTTCATTGCCCAGCATGATCACTTTTTCTCCCATATCATAAACCATCCTTTCGTAAATCTGTCACTCTCTTTGCCTTGCCCTCGAACCTCTGGAGAGAATTCGGAGCCACAAGCCTGATCTGCGTAGCAAGGCCGAGCTGTGCCTTCAGCGCTTTCTTGATCCTGCTCTCAAGTTCACTGAGTTTTGCATAACTGTCGAGCAGCCTGTCATCGATCAGCTCCACTGTGATCGTCATGACATCCAGCCTGTTCCTGCGCTCTACAAGGATCTCGTAATGAGGTCCGATCTCATCAATCTTAAGGAGCACTTCCTCTATCTGTGTCGGGAATACATTTACTCCGCGGATGACAAGCATATCGTCCGCACGTCCGGAGATATTCTCCATCCTGCATGTTGTACGCCCGCACTTGCACGGTTCATACATCAGTCTTGTAAGGTCTCCCGTCCGGTATCTCACAAGCGGCAGAGCCTCTTTGCCAAGACAGGTCACTACAAGCTCTCCCAGTTCTCCAGGCGGAAGCACTTCCTCTGTCTCCGGATCGATGATCTCAGGAATAAACCAGTCTTCATTGACATGCATACCGCAAAGCTCTGTACATTCACCTGCGACTCCCGGGCCGCAGAGTTCGCTCATACCATAATTCTGTGTACAGACGAACTGGTCTCCCCAGACTTTATGCATCTCATCCCGCATCGGCTCTGTCATGCCCTCGCCCCCGAAAAGCCCGATGTGCAGCTTCAGGTCTTTTTCCGGGTCGATACCGCGGTTTCTTATCTCTTCTCCCAGGTGCAGCGCATAGGACGGCGTTGCAACAAGAAGGGTTACTCCCATATCCTGAAGGAACATGATCTGCTTATTCGTATTGCCTGAAGACATAGGAATAACAGATGCACCGATTTTCTCAAGTCCCCCGTGAAGGCCGAGCGCTCCTGTAAAAGTACCGTAGCCAAACGAAATCTGTGCTACATCATCCGCTGTGGCGCCTCCCATACAGGCAAGTCTCGCTACGTTATTAAGCCACATGTCCAGATCATTTCTCGTATATCCTACCACTGTCGGCTTTCCGGTCGTCCCGGAACTCGCATGATAACGCACAATGTCTTTCTTATCCACTGCAAAAAGCCCGTCAGGATAGTGGTCTCTGAAATCTGCTTTATATGTAAACGGCAGACGCTTCAAATCTTCCAGTGTCTGCACATCGTCCGGCTTAATGCCCGCCGCATCCATCTTGTCACGGTACGGTTTCACCCGGTCGTAGATATAGCGGACCGTATCCTTCAATTTGGCAAGCTGGATTGCTTTGATCTCTTCTCTGGGGAGAGTCTCCTCCTTATCCCATATCATTGTATGTGTCCTCCTTCGTTTAAACATTCGCCTTTGGATAGTATAACACAATACTTTGCCGAGTTAAAGTGGAAAATTCATGTTTGTCGGACTGATATCGCTGCAGAAACACATATATACTAGTCGAACAGCGGACGCAGAAAAAGAGGATACTGCAACGCTATGCCGACCCGCTTTACCTCATCCCCTCGAATCCATGTAACGCGACATTAAAAGGCTCGTCCATTGGAACTCGCATTTTAATATCGCTAACATGGAGAACGAGGTGTATTCGGAACGCTCCATGTCGATGCATAGCTTATGCAGTATCTTCTTTTTCTGCTGGCACATCCAGTCAGCAGTATACTTATTCTCAGCCACAGCGCTATCTTTCAACAAATACTCATACAAATCGGAAGAGACCGGAACTTCGTCGATAAAGCTGATCCTTTCGACCTGTTTTCTGTAAATTCCGCGATTGTTGGGGAGACACTTCCGATTGGAGGAACACAGAAAATCAAACAGATACAGCCGATATGATGCAGCTTTCGGAACAGGCGGGATTGTAATGCGGACGGTGACTGTGTAAGGTTGTTAGAGAAAGTTAAAGCCTGTGATGTGGCGTTAATCAAGCAAATGAAGTTGTCTGAGTGAAATGAGTTCTTCATTTGCTTGATTGTTCTTAGCCATATCGCAGGCTTGTTACTTTGTCTTATGACCTGTAACCGGAGCCGGAAGCATTACAATCCCGCCTGTTCCGAATACGTGAGTTAATCCACTGTATCTGAGTGATTTTCGGACGTTTTACCGAGGAAATGTCTCTCCGGCAAGCACGTATTTAACAGAGCGGATATTTCTCTGTCAGTTCGGCCGCCATTTTTCTTCCTGCTTCTACATTGTCCTCGCTCTCGATGACCATAGCGATGATCTCGGCGATCTTGTCCATATCCTCTTCTTTCATGCCGCGGGTTGTCACTGCAGGAGTACCGAGTCTCACGCCGCTTGTGACGAACGGGGAACGGGGATCATTGGGAATCGTATTTTTGTTACAGGTGATGTGAGCGTCATCCAGGCGCTTCTCCAGTTCTTTTCCGCTGACATTTTTCTCCGTCAGATCGACCAGCATCAGATGATTATCCGTATCGCCGGATACGATCTTCACCCCGCGCTTTTTCAGGCCTTCACAGAGTGCCTTGGCGTTCTTTAAGATCTGAGCCTGATATTCTTTGAACTCCGGCTGAAGCGCTTCTTTAAAGCACACTGCTTTTGCAGCGATCACATGCATGAGCGGACCGCCCTGAATGCCCGGGAATACGGCTTTGTTGAAATTGAATTTCTCATTCATCTCATTGCTGGAAAGAATCATACCACCGCGGGGGCCTCTCAGTGTCTTATGTGTCGTAGTAGTCGTCACATGAGCATACGGGATCGGACTCGGATGGAGTCCCGCTGCAACAAGACCGGCAATATGAGCCATGTCTACCATCAGATATGCTCCGACTTCATCCGCAATCTCGCGGAACCGTTTAAAATCAATGGTACGTGCATAGGCGCTGGCGCCGGCAACGATCATCTTCGGCTTACATTCCTTCGCGATCTCAAGAACTTTATCGTAATCGATCACACCTTCATCGTTAACGCCGTATGGTACAACATTAAAATATTTTCCAGACATATTGACCGGTGAGCCGTGAGTCAGATGTCCGCCATGATCCAGATTCATGCCCATGTAGGTGTCTCCCGGCTGAAGAATGGCAAAGAATACTGCCATATTTGCCTGTGCTCCGGAATGAGGCTGTACATTGGCATACTCGCAGCCGAAAAGTTCTTTTGCACGTTCTCTTGCAAGTTCTTCCACCACGTCAACGCACTGGCATCCTCCGTAGTATCTCTTTCCCGGATAGCCTTCCGCGTATTTGTTGGTCAGCGGGCTTCCCATAGCAGCCATCACGGCTTTGCTCACCCAATTTTCGGATGCGATCAGCTCGATATGGGAGTTCTGTCTCTCCATCTCTGCTTTGATCGCATCGGCGATTTCAGGGTCTGTTGTCATGATCTCATCGAAGTCGTACATTTGCATATCCTCCATATAATCTATTTCACATTGTTGCATTAACACATTGAAGTCATTATAGCACAGCGAAAGAACCGCGTCTATCTATTATTTTTCTGTTCTCTCGCACAGCAGGAATCTGCACTGCTGCAGATATCTGCCGGAAATTAAGCAAAATCAAACAGTGACAGCTGATTGCGGGTCTTTGACACTTTCTCATTAATAGTATAATGATTAATCCCCATGGTTGAGC
>CAMMSL010000074.1 GCA_946499505.1 uncultured Lachnoclostridium sp.
TACATACGGTGCTCTCGGAGCATTTTCCACAGGAATGGGAACAACAGATGTGGCGACAGGCATGGCCACCGGAGAGATATGGTTTAAAGTGCCAAGCGCTATCAAGTTCGTCCTGACAGGAAAGCCGGGCAGATATGTCAGCGGCAAGGACATTATCATCCATATTATAGGGATGATCGGTGTGGACGGTGCTCTTTATAAATCCATGGAGTTCACAGGAGACGGCATCGCAAACCTGTCCATGGACGACCGCTTTACAATGGCGAATATGGCGATCGAGGCGGGAGCAAAGAACGGAATCTTCCCGGTGGATGATCAGGCTCTTGCATATATCAAAGAACATTCCAAGAAACCGTACACGATCTACGAGGCGGATGAGGACGCCCAGTATGATGAAGTGATTACAATAGATCTGTCTGAGGTCCGTCCGACAGTGGCGTTCCCGCATCTTCCGGGAAATGCGAAGACTATCGATGAGATCGAGGCAATGGAGCCGATCAAGATCGATCAGGTTGTGATCGGATCCTGTACAAACGGGCGTATGGAGGATATGAGAAAAGCAGCGGCGATCCTGAAAGGGCATACAGTGCATCCGGATGTACGTGTCATGGTTATCCCGGCTACACAGAAAATCTATAAACAGTGTATTGAAGAGGGACTTCTGGAAATCTTTGTGGATGCGGGCTGTGCGGTGAATACACCGAGCTGCGGACCGTGTATGGGCGGTCATATGGGAGTTATGGCGGCAGGAGAGAAATGTGTTTCCACGACGAACCGAAACTTTGTCGGACGTATGGGACATGTAGATTCCCTGATCTATCTGGCGTCTCCTGAAGTTGCGGCAGCCAGCGCGATTGCAGGCTGTATCGCAAATCCTGAGAAAGTGGGTGACATGGAATGAGAGCAAAAGGACATGTTTTTAAATACGGCGACAATGTGGACACAGATGTGATCATCCCGGCAAGATATCTGAATTCCTTTGACGCGCAGGAACTGGCGAGCCACGCGATGGCAGATATTGATCCGGATTTCGTGAAGAAAGTACAGCCGGGCGACCTGATCGTTGCCAATAAGAACTTCGGCTGCGGTTCTTCAAGAGAGCATGCGCCTCTGTGCTTAAAGACGGCAGGAGTGAGCTGCATCATCGCAGAGACTTTTGCACGTATCTTTTATCGTAATGCCATCAATATCGGACTTCCGATCATTGAATGCCCGGAGGCGGCGAAAGGCATTGACGCAGGGGACGAAGTGGAAGTGGATTTTGACAGCGGCAAGATCTATAATCTGACCAAAGGCACGGAATTTCAGGGACAGGCGTTCCCGGAGTTCATGCAGAAACTGATCGCGGCAGGCGGACTTGTCAATTATACGAACAATAAAAAGAATAAATAAACCAGTGAAAAGGGATGCTGTATAAGACAGAAATATTTTCTGCCTGTGCCGCACCCCTTTTGTGGCATAATAACTGTGAAAGGAAAAAGTTATGGAAAACAGGAATGGAAAGGCATCGGCTCTGATTCCGATCGGCGTATTCCTCATTATTTTTCTCGGGGCGGGGATCGTATTTCAGGATTTCTATGCTATGCCTGCAATTGTCGCATTTCTTATTGCGCTGTTCGCAGCGTTCCTGCAGAACAGAAAAGTAAGCTTTGATGAGAAAATAAGAATTATCGCAAAAGGAGTGGGTGAGGAAAATATCATCACCATGAGTCTGATCTTTCTATGCGCGGGCGCTTTCTCCGGAGCCGTGAGTGCGGCCGGCGGTGTGGACAGTACGGTAAATCTCGGTCTGTCACTGATACCGGCTCATTTTATCGTATCAGGTCTTTTTATCATCAGCTGCTTTATCTCAGTTTCCATGGGAACTTCCATGGGAACGATCGCCGCACTGGCTCCGATCGCCGTAGGGATCAGCGAAGAGGCGGGATTCCCCCTGGCGGTCTGTATTGCAGCTGTAGTCTGCGGCGCAATGTTCGGGGATAATCTTTCTATGATATCAGATACGACGATCGCGGCGGTCAAGACACAGGGGTGCGAGATGAAAGATAAGTTTAAAGCGAATTTCCTGATCGTGCTGCCGGCGGCAGTCATCACGGCAGTCTTCTTCTGGTTTATCACAAGAGATATGAGTTATGATATTGCGAGCGCTGAATACAACTTGTTTCAGGTTATTCCGTATCTGGTGGTTTTAGTCGGGGCGTTGATCGGAATCAATGTATTTCTTGTGCTGATCGCAGGAATCATACTTTCTCTTATTGTGGGTGTGGCAACAGGTACGATCGTATTGTCGGAGATGTTCACGGTAGTTGGAGACGGAGTTGTCTCTATGTATGACATTACAGTCATCTCGATTATCGTGGCATGTATCGTATCACTTGTCCGGGCAAATGGAGGTATCCATTTTATCTTGAATCTGATCAAGAGCAGGATACGAGGAAAGAAAGGTGCACAGGCCGGTATAGCAGCCCTGGCGCTCCTCGTGGATCTGTGTACGGCCAACAATACGGTGGCGATCGTAATGTCCGGACCGATTGCAAAGGAGATCAGTGATGAATTCGGTGTAGATCCGAAGAGATCAGCCTCTCTTCTGGATATGTTTACATCGGTGGGCCAGGGGCTGATCCCGTACGGGGCACAGCTGCTCTCGGCGGCGACACTGACAGGTTTGACGCCGTTTGATATGATTCCGTATCTGGTTTACCCGGTGCTGATGGCGGTGTGCGGCATTGCAGCGATCGCGATATCAAAACGGTAACGCGTGCTATGGACATGGCAGCGGAACCTGTGCTATAATTCAGTGCAGTAACACGGAGAAAAGAAAAAGAGGGTATAAGAATGAATCTACTATATAAGAGCACGAGAAACTCTGAGAAAACAGTAACTGCCTCCGAGGCAATCTTAAAAGGACTTGCAGACGACGGTGGACTGTTCGTACCGGAGTATATTCCGAAACTTGATGTAACGATGGATGAGCTAAAGGGCATGACATATCAGGAGACTGCCTACGCTGTCATGAAACAGTTTCTCACAGACTTTACAGAAGAGGAACTGAAGCACTGCATTGACAGTGCATATGATTCCAAATTTGACACAGAAGTGATCGCACCTCTTGTCAAAGTAGAAGACACGTATCATCTGGAACTCTTCCATGGCGCTACGATCGCATTTAAGGATATGGCACTCTCAATCCTGCCGCATCTGCTGACAACAGCGGCCAGGAAGAATCATGTGACCAAGGATATCGTGATTCTGACAGCTACGTCGGGGGATACCGGAAAAGCTGCTCTTGCAGGCTTTGCAGATGTTCCGGGGACAAAGATCATCGTATTTTATCCGAAGGGCGGTGTGAGCCGCGTACAGGAGCTGCAGATGGTGACACAGAAAGGTGAAAATACATCTGTAGTGGCAATCCACGGGAATTTTGATAACGCGCAGAGCGGCGTCAAAGCCCTCTTTGAAGATAAGGAACTGGAAAAGGAACTTTCAGACGCAGGATATCAGTTCTCCTCGGCAAATTCCATCAATATCGGACGTCTTGTTCCTCAGGTAGTTTATTATGTATATGCATATGCAAAACTTCTGGAGAATGAAGAGATCACATCCGGCGAGGAGATCAATGTGACAGTTCCCACCGGAAACTTCGGTAATATCTTGGCGGCATATTATGCAAAGCAGATGGGAGTTCCGATCGCGAAACTGATCTGTGCTTCCAACGAAAATAAAGTGCTCTTTGATTTCTTCCGGACAGGTGTTTATGACAGAAACCGTGAGTTTATCCTGACGTCATCACCGTCTATGGATATCCTGATTTCCAGCAATCTGGAACGTCTGATCTATACTATCGCGGGACAGGATGCCAAGAAGAATTCTGAGCTGATGGAGCAGCTCAAGGTGAAAGGTTCTTATGAGATCACTCCGGAGATGAAAGAGCGTCTGGCGGATTTCGAGGGTGGATTTGCTACGGAAGAAGAGACGAAAGAGACGATCCGTACTACATATGAGAAGACCGGTTATGTCATGGACACTCATACGGCAGTGGCGGCATATGTATGCGCTCAGTACAGGAAAAACAGCGGTGACGACAAAAAGTGCCTTGTGGCCTCCACAGCAAGCCCGTACAAATTCATCCACAGTGTAATGTCCGCGATTGATGAGAAATATGCAGATGTGGACGAGTTTGAACTGATCGATGAACTGAGCCGGATCTCAGGTACAGCAGTACCGAAAGCAATCGAAGAGATACGAAATGCTGATATCCGTCACACAAGAGAATGCGATGCTGATGCTATGAAAGAGACAGTAAAAGAGATTCTTGGAGTTTAAGGAGTAAGAGATCATGGATAATATGGACAGCATTTGGGGATTTATCGGAGTTATTGTATTTGCCTGCGGAGTTTATGCTCTCTATGCATTTATCAAGATGAAGATGACTGGCGAGATCAATGCAACTCTGCTTCTCGGCAAAGACTATATCTATAAAAAGTGTAAAAATAAAGATGCATTTATCAAAAAAGCCGGACCGGCACTGCTCGTATTCGGTATTGTTGCTCTGGTGTACGGTGCAATTGATGTGATCCACTGTTATGTATATTCTATGGAGATAGTGGATACAGTGGGAATGATTGTTTTTTTCATAGTTTTAGTCGCGTTTGCTGTTTATACGACGAAGCTGAAAAGAGAATATTTTTGATGGAGTGATCCGGCGTGAATCGTGAGAATTTGATCAAGCGTGCAATATCTGCAAGAGAAAATTCATACAGCCCTTATTCCCATTTCCGCGTGGGTGCGGCTTTGCTCTGCGCAGACGGAGAGATTTATGAGGGGTGCAATATTGAGAACAGGGCTTATGGTCCTACAAACTGTGCAGAAAGGACAGCATTTTTTAAAGCAGTATCAGAAGGAAAAAGGGAGTTTTCGGCCATTGCTATTGTAGGAGGCGAAGATGAACTGACCTGGTGTTATCCTTGCGGAGTATGCCGTCAGGTTATGGCTGAGTTTTGCGCCCCTGATACATTTGAGGTCATCTGTGCAAGATCACCTGAGGAGTATAAAATATTTACGCTCAGAGATCTGTTGCCGAATATGTTCTGAAAGGCTGTATTTGAAGTTAAAGAAAGCCAGGAATTGAAAAAGTTTGTTAAATTTATATTTATCAGTTATAAAATGCAGGATTTGGATTTGAATCCTGCATTTTTTGGACGAAAAAATCGATGGTTCGCAACAATAAACGGTAATAAATGAATTGAATTTTGATAAAACTTTCATAAAAAAGTCGAAATTTAATAAGATTGTTATTGATTTTTCAATCGTAATTCTGTATAATGGGAACGTACTGGGGGTTATGACAAGAATTCCCATAAAGATTTTAGAAAGAGAGAGGTAGAAGAGGTATGGCAAATATTGATTTAACTCAGTATGGCATTACAGGAACTACGGAAATCGTTCACAATCCTTCCTATGAGATGTTGTTTGAGGAAGAGACAAACCCGAATCTGGAAGGTTTTGACAAAGGTCAGGAGAGTGAACTCGGTGCAGTAAACGTTATGACAGGTATCTACACAGGCCGTTCACCGAAAGACAAATATATCGTTATGGATGAGAACTCCAAAGACACAGTATGGTGGACATCTGATGAGTATCCGAATGACAACCATCCGGCATCTCAGGAAGCTTGGAATGCAGTAAAAGACATTGCAAAGAATGAGCTCTCCAACAAGAGACTTTTCGTTGTAGATGCATTCTGCGGAGCTAACAAAGACACACGTATGGCAATCCGTTTTATCGTTGAGGTTGCTTGGCAGGCTCACTTTGTAACAAATATGTTCATCCGTCCGACAGCAGAAGAGCTGGAGAACTTCGAGCCTGATTTCGTAGTATACAATGCTTCCAAAGCAAAAGTAGAAAACTACAAAGAGCTGGGACTCAGATCTGAGACAGCAGTTATGTTCAATATCACAAGCCGCGAGCAGGTTATCGTTAACACATGGTACGGCGGAGAGATGAAGAAAGGTATGTTCTCTATGATGAACTACTATCTGCCGCTTAAGGGAATCGCTTCCATGCACTGCTCTGCCAACACAGACATGAACGGCGAGAATACAGCTATCTTCTTCGGCCTTTCCGGAACAGGTAAGACAACTCTTTCCACAGATCCGAAGAGACTTCTCATCGGTGATGACGAGCACGGCTGGGATGACAACGGCGTATTCAACTTCGAAGGTGGATGCTACGCAAAAGTTATCGACCTTGACAAAGATTCTGAGCCGGATATCTACAATGCGATCAAGAGAAATGCTCTTCTTGAGAACGTTACACTTGATGCAGAAGGACATATCGACTTTACAGACAAGAGTGTGACAGAGAATACACGTGTATCATATCCGATCGATCACATTGAGAAGATCGTTCGCCCGGTATCTGCAGCTCCGGCAGCAAAGAATGTAATCTTCCTGTCAGCTGATGCATTTGGAGTACTTCCTCCGGTATCCGTACTTACACCGGAGCAGACAGAGTACTACTTCCTGTCTGGTTTCACAGCTAAGCTTGCCGGTACAGAGCGCGGTATCACAGAGCCGACACCGACATTCTCCGCATGCTTCGGACAGGCGTTCCTTGAGCTGCATCCGACAAAATATGCAGAAGAGCTCGTTAAGAGAATGAAAGAGAGCGGAGCGAAAGCTTACCTCGTAAATACAGGATGGAACGGAACAGGAAAACGTATCTCCATCAAAGATACACGTGGTATCATCGATGCAATCTTAAGCGGAGCAATCCTTGATGCACCGACTAAGAAGATTCCGTACTTCAACTTCGAAGTTCCGACAGAGCTTCCGGGAGTTGATCCGGCTATCCTTGATCCTCGCGACACATACGCTGATGCTTCCGAGTGGGAGACAAAAGCAAAAGATCTGGCTGCAAGATTCATCAAGAACTTCAAGAAATACGAGAGCAACGAACTTGGAAAAGCACTTGTTGCAGCAGGTCCGCAGGAGTAAGATACAGAAGTATCTAAAATATCAATCATATAAAATAGCAGCAGGCTGTTCGTAAAAAGCGGACAGCCTGCTTTTTGTTTGCCCAGCATGGGCGTTCTCTAACGGGTGAAAGTCCCTAGTGCGCG
>CAMMSL010000075.1 GCA_946499505.1 uncultured Lachnoclostridium sp.
TTTCTTGCAGCCTTTGTCTCGTTTACTAAAATTCTTTTCTTAGCAGACTTAATGTTAGCCAATCTGTACACCTCCATATACAACATGAAATTTCAAATGTAAATCATGTGCCCCAGCAGATTCGGACACGGACGTTCCGCTGAAACATACTCATTTATTTTATGCTAACCGGAATTGCTTGTCAATACATATTTTAAGAAATATTGCAAAATATAGTAACAGTTCAGCGGTATCATAAGAGAATCAAAAAGTGAGGAAGGGATATGTTGAGAAATTACAGCGTAAGGACAGACCTTGCATTGGAGGAAAAAGAGCGCTTTGAGTCAGACGATGTGGAAGTGCAGGGAGTAGTGCTTGAGGAGGATTATGATGAGGAACAGGAACTCCGCGTAACCCGGGTGGAGATCCGGACAGAGAACGGGGCAAAAGCCATGGGAAAACCTGTGGGAACATATCTTACACTGGAGACCCCGAATCTGGCGATCCCCGATGATGAGAGCCATATGAATATTGCAGCGAGATTGTGCGGATATATCAGGGAGCTTGTCAGGAAGAATGCCGGAAATAAAGAGGGGGATCTCTCCGTGCTGGTCGTGGGACTCGGGAACCGTGAGGTGACTCCCGATGCTCTTGGCCCTTATGTGGCGGATCATCTTTCCGTGACACGGCACATTGTAAAGGAATACGGGAAATATGCCATGGGACTGGAACATGCGGATATGATAAGTGCCATAGTACCGGGGGTCATGGGGCAGACGGGTATGGAAAGCACAGAGATTGTCCGGGGAATCGTAAAGGAGACGCATCCGGATATGGTGATCGCGGTAGATGCACTGGCGGCGCGCAATAGTAAGAGACTGAACCGGACGGTGCAGATTGCGGACACAGGGATCCATCCGGGATCCGGTATAGGAAATAACCGGTCCGGACTGACTGAGGAGTCTCTGGGAGTTCCGGTCATAGGGATCGGAGTTCCTACAGTGGTGGATGCTGCGACGATCGTAAATGATACGATGGAAAATTTCATCGCTGCACTGGAGACATCGGATTCGTTAAAAGGAGTAGGTGAAGTACTCCGATCCTATAACGCCGGTGAAAAATATGAGTTCGTAAAAGAGCTGATCGCGCCCCACCTGAACGGAATGTTTGTGACGCCAAAAGACGTAGACGAGATGATCCATCAGATCAGCCATACGATCTCTGAAGCGCTCAATATGCTGTTTACAGCGGAAAATTCCTGCAAGGTATGACGTGCAGCTATGCCGGATTATGCATATCCGCTCTGAGAAAGGCATACAATTTCAGGAGAATAAAAGAGGGGGATGCTGCCGTATAATGAAGAGGTCAGTACGAAGAAATTTAAGACAGGCAGGAACGGCAGCATCTGCCGTTCTTTTCACTGCGGTTTTAATATATACCGGTCTTGCAGGAGACGGCAGTGACTGGAAATATCATATACAGGAACAGATATTTGAGCAGGCTCAGCAGATGTATCTGCCGGTTTTAAGCTGGGTAAACCGTACGCCAGGAAAAGGAATCGGTGAATGGATCAAAGAAAAAGCACTTGCATGGGTCCCCCTTATCAGTTATACGGAGGATCACGCTGCATATGACTCCTCAATAGAGGATGAAGAAACACTTGCCAGGATCCTGGAAGCGCAGGCTAACGATGAAAATGCTGTGGATGAGAACGGAAAACTGATCGGGGAACCGGACGAATCCGAAACAGACGCTGTAGTTACTCCCGTAGTAGATACTTCGATAGAAAAACTGAGAGATTTTGAGTATCTGCTGGGTAATTTTTATACTGTCGACAGCTCTACCATGATTGATTCAGACCAGTTAAATGCAGATGACCTGCTTGGGCGCAGTATGAAGATCGATACCGATACGGACGGCCCGAAAGTGTTGATCTACCACACCCATTCTCAGGAAGAATTTGCTGATTCTACGCCTGGCGATACATCCACCAGTATCGTGGGGGTGGGAGAGTACCTGACACAGCTCCTGAACGAGAAAGGAATTGAGACGATCCATGATACGGGTGTCTATGATATTATCAACGGCAAGCTGGACCGGAGTAATGCATATGAATACGCAGGAGAAGCAGTAGAGAAGATTCTGGCGGAAAACCCGACGGTTGAAGTTCTGATCGACCTGCACAGGGACGGTGTTGCAGAAGGGACGCATCTGGTGACCGAGATCAACGGAAAACCGACGGCAAAGATCATGTTTTTCAATGGACTGAGCCGGTCTCGTACAAATGGCAATATAGATTATCTGCCAAATCCGTACATACAGGACAATCTGGCGTTTTCTCTCCAGATGCAGATCGATGCCGAAAATAAGTATCCCGGTTTTGTGCGCCACATCTATCTGAGGGCCTATCGATACAACCTGCACCTTATGCCGAAGTCTCTGCTTATCGAGGCAGGAGCGCAGACAAATACGGTAGGAGAAATGATGAACGCCATGGAAGTGCTCTCCGAAATGCTGGAAGATGTGCTTGTGGGAGGATAATTGGTGTCATGTAACAGTTCAGCCCATCTGGCTAACTGTTACACAACATTCGCTGTTTTCCTGCTTGAAAACCACAAGGACTGGTGGTATATTATGTAATGGATTGTCCTGCGCTCGTGCAGGATACAGCGAAGTATGATGCTTTTGCACCCACGCGCTGAGTGCTGATATGCGGGGGTGCAGCATAAAAAGGAGAATGTAAATGGCAGGTAAGAATACATATGATGCAGGCAGCATAGCCGTACTGGAAGGACTCGAGGCTGTCCGCAAACGCCCGGGAATGTATATCGGAAGTGTCTCCACAAAAGGCTTGAACCATCTGATCTATGAGATCGTGGACAATGCAGTGGACGAGCATCTTGCGGGATTTTGTACGGAAATCCATGTCACACTGGAAAAAGACGGATCGGCTACGGTATCAGACAATGGGCGCGGTGTCCCGGTGGACATGCATGAAAAGGGGGTCTCGGCAGCGCGTCTCGTATACACGACTCTCCATGCTGGAGGCAAATTCGATGATTCTGCTTATAAGACCAGCGGCGGTCTCCACGGAGTAGGATCGTCTGTCGTAAATGCGCTTTCCACGTACATGGATGTAAAGATCAGCAGAGACGGATATATCCACCATGACCGGTATGAGAAAGGCGTGCCTGTGATCGAACTGGAAGACGGCCTGCTGCCCAAGATCGGCAAGACGAAAAAGACAGGAACAACAGTGAATTTCCTGCCGGACGACACGATCTTTGAAAAGACCAGATTCCGGGCTGAGGAAGTCAAGAGCAGACTTCATGAGACGGCCTACTTAAATCCCAAACTTAAGATCATCTTTGATGACAAGCGGCTGGAAGAGCCGGAACATATCGAGTATCATGAACCGGAAGGAATCATTGGATTTATCCGGGATCTGAATAAGAAGAAAGAAGTGCTCCATGATCCGGTCTATTTCAAAGGGAGTGCAGACGGTATCGAGGTGGAAGTGGCACTTCAGTATGTAAATGAATTTCATGAAAATGTTCTCGGATTCTGTAACAATATTTACAATTCGGAGGGCGGAACTCATCTGACAGGATTTAAGACCACATTTACTACGGTCATGAACCAGTATGCAAGAGAACTGGGGATCCTGAAGGAAAAGGACGCTAACTTTACCGGGACGGATATCAGAAACGGAATGACGGCGATCGTGTCCATTAAGCACCCGGATCCCAGATTTGAAGGCCAGACAAAGACAAAGCTGGACAATCCGGACGCGGCGAAGGCTGTGAGCAAAGTGACAGGGGAAGAGATCGTCCGCTATTTTGACCGGAATCTGGACACGCTGAAATCGGTCCTCTCCAGCGCTGAGAAGGCGGCGAAGATCCGGAAAACGGAAGAAAAGGCGAAAACCAATCTTCTCACAAAACAGAAATATTCCTTTGACAGCAACGGAAAGCTGGCAAACTGCGAGAGCCGTGATCCGAAGAAGTGCGAGATCTTCATCGTGGAGGGAGATTCCGCCGGGGGCTCGGCCAAAACCGCCAGAGACCGTAACTTTCAGGCAATCCTTCCGATCAGAGGAAAGATCCTGAATGTGGAGAAGGCAAGTATTGACAAGATCCTTGCGAACGCTGAGATCAAGACGATGATCAATGCGTTCGGGTGCGGATTTTCAGAAGGGTACGGCAATGACTTTGACATCTCAAAACTCCGCTATGACAAGATCATCATTATGGCGGATGCGGATGTAGACGGAGCTCATATTTCCACACTGCTTTTGACACTGTTCTACCGGTTTATGCCGGAACTGATCTATGAGGGACATGTGTATATCGCTATGCCGCCTCTCTACAAAGCGATGCCGAAGAACGGAGAGGAAGAATATCTCTATGATGACAAGGCGCTGGAAAAATACAGAAAGACGCATAAGGGACCTTTTACACTGCAGCGTTATAAAGGCCTGGGAGAGATGGATGCGGAACAGCTCTGGGAGACCACGCTGGATCCTGAGAGACGTCTGCTCAAGCTGGTCGAGATCGAGGATGCCAGAATGGCGTCAAGCGTAACTGAGATGCTCATGGGAACGGAAGTGCCGCCGCGGCGCGCATTTATCTATGAGAATGCGACAGAGGCGGAACTGGATATCTGATAAAAAACGTAAGGAGAATGAACATGAACAGTGAATCACAGATCATAAGAACAGAATATTCTGACCTTATGAAAAAGTCATATATAGATTATGCCATGAGTGTTATTATTGCCCGTGCTCTTCCTGATGTCCGGGACGGGCTTAAGCCGGTGCAGCGCCGTACTCTTTACGATATGTATGAACTGGGGATACGATATGATAAGCCGTACAGGAAATGTGCCCGTATCGTGGGGGATACGATGGGTAAATACCATCCGCATGGCGACAGCTCTATTTATGAGGCGCTCGTTGTCATGGCGCAGGATTTTAAGAAGGGGCAGATCCTCGTGGACGGTCACGGAAACTTCGGTTCCATCGAGGGAGACGGTGCCGCTGCCATGCGTTATACAGAAGCGAGACTGACAAAATTTACTCAGGAAGTCTGTCTGGCGGATCTGGATAAAAATGTCATTGACTTCGGCCCGAACTTTGATGAGACAGAGAAAGAGCCTCTCGTTCTTCCGATGAGGGTGCCGAATCTTCTCGTGAATGGTGCTGAGGGTATTGCGGTAGGTATGGCGACCAGCATCCCCACGCACAATCTCGGAGAAGTTATCGATGCGGTCAAGGCATACATGAAAAATGACGCGATCAGTACAAAGCAGCTCATGAAGTATATCAAAGGGCCTGATTTCCCTACAGGCGGTATCGTGGTAAACAAGGATGACCTTCTGAATATCTATGAGACCGGACAGGGCAAGATCAAGATCCGCGGCAAAGTGGAAGTTGAAGATTTAAAGGGCGGCAAAAAGCAGCTCGTGATCAGCGAGATCCCTTACACTATGATCGGAACCGGGATCAGCAAATTCCTCAACGATGTGGCCAATCTGATTGAGACGAAGAAAACAACCGATATCGTGGATATTTCCAATCAGTCCTCGAAAGAGGGAATCCGTATTGTCCTGGAACTGAAAAAAGGTGCGGATGTAGAGAATCTGAAAAACATGCTCTACAAAAAGACACGCCTCGAGGACACGTTTGGTGTAAACATGCTCGCCGTGGCGGACGGACGTCCTGAGACTCTGGGGCTTAAGAAGATCATCGAACACCATGTGGATTTCCAGTTTGAACTTGCCACCCGTAAATACCAGACTCTCCTTGCCAAAGAAAAGGAGAAGAGCGAGGTGCAGGAAGGCCTGATCAAAGCATGTGACGTGATCGACCTGATCATTGAGATCCTGCGGGGAAGTAAATCGGTAAAGGATGCAAGAGCGTGTCTTGTCAACGGCGTCACAGACAATATTAAATTTAAATCCAACATCTCAAAGAAGATGGCCGCCATGCTGCGTTTTACCGAGAGACAGGCGACAGCGATCCTGGAAATGCGCCTCTATCGTCTGATCGGACTGGAGATCGAAGCTCTCCGGGCAGAGCATGAACAGACGCTCAAAAATATCGCGCGTTTTGAGGATATTCTGAATAATTACGATTCTATGGCGGGTGTGATCATAGAAGAACTGGACGGCTTTAAGAAAGAATATGCCCGCAAACGCCGTACAGTCATCGAAAATGCAGAAGAGGCGGTATATGAGGAGAAGAAGATCGAAGAGCAGGAGGTTGTCTTCCTGATGGACCGCTTCGGGTACGCAAAGACGGTCGATACATCGGTCTACGAGCGGAACAAAGAAGCTGCCGACAGTGAGAACAAATACGTAGTACACTGTATGAATACAGGAAAGCTTTGCATTTTTACTGATACCGGAAGGATGCATCAGGTTAAAGTGCTGGATGTACCGTACGGAAGATTCCGCGACAAAGGGACTCCGATCGATAATGTCAGCAACTATTCGACAAGCGATGAACAGATCATCATGGTATGCGATGCGGAGCAGATGAGATATGCATATCTGCTGTTTGCGACAGCACAGGGAATGATCAAGAAAGTTGAGGGAACGGAGTTCCAGGTGACTAAGCGCACGATCGCAGCCACGAAGCTTCAGGAAGGAGATTCTCTGATAGCTGTGAAGGTAGTCAATGACAGTCAGCATGCAGTGCTGCAGACAAGGAACGGCTATTTCTTAAGATTCCCGGCTTCCGATATTCCGGTAAAGAAAAAAGCTGCCGTGGGAGTGCGCGGGATCCGGCTGCAGAAGAAAGATGAGCTTGAAAATGTGTATCTTTTTGAAGAAGGAACAGAGACAAAGATACATTATAATGAAAAGGAAGTGACACTGAACCGGCTGAAACAGGCAAAACGTGACGGAGCCGGAACCAAATACAGGGGATGACAAAAACTTTTTAATTCAACCCTTGCAATCTAAGGAAACTGGTGGTATACTCCCGTCTTTGACAGTTTAAGAAAGAAAAAATGGCTATATCCCTGATTT
>CAMMSL010000076.1 GCA_946499505.1 uncultured Lachnoclostridium sp.
AAAATTGTAAAAGGAATTGCCGGATTCTACTACGTTCACGTAGTAGAATCCGGTGTTTATGAGTGTAAGGCAAAAGGAATATTTCGCAAAGACGGTATAAAACCGCTGGTGGGCGATGACGTTGAGATTGAGGTCCTGGATGAAAAGGATATGGAAGGAAACATCAAGCAGATCTTTCCGCGAAGAAACGAACTGATCCGGCCGGCAGTCGCAAATATCGATCAGGCTCTTGTGGTGTTTGCCGTGACAAAGCCGAAACCGCACTTCAATCTGCTGGACCGCTTTCTGGTCATGATGGAGAGCCGGGAGATTCCGGTCATCCTGTGCTTTAACAAAACAGATATTGCAAAAGATCCGGAAATAGCTAAACTTCGGGATATTTATGAAGGATGCGGATATCCGCTGATATTTACCAGTGCAAAAGAAGAAAAACATATAGAAGAACTCAGAGAAATATTGAAAGGGAAAACTACGGCGATCGCAGGTCCATCCGGGGTCGGAAAATCATCCATTATCAACCTGCTTCAGTCGGAAGTGGAGATGGAGACAGGAAGCATCAGCCGGAAGATCGAGAGAGGAAGGCATACGACCCGTCATTCGGAACTGCTCGTGCTCGGAGAGGATTCCTACATCATGGATACGCCCGGATTCAGTTCTCTCTATATCAGCGATATAGATAACGATTCGTTGAAATACTGTTTCCCAGAATTTGCCCCATACGAAGGAAAATGCAGATTTAACGGGTGCAGCCATGTACACGAACCGGACTGCGCGGTCAAACAGGCCGTGGAAGAGGAAAAGATACACAGATCAAGGTACGAAAATTATCTTGCCATGTACCAGGAGATACAGGAAAGAAAGAGGTATTAGTTTATGAAAAATATTCTTGCACCATCTATACTTTCGGCTGACTTCAAGATACTTGGAGATCAGATCAGACAGACAGAAGAAGGGGGAGCCCGCTATATCCATTTTGACGTGATGGACGGGATCTTTGTCCCGAGTATTTCATTTGGGATGCCTGTGCTCTCCTCGATCAAGGGAATGACATCACAGGTGATGGACGTACATCTTATGGTGACAGAGCCGGTGCGGTATGTAGAGGAATTTGCAAAGTGCGGGGCAGATATCATCACGGTGCATTTTGAGGCATGCGAAAATCCGGCGGCAACTCTGGATGCGATCCATGGCTGCGGAGTGAAGGCGGGAATCTCGATAAAGCCGGGGACACCGGTGGAGGCATTGGAACCTTATCTTGATCAGGCTGACATGTTCCTGATCATGAGTGTGGAACCGGGATTCGGCGGGCAGGCTTTTATACCGGAGTCTTTGGAGCGGATCAGGCAGCTGCGCGTTATGCTCGAGGAGCGGGAACTTGAGAAAGATATTGAAGTAGACGGCGGCATCTATCACAGCAATGTGGCAGAAGTGCTGAAAGCCGGGGCAAATGTTATTGTATCAGGCTCCGGTGTCTATAAAGGGAACATCAGAGACAATACGACAGGATTCATGGAGATATTGAAAGCTTATGAGTAAGAGAACTGTGATCGTGAGCGGCGGAATGCTGGAAGAAGATTTCGTGCTCCCAATATTGAAAAGTGAGGAAACAGAATTTGTTATCGGCGTGGATAAAGGACTTGAGTTCCTCTACAAACACGAGATCAAGCCGGATTATATTGTCGGGGACTTTGACAGTGTATCCAGGGAGCTTGTGGATTATTACAGGGAGGAGTTAAATGTGCCGATCCGTGAGTTCAACCCTGTAAAAGATGCATCAGATACAGAAATTGCGTTGAGACTCTGTCTGGGCCTTAACAGGAAATCAATCTGGATTCTGGGAGGCACCGGTAACAGGATCGACCATCTGTGGGCAAATGTGCAGTGCCTTCAGATTGCTCTGGATGCGGGAGCGGATGCCAGGATCATGGACAGCCATAATCAGATCCGCCTCATTGATAAGGATATCACGCTGAAGAAGTCAGAGGCTTTCGGTCCGTATTTTTCACTGTTTCCGCTGGAAATGCCGGTGGATGAGCTGACCATCAGAGGGGCGAAATATCCTCTGAAAAATCACTTCCTCAAGCCAAATGACAGCTTGTGCGTGAGCAATGAATTTGCAGAAGATGAAGTTACGATCTCATTTGTATACGGGAAAGTGATCCTGATGGAGACGAGGGACTGAATTGCTGTCACTGGATATCGGGCAGGTAAGAAAATACGGTATGCCTGATTTGCAATAATAGATATGATAAGGAGATTAAAGAACTATGAAATTAGGAATCGTTGGACTCCCCAATGTAGGAAAAAGTACATTGTTTAATTCACTGACAAAGGCAGGCGCGGAATCCGCGAACTATCCGTTCTGTACGATAGACCCGAACGTGGGTGTGGTAACAGTGCCGGATGAAAGACTGAATGTGCTGGGAGAGATGTATCATACGAAAAAGATCATCCCGGCGACGATCGAATTCGTTGATATTGCCGGTCTTGTAAAAGGCGCATCTAAAGGCGAGGGCCTGGGCAACCAGTTCCTTGCAAATATCCGCGAGGTTGATGCCATCGTACATGTGGTACGCTGCTTTGAAAATACGAATATCGTCCATGTGGATGGCAGTATTGATCCGATGCGTGATATTGAGACGATCAATCTGGAGCTGATCTTCTCAGATCTGGAAGTTCTCGAGAGAAGGATCGCCAAGACGGTGAAGCTGTCACGCAATGATAAGACGGCGGCGAAAGAACTGGATCTTTTGAACCGTATAAAGGCCCATCTGGAGGAAAACAAGCTGGCAAAGAGTTTTGTGACAGATGATGAGGATGAGCAGGCTTGGCTTGCAGGATACAATCTTCTGACTGCAAAACCTGTGATCTTCGCGGCAAATGTATCCGAGGATGATCTGGCTGACGACGGAGCAAATAATCCGGGAGTGCAGGCTGTCAGAGAATATGCCAAAGAAGAAGACTGTGAAGTATTTGTCGTATGCGCGGAGATCGAGGAAGAGATCTCCCAGCTCGACGACGATGAGAAGAAAATGTTCCTCGATGATCTGGGACTCAAGGAGTCCGGTCTGGAGAAACTGATCAAGGCAAGCTATCATCTGCTCGGTTTGATCAGCTACCTGACGGCAGGAGAGCCGGAAGTGTGCGCATGGACGATCAAGAAAGGCACAAAAGCACCTCAGGCGGCAGGAAAGATCCACTCTGATTTTGAGAGAGGATTTATCCGCGCAGAGGTAGTAAGCTACGATGATCTGATCGCATGCGGGTCTCACACTGCCGCGAAAGAAAAGGGCCTGATCCGTCTGGAAGGAAAAGACTACGTTGTGCAGGATGGCGACATCATGCTGTTCAGATTCAACGTATAGCACCAGAAAGGAGCATTTTCATGCATTATGATATTGCTTTTCCCAATCTGGGCATCTACCTGGATCATGTGGGAAAGAATATTGATATATTCGGCTTTACGATCGCATACTACGGTATTATCATCGGGTGCGCGATCCTGATCGGATTTCTGATCGCCACATCAGAGGCAAAAAGGACAAGACAGAATCCGGAAGATTATCTGGATATGGGCATCATCGGCGTAATCGCCGGTATCGCAGGAGCAAGGATCTATTATGTGGTCTTCTCGTGGGATATGTACAAGGATAATCTGCTGGATATCTTTAATCTCCGGGAAGGCGGCCTTGCTATTTATGGCGGTGTGATCGCTGCAGTGATCGCAGTGTTTGTTCTTGCAAGAGTCAAGAGACTTTCGCCATTTCAGATCCTGGATACCATTGCGATGGCGCTGCTGAACGGACAGATGCTCGGGCGCTGGGGCAATTTCTTCAACCGTGAAGCGTTCGGCGAATATACAAACGGACTGTTTGCCATGCGGCTGCCGGTAGATGCAGTCCGCTCCGGCGATATTACAGAGAAGATGTGGCAGCATATGGAGACTATCGGAGGCGTGGATTATATACAGGTGAGTCCGACGTTCCTCTATGAGTCAGTGTGGTGCGCTGTACTTCTGATCCTGCTCGTACTGTACCGCAAACATAAGAAATACGAGGGTGAACTGTTCCTTCTCTATATTTTCGGATATGCCCTTGGCAGAGTGTGGATCGAAGGACTGCGTACGGATCAGCTGCTGATCCCGGGAATCGGTTTCCCGGTATCTCAGGCGCTTGCGGGATGTGTTGTCGTATTTGCGGGAATTGCACTGCTTTATCTGAGAAAGAATCATAAGCGGATGCCGCTTTTGAAGAGTGAGAAAGTGTATGAGCCTATGCCGGATAAGATAGAAGGGAAAAAGCCTCCGAAGAAGAAGGACAGGATATTTAAGTTTAAAGATAAATAAACATATATTTCTTGATTCTTCCTATAGTCTTGGATATAATGGTCACATAGCCGACAGGCTGATATTTTATACGGAGGAAAAAGAAAATGGGAATTGCTTCACTTGTACTTGGCATTATTTCAATCGTGATCGGAGTATTCAGCGCAGGAAGTCTTGGATGGGTAGGTGCAGTCATCGGAATTATCGGTATTGTTCTCGCAATCCAGGGGAAAAAGATTCCAGATCAGGCAAATCTGTCACAGGCAGGATTTATCTGTTCGATCATCGGAACGGTTCTCTGTCTTCTCACATATATTGCATGCGTTGCATGTGTTGGCTGTCTGGCGCTGCTTGCATAATAGAATGAAAGAATACACAGTTGAAAAGGAGTGGCGGACACTCCTTTTTCTTTTTGGGTGAACTTGTGAAATGGGGGACAGTGTATGGGAATAGAAATAGGAGCAGTCATGATACCATGGTATGGACTATTTATCGTGCTGGGGGTTGCGGCAGGAGCAGTTGCGGGGTATTTCCTGATCCGCAGGAACCATATGGAATTTGACGATTTTATCCAGATTGCGTGTTTTGTGGGACTTGGTGCAATGGTCGGGGCAAAGCTCCTGTATCTGATCGTATCGTGGAGAAGTATTGATTTCTCCAGAATTACAGATCTGGAATATCTGAATGCACTGATGGGAGGCGGTTTTGTTTTTTATGGAGGGTTACTCGGAGGACTGATCGGATTGTATCTCTGCGGGAAAATACTGCATATACCGGTGCTGGACTATGCTCGTGTGTCTATACCGGTCATTCCGCTGGTTCATGCTTTTGGAAGGATTGGGTGCGCGTTTGTCGGATGCTGCTATGGAGTCCCCTATGACGGCCCTGGGGCTGTCGTCTATACAGAGTCGATCGCTGCGCCGACGGGAGTACCGCTTTTTCCGGTGCAGGCAGTAGAGGTGGCAGGAAATCTTGTGATCGCGGTTGTATTGGGCTTGTATGGGGAAATCTGCCGCAGAAACGGGAAAAGATTGAAAAGTCTGCAGTTGTATCTTATTTTGTATGCAGCTTTTCGGTTCGTGCTGGAATTTGTGCGGTACGATGACAGTGAGCGGGGGATACTGATGGGACTGTCCACATCCCAGTGGATCAGCATTGTGATATGTGCTGTCGTTATTGTGACGGAGATCTTGTCACACAGAAGAGTATCGGGGACTGTATAATATTTCAATACAAATAATGAAAACAGGAGAAATGTAATATGAATGTTGAAAACAGCGGGAAAGACGAAATAAGACAGAACAGAAACCTGCCGGCGGTGATCGCAGCGGTCATTATAGGCGCTGCCATAGTGATCAGCGCGATCATTACAATACTGCTGCTGGTGCTTCCGGTTTCATCAGGCAGTTCATCTTCAGAAGAAAATATTCAGAAAATCAGGGCAGAAGATCTGAGCACAGATCCGGAAAATGTTCAGGACGCGCAGGCTGAGGTGAAAAGTGAGATCACGATAGCGGGAGAGTCTTCGGCAGAAGAGAGCAGCAGCGAAGAAAATATAAGCACTGATCCTGTTATGGTCCGTTTTGATGTTTCAGCATCTTCTACACTGGAGGCTGCCGGATATAATTATGATGTATCTAACCTGACAGATCTTGATGCATCCACGTGCTGGGCGGATGGAGAATCCGGAAATGGTACAGGAGAGACTATTACATTTTCAAGTGGTCAGGCCCAGACTGTGAGAGGACTGGCTGTATTACCGGGATATTGTAAAAGTGAAGATCTGTATACGAAAAATGCTGCCCCGAGTGCCGTCCGGATAGAGTATGACGGCCAGACGACGGAGTATACGATCGACGATGCAGATCTGACTTACAACAGCAGTGATCCGATGGCAGGCACGGTGTATATCGATTTCGGACAGGAGATACAGATCAGTGAATGCAAAGTGACGATCACCGGTGTAAGAGACGGAAGTAAATATGACGATTGCTGTATATCGGAGATGTATCTGTACAAATGACAGAAGCCTTTCTGCACGCCAAAAGATACAAAAAACCCGACCGCACTCTATAGACTTTTGTCATTTTTGGCGATATAATAAAACTACATGTGAATTAATATAATTTTTTCAATGTAATTCTTAAGGAGGAACAAGAAAATGGCAAGAAAAATGAAGACCATGGACGGTAACCAGG
>CAMMSL010000077.1 GCA_946499505.1 uncultured Lachnoclostridium sp.
CTCAACCATGGGGATTAATCATTATACTATTAATGAGAAAGTGTCAAAGACCCGATTATTATCCATTCTATTCCTCCTAAAAACAGCTATTATTATTATAAAGACAGGTTTTGCATAAATCAACAAAAACATTATGAAAATATTGTAAATCCATGACTTTTTATAGTATACTGGGTACGAAATATGTCCTGTTATCTTCCGACGCAGCAAAGGCGTCATCCATCTATAGATGCAGAATAACTACAAAGGAAAGGGGAAAATATGAAAATCGGTTTTGACAATGAGAAATATCTCAAGATGCAGTCCGAACATATCCGGGAACGGATCGGAAAATTCGACAACAAATTATATCTGGAATTCGGAGGAAAACTTTTTGACGACTATCATGCCTCCCGAGTACTGCCCGGCTTTGCTCCTGACAGCAAATTGCGGCTACTCAAAGAGCTCAGCGACCAGGCCGAGATCGTCATCGTCATCAGCGCAAAAGACATTGAAAAGAACAAAATACGCGGTGATCTCGGTATCACCTATGACACAGACGTTCTCCGCCTGATCCAGACATACCGGGATCAGGGACTTTATGTAGGGAGCGTGACGATCACGCAGTTCTCTGGTCAGGAGAGCGCTCTCCTGTTCAAAAACAGACTGGAGAACATGAACATTCCAGTATATCTTCATTATATTATTCCCGGCTATCCGTCCAATTTACCGCTCATCATCAGCGACGAAGGCTATGGAAAGAACGATTATATTGAAACAACACGTCCGCTTGTCATCGTGACAGCGCCGGGACCGGGAAGCGGAAAGATGGCCACCTGTCTCTCTCAGCTCTATCACGAGCACAAGCGAGGAATCCATGCCGGATATGCCAAATTCGAGACATTTCCTATCTGGAACCTGCCTCTGAAACATCCGGTCAATCTGGCGTATGAGGCAGCGACAGCTGACCTGAATGACGTGAACATGATCGACCCATTCCATCTGGAGGCCTATGGAGAAACGACCGTCAACTATAACCGTGACGTTGAGATCTTCCCCGTCCTGAACACGATTTTTGAAAAAATCTACGGAGAAAGTCCTTACAAGTCTCCCACAGACATGGGCGTCAATATGGCAGGCAACTGTATCTGCGATGATGAAGCCTGCCGCGAAGCATCAAAGCAGGAGATCATCCGCCGTTACTATACAGCCCTGAACGCGCTTGCAAAGGGAGAGACTTCTGATAAGGAGGCGCAGAAGATTGAACTGCTCATGAATCTGGCCGGCATTACGGTTGCAGATCGGAAAGTAGCAGTCGAAGCACTGAAACGTGCAAAAGAGACCGGCGGTCCCGCTGCTGCCCTCGAGCTGGAAGATGGACGGATCATAACCGGAAAGACGACCAAGCTTCTCGGAGCATCTGCAGCACTGCTTCTAAACGTGCTGAAAGCTCTCGCCGGTATTGACCATGAGAAGCATATCATCTCGCCCCAGTCCATCGAGCCGATCCAGAAGCTGAAGGTGGACTACTTAAAGAGCAAAAATCCGCGTCTGCACACAGATGAAGTACTGATCGCGCTCTCCGCCAGCGCTGCCGACAGCGCAGAGGCGCGCCTTGCACTCTCCCAGCTTCCAAAGCTGGACGGATGTCAGGCCCACACCTCAGTCATGCTCTCAGATGTGGACATCAAGATCTTTAAGAAACTCGGCGTACAGCTTACCTGTGAAGCAGTATACGAACATATACTTCTTTCGTAAAAAAAACTGTACTTTCTGAATTTTCTGTTGTATACTATATAAGTATTTTTTTCAGACAGTCTGACTATATGTATGGATCCGGCCACAAAGATGTAGCTTCCATCCATGGTCAGACTGTACTCTTTTTTCAGGAACCGTTTTACCGTTCACCAGATATTTTCAATCACAGGAGGGCATCTATTATGGCAGTAAAGTATGTATTTGTTACCGGAGGTGTTGTATCCGGTCTCGGCAAGGGGATAACGGCCGCCTCTCTCGGGCGTCTGTTAAAAGCCCGCGGATATACCGTGACCATGCAGAAATTTGATCCTTATATCAACATCGATCCGGGTACAATGAACCCGGTTCAGCATGGAGAGGTCTTCGTCACCGATGACGGCGCGGAGACAGATCTGGATCTGGGACATTATGAGCGTTTCATCGACGAAAGCCTGACGAAAAATTCAAACGTCACGACAGGAAAGATTTACTGGTCCGTACTCCAGAAAGAGCGCCGCGGCGACTTCGGCGGAGGCACTGTTCAGGTTATTCCTCACATTACCAATGAGATCAAGAGCAAATTTTACCGGAATCCGGCGGCACAGGACACCGAGATTGCTATTATCGAAGTCGGCGGCACGGTGGGAGACATCGAGAGTCAGCCTTTCCTTGAATCCATCCGTCAGTTCCAGCATGAGAAAGGATTTGAAAATGTTATCCTTATCCATGTAACACTGATTCCTTATTTAAGAGCTTCCCAGGAAATGAAAACAAAGCCGACCCAGGCAAGCGTAAAGGAACTTCAGGGAATGGGAATTCAGCCTAATATTATCGTATGCCGCTCTGAGTATCCGCTTGATGCCGGTATGAAAGACAAGATTTCCCTGTTCTGTAATCTGCCTGCAAGCCATGTGCTCCAGAATCTGGACGTGGAATACCTCTACGAAGCTCCTCTTGCCATGGAAAAAGAACATCTCGCACAGGTCGTATGTGAATGTCTCCATCTTGACTGCCCGGAACCGGATCTGAAAGACTGGATTGATATGGTAGAAAATCTCCGCCATCCGACGCAGGAAGTAACAGTAGCCCTTGTCGGCAAGTATATCCAGCTCCACGATGCCTATATCAGTGTCGTTGAAGCTTTGAAGCACGGCGGTATATACTCTCATACTACCGTAAATATCAAATGGGTAGATTCCGAGACGGTCACCGAAGAAAATGCGGAAGAAATCTTCTCGGATGTAAGCGGCATCCTTGTACCCGGAGGCTTCGGACACAGGGGGATCGAAGGCAAGATCACAGCGATCAAGTACGCCCGCACTCACGGGATCCCGTTCCTCGGCCTGTGCCTGGGCATGCAGCTTGCTATTGTGGAGTTCGCCAGAAATGTAGTAGGTTACAATGACGCGCACAGCATGGAGCTGAAACCGGATACCACACATCCGGTCATCCATATTATACCGGATCAGATCGGTGTGGAAGATATCGGCGGAACACTCCGCCTCGGCGCATATCCGTGTGTGCTCAAAGAAGGCTCCCTTGCCGAGAAGCTGTACGGCACAAGAGAGATCAGCGAACGCCACCGCCACCGCTATGAAGTGAACAACGATTACCGCGACGTCCTGGAGGAACATGGAATGTCTCTGTGCGGACTCTCTCCGGACAGCCGCATCGTCGAAATGATCGAAATCCCGTCCCATCCGTGGTTCATTGCGACACAGGCACATCCGGAACTCAAATCCAGACCGAACAGGCCGCATCCACTCTTCAAAGGATTCGTGGAAGCCGCTCTCAAAAAGCAGAACGAGACAGCACAGGCTCAGGATTAATAGACATAACCAGCATAACAGGAAATCAGCGTATCCCTTATCAGGACACGCTGATTTCTTCATTTTCAAACAGTTCGTCTATGATCTTTTCATAGACTGCACACTTTTCCGCCTTTTTTATTTTCTTTGCATATTTCTTATAATTGGTGAAAACAGGCGCGAGATACGTCCATAATTCTTTCATCTTGTAAAGGATCGTCCGATCGCCGGACATTTCCTCGCAATATCCCGCATACAGAAGATCATGAAAGCGCCGCAGTTCCGCTTCATCGGCTCCCGCCCCTCCCCGGATCTCACGGGCCAGTGCCGGATCCGCAAGGACTCCTCTTCCCATCATAATACACTCCACAGCCGGATGCATCTGGGTAAAGCGTTTATAATCCTCTGTGGTAAAAATATCACCATTGTAGCATACTGGATTTCTGCTCTTCACCAGAGCCTCTGCAAATATTTTCAGATTTGGAGTGTTTTTATAAAAATCTTTCTGCACACGCGGATGAATGATCAGTTCTTCCATGGGATATTTATTATATATCTCCAGGAGATCATAAAACTCCTCCGGATCATCCATTCCCAGCCTTGTCTTGATCGAGATGCGAATCTCACATTTTTCAAACACCTCATACAGAAAATCATCCAGCCTGTCCGGATCTGCGAGGAACCCGGAGCCTCTGCCCTTTGTCACAACAGTCTTTGACGGACATCCAAGGTTCAGATTGATCTCCTCATATCCGTACTCTCTGAGCCTATGTGCAGTCCGTATAAAGTCCTCCGGCTTGTTCGTAAGAATCTGGGGAACTGTATACATCCCTTCATTGTGTTCCGGCAGGATATCCTTCTTCTCCCTGGCGCTGAAATGCCCCATCTGATTCGGCCGGATAAAAGGAACAAAATATTTATCAAATCCTCCAAAGCAATCATGGACGGCGCTGCGGAAGATCCACCCTGTGATTCCCTCAAGAGGAGCTAAATAAAGTTTCATATCACATTTACTTTCCCTTCTAACTACATTCTTATCATCAAAGACATACATACGTTATTACAGGGGGAACTTCTTGTCAAGCAGAAAATGATATGCTAAGATGGTCAACGGAGTAAAATCGAAACAAGGAGTGATACTATGCACACGATCAGAAAATTCATAGATTATTACGCACCGTATAAGGCGGTCTTTTTTATTGACCTTATCTGCGCTGCCTTCATCAGTATCGTAGATCTTGCTTATCCGCAGATTCTGCGCACAATGACAAACACACTATTTACAAGAGACAGCGCCACGATCCTCCACACTCTGCCCTGGATCGCCATTGGGCTCCTGGTTATGTATATCATCCAGAGCCTCTGCAAATACTATGTAAGTTATCAGGGGCATATGATGGGCGCCAACATGGAACGTGATATGCGCCAACAGCTCTTTGATCATTACGAAAAGCTGTCCTTTTCTTATTACAGCCAGAACAATTCCGGACAGATGATGAGCAAGCTTGTGTCGGACCTGTTCGATATCGCAGAGTTTGCACACCACGGTCCTGAGAATCTGTTCATCTCTGTAGTAAAGATTGCCGGCTCATTCATCTTCCTGTTCCTTATTAACTGGAGACTGGCTCTTCCGCTTGTCGTTCTTGTCCTGTGTATGTTCATCTTTTCTTTCCGCCAGAACCAGCGGATGCAGGAGACTTTTATGGAGAACCGCAGAAAGATCGGCGACGTTAACTCCAGCCTGCAGGATACACTGGCGGGTATCCGCGTTGTCCAGTCTTTTGCGAACGAAGAGATTGAACGTGAAAAGTTCAAAAAAAGCAACCACGCTTTCCTTATTTCCAAACGGAACAATTATAACTGCATGGGAAATTTCATGGGATGGAACCTTTTCTTCCAGGGAATGATGTATCTGGTGACACTTGTATTCGGCGGATATCTCATTGCTCATGATCTCATGAATGTTGCAGATCTTGCAATGTACGCTCTGTACATCGGTATTTTCATCAGCCCGATCCAGATTCTCGTAGAGCTGATAGAAATGATGCAGAAAGGCCTGGCCGGCTTCCGCCGCTTCCTGGATGTGATGGAAACCGAACCGGAGATCGTTGACGCCCCTGACGCAAAGCCGCTCACTGACGTAAAAGGCCATGTCTGCTACGAAGATGTATCTTTCCACTACAGTGATGACGATACCCCGGTCCTCTCCCACGTATCATTCGAGATTCCGGCCGGAAAATCCATCGCTCTTGTAGGTCCGTCAGGCAGCGGAAAAACGACAATCTGCTCTCTCCTGCCCAGATTCTATGATGTGACCGGCGGGCGGATCACGATCGACGGCAAAGATGTCCGCACACTGACCCTGAAAAGTCTGAGAAGCCAGATCGGCATGGTACAGCAGGACGTTTATCTTTTTTCCGGCACCATACGCGAAAATATCGCCTACGGGAAACCCGGTGCATCTATGGAAGAGATCATCGAAGCCGCTAAGCGTGCCAATATCCACGATTTTATCGAAGAACTTCCGGATGGATATGACACTTTTGTCGGTGAGCGGGGCGCCCGCCTTTCCGGCGGACAGAAGCAGCGCATCTCCATTGCCCGCGTCTTCCTGAAGAACCCGCCGATCCTCGTCCTTGACGAGGCGACCAGCGCCCTTGACAACGAGAGCGAGCGCTGGATCCAGCAGAGCCTGGAAGAACTCTCCGAAGGAAGAACAACCATCACCATCGCCCACCGCCTCTCCACTATCCGGAACGCCGATGAGATCATCGTCATTACAGAGGACGGGATTGCAGAGCGTGGAACTCATGAATCACTGCTGCAGCAGAACGGGATCTATGCCCACTACTACAATATGTAGATATATTTCGATTTTTCGGACTGACAAAGTATCCGCCGGGAGGCAGGTATTGCTAACGCACACATTTTCATTCG
>CAMMSL010000078.1 GCA_946499505.1 uncultured Lachnoclostridium sp.
TCCGGCATTTCTGCTAATGAGTAACAAATCTTACAATTCTCAACGGAAAAAGAACAGAAAAGTAAAAAAACACTGCGATATGTACCCCATGAAATGATTTTCCTAACGATTAGAATGGTATATTCCATGCAAAGATTGCAATACTAGCTGAAAACGCAAATTTTATCTTTACATGGAAAGGAAGAAGTACCTTGAAGGAGAGACCATACAGCACATTTTATGCGCGTCTTCTGGGCGGATTTTCCTTCAGCGGAGATGGACAGGAGATTCCCATTAAAGGAAACCTCCGTTCCAAGTACCTGCAGGTTCTGGTTATGCTGCTGAAAGCGGGAAAAGAGGGCATATCCAAGGAACGCCTGATGGTGCGGATTGCGTCCGGCACGGACAGCCGTGATAAGATGATGAATAATCTCCGGCAGCAGATTTTCGTACTGCGGCGCACCATGAACGGATTGGAATTCCCGGAAGGACAGTATATTGTCAGCGTCAAGGGACGGTATTATTTCAGCCGGGACCAGGATGTGATGACAGATACGGGGCAGATCGATCAGCTTTATCAGGTTCTGCGCTCGGGAAAATGCGGGAAAGAAAAGCGCACGGAGATTCTCAGGGAAATCTGCAATATTTATTCCGGTGAATTTCTGCCTATGCTGAGCGGCGAAGAATGGGCCGCAGTGGAAGGAGCGTATTATCAGAATATTTTCTTTGAATGTATGAAGGAACTGTGCGGGCTGCTGAAGGAGCAGAAGAATTATGACGAGATGCTTGAACTTTGCAGCAAGGCCAGTCAGCTGCATCCGTATGATGAATGGAAGGCTCTGGAAATTGACTGTCTGATGGCGAAGAATCGATATATGGATGCTTTGAAGGTGTATGAGAAGGCTACCGAGGTGTTTTATGAAGAATTCGGCGTTTCGCCTTTTGACTCTGTCATGGCAAAGTACAGGAGCAGCCAGGGACAGCTTCTTTATGCATCCGGCGTATTGTCAGAGATCAAAGGCGAGATGATGAAGCAGGATACGGGAATGGGGGCATATTACTGCAATTATCCCAGCTTTCTCGATGTATACCGTCTGATGGTCCGGCTGAAAGAACGGCAGGATCTGAAGATTTCTCTGATGATCTGTACCCTTGATTCAGAGGAGCAGAATGAGAAGGTGACAGATATTTCCAGGATAATGGAAGATTTTCAATCCTTTATTTCGGAAAATCTCAGACGTTCTGATGTATTTACCCGTTACAGCCCGAACCAGTTTTTGATACTGCTGTTTGGAAGCGATGAGCAGTCCGGTGAAAAAGTAGTTGCCAGGCTGCAGCGCAAATGGAGAATGTCTCGCGGTGAAGGGAAGCCGTGGACAGATTTTGCTGTGGAAGAGATAGAGACTCCGGGAGAAGAAAGTGAGGCTGTGTAAATGGAAAAGAAGGAGACCTTTATTGTGCATATCCTGGGCCAGCAGAATGAAACCTGGCAGGGAGATGTGACCTGGGTTGGAGAAAACCGGACAGAAAATTTCCGCAGCCTGCTGGAATTGATCAAGCTTATGGATACTGCCATTAATTTGGAAGAAATATAAAAATATTAAAAGAAGGAGGGAGACTTGTATGAGTCAAACGCAGACGGGAAGAGGCAGAAGCCGCAGAAAACCGGTACGGCGCCGCAATTGGCGTGCATTGCGTCAGTTTATGGCGTTTTTTCTGACCCTTTCCATGATCCTGGGCAATATCGGCAGCTCAGCCAGTATTGCCATGGCGGCTCAAAGTTCTGTGAAGGAAGAGTTTCGGCTGCACGCCGACGATATCCAGAAAGCAGCAGAAGAAGCTTTGAGCACAGGAAGCCCGGTCGAAGCACTGGACATTGGCGGAAAAGACAAAAGTGCAGTAAAGGATTACGAAGAACTGCTTGCATCAGACGGAAGCCTTTACGAGATCTTTCCCGCGATTGAAACAGTTCGCGATGTGGGTGGAATCGAGCTTCGCGTATTTATCCGCATCGATAAAGACGCAGATCCGGCCAGCTATGTGCTGACAGGCGATGAGAAGCTGGTTTTCCTGTATGTAAACGGCGGAGATGAGTCGGTAGCGGCCCGCGTAAATATCGATGGGTATGTTTCCAACTTTACTACCGTCAGATCTTATGCAGCACTGTACGGTCAGGAAGAAGTTCCGGTACAGCTGCCTGCTGATCCGGCAGCACCGGCAGGAGGAGCATCCGGCGGTGCTTCAGGAGGAAGCGGCGGAACATCCGGAGGCGCATCGGGAGGAACGTCCGGCGGAAGCAATGTACCCGAAGAAACCGGAGCGCCGGCCGATGAAACCACCGGAGCGGTATCGGATGAGACAGAAGCTCCGGCCGATGAAACATCCGAAGCAGCCGATGGAACAGAGACTGCGGATGAAACCACTGGAGCAGCATCGGATGAGACGCAGGCTCCGGCTGATGACAGCAGTGAAGCAGCGGATGATAAGACGGATGCAGCGTCTGATGATTCCGGCGCACCTGCAGAGGATAACGGATCGGATGCAGGAACACCTGCAGAAGACAATGACAGTACGGATCATTCCGATGACAATGCGGATTCCGGTGAAAAGTCTGACAGTGCAGAAAAGTCCGACAGCAGTTCTGAACAGTCGGATAAGGCTGATACATCAGATAAGTCCGACGACACATCGGATAAGGACAGCAGTTCCGATGATAAGGCAGATGACAGCGCAGAAAAAACTGCAAAAGCTGATTTGAGCATGTCCTTAAACAGCATTCGCAGAGTAGCTGCCGGTCTGGCTTCTGATTCCAATGCAGACGCTAATGAGAGCCAGCCTCAGGATGAGGAAGAAACAGAAGCACCTGCAGATCCCCAGGCACCTGCAGATCCTCAGATACCTGCAGATTCCCAGGATTCTGCTGAATCCGGAGAAAGCAGTCCGCAGGCGGATGATAATGATTCCTATCAGGAAGGAGATCCTTATGATGAGGAAGATGCAGCTGCAGAAGACGAGGACGAGTCCTTTGACAAGGTCGCCACGTTAAGCGGACGTACATATGGTCTGGCAACATTAGATGACGCCATGACTATAAGAGCCTTTACGGTATCCCTTTCCAAGATCGGTATTGATACCGAAGAACTGGCAGAAGCCGGTCACACCATCACCTACACCATCGACCCGGCAGGAGCCGCATCTTTAGTAAAGGCTCCCAAGCTTGTAAAAGACGAAGCGGTCGTAACCTTCGGCGTAAAGCCGCAGATCGGATATGAGATCATGCAGGTGACGGCGAACGGTGCAGAACTGGAAGAGGCCGATGCGGCAGTTCTGGCCAGCGCATCCAATGCAGATGAAGATGCGGTATATTACACGATCCCGGAAGTTTTGGAGGATCAGGAAGTAGAGATCGTGCTTTACGAGATCGAGGCAGGATCCCATCCGGCATTCAAAGCGTCCAGAACCATTAATGGTGTAACCGTAACGGTATCCGCGGCAGAAGGAATCCTTCCGGCCGGAACCGAACTGAGCGTAGAGGAAGTTACCACGCAGATCGAAGACGCAGTAAAAGAAAAGGTGGAGAGCGAAGCCGAGGATGGAACTACCGTTACTTCGGTAATCGCTTATGATATCAACCTGATGCTTGACGGCGAGAAGCTGGATAACAGCTGGTCAGAGAATGGGTATGTGGATGTTACCTTCTCAGGAAGCCGGATTGAGGAAATGACCGATGAAGCCAGCAAGGTGGAGGTTATGGCCGTAGATGACAATCAGCAGGAAACGCTCAGTGCCAAGACAGCTGGAGATGTTACGGCAGAGACCATGGAGCTGGAACACATCACAGAACAGGATGTGGAAGGAACGGCAGTGGATGCGGTTTCTTTTGAGGCGGAGCATTTTACAATTTATGTTATTACAGGAGTTAATACACAGGATCAAATTGCTGTGTCTGGTGAACCAATTACGATAGCAATTGGAGAAAGCGTTAAGTTTGTTAGTGATTATGCTGGTTATAGATATCACGAATGGACTTCAAGTAGTAACAGAATTGCTCGTGCTGATGGAGAGAGTGAGCAGGTTACGGTTACTGGTGTAACAGCTGGAACGATTACTTTGACACATCGCTTTAGAGATTCTTATTTTAGCGAATGGAATACGGAGTCAATACAGGTAACAGTTGTGGACTTAACTCCGGTTTATGTATATGTTCAAATCACAGGAGATAAGCCAGATGATGTAGAAATTAATGAGCACGGATGGTATACTATCGGAAAGATATATTTGGATATAGGAACCCCGTCAAGTGAGAATAATGTATTAGATTATTATGAAACAGATGTTAAGACAGCGCTTGAGGATATTGAGCGATTTGCTCCCAATGCAGGGTTTGATATTGCAGATGTTGAGTGGAAAACTCTTCATGGCGTGTCAAGCGGTGCAGATGATTATGTAAGTAGTGGTTGGACTTGGCATTTAGATGGTGAAATAAACATTGAAAATGTAATAATTTATTCCGTAACATATACGGATGGAGTTGAAGGACAGGTATTATTTGCGGATCAGACTCATAAGGTAGTTGCTGGAACTCAGACACCTGAATTTGATGGAACACCAACTAGAGAAGGATATATTTTTAGTGGTTGGAAACCAGAAGTGAGTGAATATGTAACTGCAGATGTAACTTATGTAGCTCAGTGGGAAGAGGAAAAAGAAGGCCAAGTTCGATATAATTTAACTCTTAACGGAGCGACAATAGACGATGATACTTTGGAGAAAACTGGAGGGAATTTTTATACAGTAAAAGATTAATACTTTAAATCTCCAGACACATTTACGGTCATTTCAACGATTCCAACACATTCAGACTATGCTTTTGTAGGATGGTATGATAAGGATAGGACTGAAGATGGTGGTGATGGGCCAACTATCCGAAAAGCCGGAGATGTTCTGCATTTTATTTATGAAAATGACAGCAAGTATACATTAGATGCATTATGGGCTCAAATTACAGCCGATAATGAAACGGTACTTTATGATGGAAAACAGCATAGTATTGATGATGCAGATTTGTCCTATAGTTGTGGTGACTTAGATCAGGAGTATATTGACCAAATTGTAGGAAATAATCTTATTCAGCTTTCTAATGTGCAGTATAAAGAACCTGGAATGGACGAGTGGGGAGATAAACCCTCTTACACAGATGCAGGGACTTATGAAATTCAGATCAAAGGGACTGTTACAGTAGGAAGTGGAACAGCTGCGGAGGAATATATTTTACAGACAACAGCTACGTTGGTAATCGAGAAGCGCAGTGTGACGTTAACCAGTGCAACGGACAGCAAGCAGTATGACGGAACACCGCTGACGAACGATGAGGTGACGGTAAGCGGAGACGGCTTTGCGGCAGGTGAAGGAGCGACCTATAATGTAACAGGAAGCCAGACCATAGTAGGAAGCAGCGAGAACTACTTTACGTATGAGCTGAATGCCGGAACGAAGGCGGAAAACTATAACATCACAACCAGCAACGGAACGCTGACGGTAACGAACCGGGATGCGAAGTATGAGATCACGGTAGAGGCAAACAGCGGGACGGAGAAATATGACGGAAGTGAGAAGAGCGTAAGCGGCCTGGTAACAGATACCTTTGTGATTGAAGGAAACACGTACACGGTAGAAGGCCTGAGCGCAGGAGCGGCCGGAACGGATGCAGGAGAGTACCCGTCAAACGTAACCGGAACTCCGGTGGTGAAGGATGCCGAAGGAAATGTGGTAACGGACCAGTTCACGGTAAAGACCCAGAACGGAAGCCTTGTAATCGAAAAGCGCAGTGTGACGTTAACCAGTGCGACGGACAGCAAGCAGTATGACGGAACACCGCTGACGAACGATGAGGTGACGGTAA
>CAMMSL010000079.1 GCA_946499505.1 uncultured Lachnoclostridium sp.
CTGTTATGGCAAAACAAATTGAAGGCGTCTACGAATCTGTGCTCGCCTGTGCAAAAAAAGAATTTCTGGAGAAGGGATATAAAGACGCCTCCCTTCGCGTTATCGCGCAGGCGGCCGGAACAAGTACGGGCTCGATCTATACCCGGTTCAAGGACAAAGCAGGGTTGTTCGATGCTATTGTAGGACCCGCTGCAGACCAGTTGAAAGATATGTTTGTGGAAATCCAGGAGAATTTCCATTCACTGGACGACAGCACACAGGAAGCGGAAATGGGAGAATACACATCCCGTCATCAGATGGAGATGCTGGAATATATCTATGACCATTTTGATGAGTTCCGTCTGCTTCTGGACTGCTCAGACGGAACCCGTTTTTCCGGTTTTGTTGACGAGCTGGTGGATATTGAAGTTGAATATACATACAAATATATGGAAGTGATCAATTGCGAAAGTGTAAAATCCGGTGTTGTCACTGAAGACTTCATCCATATCATTGTCACAGCATATTTCAATGGAATGTTTGAGGTGGTACGCCACAATATGAGCCGCGATGACGCAAGGAAGTATATCCGGCTGCTCAACCGATACCATATGCAGGGATTCTCCACTGTTTTCAATCCGGAGATCTCGGAATAACCGTTACAGTGATAATCAGGCTGTTTCCTGTCCGGTACCGCAGGTGATGGCCTTATTATAAACCGCTTGGTTAGTTCTATCTAATTCAAGTAATATATTTCTAATCACAAGGAGGAATTACAATGCAGCAAAAAAGCCCTATGCTCCGTCTCTGGGAACTGAGCAGTGAGAACCACGGCGGCCTGATCCGTGCGGTCATCTCCGCTTCTGTCGGCGTCCTGTGCGGAATGCTGCCTTATTTTGCAGCCGCCAGGATCATCATCGGTCTTATGAACGACAACAGAGAGTCTGTTTTTTATGTATTCTGGTGCATTATGGCATTCGCAGGTTATCTCCTGCGCTCCTGCCTGTATGCCCTTGCACTTTCCATGTCACACAAAGCGACATTTTCCACATTGAAGAGGATCCGGGAACAGATCCTGGCAAAGCTCCCCAGGATGCCGCTGGGAACCGTCATGGACACTTCAAGCGGTGAGATGAAGCAGATCATCGTAGATCAGGTCGAAAGCATGGAACGCCCTCTGGCACATCTTCTGCCAGAAATGACGTCCAATATCTTCGGACCTGTATGCATCTTTATCTACCTATTCATCCTGGACTGGCGGATGGCTCTCTTATCCCTCGTTTCCATTCCCGTAGGCATGGCATTTATGATGGCTGTCATGAAAAATTATGGAAAACAGTATGAAGGTTCTGTCAAGGTAACGCAGGCTATGAATTCAACCATTGTAGAGTATATCAATGGGATTGAAGTGATCAAGGCATTCAATCAGGGGAAAAATTCTTATGCCAGATTTTCTGACCGGGTACTGGCTAATGCAGCATATTTTTATAACTGGATGAAGAGCTGTCAGCTCCCCGTATCTGTTTCCAAAGCCGTCGCTCCGACTACCATGATCACCATTCTTCCTGCAGGATGGATCATGTATCAGACCGGAACGCTTGGAATGGATATCTTTCTCACCACGATCATCCTTTCCCTCGGGATCGCAGGCCCTCTTCTGGCAGCCATGGATTTTGTTGACAGTCTGGCGAAAGTGGGAACAACCGTAGATCAGATCGATTCCATACTGAATGGGAAAGAACAGCATCACGGAATGACTCCGGTACATGTGGATTCCACAGAAATCCGGGCAGAACACGTCTCTTTTGGTTATCACCAGGACAAGGAGATCCTCCACGACATATCCCTGACCATCCCGGAAGGTACCATGACTGCCTTCGTCGGACCTTCCGGTAGCGGGAAGTCTACTATTGCAAAGCTCATAGCCGGCTTCTGGGATGTGGAACAGGGACGGATCCTGCTTGGCGGACACGATCTGAAAGATATCCCTCTCCGGCAGCTCTATGAGCAGACGGCTTTCGTCTCACAGGATAACTATCTCTTTGATGAGACCGTACGGGAAAACATCCGCATGGGCCGGCCCGGAGCGACAGACAGGGAAGTGGAAGCCGTCGCAAAAGTGGCCGGCTGCGACGAATTTATCCGCCGTCTGGAAAATGGATACGATACAGTGGTCGGCGGAGGAGGCGCCCATCTCTCCGGAGGGGAACGTCAGCGGATCGCCATCGCACGAGCCATGCTAAAGAATGCTCCTGTTGTCATCCTTGACGAAGCCACCGCATACATTGACCCGGAGAATGAGGCGGTGATCCAGCGTGCTGTTGCCCGTCTGGTAAAAGGCAAAACCGTGATCGTGATCGCACACCGGCTGTCAACCATTACGGATGCGGATCAGATCTTTGTCATAGAGGACGGCCGTATAGCGGCAAAGGGTACGCACAGGGAGCTTCTTGAAAGCAGTAAACTTTATCAGGAAATGTGGCAGGCACACATTGGCGCAAAGGACGGTGACGCAGCATGATCGAAGTATTAAAAAAGATCTGGCATTTTGCCGGAAAAGAACAGAAAAACATCAGCAAATCCATTTTCTGGGGATTTTTCTATGCAGTATTCCATATGTTTCAGGTGGGAGCAATCTATTATGTAGTGCTGGCTCTTACCGGAGGAGACCATTCTTATCAGGCCGCATGGACCGCTCTGGCACTCCTCCTGGTCAGTATCGCAGGCCGTGCCGCCATCAACCGTTTTACTCAGCTTCAGCAGACCCACGCCGGATATTTCATGGTGGCGGACCGGCGGATCCGGATCGGAGACAAACTGAAGCGCATTCCCATGGGATATTTTAACGATAAAAGCCTGGGCGAGATAACCGGTATCACAACAACAGTACTGGATGTAGTGGAGACCATGGGACCGGTGGTACTGGTCAGTATGCTGAGCGGGTTTATTAACGCATTGGTCTTCATCCTGTGTGTATTTTTCTTTGACTGGCGGATCGGGCTCCTTGCTCTGGCCGGAACAATCCTGTATCTGTGTGTCACCTCCGCCATGGAGCGCAGATCCGCACAGGTAACTCCCCACCGGCAGGAATCTGAAGCAAGACTGGTAGATGCAGTGCTGGAACAGATCCAGGGAATGAGTGTGATCAAATCCTTCAACCTGACCGGGAAAGGGGATAAGCGGGTGCGGGATGCCCTGGAATACAACCGGGAAAGCAACCTGAACATCGAGCGTCTGTTTACTCCCTACAACATTGCCCAGGAAATGAGCCTGCATCTGTTCTCGGTACTGATCATCGGAGCCGCTGTTCTTTTCTGCCTGAATGGCTCTATGTCACTTGCCAATGCGCTTACGACTGTGATCATATCTTTTCTGATCTTCTCACAGATCCAGTCCGCAGGGAGTGCAGCCGCAGGACTGCGCGTTGTCGGCAGTTCCATCGACCACGCAGATCAGATCAACGGAATCCGGGAAATGGATGACAAAGGAAAGGAAATCCATCCCCAAAAGCACGATATTTCTATGGAACACGTAGATTTTTCCTACGACAGCAAGCCGATCCTGAAGAATGTCTCCGTGACCATTCCCGATAGGACAACAACTGCGATCGTAGGCCCCAGCGGGTCCGGAAAGACCACCCTCTGCAATCTGATCGCACGCTTCTGGGACGTGGATCATGGTTCCATACGAATCGGGGATGCAGATGTCAGGGAATATACTCTGGAATCCTTGATGGAGCAGATCAGCATGGTGTTCCAGAAGGTCTATCTCTTTGCGGATACGATTGAAAACAATATTAAATTCGGCCGTCCCTACGCAACCCATGAACAGGTAGTTGAAGCGGCCAGAAAGGCCTGCTGCCATGAATTTATCGAAGCGCTTCCCGACGGATACAACACGGTGATCGGCGAAGGCGGGGCTACCCTCTCCGGCGGCGAAAAGCAGAGAATCTCTATCGCCCGCGCCATCCTGAAAGACTCTCCCATCATCATCTTCGATGAGGCAACCGCAAATGTGGATCCGGAAAATGAAGATAAGCTGCAGAAAGCAATGGAAGAACTAATGCGGGATAAGACAATCATCATGATCGCTCATCGTTTAAAAACCGTGCAGAAAGCGGATCAGATCCTCGTGCTGGATGACGGCGCCATCGTACAGCGGGGAACTCATGCCCAGCTCTCGGAAAAGCCCGGACTGTATCGGGATTTCCTGAATGCGAGAAAAGAAGCTGCCGGATGGAAACTGTCATAACCTATAATGGGAATAAGACCGGACAGATTTAGAAACTTCCGGTCTTACTCTCTTTCTTCTGCAATTTATATTCCTATGTGGTTTTTCCGAAAAGTTTGTTCTTCCGAAAAGACACATATGCTATAATAACAGAAAATGATTATACTGTGAGGTGATAATAGTGCATGGAAACGAATCTTCTGAAAATTATCTGGAGACAATCCTTATCTTAAGTGAACGGCTTCCTGTTGTACGCTCTATAGACATAGCAACTGAGCTCAACTTTAAAAAGTCGAGTGTCAGCGTTGCTATGAAAAAATTACGCGGAAGCGGACATATTGTTGTATCCCCAGAAGGTTATATCAAACTTACCGAAAAGGGGAAAGCAATCGCAGACTGTATATATGAAAGACACACACTGTTGTCCTCGTGGCTGGAGAAGCTTGGTGTCGATGCCAAGACAGCAGCAGATGATGCCTGCAGGATTGAACATGTGATTAGTACGGAAAGCTTTGCAGCTATCAAACGACATATAAATAAGGCATTGCCAACATGAAAAATGGTGACAGGAAGAGGCTGGCTGTCATACGATATAGGCAATGGACTTTTTACAGGACGCAGCCAGCTTCATTTCTAAGTCGAGTAATATATTTCCAGCGCATTTGAATTCCATAAAGACATGAAAAAATAGATGGCTCGAAAGCCGCCCATAAGGTCAATATGATATTGAGATTGTAACTCGTGCGCCGCCCGTCTTTTTAGAATTGCTCAAGATAAGCTGTCCCCCATGCTGCCGGATAATAGACTTTGTGATAAATAGTCCCATCCCAAAGTGTAGATCAGAACTGCGGCTGTGGTCTGCCATGTAAAACTGTTCCTCGGCGTGCATCAAATCTTCCTGCGAAAAGCCGGGACCTGCATCTGTTACTGAAATTTCCAGACTTCCTTTATTGCCAATCATTGAGATAGAAATGGAGCTGTCCTGCGGTGAATAATCCAGCGCATTATTTACCACATTCATAATCGCCCGTTCCAGCAGTAGCTTATCCGCAGACAGCACAGCAGGCAAGTTTTCAATTTCCATCTGCAATCCGATTTTTTTCGTCTGGCACAGAGCGTCAATCTGCTCTCGTAATTGTTTTATATAGGCAGGCAGGTCAATATCCTCGATATTAAGCTGATAGCCGGTCGCTGCCCGTGAAATATCAATCAGCGTCCGAATATATAGCTGCATCTGTTCCGAACTGCAGCCAATATATTCCGCATATAAACGCTGTTCCTCGTCCAGCTCTGTTTCGCTGATAAGGTCGGCATTTCCCTGAATAACTGTCAGGGGCGTTTTCAAATCATGTGCAAGTGCGGCAATCTGTTCTTTCTGCATCTGCTCGGCTTTCCACTGTTGTTCTAATGAGGCCTTCAGGCTTTCTTTCATGTGAGAAAAAGAAATCAGCACATCTTCAAATTCTTTGATATTTGAATGTCCTACCTCGAAATCAAGGTTCT
>CAMMSL010000080.1 GCA_946499505.1 uncultured Lachnoclostridium sp.
CCATACAGAATTTGCTGAATATTTCATTGATCAAATCTTCTCCTACTGATTCTCCTGTAATACTTCCAAGCGATTCATACGCATCCATCAGATCTATAGAATAAAAATCCTCAGGCATTCCGTCGTCTATGCTCTGGATCACTTTTTTCATACTCTCCAGTACTTCTGAAAGAGCATTTTTCTGTCTTATATTTGTTATATATATCTGATCGTTAAAAGAAATCTCTCCTTTCAGGAACATTTCTTTTACTGTCTCTTCCAGCTCCCGGATTCCCTGCTCCTCTTTCGCCGAAACAGAAATGACAGGAATATCTCCTGCTCTTTCCTTCATCATGTCCGCTGTGATCACGGTATCCAGATCTGATTTATTTAGAAGGATGATCGTATTTTTATCCGTGATCAGACGCAGGATCTTATCATCATTTTCATCAAGCTCTTTCGAGGCATCTGCCACATAAATAATAAGATCAGCGTTCTTTGCATACTCCTGTGCTTTATCCACCCCGATTTTTTCAATGACGTCGTCAGTTTTCCTGATTCCCGCTGTATCGATCACATTCAGACTCAGCTCCCCGAGCTTTACCTGCTCCTCCAGGATATCTCTTGTCGTTCCTTCAATATCAGTCACGATTGCTCTTTCATGCCCTGAAAGTACATTGAGAAGAGAAGATTTTCCTGCATTCGGCTTTCCTACTATAACAGTATTTATGCCCTCTTTCATCACTCTTCCGTTATCTGCAGAGCGGATCAGATTTTCAAGCTCCTCTATGATCTTCTCTGCTGCAGATTTCAAAGTCTCGCCGTATCCGTCTACGCTGATATGTTCCGGATCGTCAAGAGCCGATTCAATAAAAGCAGTGTGGTAAATTATTTTATTTCTTATATCAGTAATTTTATTTTTTATACTTCCTTTTAATTGACTGATTGAACTCTGAAGCGCATATTCATTTTCAGAGTTGATAACATCGATGACAGCCTCTGCCTGAGACAGATCCATCTTACCGTTTAAGAACGCTCTCTTCGTAAATTCTCCCGGCTCGGCAGCCCTTGCACCATTCTTCAGAACAGCCTCAAGGACACGCTTCAGCACAAATGTACCGCCATGGCAGTTGATCTCCACTGTGTCTTCTCCGGTAAATGTCCGCGGAGCTCTCATGACCATCACAAGCACTTCATCTATCGTCTCACTGCCTTCCACGATGTGCCCGTAATGAATGGTATGGCTCTCTGACTCTGTAATCTTATTTTTTCCTTTATATATCCTGTCTGCAATATCAAATGCTTCATCACCGCTGATCCTGACGATCCCGATTCCTGAATTTGTCATTCCTGTCGATATTGCAGCTATCGTATCCTTCTTCATATAATCTCCGTTCTGCGATGATTCTTTCCTGTGCACATAATATTTGATATTATATCACAATACCTGTTTATCCGGCAAATCTCTGTCCGTACGGGCATGTAAGCCTCTTGCCGGACAAACATCCTCTCATCCAAGGCGTAATGCGTGATGATCTCTTATCAGAGCTTGTCGCACAGAAAAGGGACGTTTGTAACGTCCCTTTCAAATTATGCTATATTATTTCTTTAATGTCACTACGACTTTTCTGTAAGGCTCCTCGCCTTCGCTGTGAGTCGTTACATAAGGATCAGACTGGAGTGCCGAGTGAATGATCCGTCTTTCATAAGGATTCATCGGCTCAAGTGCAACAGGTCTTCTGTTTCTCTTCACTTTATGAGCAATATTCTTTGCGAGATGCTTCAGAGTTTCCTCTCTTCTTGCTCTGTAGTTTTCCGTATCAAGTTTCACTCTGACGTATCCGTCCTGATGCTTATTTGCGACCCTGTTTGCCAGATACTGGAGAGCATCGAGAGTCTGTCCTCTCTTTCCTATCAGGATACCCATATGTTCGCCTTTCATATCTATGCAGAGAGCTCCGTCCTCATCGATAGAGGAAGTGATCTCTACTGCCATATTCATGGCCTTTAATGTATCCTGTACAAATTCTTCTACAGCTTTGATCGTCTGCTCTTCTACCTTGGCAAGTTCCTGTTTCTCTTTTACAGGAGCCGGTGTACTATCGGCCGTTTCCTCTTTTTCAACCTTTTCCTTCACCGGTTTTTCCTTTACAGGTTTTTCTTTCTTTTCTGCTGCAGGAGCTTTTTCTTTTTTCTCTTTCTTTGGCTGGACCGGATCTTTCTTCACATTCTCTTCTTCCGGCTTAAGAGACATTTCTTCTTTAATGATCTCTTTTATATCCGGTTCCGGCTCTTTCTCTTCTTTTCTCCAGGCCTCGATCACAGCCTGCTTCATGCCGATTCCAAGGAATCCGGCGCTGCCTTTTTCTATTACTTCATATTCGAGTTTATCACTGGTAACTCCAAGCTGGATCAATGCTTCTGTGATTGCGTCATCCAATGTCTTTGCTGATACTCTGATACTACCTTTCATCCCGATTCCTACCTTTCTCATATGCAGCCCGTCTTCATTTCACGGTCCGCTCTGGAACAGACAACTATTTCTTCTTTTTATCTTTTGCCTTATCAGCCTTATCCTCAGTATCTTCAGGAGCTTTTTCTTCTGTCTTCTGTCCGCTGTTATATCTGCTTACGAGATAAGCCTTTGACGTAAGGCTTCCAGGTTTTGCGTTCTTTGCGGACTCCTGAGCCTGTCTGATCTTTTCTTCCTTTGCCGGATCAGCAATCTCTTTTCTTGACTTCGAAGCGTTTCCTACATTTCTTGTACTCTTCGTCGCCATCTTGTTGATCTCTTCTGCGGAAGTTCCTTTCTTCTCTCTCTTCTTCTGAGCCTTCTTGCGGTTCTCTTCGATCATATCTTCAATGCTCTTGCTCTTGAGATACTTGTTGACCGCCAGCTGCTGTACGCTTCGCACTGCCGCACTGGCTACCCAGTAAAGACCGAGACCTGCCGGAAGTGTAAAACCGAATACAACGGAGATCAGAGGCATTGTATATGTCATCGTCTTCATGGAATTCATCATCGGGTTATCCGAATCCTGTGAAGATGCAGTACTGTTCATCTGAGAAAGCTTCACGCTGATGAACTGTGTCACACCTGCAAGTACAGGAATCAGGATTGCGAGGATGATTCCGCCGATGGACGCTGCTGCAAGGGCGTCTGTCAGAAGATTCCACGGATGAGATCCGATATCAATGCCGAGGAAATTGTTCAGGCGGGAAACTTCCGTTATCGTCTTTCTCGCCGTATCCTCAACAGTCGGCATCTGCTCGATCAACGCATTCCATGTTGAATTCTGGAATCTGTAGAGAGCGTCTACAATTCCGCTTGGCGACCCGAAATCAAATACCCCTGCAATCGAACCTGATACGTCTTCCAGTATTTTCTCATATCCGGATACTGACTGTATCTGATCAACAAGCGGCTGATATACATTTCTTACCTTTGTAACATACTCGGGAATATTCTGAACTACAGGATACAGACCGAACAGGATGAGAAGCTGTACAAGAGACGGAAGACATCCGCTTGACATCTTAACACCGTACTTCTCGTAAACCATATTGATCTCTTCCTGCTGTTTCTGCATGGAAACCTGATCTTTTTTTCCCGCATATTTCTTCTGGATCTTCTGAACCTCGGGATTCATCACAGCCGTCATCTTTGAAAATTTCTGCTGCTTGATCGTAAGCGGAAGCAGGATCGTATATACGATGATCGTAAAGATGATAATGCTGACGCCGATATTCTCGATCCCGATCGCGCTCATTACGTTGTAGATTCCATTCATGACCTGGCCTAAGATCCATGAGATCTGCTTAATGACCGGCCAGTCATAAATTCCTCCGCTGGCTAAAAGCCCATAAACTTCCATTACTTGTCCTCCTTAAGGTACTGGATCATATCCGCCTTTTGAAAATGGATTGCAGCGCAGGATTCTCCAGACGGCAAGTGCTCCGCCTTTTAATGCACCATACTTTTCAATTGCTTCAAGTCCGTACTGGGAACATGTAGGATAATACTTACATGTACTGTATCCCTTCAGACCTGACAGATACTTTCTGTAAAAACGGATCATCCATAACAGGATTTTCTTCATCCGCGCCACTTCCTTTTTTGATCAGGACATTTCTTTGTCCTTTATATATATTTTATGAAGCTTTCCGAGGTGGATCAGCGCGCTCTCAATCTCATGATAACCTTTATCTTTTGCGCTTGTTCTTCCTATTACAACGATATCATATCCACACCGGAAATGTTCTTCCGACAGTCTGTAACTTTCTCTTACAAGCCGTGTCAGATGATGTCTGACGACACTGTTTCCTACTTTTTTACTCACTGAGATCCCAAGCCTGTTTTTATCAAGTCCGTTTTTGAGAATATACATTACAAGACAGCTGTTTGCCAGGGATCTTCCCTTTTTATAGACATTCTGGAAATCTTTATTTTTCTTTAAAGATTCAGAGAATTTCATAAAAAACCTCTTCCTTATACTTATCTCTGAATAGAAGAAAAGGCCACATATATGCGGCCTAAGCTGATAACTGTTTTCTTCCTTTTGCTCTTCTGGCAGCTAAAACTTTTCTTCCGCCCGGTGTGCTCATTCTTGCTCTGAAACCATGAACCTTAGATCTTGATCTCTTTTTCGGCTGAAATGTCATCTTCATCCCCAATACACCTCCCTTTTTCTGATATACCTTATTATAAAGTATTCACATGATTAACGTTTTTTTATGTCTTCCCAAAAAGACGCGCATTTAATTATAGAGAAAAAACCTTGATAAGTCAAGCAAAATCGGGCTAAACTGATATTTTTTGTCACGGCAGGCACCTTACCTGTTTTTATCCACAATTTCAACAATTGTTATTCACAGTCTGTGTATAACCTATATTGTGTGGATAACATGTGGAAAACCGCAAAATAACATGTTGATAAAAATTAATTTCTTTTTTTGTGCCTCATTTTTTAAGTACTCACGTCTGTTGAAAAAGTTATACAGCTAACTTGAAATTTTAAATTCCAGTGCAGAGTTAAATTCCACAGGGGTTTAAAA
>CAMMSL010000081.1 GCA_946499505.1 uncultured Lachnoclostridium sp.
TTTCCTGCTCCTGCTCCATCCAGTCCATGGTAGCAGTACCTTCGTGAGTATCACCAATCTTATAGTTAACACCGGTATAGTAGAGAATACGCTCTGTAAGCGTCGTCTTACCCGCATCGATATGCGCCATGATACCGATATTTCTGGTTCTCTCTAATGGATATTCTCTTCCAGCCAAGATTTTTTCCTCCTAAAATAATTAGAAACGATAGTGTGCAAACGCCTTGTTTGCCTCTGCCATCTTGTGCATATCTTCTTTTCTCTTCACAGCTCCGCCTGTGTTGTTTGCTGCGTCAAGAATCTCGTTTGCCAGCCTCTCTTCCATTGTCTTCTCGCCTCTCTGACGGGAATACATTGTCAGCCAGCGAAGAGCGAGCGCCTGTCTTCTGTCAGCTCTGACCTCGATTGGTACCTGGTATGTTGCACCACCGATACGTCTTGCCTTAACCTCCAGAACCGGCATCATGTTGTTCATAGCTTCCTCGAACACTTCGATCGCCGGCTTCTCAGCCTTTGCCTCAACTCTCTCAAACGCTCCGTATACAATCTTCTGTGCTACACCTTTCTTACCATCCAGCATGATGTTGTTGATAAGTTTGGTAACAACTTTATTGTTGTATATCGGATCGGCTAATACATCTCTTTTCTGAGTATGTCCTTTACGTGGCACGGTCCTTCCCTCCTTAATCATATTTTCCGGTCAAACCGGGATTAATTCATCGGTACTCACATGTGTCTTTCTATGGAATCGCAATTCATGTGCTCGCGGCCGCGGGACTCTATATATAGATGTTTAATCCGCAACCTTACGATAATCATAGTTCTGTTTGTGATACGATTTAACTATCAGTTACTTATTTCTTTGCGTCTTTCGGTCTCTTAGCGCCGTATTTAGAACGCGCCTGACGTCTCTTCGCAACACCTGCTGTATCCAGTGTACCACGGATGATGTGGTATCTTGTACCAGGCAGGTCCTTAACTCTTCCTCCACGGATCATAACAACGCTATGCTCCTGAAGGTTGTGTCCCTCGCCCGGGATGTAGCTTGTTACTTCGATTCCGTTAGAAAGACGAACTCTGGCGATCTTTCTCAGAGCTGAGTTAGGCTTCTTCGGTGTAGCAGTCTTAACAGCTGTGCAGACACCTCTCTTCTGCGGTGAAGATGTGTTTGTCGCACGTTTTCTCAGAGAGTTGTATCCTTTCTGAAGTGCCGGTGCTGTAGACTTTTTCTCAGAAGTCTGACGTCCTTTTCTAACTAACTGGTTAAATGTTGGCATTCCTTTTCACCTCCTATGAATTATTCGTTTCCTCATGGCTTATGCCGTGAGGGGCTGCGGATAATCTTGTCATTATCCTTTTTGGCACACCAAAAGAACGATGCCTTTTCGTGCACGCTAGACTAGTTTATTACGTTTATATCGGAAAGTCAAGGGATTTTTCGATATTTGAACAAAAAACAGGAGAACCCCCGGTCTGCTCCGGGCATCCTCCTGTTATGCATTTACTCTTCAAACAGCGGTGTGGAGAAATACCGTTCCGCTGTATCCGGCAGAACCGTTACCACTGTCTTTCCTTTTCCCAGCTTCTTCGCCAGCTTCAGCGCGGCAGCTACATTTGTTCCCGATGATATGCCGCACATAATTCCTTCTTTAGACGCAAGGTCTCTGGAAGTCTGGATTGCCTCTTCATCCGTCACAATACAGATATCATCATAAATCTGTGTATTCAGGATTGCCGGAATCAGGCCGTCCCCGATTCCCATCTGGATATGGGTTCCGATAGAACCGCCGGAAAGAATCGCCGCGTGCTCCGGCTCCACCGCCCAGATCTCTATCTCCGGATTCTTCTCCTTAAGAACTTCCCCGATTCCCGTGATCGTTCCGCCGGTTCCGATTCCTGAACAGAATCCGTCAATCCTGCAGTCCGCCTGCTCCAGAATCTCAACAGCCGTCTGAAATCTGTGCACTGCCGGATTGGCCGGATTTTCAAATTGCTGGGGCACAAAAACCCTCGGATCTTCCTTGGCCATCCTCAGCGCTGTATTCAGACACTCTTCGATACACTCGCCGATATTACCTGCGTCATGGATCAGGACAACCTCCGCGCCGTAATGCTTCATCAGTTTCCTGCGCTCCTCGCTGACAGAATCAGGCATGATGATCCTTGTCTTATAACCGCGCACCGCACCTACAAGCGCCAGACCGATTCCCTGATTGCCGCTGGTAGGTTCAACGATAATGGTGTCTTCCTTGATAAGCCCTTTTTCCTCGGCATCCCTTATCATATTGTAAGCGGTCCTTGTCTTAATGGAACCGCCCACGTTAAGGCCCTCAAACTTTACGAGGATCTGTGCGCTTCCTTCTTCTGCCATGCGTTCCAGACGGATCAGAGGTGTATTTCCCATTGCTTCTAGAATATTATTGTATATCATTGTGTTCTCATACCTTTCTGAAAATCATTTATCCAATCATAATTATATGACGACACGCTGGAGAGCTCAACTGGTTTTCCTGATTTTTCATTTTAAGAAGCAACAGAGGCATTCAGATATTTTAATATGCTCTTCCCCAGTAAACCATGTGTTTCGCCGGTTTTCCGCAGCATACGCACACATCGGAGAGATGTTCTTCTTCCATAGGAATACATCTGGATGTCACACCGCCTGTCTGGGCCTTGATCTCATCCTCGCACTCTTCCTCGCCGCACCACATTGCCTTAACGAATCCTTTCTTGTTCTGGACAGCATCTTTCATCTCGTCCATCGTAGTCGCCGTGCTGATATGGTCATCAAGAAATGCTTTTGCCTTTGCATAGAGATCTTTCTGGATCGTCTCGAGGATCTCGCCGAGCTTTGTCGTGATCTCATCGATAGCAACAACGATCTTTTCTCTCGTATCACGGCGGACAACCACAACCTGTCCGTTCTCAATATCTTTCGGGCCGATCTCGATACGTGTCGGGATACCAAGCATCTCCTGCTCGCTGAATTTCCATCCCGGGCTCTTCTCGGAATCATCGATCTTCGCGCGGTAGCCTGCTGCCTTCAGCGCATCGAGAAGCTCATTTGCCTTATCGAGCACACCCTCTTTGTGCTGTGCGATCGGAATGACTCTTGTCTGGACCGGTGCGATCCTCGGCGGAAGCACCAGACCGCTGTCATCACCGTGCACCATGATGATTGCTCCGATGATTCTCGTTGACAATCCCCATGAAGTCTCATAGACACTGTGAAGTTCATTATTCTTATCTGCATATTTGATATTAAACGCATCCGGGAATGCATTTCCGAAGAAATGGCTTGTCGCAGACTGAAGCGCCTGTCCGTCATGCATCAGCGCCTCGATCGTGTAAGTATCCTGAGCTCCGGCAAATTTCTCGCTCTCTGTCTTGCGTCCTGCAACAACCGGAATTGCGAGATCATCTTCTACAAAGCTCTTGTAGACTTCCCACATCATCTTTGTACGCTCTTCCGCTTCCTCGTATGTCGCGTGGATCGTATGTCCCTCCTGCCACAGGAACTCTCTGGAGCGGAGGAACGGTCTTGTAGTCTTCTCCCAGCGGAGAACAGAACACCACTGGTTCCACACCTTCGGCAGGTCACGGTAGGACTGCACAGTCTTGCTCCACACATCGCAGAACAGAGTCTCGGATGTAGGACGGATGCAGAAACGCTCCTGAAGCGGCTCCAGCCCGCCGTGTGTCACCCATGCCACCTCGGGAGCAAAGCCCTCGATATGGTCTTTTTCTTTCTGGAGCAGACTCTCCGGGATCAGGACCGGAAGATATACATTTTCCACCCCTGTTTCTTTAAAACGTCTGTCAAGATCCGCCTGAATATTCTCCCACAGTGCATAGCCGTTCGGCAGATAATTCAGACATCCTTTTACGCCCGAATAATCACACAGCTTCGCCTCGCGTACAACGTCCGTATACCACTGGGCGAAGTCTTCATCTCTGGATGTAATAGACTGTACCAGTTTCTTTTCCTTTGCCATTTTTCTTCTCCTTTACACATTTTCTAAATGCGTTCCTTCATAAAAAGAACGCCGGGACATCTTGTGTCCCTCATAACAAGGGACCGGATATCCCGGCGGTACCACCCTAATTAACTGCGCCTGCGCAGTTCACTCTTTCGTCCTTAACGCGGTACATACGCTGCACTTTCATGCAGAAGCTCCCGGGCCGGTTCTATACAGTCCTGCAAAAGGCTCGCACCATCCGCCTTCTCTCTGTAGCATTTTTCCGTATATACTAATCCCGTTCATCGCTGTCCGTAACTGTGATTGTAACCGAAATCACGCGGTATGTCAACCGGCTGTTATTCTGGCCTCTCTCTGTCGCCTGTAATAAACAGATTTACCCCTCGGGTCTTTGACACTTTCTCATTAATAGTATAATGATTAATCCCCATGGTTGA
>CAMMSL010000082.1 GCA_946499505.1 uncultured Lachnoclostridium sp.
AGAGTATATACCTTTCCCCCGATCAATACTTCTGTAAAATGTTTTGCTGAACTCATAACATCCTCCTCGCGTTTCATACAGTTTATTATAAACTATTTACCAGTAAAAACCAACTGTTTTTTCGGGAAATGCCGAAACCTGACATATTTTCTGGTACATTGCACTGTATCAGATGCTGTTGTAAAGAGCAGGTTTGCATTTAGGCTTCTTCACAGGTCATAGGAATCCCGAGATGCCGGTAGGCCAGTTCCGTTACTATCCTGCCCCTTGGAGTACGCTGGATAAAGCCGTTTTTCAGAAGATACGGCTCATACACATCTTCCAGTGTGCCGGCGTCCTCGGATATCGCCGCCGCAAGTGTATCAAGGCCGACAGGGCCTCCCTGAAATTTTTCTATCATGGTCAGGAGGATACTGCGGTCGATATGATCTAAGCCATACTTATCGACATCCAGCAGGTCAAGAGCATAATCCGCCACCTTTTTGGTGATTTTGCCATCGTATTTTACCTGTGCGAAATCACGCACCCGTTTCAAAAGACGGTTGGCAAGTCTCGGAGTACCTCTGGAGCGTCTGGCGAGTTCAAGCGCGCCATCCTCTTCAATCTCTACATTCAACACGGCAGCAGAGCGAAGAATGATCGTTTTCAATTCTTCGTCCGTATAGAATTCCAGTCGGTTTACCACTCCGAATCGGTCGCGCAAAGGAGCTGTGAGCATTCCCGCCCTTGTAGTGGCTCCGACTAAAGTAAATTTTGGAAGATTCAGCCTTATCGAACGCGCTCCGGCACCTTTGCCGATCATAATATCGATAGCATAATCTTCCATTGCCGGATAAAGAACTTCCTCTACCTGGCGGTTGAGCCGGTGGATCTCATCTACAAAGAGTACATCATGTTCCTGCAGGCTGTTCAGAATTGCTGCCATCTCTCCGGGCTTTTCAATCGCAGGACCTGAAGTGACTTTCATATGCACGCCCATCTCATTGGCAATGATGCCGGCAAGTGTTGTCTTCCCGAGTCCGGGAGGTCCGTAAAACAGGACATGGTCTAAAGCCTCTCCTCTTGCTTTGGCAGCCTCGATATAAACAGACAGCGTTTGTTTGGCTTTCTCCTGCCCAATATAATCTTCCAGACGCTGGGGGCGCAATTCCCCCTCGATCTTAAGATCTTCCTCCAGATTTTCTGTTGTTATGATTCGTTTTCCCATAATAATCTAAGTAATCCTCTTCTCTTACATTGACAGTATGATTTCTACGGCAGAACCGCGCCGGATCAGAAAAGATATTTCAATGCCTCTTTCAGTATGTCTTCCACAGTCTGGCAGTCCGGAGATGTCTGCTTGACTGCCCGGAGACTCTCTGCATTTCCGTAACCAAGAGCAACAAGAGCCTGTACCGCTTCTGCCTGCATGCTGCTCTCTGCTTCTCCTGCATGAAATTGTTCTGTATCCCCGCCGTGTGCCGCGTTGTCCAGTACATCCTCAATATCTATTTTGTCCCGGAGTTCCAGGATCAGTTTCTCTGCAGTCTTCTTTCCGATGCCCGGAGCAGCGGAAATCGCTTTTGCATCTCCTGACATAATGGCAAACCGCAGTTCGTCCGGAGACATACAGGAGAGAATGTTGAGCCCTCCTTTCGGTCCGATGCCGCTTACACCGATCACAAGCTTGAAAATCTCCAGATCATCCTTTGTGAGAAAACCAAACAGTTGCATTGCGTCTTCTTTGACATTGAGATATGTATATAATTTTACTTCGTTTCCCGGCTGCGGGAGCAGCGATAATGCCTGTTGGGACATATACACGCCATACCCGACTCCCCCGACGTCTACGACAGCTTTCTGCAGCTCTATTGCCGCAAGCTCTCCTCTTACATATGAAATCATAGTTTTTCTTTCCTTTACTGAATTATTGGAATGACAGATTCCGGATCCTTTTCAGGACTTCTCCAGCGACGGCTCCGATCACAGCACCGGTGATCAGGCCTGCGACCAAGAGAACAGGCAGATAATATCCCACCTGATAGGTCTCTACTACGATCATCGCTACGATCAGCTGTCCAATGTTGTGACACACTCCTCCGGCCATACTGATTCCTGTCACGCTGAACCGGTCTGATTTTTTCAGCAGAGCCATGACTGCCAGACTTAGAATACCGCCGGCAAGACTATATACGATACTGAACAGGTTTCCAAAAATAAATCCGGCAAGTATGATCCGTACTACAGATAACAGGAGTGCCTCCCGCCAGTCTGTCCTATACAGGACAATCACAATAATCAGATTTGCCAGACCAAGTTTGATACCCGGAACTCCGAACTGGATCGGGATCAGTGTCTCTATATAGCTGAAGATCAGTGCAAGAGCTGTAAATACTCCGAAATATGCCGCTCTGTTTTTCAATCTCTTTTCCTTTCTACTGCGCGACTGCGTCCAGCCCGCTCTCTTCAGAGCTGACGACAGTGACAACAACCTGATTAGGAAGACAGATAATGCTCTCCCCGTTTTTTGAAACCGCCCTGTGGTTTACGCAAATCTGGTCCGGGCAGTCAGCCCATTCCATGCGGGCTGCTCCATCTTCTATCACCACACGGTTTGTATTGCCTATCTTTATCGTCTGATCATCAGTGAGATCATAGGTACCGAAAACTTCTCCATCGACAGATATTTCCACAAGCTGTTCTCCGTTGCCCTGCCGGAAAAACTGGAATGCCAGGATTACTGCAGCCACGGCCAGGATTGCTCCTGCAAGGATCAGATCATTTCTTTTCATAGTCAATTACCTCTGGTTAACTATAGTTAACTCTTCACCTATGATATCATAGCACACAGATTTTTATTATGCAATCACATGTTCGATTGTTGTGATCAGATGCAAAATCAGATATAATAAACAGGATTATGCAAAGGAAGGAACAGATCAGTGAATCAGAGAAAATTAAAAGTGTTTTTTATAACAGCAGCACTGTTACCCGCTGTCCTGCTCTCCGGATGTACGACTCCTCCGGAGAGTGAATCGCTTACAATGACCGGAACATTTTTTGATACGGTCGTGCAGATTGAAGTATGGGGGGCAGATCAGGATATTATCGAACATTGCCGGGAAATGTGCGAAAACTATGAGCAGATGTTCAGCGCAACGATAGATACAAGTGAGATTTCGGAAATAAATAATGCCAAAGGAGAACCGGTGTCCGTTTCTGATGAGACCGCAGAGCTTATTCAAAAGGGACTTGAATATGGAGAAATATCAGGCGGACTTTTTGACATAACGATCGCTCCTGCGTCAGCTCTCTGGAATTTTACAGATAATGAAGATAAGACACTTCCCGATCCTGATGAACTTGCAGAAGCGGTCACACATATAGATTACCACTGCGTCCATGTAGAAGAAAATACGGTTACCCTCACGGATCCGGAAGCACAGATCGACCTGGGCGGCATTGCCAAGGGATATATTGCGGACAGAGTGAAAGAATACCTCGAGAGCGAAGGCATCGAACACGCGCTTATTGATCTGGGCGGAAATATGCTTGCACTCGGAGGACGCTATGATGGAACTGATTTCCGTATCGGTCTGCAGAAACCGTTCGCGGAGACAGGAATCGCTATGGCAGCGGTATCCATAAATGATCAGTCAGTTGTAACGTCCGGTGATTATGAAAGATATTTTGAAAAAGACGGAGTAATCTACCATCATATCCTTGATCCTGATACAGGATATCCTGTGCAGAATGATCTCGATCAGGTGACGATCATCTCCGATCAATCAGTAGACGGAGATGCCCTGAGCACAACGTGCTTTGCTATGGGACTGGAAGACGGACTTGAGCTGATCCGCAGCCTTGACGGCGTAGAAGCCGTATTCGTCACAAAAGACGGAGAGATGTATACAAGCAGTAATGAGATTGAATTGGAAGTGCTGAAGTAAAATTCGTATTTTTCGTATTAGTAAAGTATCCGCCAGGAGACAGGTATTGCTAACGCACTCGTTTTCACTCGGTCGCA
>CAMMSL010000083.1 GCA_946499505.1 uncultured Lachnoclostridium sp.
AGGGCGAGCTAATTGTTTTAATATCCGAGAAAGCTGTTCTTCATGTTGCTTCCTTTGTTATTCAAAAATCCTGTATAATTTCTCACAAGCATCTGGGACTCGATCTTTTTGATCGTCTCGAGCACGACTCCCACGATAATGATAATAGACGTACCGCCGAAGGATACATTCGCACCGAATACACCATTAAAGAAATATGGAATGACCTGTACGATGATCAGGCCGCATGCTCCGATGAAGATTATATAATTCAGAATCTTCTGTAAATACTCGACCGTCGGCTTTCCGGGACGTATACCCGGGATAAATCCGCCGCTCTTTTTCATATTGTTTGCGATCTCAAGCGGATTGAATGTAATCGATGTATAGAAATACGCAAAAAATACTGTAAGTACTATATACACAAGAAGACCCACTGAATATATCGGTCTTGAAGGGTCACACCAGTTATTGGAGTTCATTCCCGCAAGGATCTGGCTTCCGATCCCCGTACCGTTCCCTTTGCCAAGGAACTGAGCAATGACGATCGGCGTCTGCATCAGAGATGAAGAAAAGATGACCGGGATGACGCCTGCCGTATTTACGCGGAGCGGAATATGTGTGGACTGTCCGCCATACATCTTTCTGCCCTGCACCTTTTTGGAATACTGCACGGCAATCCTTCTCTCACCGCTCTGAAGGACTACAACGAAAATAATTACAACAAGGATGACCGCCAGAATAACAAGTCCGGCAAGTCCGGCCTGTGCAATCGATTTTCCGCTCATAAACTGTGTATACAGTGTAACACAATCATCCGGTACGCGCGACAGAATATTGATCAGAAGAACAATTGAAATACCATTCCCGACTCCCTTTTCTGTTATACGCTCACCGATCCACATCAGGAAAGCACTTCCTGCAGTCAGAGTACACACAACAATTGCACAGTTCACAAAATTATACTCTTCAAGAAGTCCCTGACGGCCAAATCCTACTGCCATAGCTGTAGACTCGATAAGAGCAAGGCCGACTGTAACATATCTGGTAATCGCCGCAATCTTCTTTCTTCCGTCTTCTCCCTCTTTCTGCATTTCCTCAAGCTTCGGAATCGCAATCGTGAGAAGCTGCATGATAATGGAAGAAGTAATATATGGAGTAATACTCAGGGCAAAGATGGACATGTTAGTAAAGGAACCGCCGGTGAACGCTTCAAAAAAGTTGAAAGCGTCACCGGTCTGATTCTCAAAGAACTCCTGAATGAAGGTCGGATCCACTCCCGGTGTAGGGAGCTGTGATCCAAGTCTAACAACGATAAGCATTGCAAACGTATAGAGGATTCGTTTCCTTATATCCTCAATCTGAAATGCTCTGCGTACTGTCTTCAGCATTAGATCACCTCTGCTTTTCCACCAAGTGCTTCAATCTTCTCAGCAGCTTTTGCACTGAATGCATTAGCCTGAACTGTAAGCTTCTTAGTTAACTCTCCATTTCCAAGAATTTTAACCCCGTCTCTCGGGTTTTTCACGATACCGCTCTCGATCAGTGTCTCAACAGATACTGTAGCGCCATCCTCGAATCTCTCAAGTGCACCTAAGTTGATTGCAACGATCGTCTTGGAGTTCCTGTTTGTGAACCCTCTCTTCGGTATTCTTCTGTATAAAGGCATCTGACCACCTTCAAATCCAGGTCTTGTAGCACCTGAACGGGCTTTCTGTCCTTTGTGGCCTTTGCCGGCTGTCTTACCGTTTCCTGAACCATGTCCACGGCCTCTTCTGAAATTATCACTCTGTTTAGAACCGTCTGCCGGTCTTAAGTTTGATAAGTCCATGACGTTACCTCCTTATCTTTTTATGCCTCTTCTTCAACCTTTACTAAATGTCTAACCTGCTGTACCATACCTCTGGTAGCTGCATTATCCGGCAGTACGACTGTTCTGCCTGTCTTCTTGAGACCAAGAGCCTCAACTGTCTTCTTATGCTTTGGTATGGCGCCGATTGTAGACTTTACTAACGTAACTTTTAAGTTTGCCATTTCAATCTTACCTCCTTATGTGACAGATCTGACTATATCATAACAGATTCTGTCTGCTTAGCCCATGATCTCCTCAATAGATTTTCCACGAAGTCTTGCAACATCTTCCGGAGCCTTTGTGCTCTTGAGTCCTTCGATCGTAGCAAGTACAACATTCTGCTTATTGTTTGATCCAAGAGATTTTGTACGGATGTTTTTGATTCCCGCCATCTCGATCACGGCACGGGCCGGACCTCCGGCGATAACACCAGTACCATCCGGAGCGTTCTTAAGGAGTACGGATGCGCTTCCGAATTTTCCGATCACATCATGGATCACACTTGAATTCTCATCAAGTGCAACTGTGATCATTTTCTTCATAGCATCCTCTTTTCCTTTGCGGATCGCTTCCGGGATCTCAGTAGCTTTTCCTAAACCTGCACCAACATGGCCATTGCCGTCTCCGACAACAACTAAAGCTGTAAAACGGAAGTTACGACCACCTTTAACAACTTTGGTAACACGCTTGATCGATACTACTTTTTCTAATAATTCCATCTGACTAGCATCAATACGTTCCTGTCTCATCTGTGTTCTCCCTTCCTTAGAAATTCAGCCCGGCTTCTCTAGCCGCGTCTGCCAGTGCTTTGATCTTACCCTGGTAAATGAAGCCGCCTCTGTCAAATACGACCTCTGTGATGCCTTTTTCTTTCGCTTTCTCAGCGATTACTTTTCCAAGGTATGCTGCTGCATCAACATTGTTTGTTTTCTCAAGCTCTGCTTTCACATCTTTCTGAAGAGTGGATGCTGCTACCAGAGTATTTCCAACAGTGTCGTCAATGATCTGAGCATACATATGATTATTGCTTCTGAACACAGCTAAACGCGGTCTCTCAGCAGTACCGCTGAAACGGTTGCGTAATTTCATGTGTTTTTTTCTACGAATTTCGCTTCTTGATTTCTTACTAACCATTTTCACACTCTCCTTATTTATTTCTTACCAGTCTTACCAACTTTACGTCTGATGACCTCATCAGCGTACTTGATACCTTTGCCCTTGTACGGCTCCGGTCTTCTCTTATCTCTGATCTCAGCCGCATACTGTCCGACTTTCTCTTTATCGATACCTTTGACAGTGATCTTGTTCTGTCCTTCCAGAACAGTCTCAACGCCTTCCGGATCGATCATCTCAACTGGATGAGAATATCCAAGGTTCAGTGTCAGTTTATTTCCTGATTTGGCAGCTC
>CAMMSL010000084.1 GCA_946499505.1 uncultured Lachnoclostridium sp.
CTGCGAGATGATACTCAGCAACCCAGGCCATTCCTCCCTGAATGATCGGATATTCAATTCCTAATAATTCGGTTACTTTTGTTTTCATACTCTACAACCTTTCTTTCTCTTAAAATGAATCAGTCTTATTTGTGTGCTTCAAGATATTTTACTACATCGCCGATCGTATTGATCTGCTCCAGATCCTCAGACGGGATTTCTACATCGAACTCTTCCTCAAATGCCATTACCATTTCAAACAGGTCCAGGGAATCCGCTCCAAGATCGTCTTTGAAAGATGTCTCCTCTGTAAGTGTGTCAACGTCTGCATTTAATGAGTCCGCTACGATTTCTTTGATTTTCTCTAACATGATTTCTTTTTCCTTTCTCACTTGAAAATATTTTCCCTCCCGGGGATTGTATCGCTCCGCCATGCGGAGAGAGTGTATTGTAATCCGGCTCTGCCGGAGATTACCGTAATTTGTCGCCTTACCACTCAAACAGGCTTGCTGCCCAGGTAAGTCCTGCACCGAATCCTGCCATCATGATCTTCTGTCCCTTTTCAAACATTCCCTTTCTATTCATCTCATCAATGAGGATTGGCACTGTCGCTGCGGAAGTATTTGCATACTCCTCAAGATTCATCGGGAACTTCGCGATGTCTGTCTTCAATCGCTTCGCCACTGCCTCGATGATTCTCCTGTTTGCCTGATGGAGAATGAAATAATCAATCTCTTCAAGTGAATTTCCCGTTTCTTCCAGGACTTCTTCTATAATTTCAGGCACTTTGCGGACAGCAAACTTGAACACGCCCTGTCCGTCCATATGAATATAAGATTCTTTCACTGCATCAGGTTCCAGCTCTTTTTCCCAGTTCTTACGGTGTCTGCTCAGTCCCGTCAAAGCCGGGCCTTTCACACCGTCCGAATGAGCCGCCATGTGCACCGGACTTCCTTCTTCTGCTCTCAAAAGAGCTGCTCCTGCGCCATCTCCGAACAGGATGCACGTGCTCCTGTCTGTCCAGTCGATCATATTGCTCATACTGTCAGCGCCGATCACCATAATCGTCCGGCAAAAGCCCGCGCTTATGTATGCCTGTGCAGTGTTGAAAGCAAGTACAAATCCTGTACATGCCGCATTCAGGTCATATCCGACCGCGTGTGACGCACCGATCATTTTCTGGACTTCACATGCAGCGCACGGGAAAACCGTCTCCGATGATGAAGTCGCCACAAGGATCATATCGATCTCCTCCGGATCGATCCCGCTCTGTTCCACGGCACGCAGCGCAGCCTGTCCCGCCATGTAAGAGGTTGTCTCTTCGTCAATAATGTGACGCTTTCCGATCCCGGTTCTCTCTCGTATCCACTCATCGTTCGTATCTACGATCCTGGACAGGTCATCATTATCCATCACATGGGGAGGTACGTAAGAGCCGGTTCCACATATTTTTCCAACCATTTCTATTCTCCAAATCTCTCAAATTTACTTTGAGTCTTAAATACTTTGACTTTCAAAGTATATCACACTGATATGGTTTGTCAATATATTTCCGTAATAAATGTGTAACATTTTCCCTTGTAAAGTTTGCGAAAAATGGGAAGCCCGTGAATCAGACTTCCCGTTTTCTCATTCTTTATAATGTTTCAATAAATTGAAGCAATTCATGCAGCGTTCCCATATATTCTGATTCAATCGGCAGGTTCTTCTTATTCTCCATCGTATCTGTCACAAGATATGTCTTCACGCCGAGTGTCCTGATCGAGAGATCTTCTCCCACATCATTTCCCACCATCAGGCACTCCGCCGGATCCAGTCGGAATTCCTCAAGAATTCCTCTGAAATACTCCGGGTTCGGCTTGCAGTATGTACACTTCTCATATGTGGTGATCGTTTTGAAATCTTCTGCCTCCAGCCCGGCCCAGTGAATACGATTAAGAGTGGCACATCGCGGAAATACCGGGTTGGTGGCCAGATAAGTCTCAAATCCTTTTGCTTTCGCTCTTTTCACGATCTGATCTGATACGTCTGTCGGCTTCGTCGTACATATCGCCTGGTTAAACTCATTCTCATAAAATTTCAATGCAATATCTTCCGACTCTTCTGTTGACAATGGAAGTTCCGGCTCCATATAGCTCCAGAAAGCCTCCCGGTTTGTCCGGCTTCCATCATTTTTTACCATTGCCTCATATCCTGCCCATACTGCACCGATAAATTTCTTCGGATCGATAGATACTCCCGCGCTCATATAGGACTTAGCCAGCAAGGGCATATAATATTTTACAAATTCATCTTGGACCATGGGAAGAAGCGTCCCGTCCAGATCAAATAAAATATGTCTGATGCTCATATCTTCCTGATTATCCCATCATGATCTCTGAGATAGCGTCCATGATCTTGTCATGACATCCACCGCATCCGGTAGAACAATGTGTGATTTTCTGAACTTCATCAAATGCAGAGAGAACATCATCGAATTTATCCATCTGATGCAGCGCATTCTCCACATCTGCATAAGATACCTGCTTGCAATTACAAATCATTCCTGTACTCATATTTTCTGTCTCCTTTCAAAACAAATATGTATCTTAAATTACTCACAGCTACATCATATACCAATTAGACAGAAAAAGCAATTTCCGTCTGTTCTGTTCCACATCAGTTATCCATTGAAATTTTTCCCATCCCCCGATTTTCCAAAAAATAAAAGACCAAAGCAAATTGCTTTAGCCTTTTTCCAATGCCGCAGGCCGGGGTCGAACCGGCACGGGTATTACTACCCACGGGATTTTAAGTCCCGGGCGTCTGCCAATTCCGCCACTGCGGCAGCTATAAAATTGTCATCTCTCAGCAGATATTATTCTGATAAGAGAAACGACCCAGAAGAGACTCGAACTCTCGACCTCCGCCGTGACAGGGCG